>CAVXWH010000001.1:0-695000 GCA_963765455.1 uncultured Actinomycetes bacterium
GAACGACTTGGCCGACGGGGGTTAGGTGAGCGCGGAATGTGGCCTTCGTTGTCCCCGACGACGACGAGGTGGTTGTCGTAGTTGGCGTCGATGGCGGTGTTACCGGTGGCGTCGATGAGAAGTGCGAAGCGTGGGAAGCATGTGATGCGTGGGAAGCATGCGATGCGTGCGAGCTATGGTCGCGAAATCCAGCCAGTGCGTGTGCGGACTGAGGCAGCGCGAGAAGCGGCTCGGTGATCCGGTAGGTGAAGGCGTCAACAATCACGGTCTGATCGGTCAGAGGTCGATCCAAGCGTAACATATTCATTCCCGACGCCGATTGACCGGCGGCGGCTTCCGGGGTAAGGGCAACCAGCGCCGCGCTGACCGGCACCAAGAAGAGCGGCCTGGCCGATCGACTTGCGGCTGGCACACGAGTAGCAAGCCACCGCTCACGTTCCATGAGATGCGCCTTCCGTAGGAGTACTAGGGAAAATACCACCCTACGACTGCACGAGCCAGAATCGCGGGCGTGAGGGGCGGGCAGGACAGGCCTGGGCGGTTCGGGATCGGCCGTTGCGGTGCGGGTGTGAGCTGCGGCGAGGAGTTCGCTTTTGCCTTCGCAGCCGGGCGTCTAATTGCGCGACTGAAGCGGCAGGTGCCCTCTTAACCAGCTACCGGTTAATCACGTTACTCCCGTGAAGGCGGGCTCGAATCGACCGACTAGTTAGTCGATTCCGTCGAGCAGTCGGCGAGCCGGGATGCCGAGACCGCGGGCTAACTTCGTGATCGTGGACAGGCGCGGGTCGCGACCACCGCGCTCGAGTAGCGAGACCTCCGAGAAATGCAGTCCTGCGGCGTTGCCGAGAGCCATCTGCGACAAGCCTTTTTGTGTCCGCTCCGAACGAAGGTTCGCTGCGAATATGGCGCGCTCATCCACGCCCTAAATGCTCGGCCACATACGACAACTCGTCTAGCGACAAAACCTCAAAGAACGATCTAGTGGCTCAGCACCTTCAATGAGCCAAGGACAGAGACGAACGGAGGCAACGACTATGAGACTCGGGGTAGCAGCAGTAGCGGCTGCAGTCGTCCTGCTGGTCGCCGGCGGTACCGCAGCGGCCGGCTCCGGCGGTAACGCGCGGCTGAAACATGAGAACGCCGTGCTTGCGGCCAAGGTCGCCAAGCTCAAGAAACAGGCCGCGTACGTCTCGGGCCAGTTGAAGACCGCGAACACGACGCTTGAGAGCACCCAGACCACGCTCGACCAAGCAAACACCGACCTCCAGACAGCCAAGGACGCTAATACGACACTGCAACAGCAGCTCACAGCCGCCCAAACCGGTGTACCCGGCACGATCTCTACCATGGCTCCGCTCGACGTCTGGAACAACGTCTTGCCTGCGGTCACACGGGTCATGAACTCAAGCGGTGCCAAGTGGAGCGTCAACATCTACAACTCGAGCGACTACGACACGATCGAGTACGTCTGGTGCGGTTTTTGCTGAGCCCGACGGCTAGCACCTAGTCATTGATCCGCGGCGTTTCATGGCCCGGTGACGGCCCGCCGTCGTGAAGGAGTTCGGCTCGAAGGAGACGCAGAGTGGTCTGAGCGGACTCGCAGAATCACGGCCCGTGACCCCAAGGACGCTCCTCAGAAAGGCCGGCAGTGAGGTTCAATAGTAGTTTCCGAAACCGCGTGCGCAGGTCCGATTCCCGCCGGGCTCGTATCGAGCTGCACGGTTGAGCCGAAACCGCACGATTGTGCGGGTTAGGCATGCCGCAGATGCCGGAGATGGGCTTACTGTGCGTGCACCGGTGCGTGCATCGAGTAGCCGTCAATCGCTTCTAGCTGGCGTAGCCTAATACCGATTGTGCTTCAGGAAGGCAAGGCCTTGCAGCCCGATCTTCGGCCGTCTGCGACGGCAAGTAGATGCCGCGACGTACGATCTCGCGGATCTCTGTCGACCCGATGTTCTTCATCTCCACATAACGCGGCGGTTGTAGCTCCCATTCCAGACGCTCTTCGCGCTCCGAGCCGTCAGGCATCTGGTGGCGGCGTGGCGAGAAGAGCTCGTTAAGTTCGCGCCCTTTCCACTCAATAGCGGGGAAGGCGATCCCCGCGCTCGCGACGGTGTCGTCGTCAAGGTCAGGGCCAACCGCAGCACATCGCGCGGCGAGGGTGACCGGAGATCCGAAGACGGAGCAGTTGTACTTGAGCGGCGTCCCGACGTAGCCGACAATCACGTTGCCCGAGGCGAGGCCCATGTGCGGGCAGTACGCGAGCGCATCGTTATCTGCCATCCGTCGGGCTGCCTGAATCGCCTCCGCGAACGGGTCGCTTGAACCGAACTTAGTGGAAAACACGATCATCACTTCGTCGCCGATGTACTTGTCGACAATCGCCTTGGTGCCTCGTAGCGCTTCTGCGCTGATCCAGGCGAAGAAGTTGTTCACAAAGATGAGTGTCTCAGCCGGTGTTAGATCGAGCGTTCGAGCTGCGAAGAAGCTGATATCGGCGAAGAGGACAGTGGCATCGATCTCGCACCCCTTCACGGGAAAGCTAGCGTTCCAACCGTCGTCGAGCTGCCCGTCGATGCTATGCATCGTTGAGGTCAGGAAGTCCTCGAGCGAGTGGAAGCGATACTCGACCGACACGATTCGATCTTAGCGATGACAATCGCGAGCATCCGGAAGCTGCGCACGCATTCTCCGACCGAGGTCGGCACTAAGCTCAACCTGAGATGAGGCCGCCGACCGACTACGAGATCCTAAAGGAGATCTACAACCGCTACCGCGAGGAGTTCCCCGCCTACGTCAAGGAGGCGAAGGAGCAGACCGCCGCGATTCAAAGATCCTCGTCCCGATCGACGTCGAGGCGATCGCAAAGCACTTTGGTGTGGACGAGGACAGCATCTTCGGGCGGCTCTACTACCACCTCGAGCCGAAGTACGGCGAGGCCCGCGAGGAGGGGAAACCGAAGAAGACGTTCTTCACGCCGAAGGCGGGCAACGACCAGAACTGCGTGAACTTCCCGCACCTTGAGGCCGTGGTCGCCAACCTATGGCAGGAGAGGCGCCGAAACCTCTGGACGATCGGTATAGCCGGGTGTCCTCCTAGTGGCAGTCGCCTCAGTGACGATCTCCGCCTTTGCGCTAGCGGGTTGAGCTCCACGTTCACCAATGCCATCCGAGGGGGGCGGCACTGTTTCGGCGATGAGTTCACCAGGAGGATCTCCCCCAAAGGGAACTGGACATCGATCTCGTTCTCATCACAGGCGCTGGCGCGAGCTGCTCATTTGGTCGAAACGGGACTCGCCTACCGCAGATGCACGAGTGGTCGGAGGCCATCGTGCGGAAGCTGCAGGAGCGTCCCTCTCGCTGACATGACCGGCCTCACGCGCAATCTCGCGGGATCTCGGTTCGAGGAGCAACTGGGCCAGTTCCTGCACGAAGTGGAGGCCTTCTCCGAGGTCGAGCGTCTCGTCGTGCGAGCCTACGCCTGCAAGAGCAACAAGTCCCCATCGGTGAGCAGTCGGCAGAGGCTTGGTACAGAGCGACCGCATTCCACTTGGGCGAGATAGTCGACCTAATACACCAGTCGCTCTACGAGCAGTTCGCCGAACCTGACCTTTTTACGTCGGCGAAGGCGTACGCCGAACTGTTCGCGGCGCTGGGGCTCAGCAGTTCTAGCCACTGGGTGTGTGCGACCACGAACTACGACTTCATCAGCGAGCATGCGATCCAGGAGGCGGGTTGGCTGCCGGAATGGGGAGAACCTCCGCAGGTGGGATCCGGCTCCAACGGCCCGATCAACGTCGATGGACTCATCACGACCCTGCCTCGCTACGTTCCTGTCCTCCACCTGCACGGCCGCATCGGCTGGTACCGGCGTATAGCCGGCGACGGTTCGTCCGCGGCGTATTCGACCCCGAGTCTCACCCACAATCGAGGCAACGGCATACCGATCATCGCGCTCCCGGATCGGAGAAGACGAACTCGAGACCCGATCCTTGTCTCGCTTTGGAGCCAGTTCACTGAGGCGCTTGGCCGGGCGCGCGGGGTTCTCGTTCTCGGTCATTCCCTGAACGACGAGGCGCTTGTCGCTGCGCTGAGAGAGAACATCGAACCGCCCGAGCGCCTGGCTGTCACCGTCCTCACGAGAGAAAGCGATGGCGCCCTCGACGAGAGCGCGACGCCCATCATCGAACTCAACCGCACCGAGCTCCGCGGCGCGATCATTCCGATGCGGTTTGGACACCCACTCTCGCTCGATCAGTCGGGTCTGACCGACTGGCGCCGCCGAGTCGGGCTCTAGCGGGGTCGGATGCCCGCGTAGCAGCCGCCGTGATCGCCGAGTTGCTTCGCTTCGTAGCGGAGGTTGCGCATCCGGTAGTGGAGGTAGATCCCGCTCGACACGACTGCGAAGACGTAGCGGCCCCACGATTCGAGAACGCTGACAACTTCCCGATCGAAGATCATCCCGGCATCTATCGCCGTGGCGATCTGAAGAAGGGGGACTACGTCGTCATCCCTCTTCCAGACCTGAAAGCTCCAAAACATGCTCCATACCCGACCGCAACATGGAGATTCTGCGAGTCGTTCTGAGAGAGAAAGCTGCGATTAGCAGGGCATTCTGTAAAGCCCTCTCACGGACTCGAACCGTGGACCCCCTCCTTACCATGGAGGTGCTCTACCAACTGAGCTAAGAGGGCAAGCGCCGGCATTGTACCGTCCCTCCGGCGCAGGCCGAGCGGCCGTCAGGATGCCGCTAGCGGCCGTCGCTTTCCGCTTCGGCTTTCTTCTTCCGCCGCTCGCCGCGTCGCCAGAGCAGCACCCCGGCGACGGCGATCAGAACCACGACGGCAAGCCCGATGTAGCCGCTGCTTTCGACGATCTTGATCGCTTCGCCGAGGTTCGAGCCGACGAGCAGCCCGACGACCATCACCGCGGCAACCCAGCAGGCGCCGCCGAGCGCGTTCGCGAACAGGAAGGCGCGCCAGCCCATGCGCGAGATACCCGCGATCGGGCCGGCGAAGATCCGCAGGATGGCCACGAAGCGAGCGAGGAAGACGACGAGCCAGCCACTCCGCCGCTTGAAGAACGACTCGGCCCTGGCGACTCGCGCGGGATGGTAGAAACGGCGGATGCCCGGCAGCGTCCAGAAACGCTCACCGTAGTGACGCCCGAGCGCGTAGCCGATGTTGTCGCCGATGACCGCCCCGGCCCAGGCGCAGAGCGCCACCTGCCAGGGCACGAGCGAGCCTCTTCCGGCCACCACCGCCGCGATCACGAGCACGGTCTCGCCGGGAATGGGGATCCCCATCGACTCGATCCCCACGCCGAAGAAGACGAGCGGGAGCCCGATCAGCTTCAACAGGTGCTCGATCGTGTGCACGAACATGACGCCGGTAGCTTCTCACGCCGTAGCGCGCGCCCGCGAGCTGATTAGTCCGATCGCGCCACCAGCGGGCCAATCCCCGTCCTCTCGCTTCTTCGGAGAGTGACGTGCCGTCGGCCTTGTCAGGCGGCTCCGAAGGGCCGATCGCGCCTGCCCACACGAGGATGAAGCCCGAAGGAGCCCGTCCATCGAGTGGCGCCTCTCGCTTCCCCGGGGCGCCGCTGAGCGTGCGGCGCCGGAGGAGACAGTGTCGCCTACACGGCTCCGGAGATCGACGTGCGCTCGGCGGTGTCAGGCGGCTCCATAGGCCGGTAGCGCCCGGCCGACGGAGTCGCCGGCCGGGGAAGCGAGATGGGGGAGGGAGGATTCGAACCTCCGTAGGCTGAGCCGACGGGTTTACAGCCCGCTCCCTTTGGCCGCTCGGGCACTCCCCCGGGAGATGCGCCATTCTAGTTAACCGCCGGAAGTCGTGAGATTTCCGGCGGTTGAGGTCACCGCGACCGGCATGACGGGCGCGGCACACTCGGCGTCGTCCCCAACTCGCCACGAGCTCCGTTTCCGGCTTCGGCTAGTCCGTCTCGTTTGTAGGAGCAGAGGCGAGACGCGCGCGCCGTAGGCGCGAAGGCTCGCGCGAAGTTGATACCGGTGAAAGTCGAGGCCCGCATCGCGGACCGACTTTCGCCGGGGTCTAAAGAGCGGGCGTGAAAGTGCCGATGCATCCGCGGATGGAACTTGACGACCTGCTTACCCGCGTTGTCGAGATCGGGGGCTCCGACCTCCATCTCAAGCTGGGCCAGCCTCCGATCGTGAGGCGCGACGGTGAGCTCGGCGCGCTCGACGGCTTCCCGCCGTTGGGTCCGAAAGAGCTGAACTCCGTCCTCGAGACGCTGACCAGACACCTGCCCAGCAAGTTGCAGGAGTTCCGCCAAACAGGCGAGCTCGATATGGCCTTCACGCACCCGAGCCTGCCGCGCTTCCGCGTCAACGGTTTCAGGCAGCGCGGCGCGATCTCGTTCGCCTTTCGCGTCATCCCGCGCGAGATTCCGACCTTCGATCAGCTAGAGCTGCCCGCGGGCGTGGCCAGTCTGGCCAGCTACCACCGTGGGCTCGTCCTCGTCACCGGCGCGACCGGTGCAGGTAAATCGACCACCCTTGCGGCGATGGTCGATCACATCAATCGCACGCGCCGGCAGCACATTCTCACGATCGAGGACCCGATCGAGATTCTCCACGCCGATCGCGGCTGCATCGTCAACCAGCGCGAGATCGGCCTGGATTCCGCCTCCTTCGGTCAGGCGCTACGACGCGCCATGCGACAGGATCCGGACGTGATCCTGATCGGCGAGCTGCGCGACCGCGAGACCGCCGAGACCGCGCTGCAAGCGGCCGAATCGGGTCACCTGGTCATGTCGACCATGCACACGATCGATGCCAGCGAGACGGTCTCCCGCCTTGTCGAGCTGTTCCAGGAAGCCAAGCAGGCACAGATCCGCTCGATCATGGCGGGCGTGCTGCGCGGCGTCGTCAGCCAGCGTCTGCTGCCGCGTATCGGCGGCGGGAGGGTCGCGGCGGTCGAGGTGATGGTCACCAACGCTCGCATCGCCGATCTGATACGCGACGGCAAGAGCGAGGAGATCCCCGATGCGATCGCCGACGGCGCCTTCTTCCAGATGCAGACCTTCGCTCAGTCGTTGATCTCGCTCGTGCTCGAGGGCAAGGTGGACAAGGAGATCGCCGCCAACGCAGCGTCTAACCGGCACGATTTCCTCGTTCAGATCGAGCATGCGACCAAGAGCCAGGCGGCCGGGGAACAGGGAAAGGGTTCGGCCGACGGTGCCCCGGGCGGAGTCTCGCCTGCGCTCGCCGGCAGCTCTGACGCCGGATCACTCAGGGTCGCCGGCCCGGACGGATGAGGCGCGCGCTAGCGGGCGCTCTGCTGGCGTTCGCACTCTGCGCCGGGACCGCGAGCGGCGACACCTTCGCGATCGTCTCTCCTTCGAGCACCTCGCCAGGCTCGGGCTTTTCGATCGACGCGGGCGGGCTACCGAGCGCCCTGGTGCCGAACATCCCGGGCTCTATCGTCCTGCCGCCGACCTGGGCCGAGCAGGCCGGTCAGGAAGCGCCGGTCTCCTCCGTGCAGCTGCGCGGAATCTGGCAGGCGGCCGGAGCCGCCTACGGCGTCCCCTGGTCGGTGCTGGCGGCGATCAACAAGATCGAGTCGAACTTCGGCCGCAACATGGGCCCGAGCTCGGCGGGAGCCATCGGCTGGATGCAGTTCATGCCCGACACCTGGCTGCGCTGGGGCGGCGACTACGACGGCGACGGGATCGCCGATCCCTGGGACGCCAAGGACGCCGTCTTCTCGGCGGCCCGTTATCTCGCCGCGGCAGGTGGCGCGAGCGACATCTCGCGAGCGGTTTACTCCTACAACCATGCCCAGTGGTACGTGAACGAGGTGCTTTCGCTTGCCCAGCTTCTCGCCAACAACGGCTCGCTCACTTTCTCGCTCGACGCGCTCCAGGTGAATCTCGAGCACGCTGAGCAGCAAGTCGCGAATCTCAGTCAGACGATCGCTCAAACGAAGGCCCGCGCAAATGCGATCGGGCAACGAGCGCAGCGGATGCTGGCCGCCGCCGAGAATGTCACGCTGATCGATGCGCGTTCCGCCGCACGGGTGCAAGCGGCTCAGGTGCAGGAGCAGGCCAACTCGCTCGAAGCGAGTCTTCCGGAGATGAACACCGCACTCGACGCGGCTACGAAGAAGCTCGAGCAGGCGCGCAGCGACGCGCAGCCGCAGTCGTTCAGCTCCGGCACTTCGGTCTATCTCGCGGGCGCTCTCTATCAGAACGGCTATGTCTTTCCGGTCGGCGGCGGGCCTAGCCTAGTATCGGTCGCGCATACCCATCACGACTATCCGGCGGCTGACATCGCGGCGCCTGAGGGCTCGCCCGTCTACGCGTTGGCAGACGGTGTCGTGCTGCGTGCCTGGCGCAATATCGATCCTCTCTGCGGTATCGGAATGGATTACCGCTCGGATGACGGTCAGACCTGGGCCTACTGTCATCTCTCGTACATCGAGCCCCCTGTCGTGACCGGAGCGCGCTTGACGGCCGGCACGCTCGTCGGTCTCGTGGGCGAGACCGGGCACGCAACCGGGCCGCACCTGCATCTCGGGCTGATTCCGTCCAGCGACGGCTATCCGCAGAACGAGCCCTGGTTCCAGAGCTTCGCCGGAATTGCCTTCCGCTGGCAGGACGCGCCCACACCGTCCTACCCGGGTGAGGCCACGGCGTTGCCCTCGCCGGCGGTGTTTTCCATCTTGAGCGGTGTGAGCGCCGAATCAGCCGCGAGCACGCTGACCGTGTCCTCACAAACGGTCTCGCCGGTTTCGGGCTCGGGCCAGGGCATCGACCAGAGCTCTCTCTTCGCGGCTTCGCCCGGAGACTCCGGATCAGTGAGCTCTCCGACGAGCTCCGATCCTGTCTCGCCCGAGCAGGGTTCGGCGATCCCGTTCAGTAAGTAGCTCCTAGCTCGACTCGAGCTGGCATCCTGTCGGAATGAGGCTCATGGGAGTTCGGATAACGCTTGACCGTGTGGTGGCGTTGATCGTCGTTTGCGCGCTCGCTTCCGTGGCGGTGACCCTTGCCGTCACCAACTCCGGCTCCTCGAAGTCCAAGCACGAGGCGAAGGTGGTATCGCCGCTGACGAAGGTCGTGCCCAACGTGGTCGGCCAGCCCTATGTGTTCGCCGAGAGTGCGCTGCAGCAGGGAGGGTTCGGCTGGGCGGTCGCCGGGAAGGTCGCCGGCTGGGCGGGCGTCATCGTCTCCGGCCAGGCACCCGCTCCGGGCACGACCGTTCTGGATACCGGTGCTCCACTCGTGACCTTGCGCTTGGCAAAGCCGAAGGGTTACGTCAGCCAGGGCACGCCAGAGAACGCTTCGCCTTACGTGGGCACGAAAATCATGCTCCCGGCCGGTTCGACGGGAACGGCGCAGTCGACGACCAGCGCCCAGACGACGACTACGGGAACGGTCTCGACTTCGACCACCAAGACGACTTCGACCACCAAGACGACTTCGACCACCAAGACGACGCCATCGCACGCCAAGACCCGTCCGCCCGCCTTCAAGATCGCGGGGGCGAAGCCCGAGCCGCTCGACGAGATACCGCTCACGCAGCGCGCGAAGAACCTGAACACCTGGCTCGACTCGCACCGCCGGGCCAGCAACGCCAACGAGAGCTACTGGCTGTTCCAGCACGCCTGGATAGTCACCGGCGCGAAGTTCGGCTGGTGGCATGGAGCCCAGGCGCTCGAGACTCTGATCGCGGTCGACAAGCGCATCGAGAAGCTCTGGGGCATCGGCTCCGCGAGCGAAGCCGAGGCTCGCTCGGCGCTCCAGTTCGTGCACGCGCACGGCGGCTGAGAGACCACCGCCGGTTAGCCGGCACCGTCCACGAATCGAGCGCTAGCCCCCAAAGCCGGTGGAGAGGTCGAGTCGAGCGCCGTCCCTCATCGCACGTGCGCTCGATCGCCCGCGCCGCGAATACCCGCTGCCCTCAACAGTCCGAAAACTCCGTGTGCCTCGGTCCAGACCGCTGCGCTCAGCCGACCGGGATCTGAGTGTTGGTTGGTACCGCTTCGAAGAGCATCGTGGTCTCCATGCCGTTGATCACCGGATACCACGGTGGGAACAGGGTTTGGAGGGCGTCGAAGGTGGAGCTGTACGAACCGTCGTCGGACACGTAGGAGCGGTTGTCGAAATCCGATGCGCACCCGGCCGTCTGAGCAGTCGACGAGCCTATGAACAACAGTGTCGAGCCGTTGGCGCGGTTCGTCGAGCACGACGCGGCGGACGACCAGGTGCCCGTGAGCGCGATCGAGGCTGCGCGCCACTCGAATGGCGCGCTTGGTGTTCCATCGGGGGACCACGAGGCCATCCAGACGTCGCTGTTGGCGATCAGTCCTAGCACGTCGTCGTTCGGGCCCCCACCGTGCGCCGGGTCGGAGTTGTAGTAGATGTCTCCGCCGATCACCACGTCCTGGTTCGTGGCGACGGTCACGCTGCCGTTGACGATGCTCGAGCCATCGCTGGTGTACCCGGTAATCGCGCTCGGCCAGGAGATGATCGCATCCTGGCCGGTGTAGAAGGCGCCGTTCGCCGGAATCGGTCCGTTGTATGCGGGGTCGGGGCCTGGCAGCCCGCCCGAGACGATCGGAGACGACCGTGCCGGCGCTGAAAGTTGTTCCCGTCGAGCCGCACGAGCTGCACTTGACGCCGCTGAACGTTCCGCTGGTCGAGGTGGTCGTCGTGCCCGTGTAGGTGACCGCCGTGGTGACGCTGCTGGAGGGACCGATGTAGAGCGTGCCGGAGCTCGGGAAGGAATCCGTGTTCCCGTTTACGGTTATGGTGGTCGAGTGTTCGACGGATACAGCGTCGCACCGTTGCTGAGCGCGACGTCGTTGCAGTATGGCTGGGTGGTTTGCGGAGTCGAGCTGTTGATGCATCTCCACACCTGGACGGTGCCGTTCTGAGAGAAGTTGAAGCGCCAAGCGCTTGCGGTCGAATCTTCGAAATCCGTCGAAGGACTGTTCTGCCCGGCCGCGCGCTTTACGTCGGTCAACGAGACGGCGAAGTACGAGTTGCTGGAGAGAGTGCCGGAAGTGAAGATCGGGGACGTGACGACCGTGCGGATGCTCGGGTTCGTAGACGGCGTATAGATCTTCGCTCCATTCATGAGCGTCGGAGAGCCGGTGACACTCGTCTCGGACTCCAGGTTTCCGTACGCGGTGCCCTGGTGGCTGATCGTCCCGGCGGCGTAGATCGTCCCGTAAGTCGTGGCGTCGCTTCCGTAAGAGACGTTCCCGGGCCACATGAACTGGAAGTCGGCCGGAGTCGTTTTCCTCACGCGCACCTCGATCGATTGCATCGGCACGGATGAATCGCAGGTCGTCCCACCCGAGACGAGCTTGCAGCCGGTGGACAGGATCGTGACGTAGTTCGTTCCGAGCGTGGAGCTCGGCGGTGTGATCATCAGGTCGTAGGCGTAACCCTTCAAAACGGTCGAGTTACCGTACGCGTTGCCGGTTCCCTGGAACCAGTTGTCCATGTTGTTCGTAGCGCTGGGGTTGTGGTATCCCCAGTGAGTGCCCGGAGTCCAGGCTTGCGCCTTCTGGCCGTTCGCGACCGGCGAGACGACGAGGGAGCCCCATGCGTTGCAGACTCCTGCCGAGTAGCTCGTGCACGACGTTCGCGTCGCTTCGCCGCTGGCGACATAGTGGTTGTAGTACTGAGGATCGTCGAGCAGCTTGGCGATGTAGTCGTTCACGCCGGCTTCGGCCGCCTGATCGACGGCGTCCGACTTGACCGCGGCGATGGAGCGGTTGGACTCCGAAGTGACCTGGTCGATCAGCGTGGCGGCGACGACAGTGAGGAGCGCGACCATGGCGACGACCGTGGCCATCGCCATTCCATTTTCGCGTGCGAAGAATTGCTTCAGCTTTCTCATGATGATGCATTCCACCTCAGGGTCGCGACTGCTCCGTAGTAGTACGGCGTGCTCGTCGGGTTGGCGGCAATCGACACCTGCGCGACCATGGTCTTCACGTTCGAGGCCGCGGTCGGAGCCGTGCACTGCCAGGTGATCAGCTGGGAAGAGGTCGAGTTTGTCGGAGCAAGCGCCATGTCGCGCGGAGTCTGGGTGCAGTACTGAAAGACGCTGGTGGGATTCTGAATCGAGTCGAAGAGCGTCTCGATCGGCCCGGTATCGCTGGAGATTCCCGTCCAAGGCGGCCCACCCGTGTTCGTGCTCGTGGTCACCTGGCGATACATGTACCAATCAGCCGAGCTGCCGCCCACCCAGTACTTGATCCGGCGCATGTGGCCCAGACGGTCGGGTGAATAGAAGGAGATCGAACTGGATGTGTAGCTGATGATCGGAACGGTGGTGTCTCCGTAGGACGCATCACGAACGTCGCTCACGAGCTGGTTGAGAGTGGCGCGCACCGAGGTCTGGAGGATGTTCTGGTCTTGCACGTCTGTGCTTCGGTTGACGAAGGCGCCGAGTGTGGTTGCGAACATGGCCGACGTGATGCCGACCAGGACCACGACCACCAGCAGCTCGATCAGCGTGAACCCGCCCTCACGCCCCATCGCTGCCCAGCGGCGGTAAACCGTAGACGCACCGTTCATGAGACCGTCACCGCGAGGGCGGAGCACGAGGCCGTTGTCCAATCCTGATTGGCCAGGCTCCCGCGCAATGCTCCGCTTCGTGCGTAGAGGTCGTAGTGGGCCTGCGCCGGGACGTAGAAGGTGTACGTTCCGCCGCTGCCGGTCATCCCGGTGAAGTAGATGTTGGGAACGGCAACGGTGGTCGACCAGTCGTCGACGTCCACGCGGGCGTTCGCCAACTTGGTGCCGCTCGAGTTCTTCACGGTCACCGTGCACGCTTTCGTCGTCCCCACATTGGGTGAAGCCGGGAGGGAAAAGGTGAAAGTCTTGGTGAGCGTGGTCGGATAACCGTCGGACGCGCTGAGCTGAGCCGGCACGGAGGCGAGGAAGTAGCAGTTCGTCGTGCAGTTCGTCGGCGCTCTTACACTCAATTGATAGGCGACGCTGGGAATAAGCCCCTCGGGCGGTCCGAGATCGTCCGAGATCTCGCCCGTCCCGGTCACTAGGTAGTAGCAACCGCCCGAGCTAGGGCCGGACGGTGAGAATTCCTCGGCGCTACGGAGCAGCGAGGAGGAGGAGGAGAGGTTCTCGCCCACGTCCACGTTCGCAGAGCCGGTGTATGGCGCTTCCGTCCGCGTTGAAGATCTGGACGCAGAAGGTCACCGGCTGGTACAGGTAGATGGTCGTGGACACCGTCTGGCTAGGAGCGACCTGGACGTGCGCGGCGGTCGCGGCCAGGCTGGGACTGGGCACGGAGAGGGCCGATGTCCTCCCTGAGCGTCTGGTAGTTGGTCAGGCTTGTCCCGATGTCGTAGTAGGAGGTGTTTCCCGAGGTTGGATTCGGCGTCAGCGCAGGGAAGGTGACCAGGCCGGTCTCGTCGGTAACGTCACTCGTGGCCTCGGGCCCGTTGTTCAGGCTCACGGCGACGTTCTGGAGCGCCGTCTTGAGCGCGTAGTCCTGCGCCGTGACGTTGATGATCGCGTTGTTGACGCCGCCGAAGGGAGTGCGCGTGGAGGACGAGATGTAGGTGTAGACCCTCGCGAGCTGCATGTTGTCGGAGTTCCTGGTGACGGTGACTCTGACCTGCTTGTAGTTCGCCGAACTGGCGAAGCTGCTCGGGATCGGATCGTTCACCCACCTGATGCGGGTCTTGAGCGTGTACCAGAGTCCGGCTACCAACTTCGTCTGAGTGGCCACGACAACGCCCGGCGGGTTGCCGTTCTGAATGCCGACGTTCGCGTAACTCAGCTGGCGGAGGTACTCGACCTGTTGCTGTGCGAGCTCGAGCGCGATAGTTCGCTGCCTGGACATAGCGTCGGCTGCCGAGGCGGACGTGAGAACGGTAATGAGCGCCGTGCTGACGATGCCGAAGATGAAGATCGCCATGATGGTTTCGATCAGCGTGATACCGGCCTCGCGCCTGACGGCGCGAAGCAGCCTGCTCGTGATGCACTTGACCCAGTCCACCTGAACGAAGCTTCGGCATCCGCGCACGAGACCTCGTCCCCCTATTTCGCTATAAGGCATACCGATTTAGGTTCTCGTCTTTGAGGCCTATCCCGCCAGGTCTACACGGCCGAAGCGGCCGCCCCGAGGCGCCGGCGGCCGCCCAGACCGCTCGACGCACTACCAGTGCGCCTTCACGGCCTGTTCGACCCCTGACATCCACGGCTCAACCCCTTCGACCGCGGATCTCTGACGGGATAGGCCTCTGGCGCGCTGGAGCTCGCTTCGGGCCTGTTTGGAAGGGGTGCGGCGCGTTCGGGCGAAGAAGCAGGCACCAGCCTTGGCGCGAACGACCTCGAAAGCACGGGCCCGAAACTCCACCAGCTACCCGAACCGATGAAGCGCGAGCGATGAGCGTAGCCCTTCCGATCTTCATGCTTCTACCGGGGCTCGTGCTTGGCAGCTTTCTCAACGTCGTAGCAGCGCGCGTGCCGCTGCACGAGTCGATCGTGCGCCCGGGCTCGCACTGCATGAGCTGCGGTCGGGCGATCGCCTGGTACGACAACATCCCGCTCGCCTCCTACATCGTGCTGCGCGGCCGTTGCCGCAACTGCGGCGCCTCGATCGGGCTCCGCTACCCGGGGGTCGAGCTCGGGACGGCACTGCTCGTGTCGGGCTGCGTCTGGAAGTACGGCCCTCATCCGGAGGCGCTGGTCGCGGTTCTCTTCTGCGCCTCGCTGGTTGCCATCTCGGCCGCCGATCTCGAGCATCGCATCGTCCCGAACGTGATCGTGCTCCCGACCGCAGTGATCGTGCTCGGCGCCCAGACCGCTCTTCACCTCTCCGCCGAATGGACGATCGCCGCCTTCGCGGCGTCGGGCTTCCTGCTCTTGATCGCGCTCCTCTATCCGGGCGGCATGGGCATGGGTGACGTGAAGCTGGCCTTCCTGCTCGGCGCGATGCTCGGCCGAACGGTCGCCGTCGCGCTCGCGGCCGGCATGGTCAGCGCGCTGGTGCCCTCGATCTGGCTGTTCGTTCGTCATGGCTCGAAAGCGCGCAAGATGAAGATCCCCTTCGCGCCCTTCCTGGCGCTCGGCGCGGTGGTTGCGCTCTTCGCCGGCAAGGCACTGCTCGACGCCTACCTGTCGCTTTTCTGAGCCGCTCGATCGAGTTGACGCGCTACTCGCGCCGATGGCTTCCGTTGGCGGATTCGGTCGCGCGAAACGCCTGCAATCGCCCGCCGAGTGGGTGATCGAATCGCCCATCTGCATCACTCGTGGCGGTGTCAAGTAGTCGCCTCCAGCTGCCGATAGCTCGTTCGAGGGATAGATGGCCGAAGAACGCCAGTCCACGAAAAGTGGAGGACGAGCGAGCGCGCGCGGCGGTGCGCGATCGCTTGCCGGCGCGCGGCAAATCAACGCGCTCGCCGAGTTGCTCGGAGACCTGCTCGAGGCAACCGGGCTGGTTACCCCCGACAAGCTCGCCGAGGCGCGCAGCGACGCCGGAGCCTCCGGATCCCTCGTCACCGCACTCACCGAAAACGGCGTGATTCCCCCCGCGCGGGTGGCCGAGGTTCAGGCTTCGCATTTCCACCTGCCCCTGATCATCCTCGGCGACCAGAAGATTTCCCCCGACGCGGTCGGCTCGATTCCGATACACGTGCTCGAGCGAGTCGTCGCCCTTCCCTACAAGATCGCCGGCGATCGTTTGCACGTCGCCGTCGCCGATCCCTCCGATGTCGGCGGCGTCGACGAGCTCAAGCTGGCGGCGGGCAACCACCAGATTGAGCTGGGAGTCGCTTCGCGCGACGAGATCATCTCGGAGCTCCAGAGCCTGCAGCGGGCCAGCGAGACCCTCACGGCTCAGTCGGCGGTGCTGGAAGACGTCGAGGTAATCGATGAGGAACAGGCGATCGACGACCTCGAGGCCGACGACGGTATCTCGGACGCACCGCTCGTACGGCTGGTGAACGCGATCATCTTCCAGGGAGCCGAGGACGGGGCGAGCGACATTCACTTCATGCCCGAAGAGGACGCCCTCGTCATCCGCTACCGAATCGACGGCGTGCTGCAAGAGGTTCAGCGCGTCCCGCGGCGCATGGCCTCGGGCGTCACGACGCGCCTGAAGGTGTTGGCCAAGCTCGACATCGCCGAGCGGCGCAAGCCCCAGGACGGGCGCATCTCCCTGAACGCCAAGGCCGCGGGCCGGATGCTCGACATCCGCGTCGCGGTGCTGCCGACGGTCGAGGGCGAATGCGTCGTGATGCGCCTGATCGACAAGTCCAGGAAGGCGCCGACGCTCGAGGGTCTCGGCCTGGCCGAGGACATGCGCGAAGAGCTGGAGCACGTGGTCAAGAAGCCGACCGGAACGCTGCTCGTTACAGGGCCGACCGGTTCGGGCAAGTCGACCACGCTGTATGCGGCCCTGCACATCGTCGCCCAGCCCGAGGTCAACGTCATCACCGTCGAGGACCCGGTCGAGTACCGGCTTCAGGGCATCAACCAGGTTCAGATCAACACCAAGGCCGGTTTGACCTTCGCGGCTGTTCTGCGCTCGATCCTGCGTGCCGACCCCGATGTCTTGATGGTGGGGGAGATCCGTGACCCCGAGACGGCCAAGATCTCGATCGAGGCGGCGCTCACCGGCCACATGGTGCTCTCGTCTCTGCACACCAACGACGCTCCGAGCGCGCTCACGCGCCTGAACGAAATGGGCGTCGAGCCCTTCCTCACCAGCGCCGCCGTCTCTGGTGTTCTGGCTCAACGCCTGGCTCGGCGGCTTTGCACCAACTGCGCCGAGATGTACACGCCTTCGGTTGACGAGCTGATCGCAGCGAACGTCTCACCCGACAAGGCCGCTCGGCTCGACGGGATGGCCTTCTATCGCAAGGTCGGCTGCCCGCGCTGTAACCAGACCGGCTACAAGGGTCGGCTCGGCATCTTCGAGTTCCTCAACATGAGCGACGAGCTGGCCGCTTACTCGGCGACGAAGCCCTCACACGAGGAGCTGCGGACGCGCGCGATCGATCTCGGGATGCGCACGATGTGGGACGAGGGCATGGACAAGGTCGCGCAGGGATTGACGTCAATAGAGGAACTTGCACGTGTCGTTGCAACCTAGAACTCAGCGCTACAGTGTGCGTGTCAACGCTCGGAAGCGAGCGCCGGTGATTGCGGAGGCGTGAGGAGTGCCCTTTCTTCGTCGTCGACAAGAGAATGAGCCCGGTTCAGCGGCGCCCGAGCCCGCCCCGGCAGCTCCTGCGACTGCGCCCCCGGTCGAAGCGCCGGTAGGCGTCGAGCCTCTGCAGGCGCCCGAGCCCCAGGCCGAGCAGCCGGTGGCGTCTCAGTTCCAGCCCGTGGAAGGCGCCGACGAGATGCTCGACATGCCGCTCGGGACGCTCATATTTCGCGCTGGGCTGATCGCGCCGCAGCAGCTCGAGGATGCACTCGCCGAGGGGCTTCGCTCGGGCAAGCGGCTGGGTGAGGTGCTGCTCTCGCGGAGCTGGCTGAGCGAGGATGATCTGAGCCGCCTGCTCGCGGGGCAGAAGGGTCTGCCCTACGCCGACCTGAGCAAGATCGCAATCGACCGCGAGCTCGCGCAGGCAATGAGCTACGACGATGCCCGGGCGGAGATGGCGCTGCCGATAGTCACCGAGTTTGGCTTGCCGGTCGTCGCCATGGCGGATCCGGACGAAGCCGCCATGGAGCGGTTGCGCGCGAAGCTCGGTCCCGAGGTGCGCTTTGTCGTTGCGGCGCCGAGCGTGATCGCGCGCCTGATCGACGAGATACTCGGAGGCGCGCCCGCTCCGGGTCTGGTGGTCGCGCCGAGCGCGGCCGAGCAGTACCCGCCGGATGATCTCCCGGCCGAGGAGCCCGTGCCGCCGGAGGCCGCTCCAGAGCCCGAACCAGTAGCGCTCGACTCAACCGCCGAAGAGGCCTCGGCGCCCGAGCTCGCGGCGCAAGAGGTTCGCCCGATCATCGCCGAAGGCGAGGTCGATTACCCGACCTTCTCGGAGTATCAGCCCCTACCGCAACCGGAAGCGATCGCGCGCTCCGAAGAGCAGCTTCCCGAGGAAGTGCAAAGCGGCGAATATGGCTATTACGACGACCCCTCACTGCTCGAGGGAAGCGCCTGGCAGGCCGGAGAGACCGGCCCGACGGCGCCGGAGTCGGAAATCGAAGCTACCGATTTGAGCGCCGACGAGCAGGGCGCCCCGATCGAGACCGAGCAGCAGCCAATCGAGGCCGAGCAGCAGCCGCTCGAAACCGAGCAGCCGGTAGCCGAGGTCTGGGAGGCGCCTGCCGAAGAGGCGTATCCGGAGGCCGCTCCGGAGCCCGTCGCCGAGGATACCGAGGAGAGTGCTCTCGAACAGCCGCCGGCGCCGGTTGAAGAAGCGGCGAGCTCGTCGTCAGGCGAAGAGGAGCCGGTGACCACGACGCCCGCCTGGATGCGAGGCGAAGTCAACGTGATCACGGCCGACGTCGCCGACTTCATCGACTCCGGTGCCTCCGCGCCCGTCACCGAGCCTCCGGCCGAGAGTGGCAACCTCGTCGAGGGCGAGGCGGGACCAATCGCCGACGGTGGTGAGGTGCCTGCCGAGAGCGAGCCGACTTTCGAAGTCGAACCGGATTCCGCTGCCGACGATATCGAGGCGGCAGAGATGCCAAGTGCCGAGACAGAGGTTGCCGAGCCGAAGGCGTTCGAGCCGGTCGAGAACGAGCCGACCGAGGCGGAGCCCGGCTATACACCTCCGGCCTGGGCGGGCGAGGTAGTCGAGGCGGCGGAGCAGGCCGAAGCAGCTGGCTTCACTGACGCTTCGCCCGAGCCGGCCGGTAGTCAAGCCGCCGGCGAGGAGGAGCCCGGCGCGAAGACCGGTACGAGCGAGTACGAGCTGGTGTTGCGTCTCGTAGACGGCGACCGGATATCGA
Source organism: uncultured Actinomycetes bacterium (assembly GCA_963765455.1). Taxonomy (GTDB): domain Bacteria; phylum Actinomycetota; class Thermoleophilia; order Gaiellales; family Gaiellaceae; genus Fen-549. The sequence continues at coordinate 18,924 of CAVXWH010000001.1, forward strand.
TCGGGACCCACGACAGCATTGAGGAGGCCCAACAGCAGGCCGGCGAGGTCGCCAAGCAGTTCGCCGAGACGAAGGATGGCGGCTGGCCCTTCATCGCAGGTCGCTTCCTGCGCCCAGAGACGATCGTCTCGATCGATATCGAGCAGCACGGCACCGGCTGGGGCGGCTCCGGTTCGCGCGGGCGCATGTTCTCCGGCGACGAGAACGCGTAGAGCCGATCCCGTTAGGTCCAGTCCGCCTTCACACACGAAAGCTCGGACGAGCCGGCGTGGGCGCTAGCTGACTTCGCAGCCGAGGTACTCGAGCGCGAGCAGGGCTTCCTCGATGAACGTGGCCGCTTCGTCTCGCGCCCCGAAGTGGTACGGGCCCGGGTGCAGCGGCTCGACGCGCAAACTGTTGGTCGGGTACACGTCGCACTCGACCACGAATTGCTCGTCGCGCTCGAACAGGCGCAGGATCACGACGCGGCGCCCGTCCTTCTTGGCGTGGCGGTGAAAACTCTCCTTCGCCGACTTGGTGCCGCCCTTCTTCGATCCGCCCTTGGCGGGTGCGCGGAGACCGTATTCGTCGGCGAGATCGCTCACGGGGAGCAGCGGTTGATCTGGAGGTTCGCGGCGAGACTGCTCGCCGTATCTGCCAGCGTCAGTTCTTTTTGCAAGATCGTTTGGGCGGTAGTGACGTCGTTGTGCCGGAGCGCCGTCGCCTCGGAGTTCATGTCGGTAGCGAGCTGCTGCAGGTCGGAGACGAACTGAGCGTAGTCTATGGCTGCGCTCAAGTTGGGCCTGACAGCGCCCAGCGATTTCGTTACCTGATTGAGCAGGGCTACGATCTCGTTCAGTGCCGCGACTGTCGTGTTTCGGCCCGCCGCGGTGTTGATGTCGGCGCTCTTGGATTTAGCCATAGCCGTCGCGAACGAAGCCGTGAAGCGCCCGCAGATCCCGTTCGCCTGGCCTACCCAGGGCTCGGTGTGTGGGAAGACGTTCTGTGCCGCCTGAGCGACAACCTTGCTGTCGGTAAATCCCTGCAGCTCGAAGGCCAGGGTGCGCGGTCGCTTGAAGATCAACACCTCGGGGTTGTTCGCCTCGGAACCGCCGCCGAGCAAGGTCGACAGCTGCCGTGCCATTTTCTCGTCGTAGACGTTGAAGGCGACGAAACCGGCGCCGACCTCGGCTGCTCCGGCCTTCGCCTCTTGCATGGCCGCGTTGTCTGTGCTGACGTTGCGTGCGTAGACCGAGACGACGACGAGAGGATGAGCCACGAGCGCGGCGTCGAGTGCGGCAACTCCTTCAATCGGCGCTTTGCGCTTGCTCTTGTGCGACTTGGAGTGCTGCTTGACGGTCGTTTGAGTCTGTGCCGTCGTCGTCGTGTGCCCCGCTACTTGCGTCCCTGCTGTGTCGCTCACGGGGCTCGGATTACTCGAGCTGTGCATGAGCAAATAGGCGCCGGCGCCGGCGCAGAGAATCAGAGCGAGCACCGCTAGGACGCGAACACGTGGACTGGGGGTCGACTTCATCGGGATGTTTATCGGTTCGCGGTTGGCGCAGCATTAGCCTCTAAATCGGCGCTCTTTTCGCGGCGGAATTGCGCCTGGGCGATCGCGAAGCGTCCGTCGTCGGAACGCAGGACGACATTCACCGGTCGTTTTACGCAAACGTGCATCGAGACCTCCTTCGAATATCCGAGGGCGTGCCTGAGGCGATACGAGACCTACGGTGCCTCGACATTGATTTGTCGCGGTTCGATCCCGGATGGGAGCGTCGGCTCGATCAAGAGCTCTATGCGGAGGTGCCTGCTTGCAACTGTCAGACCCTGCTGATGCGGTCCGGCGCCGGGCGGCCGCCGAGGTAGAGGTCGCCGCTCACGAGCCCGATGCGAGCAGCTTCGCGTCCCGGAGTCTCGTCCCCGACGCGCAGTTCCTAACGAGGGGCGGCTCTCGCCAGTGTTTCGCTTCCACGGCAAGCGGCCGTCTGAGGCTTCGGCCTCTGAGACGGAGAGGCCCTTCGACAGCATCGAGAAGGTGTGAGAGCCGGCGTGCCAAGAACGACCGCGGGCTCGACGTACGTCCGAAAGAAGCTCCCCACCGCCGCGAGGTCATAGTTCCAAGAAAGAGGGGCGCGACCGGCGCGCCCCTCTTCTTGAATCGGTGAGCCTACGTTTGTTACGCGCAAGCAAGGTTCGTAATCGATCCAGCCGGTCCGGTCTGACTGTAGGTGTAAGTGCCCTGGGTGTCCTGGATGCAGAACGAGTTTGCCGACAGATCCTTGACACCGGCCGCGTCGAGCTTGATACCGGCGTCGTAGCTCTGCTGCAGGATTGTCAGGGTCATGTTCGAGTAGCTGTTGTTGTCGCCGTAATAAGCTTCGACCGAAGGCAGGGCCGCGCGGACGTTTGCCGCCGCGGCTGCCTTCTGTGCACGTGCCTGGAAGCCCAGGTAAGACGGCACTGCGATCGCCATCAGAATGCCCAGGATGACGATGACGACCAGGAGCTCGATGAGGGTGAATCCCTCTTCCTTCCCGGTCAGGCGCTTGCGAATGAGATCTGCCATGTGTATTGGCTCCTTCTGGATGCTGTAATGACTTTGACTGGGGAGCGATCGGCAGAGCGGTCGACGGGCGGTAGCCCCGAATGGGTGAAGTTCACTTACTCATAGCGGGCTACCCGAGAGCGACCGAGAGTCTCTACAAAAGCATTCAAGGAACGCTCGTAGCTTGCCGATACGACCGCCGTGGCAGTGAACCCGCACCCCTCGGGACCGTCTATCGATCGGCTCCTCCAGTACGTCGTAGAGCACGGCGCCTCCGACTTGCACCTGACGGTTGGCTCCAGGCCGATCCTTCGCATCCACGGCACTTTGAGAAGGGTCGAGGACGAGCCCGTCATGACTCCCGAGATGACGCGCGAGATGTTCTACCGCATTCTCTCGACCGAGCAGCAGAAGCACTTGGAGATCAAGCGCCAGCTCGACCTGGCGTACTCCGTGCCCGGGATGGCCCGTTTCCGCGTCAACATCTATTCCCAGCGCGAGAGTTTGGCGGGCGCGTTCCGTCTCATCCCGACCGAGCTGAAAACGCTCGAGGAGCTCGGCTTGCCGTCGCATCTACACGAGCTGACGCGAAGGCCTCGCGGGATCGTGCTCGTCACCGGGCCGACCGGCTCGGGCAAGTCGACAACTCTGGCGGCGCTGATCGATGAGATCAATCGCACTCGCTACGACCACATCATCACCATTGAGGACCCGATCGAGTTCCTGCACCGGCACAAGAACTGCATAGTCAACCAGCGCGAGGTCGGGGCCGATGCACTCAGCTTCGGCGACGCGCTGCGTGCCGCCTTGCGTCAGGACCCCGACGTGATCCTAGTCGGCGAGATGCGCGACCAGGAGACGATCGCAATCGCGTTGACTGCGGCCGAAACCGGCCATCTGGTCTTCGCCACGCTGCACACGCAGAGCGCCCCGAGCACCATCGACCGCATCATTGACGTGTTCCCCGGCGAGCAGCAGGATCAGGTGCGCATGCAGCTTGCTCTCTCGCTAGAGGGTGTCGTCACGCAGACTCTGCTGAAGACGGCGGACGAGCAGGGGCGCGTGCCGGCGCTCGAGGTCCTGATTCCCGATGATGCTGTCCGCAACCTGATTCGCCAAGGGAAGATCGAGCAGGTCTACTCCTTTATGCAGACGGGATCCAAGCGCGGCATGCAGACGATGGAGCAGTCGCTCGCCGAGCTCGTCTCGAAGCGCCTAATCACGATTGAGCTGGCGATATCGCGCTCGACCCGTCCGGAACAGTTGATTGGTCTGCTGGAACGAAGTGGGATTTCGGTTGAGCACGGTGCTACGGGCTCCGACGCCGCGTCGGGATCTAGCCTGCGTGTTGCAGGAACTTAGGTCTCGGCGGAGGAACGTGAGGAGATGATGGGGAGCGAAGGAAGGCAAGATAGCGAGGACCGGCGCGAAGACGCTGCTCCGCCGAGCGCCCCACCGCCCGCCGGCGCACAACCTCCCCGTCCGCCCGCGGCTCCGCCTGGAGCGCCCGGAGCCCGTCCGGTAGCTCCGCCTCCCGGCCCGCCTTCGGCTCCGCCGAGCGCCCCACCGCCCGCCGGCGCACAACCTCCCCGTCCGCCCGCGGCTCCGCCTGGAGCGCCCGGAGCCCGTCCGGTAGCTCCGCCTCCCGGCCCGCCTTCGGCTCCGCCGAGCGCCCCACCGCCCGCCGGCGCACAACCTCCCCGTCCGCCCGCGGCTCCGCCTGGAGCGCCCGGAGCCCGTCCGGTAGCTCCGCCTCCCGGCCCGCCTTCGGCTCCGCCGAGCGCCCCACCGCCCGCCGGCGCACAACCTCCCCGTCCGCCCGCGGCTCCGCCTGGAGCGCCCGGAGCCCGTCCGGTAGCTCCGCCTCCCGGCCCGCCTTCGGCTCCGCCGAGCGCCCCACCGCCCGCCGGCGCACAACCTCCCCGTCCGCCCGCGGCTCCGCCTGGAGCGCCCGGAGCCCGTCCGGTAGCTCCGCCTCCCGGCCCGCCTTCGGCTCCGCCGAGCGCCCCACCGCCCGCCGGCGCACAACCTCCCCGTCCGCCCGCGGCTCCGCCTGGAGCGCCCGGAGCCCGTCCGGTAGCTCCGCCTCCCGGCCCGCCTTCGGCTCCGCCGAGCGCCCCACCGCCCGCCGGCGCACAACCTCCCCGTCCGCCCGCGGCTCCGCCTGGAGCGCCCGGAGCCCGTCCGGTAGCTCCGCCTCCCGGCCCGCCTTCGGCTCCGCCGAGCGCCCCACCGCCCGCCGGCGCACAACCTCCCCGTCCGCCCGCGGCTCCGCCTGGAGCGCCCGGAGCCCGTCCGGTAGCTCCGCCTCCCGGCCCGCTGGAAGCATTACGAGCCTCGGTATCCGCGGAGTCGAGCTCTGAGGGCGCCAAGAAGGTCCCCTTCTACAAGCGCGAGATCTCCTTCGGAGGCAAGAAGAAGAAGCAGCAGCAGGCGCTCCCGCCTCAGGCGGTCGAGGCGGTCGAGGCGACCGTACCGGCCCCAGCGCCCGAGGTACCGAGCGCACAGCCGGCTCAAGCTACACCGGTCGCTCCGAGCGTGCCCGCAGCGAAGCCGGAAGCGAAGGTCCCCTTCTACAAGCGCGAGATCTCCCTCGGAGGCAAGAAGAAGAAGCAACAGGCACCCCCGCCTCAGGCGACCGTACCGATCCCAGCGCCCGAGGTACCGAGCGTGCCCCCGACGAAGCCGGAAGCGAAGGTCCCCTTCTACAAGCGCGAGATCTCCCTCGGAGGCAAGAAGAAGAAGCAACAGGCACCCCCGCCTCAGGTGGCCGTCCCGGGCGCCACGCCCGAGGTACCGAGCGTGCCCGTAACGAAGCCGGAAGCGAAGGTCCCCTTCTACAAGCGCGAGATCTCCCTCGGAGGCAAGAAGAAGAAGCAGCAGCAGGTGCTCCCGCCGCAGGCGGTCGAGGCGAGCGTACCGGCTCTAGCGCCCGAGGTACCGAGCGCGCAGCCGGCTCAAGCTACACCGGTCGCTCCGAGCGTGCCCGTAGCGAAACCGGAAGCGAAGGTCCCTTTCTACAAGCGCGATCTCTCTCTCGGGCACAAGGTCGCCTCCGCGCCGGCGCCGAAAGGCAGCGCACTTCGGCAAAAGGCGCTTGTTGGTGTCAAGATCGGCGCGTCCGGGATTTCCGCTGCTCGAGTTGTGCGCACCGGAGACAAGCTCGAGTTGCTCGATCTCGTGCGCGATCCAATCCAGCGAGGCGTCGTGGTCGCCGGTGAGGTCCGCGACGCGCCTGCTCTCGCGACGGCGCTCGCACGCTTGTTCGAGGCGCACCGATTGCCCAAGAAGGCGGTCAGGCTCGGCATCTCCAACAACCGGATCGGTGTCCGCATCATCGAGGTGTCCGGAGTGATGGACGCAAAGCAACTCGAGAACGCGATTCGTTTCCGGGCCCAGGAAGTACTTCCGATCGCGCTCGAAGATGCGGTGCTCGACTATCAGCAGCTAAGCGAGAGCGTCAACGCCGATGGCGAGCTCGTCCGTCGCGTTCTCCTCGTAGTCGCCTACCGCGATCTGATCGATCGCTACGTAGTGGCGTTCAAGGAAGCCGGCGTGCGGCTCGTCGGGATCGATCTCGAAGCCTTCGGACTGCTTCGGGCATTGATTCCAACCGGAGTCGGAGAACGATCGGAAGCCGCTCATGTCGTCGTCTCGATCGGGCACGAGCGCTCGACCTTCGCCGTCTCTGACGGGCATGTCTGTGAATTCACGCGCGTGCTCGAGTGGGGAGGCTCGACGCTCGATGTTGCCATCGCGCGCCAGCTGAACCTGGCCCCGTCCGAAGCCGAGCCGATCAAGCATTCGCTCACGCTCGACGACTCCGAGCGTCCGCTCCTGCCCGGAGTGACCGAGGAGCAAGTCGCCACGGCGGCCGACATCGTCCGGCGCCAGCTTCAGACCTTCGCACGCGAGCTCGTCTCTTCGCTCCAGTACTACCAAAATCAGCCCGATTCGCTGGGTATCGGCGACATCGTCATCGCCGGCGGAACTTCACTCTTGCCGGGCCTGGCCGGCGAGTTGCAGCGTCTCATCGGTGTGAGCGTGCAGGTTGGCGATCCGTTCGAGCGCGTCGCGCCGAGCAGGGGAGTTGTCATCGACGAGAACCAGCGTGCACTCGCGGCTGCGATCGGCCTGGCGATCGAGGACTGAGTTAGAGGACGGATCTTTCATGCGAGCGGTCAACCTTCTACCCAAGGATGCGGAACGTGCCAGGCGCACGGCTCCCGACCCTGCGCTGTTGGTTGGAGTCGCCGGGCTCGCCATCGTCCTGGCGGCGCTCTTCTCCATGTACATCAGCGTGAGCGGGAAGGATCAGGACAAAAAGAATGCGCGCGACCAACTACAGACTGAATACACGCTGCTGACAAGGGTGAATCCGCCGCCAAAGGTTCTTCCTATTCAGCAGAAGGTCGCTTCGGTCGAGAACGAGCGGATAACCGCGCTCGCCAACGCCCTTTCCTATCGCGTTCCCTGGGACAGCATTCTCGGCCAGATCGCCCTGGCTATGCCTTCTGGAGTCAAGCTGACGACGCTGACCGCGACGACGCCGGTATCGGCCAATCCGCAATTCGCGGCGACGAGCTCGAGCACGCCTACGACCGCGGGCCCGCTCAATATCACCGGCTGGGCCTACTCCCAGGAGTCCGTGTTCCTGCTCATGACGCGGCTGAAGATCCTTCCGCCTCTGACCAATGTGGCGCTCGTCTCTAGCACGATCAACGCCTCGGCGAAGCCCGTGACGTACACGTTCACCATCACGGCCAATATCCGAGCGCCTGGAGAGTCCTCATGAGCCCGGCGCCGGCACTGAAGAAAAAAACGCCTGTCGCGATCAAGCTCGCTGTCGTGCTGGCCGGCCTGTTAGTGCTCGCCCTCGCCGGCTATTTCCTCGTCATCTTGCCGAAGAAACACGAGGTCAAATCGCTTTCGCAGCAGATCACGCAACTCGATCAGCAGATCTCGGATGCGCGCGTGCAAGCTACACAGGCTGCCGGACTGTCGAAGATCCTCGTCGCCAATTACTACAAGCTTCAGACGGCGATGCCGAGCGATCCCGAGGTGGCCGAGCTCTCGCTGCAACTCTACTCGGTGGCTCAAGCCACAGGGATTCAGTTCGATCAGATCCAACCCGGAACTGTCGTCGACGCGACCGCCTACCAGGTGATACCGATCACTCTGATCTTCCAGGGCAGCTTCTACGATCTCTCCGACTTCCTCTATCGCCTGCAGGCCCTGGTGCTCGTCGAGAACCACAAGTTGAGCGCCAAGGGGCGCCTCTTCACCGTCGATCAGGTTTCTTTAGCCGAGGGCGACAACGGCTTCCCCCAGATCAAGGCCACGCTTGCGGTCGACGCCTACATCTTCGGTCATCCCGTGGCGACCGCGTCGAGCACGACCCCGGCGGCGCCGACCACGACGTCCACGTCGACGAGCCCAACTACGACAACGACCTCTCTCGGCGCGAGCCCACAATCTCTCCAAGGGAAGGGGGGCGAGTCCTGATGGCTTCGAAACAGCGCGCAGACAGGCAGAAGGAGAAGGAGAAGAAGGAGAAGATCATTCTCGTTGTGCTCGTCGTGGTAATGGTCATCGTGGGAGTTATCGAGCTCCCGAGCTTGCTCAACAAGAAAAGCTCAAGCTCGAGTGCCTCGCCGGGCACCACCACTCAGCCGATCACCAACTCGTCGGGCACCACCGCTCAGCCGATCACCACCTCGTCGGGAGCCACTCCGAGCGGAACGCCCTCTCCCGGATCGGGCACGATCGAATCACTCCCGGACGCGAGTGGATACATGCCATATCCCGGACAGCTGAGCGGGTTCAGTCTCTTCAGCAGTCGCGACCCGTTCGGCAGCAGCGTCAACACGACTTCGACCGCAACGTCTTCGACCACGACAACCAGCAAGACCACAACCACGACCAAGACTCCGCCGGGTACGTACGTGGCAGCAAGGATCTCGGTCAACGGAGTCTCGCAGGATGTTCTTCTGAACGCGACCTTCCCGTCCGATTCACCCGCATTTGTTCTCGATTCGGTTTCGGCGACGACGATCAAGTTCAGCGTTGCGGGCGGATCGTTCTCCAGCGGCCAGTCGAAAGTGGCGATCGCGAAGGGCAAGAGCGTCGCACTCGTGAACACTGTCGATTCGACGAGATACGAGATCAAGTTCATCACGGCTCTGACGGCGACGCCGGCGACGGGTGGCGCGACGACGGGTGCCGCGACGACGGGTGGCGCGACGACGAGTGCCGTGACGACGAGTGCCGTGACGACGAGCAGCCTCACGGATACGACGAGCTGAGACAGCTCACGAGCGGTCTTTAGTGAGCCTCGGGAACTGCCGATAGAGCGAAACGATGGCCGGCTTTGCATACAGCGCGATCAACGCGCAGGGGATCGTGAGCATCGGCGAGCTCCAGGCGACGGATCTCGAATCGGCGCGCGAGCAACTCCGCCAGAGGGGTCTGCTCGCCGAGCGCCTGGAGCGGGTCGCAGAAGCCGCCGGTATGGCCTCGGTGACGGCAGGGAAAAAAGTCACGGCGAAGGCTCTGCAGATATTCGCGCGTCAGTTCGCGACCTTGATCTCCGCGGGCGTCAGCATCGTGGCGGCGCTCGTGATTCTCGAGGAGCAAACCGAAGACGACAACCTCGCAGTTGTCCTCGCCGATATTCGTGCCAAGGTCGAGCGCGGTCTTCTTCTCTCGGAGGCCATGAGCTCGCACCCGAAGGTCTTCGACACCCTCTTTATCGCGATGGTCGAGGCGGGCGAGGCGGCCGGAGTTCTCGACACGGTGCTCGATCGCGTCGCGGTTCAGATCGAGAAGACGCAGCAGATCAAGCGGCGGGTGAAGAGCGCGATGATCTATCCGACCCTCGTCCTCTGCTTCGCCACTATCGTCCTGATCGGAATGCTGATGTTCATCGTCCCCATCTTCGTGAAGATGATCAAGCAGAACGGCGGCAAGCTCCCGACGCTGACGCGATACATAATGGAAATGTCGAACGTGATGAAGGCCTGGTGGTTCTTGATCCTCCCCGCCATCGGATTAACGATCTGGGGCATTTCGCGCTTCAAGAAAACGCGACAAGGGCGAGAGCTCTGGGATGCGCTTGTGCTCAAGATACCGATGCGGATTGGCGCGACCGTTCTCAAGGTCGCGATGGCTCGTGTCTCGCGTACGCTCGCTACGCTGATCGCCTCGGGCGTGGACATCATCAAAGCGATCGACATCACCGCTTATACCTCGGGCAACGCGGTCGTCGAGAAGTCGCTACTGGACGTAAAAGATAGGGTGCAGGAAGGTATCCCGATCGCTCAGCCACTGCTCGAAAGCTCGATCTTCCCGATCATGATCAGTCAGATGGTCAAGATCGGCGAAGAGACCGGTGAGCTGGAGCTGATGCTGTCGAAAGTCGCAGACTTCTACGAAGACGAGGTCGACACGTCCATCGCCTCGCTGACCTCGATCATCGAGCCTGTGATGATTCTCGGCGTCGGTGGAATGGTCGGAATAATCGTCATCTCCATGTACTTGCCGATGTTCAGCATGCTGAAGTCGATCCACTAACCGGCGCCGACCGCGTCCAGCCGAAGGATTGTTCATCCGGCGAGGGGCTAGAAACCTCGTCAGGCGGCCGGGACGTTCGCCGTCTTGACCCTGAATCGCCGGCTGCTACGCTTCGAGAGCCGTTAACCATCACGAGCGGTCGAGGGAACTGGCCCTATGACGCCGCCGCAACCGGAGCTTCGGCTCGGCAGGTGCGAATTCCAGCCGCAAGACGGGCCGTCCCGGGCCGAGGAGCGGGAAGATGGAAACACGGAGCGCCCGCCATACCGGCGGGAGCAAGAAGGGCCTCCGGGACAGGAGGCCTTTTTCGTTCCCGGGACATTTCCAGGTATGGAAGGGAAGGAGAAGAGATGACCGAGTTCCGACCGGAGACGCTGGCTCTTCACGCGGGGCAGGAGCCGGATCCGACCACGGGCGCCCGCGCGGTGCCGATCTACCAGACGACGTCGTTCGTCTTCGACGACACCCAGCACGCCGCCGACCTGTTCGCGCTCAAGGTGCCGGGCAACATCTACAGCCGCATCGGCAACCCCACCAACGCCGTGCTCGAAGAGCGGATCACCGCGCTCGAGGGCGGCATCGGCGCTGTCGCCACCGCTTCGGGGCAGGCCGCGAACACCTACGCTGTTCTCAACATCACGCGCGCGGGCGAGAACATCGTCTCCGTCTCGACGCTCTACGGCGGCACTTACAATCTGTTTGCGCACACGCTGCCCCAGTACGGAATCGAGGTGCGCTGGGTCGATCCCGACCGGCCCGAGAAGCTGGCCGAGCTGGTCGACGAGAAGACGCGCCTCGTCTTCGCCGAGACGCTCGGCAACCCCAAGCTGAACGTCGTCGACCTCGACGCCTGGGCCACGGCCGCACACGAGCTGGGGCTGCCGCTGGTGCTCGACAACACGGTGCCGACGCCGATCCTCTGCCGGGCCTTCGACCACGGCGTCGACGTCGTCGTACACTCGGCGACCAAGTTCATCGGGGGGCACGGCACCTCGATCGGCGGGCTGGTGGTCGACTCCGGGCACTTCGACTGGCAGAAGCACGCCGACCGTTTCCCCGGCTTGACCAAGCCGGATCCCTCGTACCACGGGATCATCTGGACGGAGGCGCTGGAGGCTGCCGCTTACATCGGCCGCGTTCGCACCGTCCTGCTCCGGAACACTGGCGCCGCGCTCTCGCCGTTCAACGCTTTCCTGCTGCTGCAGGGGCTGGAGACGCTGCCACTGCGGATCGAGCGGCACTCCGAGAATGCGCTCGCGGTCGCCAGGCACCTAGAGCAGCATCCGGGCGCCGTCTGGGTCAACTACCCGGGCCTGGACTCGAGCCCGTACAAGGCGGTGGCCGACAGGATCCTCAAGGGCGGCTACGGAGGCCTGGTCGGCTTCGGCATCAAGGGAGGCAGAGAGGGTGGACGGAGGTTCATCGAGAGCCTGAAGCTGTTCAGCCACCTGGCCAACATCGGAGACGCGAAATCCCTCGCTATTCACCCCCCGAGCACCACTCACGCGCAGCTGAACGACGAGGAACTGGCGGCCGCGGGCGTAACTCAGGACACGGTGCGTCTCTCGGTCGGGATCGAGCACATCGACGACATCCTCGCCGACCTCGATCAGGCGCTTCAGGAGGCCACCGATACGGCAAGCTAAGACCATGCGCAGCTTGGAGATAACGAGTTGAGCCACGAGACACTCGGGTCGAACGCGGAGGCGGGAGCGAGCGTCGGTCTCGTCGCCACCCGGCACGTGCGCCTCTTCGACGAGGAGAGCCCGTTCGTGCTGGAGTCCGGCGAGACGCTCGCACCCGTCGACGTCGCTTACGAGACCTACGGCGAGCTCAACGCCGAGCGCTCGAACGCAATCGTCTTCTGCCACGCGCTGACCGGCGACGCCCACGCCGCCGGGCACCACGGCGAGCCCAAGACAGAGGGCTGGTGGGACTCGATGATCGGGCCCGGCAAGCCGGTCGACACGAACGAGTACTTCGTCGTCTGCTCCAACCTGCTCGGTGGCTGTTCGGGCACGACCGGGCCTTCCTCGATCGACCCGAGGACGGGAAAGCCCTACGGGCTACGCTTCCCGTACTTCTCGGTGCGCGACCTGGTCGAGGTGCAGCGGGCCCTACTGCAGAAGCTCGGGATCGAGAAGCTGTACGCCGGCGTCGGCGGCTCGCTCGGAGGGATGCAGATCCTGCAGTGGGCGCTCGATCACCCCGAGGAGATGGGAAACGCGCTGCTCATCTGCGCCTCGTCGCGCCTGACACCCGAGAACATCGCCTTCTCCTCGGTCGCCCGTAACGCGATCATGCGCGACGTCAACTTCCAGGACGGCGACTACTACGGGACCGATCGCCAGCCCGACTCGGGCCTGTCCGTGGCCCGCATGCTCGCTCACATCACCTACGTATCCGGGCAGGCGCTGGAGAAGAAGTTCGGGCGCGAGCGCCGCGACGCCGCGGGGCCGACCTTCGGCATCGATTTCCAGATCGAGTCCTACCTGGATCATCAGGGAGAGAAGTTCCTCAAGCGCTTCGACGCCAACACCTATCTCTATCTCTCGCGCGTCATGGACTACTTCGATCCCTTCGCCGACGAGGAGACGGCCGTCGAGCGGCTGCGCAACAACCCGACCCGCTTCCTGCTGGTCAGCTTCGATACCGACTGGCGCTTCTCGACTGCGCACTCGCTAGAGATCGCGCGCGTGCTCGAGAAGGCCGGCTGCAACCTCGTGCGCGAGGAGGTCGCCTCGCCCTGGGGCCACGACTCCTTCCTGCTGCCGGTGCCTGCGTACCATCAACTCGTGCGCGACTTTCTCGCCGGCAAGCGCTGATCACGTCCGGTCGCGCGGCAGTGGCTTCCCTGGTGATACCCTGAGGGGGTATACCAACCGTGGCGGGAGGAGAGCCGTGAGCGAACTGATCGAGTACCGGGTGCCGGACATGTCGTGTGGGCACTGTGAGAAAGCGGTCATCGAGGCGATCACGCCGGTCGCAGGCGTCGAGAGCGTGCGGGTCGATCTCGAGAAGAAGCTTGTGACGGTCAAGGGGAATGGTCTCGATGACGTGGCTCTTCGGGCCGCAATCAACGACGCCGGCTACGAAGCCGAGCCGTGAGCGCCGCGGCGACAGAGAACGCCGAGCTGATCGAGCTCGAGCTCGAGGGGATGACCTGCGCCTCCTGCGCGAGCAGGATCGAGCGCAAGCTGAACGCGCTCGAGGGCGCGTCGGCGACGGTCAACTTCGCCAGCGAGCAGGCCTACGTTCATTTCGATCCGGCGCGGTTACAGGTTGGCGATCTCGTCGCGGCGGTCAAGAGCGCGGGCTACGGCGCCCGGGCGCGTGATCCGGAGCACGCGCGTGAGCAAGAGCTGAGCGGCTCTCGCTACGGAGTGCGCCTGGCCGTCGCGGCCGTGCTCGGCCTGCCGGTGTTGCTCGTCGCCATGATCTCTCCGCTGCAGTTCGCGGACTGGGAGTGGCTCGCGCTTGCGCTGGCGACTCCGGTCGTCTTCTGGGCCGGCTGGCCGTTCCACCGCGCCGCCGCGCTCAACCTGCGTCACTCCGGCGCGAGCATGGACTCGCTCGTCTCGCTCGGCACGCTCAGCGCCTGGGGCTGGTCGGCGGCGGTGATCGTGCTGGGCCTCGGCGTCCCGACCTACTTCGATGCTGCGGCCGCGATCACGGCTCTCGTCCTGCTCGGTCGCTTTCTCGAGGCGCGCGCCAAGCGGCGCTCCGGTGACGCCATTCGCTCCCTGCTGGAGCTGAGCGCCAAGGAGGCGACAGTCCTGCGCGAAGGAGCAGAGGTTCGGATCCCGGCCCAGGAGCTACGAGCCGGTGATCTCCTGCTTGTCCGGCCCGGAGAGAAGATCGCGACCGACGGTGTCGTCGAGGACGGCGCCTCGGCGATCGACCAGTCCTTCCTGACCGGCGAAGCGGTGCCCGTCGAGGTCGCTGCCGGCGATGCCGTCACGGGCGGAGCCGTCAACAGCTACGGCCGCCTGCTCGTGCGTGCGACCAGGGTCGGCTCGGACACGGTGCTCGCTCAAATCGCGCGCCTGGTCGAGGAGGCGCAGGCCGGAAAGGCGCCGGTGCAGCGCCTGGTCGACCGCATCTCGGCCGTGTTCGTGCCGCTGGTGATCGCGATCTCGGCGATGACGCTCGTGCTCTGGCTCCTTGCCGGCGCGAGCGCTGCCAGCGCATTCACGGCGGCGGTCGCGGTGCTCGTGATCGCCTGCCCCTGCGCTCTCGGCCTGGCCACGCCGGCGGCGCTGATGGTGGGGCTCGGACGCGGTGCGCAGCTTGGAATTCTGATTCGTGGCCCCGAGGTTCTGGAGCGGACGCGACGGATCACGACGGTCGTCCTCGACAAGACCGGGACGGTGACCGAGGGACGGATGAGCGTGGCGCGAGTAGTGGCGGACGGGGGCGTGAGCGAGCCCGAGCTGATTCGACTGGTCGGTGCCGCCGAGGCGTCCAGCGAGCACCCGATCGCACGGGCCCTGGTTGGTTACGCGCGTGCGCGCGAGACATCGCTTCCCGGTGTCGAACGCTTCGGAAGCGAGGCCGGGCTCGGCGTCGAGGCGCTCATCGAAGGCCGCACGGTGCTGGTCGGTCGGCCCGCCTTCCTGCGCGAGCGCGGGCTGGTGCTGCCGGACGGGCTGAGGGCTAGCGGCGAGAAGCTCGAGAGCGAGGGCTTGACCGTCGTCGCCGCCGGCTGGGACGGGGAGGTGCGTGGCCTCGTCTCGCTGCACGATGCCACCAAGCCTTCGAGCGGAGCCGCGATTCGCTCGTTCGAGCGTCTCGGGCTCGAGCCGGTGCTGCTTTCGGGCGACAACGAGCGCACGGTGACGTCGATCGCGCGCGAGCTCGGGATCGAACGGGCGCGGTCAGGGATGCTCCCCGGCGAAAAGGCGGCCGTGATCCGCGAGCTGCAAGAGTCGGGCGAAGTTGTCGCCATGGTCGGAGACGGAATCAACGATGCGCCCGCGCTGGCCCAGGCCGACCTGGGGCTGGCGCTCGGGAGCGGCGCCGATATTGCCGCGGAGGCCGGTGATGTGACGCTCTCCTCGAGTGACTTGCGTGCCGTTTCCGACGCCGTCAGGCTGGCGCGACGCACACTACGCACGATCAGGGGCAACCTCTTCTGGGCCTTCGCCTACAACGTCGCCGCGCTTCCCATAGCAGCGGCCGGTCTACTCAATCCGATCATCGCGGCGGCGGCAATGTCGGCTTCCAGCCTGCTCGTGGTCGGAAACAGTCTCAGGCTGCGCCGCTTCCAGAGCTTGCGGCTCGAGGCGGGCCAGGGGAGGGAGCCATGAGCGAGCACGTCAATCCCGGCTACGTGGAAGACAAGGACGCACTGATCAAGCGCCTGCATCGAATCGCCGGCCAGGTCGGCGGGATCGAGCGCATGGTCGCCGAGGAGCGCTACTGCATCGACATCCTCACGCAGATCGCTGCCGCCAACACCGCGCTCGAGAGTCTTGCGCTCAACATCCTCGACGCCCACGTCCGTCACTGTGTCGCTGGCGCTCTCGCCAGCGGCGACGCGGAGGTCGCGGCCGAGAAATCGCGCGAGCTGCTCGAAGCTGTGCGCCGTTTTGCCAAGACCAGCTAGACTGGTGCCGGGCGGCGGGTCATACGCCGCTATTCTTTCGCGCTCAGAAACCTTAAAGGAACATGGCAAAGACCGGAGTCAGAGTCGCTGTGACGCTCGCTTGCACCGAGTGCAAGCGACGCAACTATCAAAGCGAGAAGTCGAAGCGGAACTCGCCCGACCGGGTCGAGTTCAGCAAGTACTGCCGTTGGTGCGGGAAGCACACCCTGCACCGGGAGACCCGCTAGGCGGGGTAGAGGCGATGGCGCGCCCAACCCGTCAACAGCGCCGTGCTCGTCGCACCGAGCGCTCCAGGTCGTCGCTTGCCGAGCAGGCTCGCGTATCTCGGCAGTCGTCTACTCTCCGGGTGCAGAAGGCCGTCAGTGGGCAGAAGAAAGTCCGCGGGCGTCCGTTCGTCTTCCGCTTCGTCGGCGAGTCTGTGGCCGAGCTGAAGAAGGTCGAGTGGCCGGGGCGCCAGCAGTTAGTGCAAGGCACCGTTGTCGTACTACTGGCCTGCGCAATCGTCGGCGCCTATCTGGCGATAGCCGATCTCGCCTTCAAGCACCTCGTCCAAGGCGTTCTTCTCGGGTAGTGGGAGAGTCCAGCACATGTTCCTCTGGTACGTGATCAACACCTACTCCGGGCACGAGAACAAGGTCAAGGCCAACCTCGAGCACCGGATCGTCTCGATGGGGCAGCAGTCGCGCTTCCGGCGCGTCGTAGTTCCCACCGAGAGCGTGATCGAGACCAAAGACGGCCAGAAGGTTCAAGCCGAGAAGCGCGTGCTGCCCGGTTACGTGCTCGTGAACATGAATCTCGACGACGAGGCCTGGACGCTGGTCAAGAACACCCCGGGCGTGACCGGTTTCGTCGGCTCCGGCGCCAAGCCGGTGCCGCTCTCCGAGGGTGAGATCGAACGCATTCTGCACACCGGCAAGAGCCAGGCCGAAGGCGCGCGGCCACGGGCTCAGGTCGAGTTCTCGCTCGGTGAGTCGGTCAAGATCACCTCCGGCCATCTGGCGGACTTCGACGGTGAGATCGTTGACGTCAACCCCGACCAGCAGAAGCTGAAAGTGCTCGTCAATATCTTCGAGCGCCAGGTACCGGTCGAGCTGAGTTTCGAGATGGTGAAAAAACTCGAGTAATCCCGTGCCAGACTTCAGTCCGGCACGGGCCTGCAATTCGGAACAAAGCCCCAGCCGCAAAGAAGTAAGCAGTCTGGCACGGGCCTGCAATTCGGAACAAAGCCCCAGCCGCGAAGAGGTAAGCAGTCTGGCACGGGCCTGCAATTCGGAACAAAGCCCCAGCCGCGAAGAGGTAAGCAGTCCGGCTCGGGCGTTCGATTCGGAAGTAACGCGGTGCAAGTAGAAAGAGGGCGCTGACCCGACGAATCGCCCGGACGAGGCGCCTAATCCGGTAGCATCCGCTGCCGCGCAAGCAGTTATCCCGGTCCCGCGATCGAGGCAACACGAGAGATATGGCCAAGAAAGTCCTGACGACAATCAAGCTCCAGATTCCCGGCGGCCAGGCCAACCCGGCGCCCCCGGTCGGCCCCGCGCTGGGTCAGCACGGGCTCAACATCATGGACTTCTGCAAGGCCTTCAACGCCAAGACGCAGGCCGACAACGGTCGCATCATCCCAGTCGAGATCACGGTCTACGAGGATCGCACCTTCACTTTCATCACCAAGACGCCGCCGGCTGCCGTCCTGATCAAGGAAGCGCTGCGGCTCGAGAAGGGCTCGGCCGAGCCGAATCGCAGCAAAGTCGGGAAGCTGACCCGAGCGCAGCTGCGCCAGATCGCCGAGACGAAGATGAACGACCTGAACGCCAACGATGTCGAGGCCGCGATGCTCGTGATCGCCGGCACCGCGCGCTCGATGGGAGTCGAGGTCGAAGCATGAGCGGTCGCGGCAAGCGCTACACGAGCTCTCGCAGCCAGATCGACCGCGAGCGCGTCTACTCGCCGCTCGAGGCCGTTCGCCTGCTCAAGCAGCTCGCCGCCGCCAAGTTCGACGAGACGGTCGAGGTCCACTTCCGGCTCGGGCTCAACGTTCGCCACGCCGACCAGCAGTTGCGCGGAACGCTGATGCTTCCGAACGGCACCGGCAAGGACGTGCGTGTTGCCGTCTTCGCCGAGGGCGAGAAGGCCAAGGAGGCCGAGGAAGCGGGCGCCAACGTGGTCGGCTCCGCCGATCTGGCTAAGCGCGTCGAGGATGGCTTCACCGACTTCGACGTCGCCATCGCCACCCCCGACCAGATGGGCACCGTCGGCAAGCTCGGGCGCGTCCTCGGCCCGCGGGGTCTGATGCCCAACCCGAAGACCGGCACCGTCACCTTCGACCTCGCCAAGGCTGTACGCGATGCCAAGGCCGGCAAGGTCGAGTACCGCACCGATCGCGGCGCCAACGTCCACGTCTCGATCGGCAAGCGATCCTTCAGCGAGCGGGCGCTGCTGGAGAACTACGCCACGCTGGTCGAGGAGATCATGCGTGCCAAGCCCGCCGCGGCGAAGGGACGCTACGTGCAGGCGATCACGTTGACGACAACCATGGGCCCGGGCATCCACGTCGACCAGACGAAGGTCAGGGACGTCGTCGACGAGCTCGAGGAGGAGCAACAAGCGGTTTCTGCCTAGTAAAACGCCCGTCGCCAAAGACAGCTGGCAGCCGAGAGGCAGAAGTCCAGCCGAGGCGGCCCGGAATGGCCAATCGCCTCTCTCCGAGCTCGCCTTATGTGCGGGCTCGATTCGTATGAGGAGGTGATCAGATGCTTAAAACCGACAAGGAGCGCGTAATCGCCGAGCTGGCCGAGCGTCTCAAGAAGACCGAGACGCTGGTTGTCACCGATTACCGCGGCCTGACGACGAGTGACCTCGCCGAGCTTCGCGCCCAGCTTCGCAGCTACGGCGCCCGCTTCAGCGTCGTCAAGAACACGCTGGCGAGGCGAGCCGCCGAAGAGGCCGGAGCGACGCGCCTGCTCGAGCTTCTCGAGGGGCCGACGGCGATCGCGTTTCTGGAGTCGGATGGCGATCCGGTAGGCGTGGCCAAGGTGCTTGGAAACACCGCCAAGACGACCAAGATCTTGAGCGTTCGCGGCGGCGTGCTGCAAGGTTCCGACGTTAGCGCCGATCAGATCGAAGAGCTTGCCAAGCTGCCACCGGCGGATGTCCTGCGAGCACAACTCGTCGCCGCCGTCGCCGCCGCGCCGACAGCAATCGTCGGCCTCTTCACGGCTCCGTTACGCGACCTCGTGGGAGTGCTGGAGGCGCGCATCAACCAAATGGAATCTCAAGCTCAGTAATCAGGAAGGAGTTAGACACGTGCCAACCGATACCGCAAAGCTCGTTGATCAGCTCGGCAAGATGACAGTGCTCGAGCTGGTGGAGCTGAAGAACGCGCTCGAGGAAGCGTGGGGTGTCACCGCCGCAGCGCCGGTCGCCATGGCGGCCATGCCGGGCGCCCCGGCCGCAGGGGCCGACGAGGCGGCCGAGGAGAAGACCGCCTTCGACGTCATGCTCGCCGCGATCGGCGACAAGAAGATCCAGGTCATTCGCGTGGTGCGCGAAGTCGTTCCGGGCCTCGGCCTCAAGGAGGCCAAGGATCTGGTCGAAAGCGCGCCCGCCGCGATCAAGGAAGGCGTCACCAAGGACGAGGCCGAGCAGATCAAGGCCAAGCTGGAAGAAACGGGGGCAACGGTCGAGGTCAAATAGCAATCGCCTCGATCACGTTTCTTCCAGATCAACTTCACTTCCGGTGCCGGACTTCGGTCTGGCACCGGAGTGCAATTCGGAAGGCAGCAGCTGCCTCAACCGAGAATCGCGAGGGCCGGTTCAACCGGCCCTCTTACTGTTCAGAACGGGCGCCACGATCGAGATTAAAAAACTCCCGTGCCAGACTTCAGTCTGGCACGGGCGCTGGCACGGGCGCGCAATTCGGAACAAAGCCGGAGCCAGACAGAAGAATCAGTCTGGCGCGGGTACGCAATTCTTGGCGCTAACGCTGCGCTTGGGATCGAGATCGAGCTGATGGTTAGGGGCCGAGCCGTTCGGTCCCTAACCGCCCGCTCCTGAGTGAGCTTTCGTGCAGGCCGCCGCGTCTTTCCGCCAGACTGGAGCACTCGCCCGCGCCGATACGACGCTCAGCCCCGATTTGGTGATTCTGATGTGAGTCTTGGACGCGGTTATTGTCGCGTGCCACGGTCCCGTACTGCAGACGGCGATACGAACCGAACGGGCGTTTCCCGGCTTCAGTCGAACGAGTCGCTTGGCCCCGTCCGGAAGGGCGATCGTGAGCGTCAGCGGGCCGACTCTTCGAGTGGTCGCAACACGGAACGCCACGAGCTCGGCCAGGTGACCGCCGACTCTCGCCGGCCACAGCGCTAGCGAGGCGCGCGGCCCCATCCAACCCGAGCCGAAGCCCGAACTGTTGAAGGCGAAACGCGGTCGGCCCCGGGGAAGCCAGAGCGTGAAGTGCGGCGCGCGGCCCGCCCTGATCGCCCCCCGCAGAGCGAAAGTTTGCATCGTGTCATCGATGACAAGGGGACCGGTGAGCGGTTTGCCGGCAACCGAGAGCGCGCCGTCGCCGCCGATCTTCAAAACAGGCCAGGGCAGGATGTCCGGGCGCTTGGAGTTGGGGAGCAGGGCTACTCGGTCGACCGATCGATTCCAGAACAACAGTCCGAGAGTCCAACCGCGCGTGGAGTACCCCTGAAGAAAGACTGCCCGATCGGCGCCCGCATAGCTCGTATCGATTCGCTTGTCGATCCACCCCTTGGCCGACCTTTGCTCGCGGACGAGAGTCGCGCCGTTGAGCAAATCGAAGTCGATGGAGATCGCCAGCGCGGTTATCGATAAAGCGATCGCAAGCACGAAGATCGCGCCTCCTCCCAAGCGTCCCAAGGCGGGCAAGGCGATGGTCGCCAAGGCAAGTACCGAAATGACGATGGCAATAAGCAGCGTGGTGTGGCCGACGCCGAAGTTCAGCTCGAGTTTGTAGGTCGCCATCAGGAAGCTGGATTGGTAGAGACGGTCGCCGGCCGCATAGGTCGAGAGCGGAATCCTGGCCACGAGAACGAGGAGGGGAAGCAAGAGCAGCGCGTGCGCTCGGCGCAACGGCCAACCACGGTCTATGAGAAGAGCGAGGCTAAGCGCAAGAACCGGGGCGCAGTAAAAGACGTAGCGCTCCTGCGGGATTGTGACCACGCCGAAGAACGAAGCCTGAAGGAGCAGTCCGAGCGTAACGGTCGCCGCGCCGCAGGCGAAGGCGAGCTCGACGCGGGAGCGCGGCTGGAAGATCGTTATTCCAAGGCCGAGTAACGCTCCGGGCACGATAATCCACGCGCTGGCGAAAAGGAGCGCGATCGCCTGAGTGCCGAAGTGGAGGATGAATCTGGTGGGCGAGAGGTCTATGTGGCGGATGCCGCTGTAGAAGCCGAAGAAGCTCGCCGGTACGACGAAGGCCAAGATTGCGAGTACACATAAAGTGCCGATCAGGTAGCGGTACTTGCCGAGAAAGCGGCGGAGCGTTTGTTCGCGCGCGGCCATGAGCATGGCTGCAAGAACGATCGCTAATGGAAGGACGAGCAGCTGGATTCTCGCCAGAGCGGCGAGCGCGAAGACGAGGAGCGCCGGGATGAGCCAGCGTTTCTCACCCGAGAGCACGAGTACACCCATAGCGAAGCCGGCGAGGAAGAGCGGATAAGCGATCGCCTCTCCCATCAGCCAGGAGGAATAGAGCATTGAAGGCGTGGCCAGAGTGAGCGCCGAGGCTGCGAGTGCGAGCCAGGTCGAGAGACCGAGTCGGCGTCCCAGCCAGTAGACGGGCAAGGCCGCGAGCGACATGACAATCGAGTCGAGCACCATCGAGGCGCGGAATCCGGTCTCGACGCTACCGACAAGCCAACACGGAGCGGTGAGAAGCGGCTGCAAAAGAGAGGGGAAGAAGACCTCGGTTCCGCGTACGAGCGGCAACCCGCTCGACGAAAGCGAACGAGAAAGCTCGCTGTAGAGATACTCGTCAGGAAGAAACACGATGGTCGAGCGCGAGAAGGAAGCTATTACGTGCCCCAGCGTGCTCAGGCCAACGAGCGCCAACAGAGCTAGACCGCCGCGAGACTTGAAGCGCAGGCGCGTTATGAAGCGAGTGCCGGCTTTATTACCAGGCTCCATCTGCCCGCGCGGAGAGGTAGGACGCTCAGGAGTAGGAGTCAACGAGATTGGGTGGTTTGATGGCGCGACAACGTTGGGCTCTTCGTGTCTGTAGCTGAATCGGCAGATTCGCGATCGGAGAAAAGCTCGAAGTTCCATTCCTTCTTGTCGTAGTGTTCTTTAGCCTGGCGCTTGACTCCTTCGGAAGGCGAGTTATAGTGGGCCCGTCAGGCGGTGCAGGTCACCGTCGGATCTTTCTTGCGAAGAGAGCGTGTCTTTCGCTACCGTTAAGAGTTGCGCCACGTTCCGCCTGTCCGCATTTCTGTTAGACGCCGTTAAGGGAGGCTGTCTCATTTGACTAGCACCGTTGCCGCGCCTCGCGTGCGTAAGAGTTTCTCGCGCCTCAAGCACGTTCTCGACCTCCCCAATCTCATCGATATTCAGAAGGCCTCGTTTGACTGGTTCTTGAGCGAGGGCCTCAGGGAGACGATCGACGACATCTCGCCGATCGAGGACTATACGGGCACTCTCGCTGTCGAGTTTGCCGAGTACCGTTTTGCCGAGCCGCAGTTCTCGATCAAGGAATGCCGCGAGAAAGACCTGACCTATCAGGCCCCGCTTTCGATGACCGTCCGCTTCGTCAACAAGGAGACGGGCGAGATTCGCGAGCAGACCGTCTTCATGGGTGACTTCCCGATGATGACCGAGTGGGGCACCTTCATCATCAACGGCACCGAGCGCGTCATCGTCACGCAGCTCGTGCGCAGCCCGGGCGCCTATTTGATGGAGCCCAAGGATGCGACCAAGCAGGTCTTCATCGCCAACTTGATGCCGAGCCGTGGTTCCTGGCTCGAGCTCGAGATCGACAAGAAGGGCGTCTGCTACGCGCGTATCGATCGTAAGCGCAAGCTACCGATCACGACTCTTCTGCGCGCTCTCCCGGCCGAGGATCCGTCGACCGGGTACAAGCTCGACACGAGCTCGAACGAGGCGATTCTGGCGCTCTTCAACGACTCGCCGTATATCCAGTTCACGCTCGAGAAGGACCCTTCCACGCGTGAAGAGGAAGCGCTGATCGAAGTCTTCAAGAAGCAGCGGCCGGGCGAGCCTCCCACGCTCGAGAACTCGCGCAACCTGCTCAGGGCGCTCTTCTTCGACCCGAAGCGCTACGACCTGACCAAGGTCGGTCGCTACAAGCTCAACCAGCATCTGGGCGTCGGCGTGCCCGATGACGTGCGCGTGCTCACCACCGAGGACATCCTGGCGCTGGTGCGAAGGCTGATCGAGCTGCCGGTCAAGCTCGGGCTCGATCACGAGGCGAAAGATCTCGCAGCCGAGGCCGCCTCGATGAGCCGCGACACGATTCGCGGCGAGCTCGACGAGTACGAGCATTTCGGCAACCGCCGGCTGCGCACCGTCGGTGAGCTGATCCAGGAAGCCTTCAGGGTCGGTCTCTACCGTATGGAGCGTGTCGTGCGCGAGCGCATGACAACCGAGGATGTCGACACGATCACGCCGCAGACGATCATCAACATTCGTCCGGTCGTGGCGGCGCTGAAGGAGTTTTTCGGATCCTCGCAGCTCTCGCAGTTCATGGACCAGACCAACTCTCTGGCCGGGCTGACGCACAGGCGGCGCCTGTCGGCGCTCGGTGCCGGCGGCCTGACCCGCGAGCGGGCGCCGATCGAGGTGCGCGACGTGCATACGACGCACTACGGGCGCATGTGCCCGATCGAGACGCCCGAGGGGCCGAACATCGGCCTGATCGGCTCGCTAGCGTCTTTCGCGACGATTTCGGAGTTCGGCTTCATCCAGACGCCCTACCGGCGCGTCACTAAGGGCAAGGTCAGCGACGAGATCGTCTATCTCGATGCGGCCGAGGAGATGCAGTACACGATCGCCCAGGCCAACGAGCCGGTCGATCCCAAGACCGGGAAGTTCGTCAACGACATGGTGCTCTGCCGCTCACGCGAAGGCGAGGCGGTTACGGCGGCGCCCAAGGACATCCAGTTCATGGATGTATCGCCGGCGCAGCTCGTGAGTGTGGCGACCGCGCTGATTCCCTTCCTCGAGCACAACGACGCGAACCGTGCGCTGATGGGCGCGAACATGCAACGGCAGGCGGTGCCGCTGATGGTCACGCAGGCACCGCTCGTCGGCACCGGGCTCGAGCATCGGGCCGCCGTCGACACCGGAGACGTCGTTCTCGCGTCCCGGGCAGGCACCGTAGTTGACGTCGACGCCGAGAAGGTCGTCATCGAGGCGCGGGGCGGCGAGCTGAGCGAGCACCCGATGACCAAGTTCATGCGCTCCAACCAGGGCACGCTCATTCACCAGAAGCCGGTCGTCAAACTCGGCCAGAAGGTGAAGGCGGGCGAGGTGCTCGCCGACGGCTCCTCGACCGACCACGGCGAGCTGGCGCTCGGTGCCAACCTGCTCGTTGCCTTCATGCCCTGGGAGGGATTCAACTTCGAGGATGCGATCGTTCTCTCGGAGCGGCTGGTCAAGGAAGACGTGCTCTCCTCGATTCACATCCACGAGTACGAGGTGGACGCACGCTCGACCAAGCTCGGCGACGAGGAGATCACGCGCGACATTCCCAACCGCTCGGAAGACTCGCTGCGCAATCTCGACGAGCGTGGCATCGTGCGCATCGGCGCCGAGGTCGGTTCCGGCGATCTGCTCGTGGGCAAGGTCACGCCCAAGGGCGAGACCGAGCTGACCGCCGAGGAGAAGTTGATCCGCGCCATCTTCAAGGAGAAGGCGCGCGAGGTCAGAGACACTTCGCTCAAGGTTCCGCACGGCGAAGGTGGCGTGGTCATCGACGTCAAGACCTTCTCGCGCGATGCCGGCGACGATCTTTCGCCGGGCGTGAACGAGCTCGTGCGCGCGTACGTGGCAACCAAGCGCAAGATCTCGGAGGGCGACAAGCTGGCCGGGCGCCACGGCAACAAGGGCGTCATCTCCAGGATCGTTCCCGAGGAGGACATGCCTTTCCTCGAGGACGGCCGGCCGGTCGACATCGTCCTGAACCCGCTTGGCGTCCCCAGCCGTATGAACATCGGGCAGGTGCTCGAGACGCATCTCGGCTGGGCGGCTGCCCACGGCGTCTTCAGCGATGTGACGAGCACCGACGAGTCGCCGGCGATCGGCGGTCGTCAGAACGTGTCAGGGCGCATGCAGGTGATTGCCGCACCGAACCCGAGCCCGGTGGCCACGGCGGTCTTCGACGGCGCGACCGAAGAGGATGTCGACCGGGCGCTGGTGGAGTGGACGAAGCGCGGTGACTCGGCGATCAAGATGGTGGTCGACCCGAAGCGCCCGACGGGCCGCCACTGCTCCGGCAAGGTGCGCCTCTTCGACGGCAAGACAGGCGAGCCCTTCGAGCAGAAGGTGACCGTCGGCTTCATGTACATCCTCAAGCTGCTGCATCTCGTGGACGACAAGATCCACGCTCGCTCGACCGGCCCCTACTCGCTCGTCACCCAGCAGCCGCTGGGCGGTAAGGCGCAGTTCGGCGGCCAGCGCTTCGGCGAGATGGAGGTCTGGGCGCTCGAGGCCTACGGCGCCGCCTACACGCTGCAGGAGATGCTCACGATCAAGTCCGACGACACGGTCGGGCGCGTCAAGGCCTACGAGGCGATCGTCAAGGGCGAGAACATCGCCGAGCCCTCGATCCCCGAATCGTTCAAGGTTCTCTTGAAGGAGATGCAGTCGCTCTCGCTGGACGTGAACGTGCTCTCCGAAGAAGGGCAGGCGGTCGAGGTCAGGGAAGAGGACGACGAGCTCTTGCGCGCGGCAGAGGAGCTCGGGATCGATCTCTCGCCCGGCTCGCTCAGGGCGGCGGCGAGGCCCCCGACGGCCGAGGAGGTCGAAGAGGGCCAGGAACGCGTCGACGAGGCGGGGGAGCTGGCGCTTCCCAGTGACGAGGTGCTCGGCGACGTCGAGGAAGTCGAGCTCGAGTCCGAAGGCTCCGGAGTAACCGCGGACGAAGAGGGCTCCTGATGGTCACCGAGATGAATCTGCACGCAAGTCACAGAGAGAGTGGGGGAAAGAAGTTGAGAACCCTTTCAGGCGGAAAGACCGAAGGCTCGGTGGGGAGTTGGCGCAGATGATCGACATAAACGAATTCGACGCCATCCGCATCGGGCTCGCTTCGCCGAAGCAGATCCGCGACTGGTCGCACGGCGAGGTGACCAAGCCCGAGACGATCAACTACCGCACGCTCAAGCCCGAGCGCGACGGTCTCTTCTGCGAGCGCATCTTCGGCCCCACCAAGGACTGGGAGTGCTATTGCGGCAAGTACAAGCGCGTCCGCTACAAGGGCATCATCTGCGAGCGTTGCGGCGTCGAGGTGACGCGGCAGAAGGTTCGCCGCGAGCGCATGGGTCACATCGACCTGGCGGCGCCCGTGTCGCACATCTGGTTCTTCAAGGGCGTCCCCAGTCGCATCGGCTACCTGCTCGATATCGCTCCGCGTGAGCTCGAGAAGGTCCTCTACTTCGCGGCCTCGATCGTCACCTCGGTCGATGTCGAGAAGCGGGCGACCGATCTGGCTGAGCTCGAGGACAAGGTTCGTGCCGAATCCGAGCGCGTCAACGTCGATCGCGACGAGGCGCTGGCGGCCCTTGAAGGACGGCTGGCCCGTCGGCGCGAGTACTTCGAGACGAGTAAGGAGCGGGACTTCGACGAGGACGACGACTTCTGGACACGTGGGCTCGCCAACTGGGCCGAGGAGGCGGGGCTGCCCGCTCTTTCAGATGTGCGCGAGCTCGTCTCGGGCATCTTCGTGGAGCTCGTCGGCGTAATTACGACCGAGGACTCGAAGCGCATCCGCGAGCTCGTCCGCAACGCCGCCATCCGCGACGACCGACGCCTGAGCCCGCGCGAGCTGGATGCCGTGGCGACGGCCGCGGCACAGATCAAGGCGGCGCTGGAGCCGCTCAAGAAAGCGCTCGCGAAGGCTTCGGGCTCGAAGAAGGGCGCGCTCACCAAGCACGTGAACAAGATCACGGAGGCGCTGCTCTCCGGCGCAGAGCTAAGCGGCGAGGACGCCGAGCTGGTCGCGGGCATCGACCCGAAGACGCTCGACCGTGCGCGTGAGCTCGGCAACGGCCTACTCGAGGACGTGCTCACGCAGGCCGATCTCGATGCCGACCAGACCGCTCTGCGCGAGCTGGCCAACGATCTCTGCCTCAAGACCGACGGGCGCATCCAGAAGGAAGACCTGGACGCAGTGGTGCAGTGGGCGCTGAAGGTACGGGAGATGTACCTCGACATCGAGTCCCGCCGGCAGGATGCACGCGAGGCCGCGGTCGACGCGGTCAACCGCCTCGAGCAAACCTGGCTTCTCTTCCGCGATCTCGAGCCGAAGATGATCGTCAACGACGAGCAGCTCTTCCGCGAGCTCAAGGATCGCTTCGGCTCGCCCTATGGCTTCGGCATCTACTTCCGCGGCGGAATGGGCGCCGAGGCGGTACGCGATCTGCTCAAGGATCTCGATCTCAATACCGAGGCGGCTTCGCTCAGGGACACGATCCGCACCTCCAAGGGTCAGAAGCAGCAGCGCGCGATCAAGCGGCTCAAGGTCGTGAACGCCTTCATCACCTCCGGCAACCGGCCGGAGTGGATGGTTCTCGAGGCGGTCCCGGTCATCCCGCCCGAGCTGCGCCCGATGGTGCAACTCGACGGTGGCCGTTTCGCGACGAGCGACCTGAACGACCTCTACCGGCGCGTGATCAACCGCAACAACCGCCTCAAGAGGTTGCTCGACCTGGGCGCGCCCGAGATCATCGTCAACAACGAGAAGCGAATGCTGCAGGAGGCCGTCGACGCCCTGTTCGACAACGGCCGCCGTGGCCGCGCGGTCACCGGCCCGGGCAACCGCCCGCTCAAGTCGCTCTCCGACATGCTCAAGGGCAAGCAGGGCCGCTTCCGTCAGAACCTGCTCGGCAAGCGCGTCGACTATTCGGGCCGCTCGGTGATCGTTGCCGGGCCGAGCCTGAAGCTCTATCAGTGCGGGCTGCCCAAGATAATGGCGCTCGAGCTGTTCAAGCCGTTCATCATGAGCCGGCTGGTCGAGCGTAAGAGCGTTCAGAACATCAAGGCCGCAAAAAAGCACGTGGAGTCGATGGTGCCGGAGGTCTGGGATGTGCTCGAGGAGGTCATCGCCGAGCACCCGGTGCTGCTCAACCGCGCGCCGACGCTTCACCGTCTCGGCATCCAGGCCTTCGAGCCGGTGCTGGTCGAAGGCAAGGCGATTCAGGTTCACCCGCTCGTCTGCCACGCCTTCAATGCCGACTTCGACGGCGATCAGATGGCCGTGCACGTTCCGCTCTCGGCGGAGGCTCAGGCCGAGGCACGCATCCTCATGCTCTCGGCCAACAACATCCTCTCGCCTGCGAGCGGTCGCGTGCTGGCGACGCCGACCCAGGACATGGTGCTCGGCATCTACTTCCTCACCTATTGCGAGACCGACCTCGGCAAGGTGAAGGCCGAGGATCTCGAGCCGCGGCCGAAGCGCTTCCAGAACGAGGAAGAAGTCGAGTTCGCGCTCGACTCCAAGCAGGTGAACCTGCAACAGCCGATCGAGTATCGCTGGAAGGACAACGTCATCCTGACGACCGCCGGTCGAGTCATCTTCAACGCCGAGGTCGACCGGGCACTCGAGGATGCGGTTCAGGTCGAGGTCGAAAGGCCGCTGCACGAGTTCCTGAACATCACGCTCGCCAAGAAGGAGCTGGGCGACTTCATCGGCGAGTTGGTCGATCGCTACGGCGCGCATGCGGTGGCGGCGACACTCGACAAGATCAAGCAGCTCGGCTTCCACTACGCGACGCTGGCCGGCATCACGATCTCCAAGAACGACATCGTCATCCCGACTTCGAAGGAGCAGATCCTGGCTTCCTACGAAGAGCGTGTCACACAGGTCGAGGCCCAGTACGAAGGCGGGCTGATCACCGAGGAAGAGCGGCACGAGTCGATCGTGAACATCTGGACCGAGGCAACCGACAGCGTGGCCGACGCGATGGAGAAAACGCTCTGGGAGCTGAACCCGGTCTTCATGATGGCCAACTCCGGTGCCCGTGGCTCGTTCAAGCAGATCCGCCAGCTGGCCGGTATGCGCGGCCTGATGGCCAACCCGAAGGGCGAGATCATCGAGCGCCCGATCAAGGCCAACTTCATGGAGGGCCTGTCGGTGCTCGAGTACTTCATCTCGACTCACGGCGCCCGAAAGGGTCTCGCCGATACGGCGCTTCGTACGGCCGACTCCGGCTACCTGACGCGGCGCCTCGTCGACGTCTCGCAGGATGTGATCGTGCGAGAGGACGACTGCGGCACGACCGAGTCGGTCGAGTTGTCGATCTTCCTTCCCGAGGGACAGAACAAGAGCCTGGGCGGGCGCGTGCTGGCCACGGATGTCTACCGCCCACTCAAGGACGGTAAGCCCGGCAAGACAGTCATAGCCGAAAAGGGCACCGTGCTGAGCAACCCGGTCATGCGGATGATCATCGAGGAGTTCGGTGAACATGCCCAGACTACGACGCTCCCGGTGCGCTCGGTGCTCAAGTGCCGCAGCGAGTTCGGCGTCTGTCAGGCCTGCTACGGAATCTTCCTGGCCACGGGCACGATGTGCGAGATCGGCGACTCGGTGGGCATCATCGCCGCACAGTCGATCGGCGAGCCGGGCACTCAGCTGACGATGCGCACCTTCCACACCGGCGGTGTCGCCGGCGCCGACATCACGCATGGTCTACCGCGCGTGGTCGAGATCTTCGAGGCCCGTAATCCGAAGGGAGCGGCGCGGCTTGCCGAGATCGCGGGACGAATCGAGATCGAGGCGGGCGAGCGTGGCTACCGCGTGCTCATACATCCGGACGGAGTCGACGAGAAAGGCGAGCCGGCACAGCCGCGGGAGTACGCGTTCCCGAGGCGGAGCCGGCTGCTTGTCACAGATGGGCAGATCGTCGAAGCCGGCGACGCGCTCAACGAGGGCTCGCTGTCGCCGTCGGAGCTGCTCGAGCTCAAGGGCTCGACTGCGACCGAGCTCTACCTCGTCGGCGAGGTGCAGAAGGTCTACAAGTCGCAGGGCGTCGATATTCACGACAAGCACGTAGAGCTGATCGTGCGCCAGATGCTGAAGAAGGTGCGCGTCGACAACTCGGGTGAGACAGACCTCTTGCCCGGTCAGCTGGTCGATCGGTCGATCGTGGAGAGAGAGAACGCGAAGGCGCGCGTCGAGTCGAAGGAAGAGGCGACCTACGATCCGCTCATCCTCGGCATCACCAAGGCGTCGCTGGCAACCGAGTCGTTCCTCTCGGCCGCTTCCTTCCAAGAGACGACGAAGGTGCTGACCGACGCCGCGATCGAAGGCAAGATCGACCGCCTGGTCGGCCTCAAGGAGAACGTGATCATCGGCAAGCTGATTCCGGCGGCGACAGGCCTCAAGCGCTACCGAACGATCGAGATCAGGCCGGCCGAGAAGGTGCCGGTCGCGGCCTTCGTACGCCCGGAGACGGGTGAGCAGCTGCTCGCCGAGCTCGAGGAGATCGGCTCGGACGTCGGCGGCGGGATCGGGACCTTCGAGCTCGACCTGGAGCTGGACGGGGACGTAGAGCTCGGCGGCGGAGTTTCCGGCGACGGTGACCACGACACCGAGAGCTCGCTCGACGAGGAGTAGCGGTCGCGATAGCGCAGTTCCCGAGAAGGCCGCGGACGGAGTTCCGCGGCCTTCTCTTTTCTGTGCCAGACTCTCGTTTTGGCGCTCGAGCAAGCCAGATCGCTTGTCGTGTTCGCCGCCTTGCTCTGTCTGACGGCCACCGCAGTGTGTCCGCAAGCGGGCTCCTCGGCGAGCTCGAATAGGCAGGAAACGCTCCGCCCGGCGCGCGGGAACCGGGGAGCTGTCCAGTCTTTCTGCGGTATACCCGCCAATCACCCTCTGTGGATCGACTACGCCGACGGGTTAGTGCCGTTCTGGCAGCTCTTCGCTCGTCCCGGCGTGATCGCCGCGGGGTCGAGCCCGACGGTCCTGCCTCAGCTTCGTGCCGCCGGAGCGGCGACCGTCTACTTCGACCTCGATATGAAGGACCGGGTCGGCACCCCGACCGATCCGTTCGACCTCGAGACGGTAGTCACCGAGAGCAACGATCGTTTCGATCGCGCCGTCGCCAGAACCGGCTGCGCGACGCCGATCATCGCCGAGAACGAGTTCTCTGCCGGCGATTCGCCTGCGTCCTGGACGACCGAGCAGGCCACCCAATACGAGACGAACGTGCTGACGATGATGCAGACGCTGGCGAGCCGCGGTGCCCACCCCTACCTGCTGGTCCCACGCACCGCCGTCGGCAGTATCGCCCCCTCGTGGTGGCGGCGCCTGTCCGACTACGGCAGCATCGTTCTCGAGGTCTACCCATCCGCGCGCAAGGTCTACGCGCAGGGGGCGATCGCGGGCAGCAGGCAGCTGCGCCAGGCGCTGCGGCGGGCGATAACGAGTCTCACGTCGATCGGAGTCCCGCCCGCGAAGGTCGGCGTCATGCTCGGCTTCCAGGTTACGGGATCGGGAGGGCGTGACGGCCTCGAGCCGGCGAGAGCCTGGTGGAGAGTGGTGAAGTGGCAAGCGCTGACCGCCAGGCAGGTCGCGCAGGAAACCTCGATCGATTCGATCTGGTCGTGGGGCTGGGGTGGGGGCGCCGCCGCCTACGATCCCGACAAGGAGACGGCCGCCTGCGTCTACCTGTGGACGCGCTCGAGCTCGCTTTGCGACGCCCTTTCGCTCGCGGGGCCGGATTTCAACTCTTCGCTCACCGAGGCACAGTTGATCCTGCCGCAGGGGACCCGCTGCCTCGTCGGCTCGCGGCGCCTGACCGATGCTCAGGTGGCCGCGCTCGCGCGTGTCACCAACGATCAGAGCAAGGCCTTGAGCCTTCTCTATGCCTGGGCGCTCGAAAACGCTGAAGTGAAGGTGTCGACGGCACGCGTGCTGGCTGTCGAGCGCGAGATCGTCGCCCTGCGGTTTGCCGGACGCGCGTCCTGGTATCGCCGGGCTCTCGCCGCCGCCGGCGCGTCACCGACGATCGCTCGTGAGGTCATCTCGGGCGAGCTGCGGGAGCGGACGCTCTCGACCTCGTTGTGGGTACGAGCGCCTTCCGCCCGCGACATCCGGCGCTATTACCGAGGTCACGCCGGTCAGCTCGTGCGTCCCGTCCGCGTGCGCCCGGCCGCGAGCTGGCTCGGAGGCCGAGCAAGGGGATATGCGCTCGCCAGCGACTCACCGCCCGCGCTCTATCGGCTCGCGACGGGCGCCAAAAACACGCTGCAAACCGTCGTGGGTCGCTACGAGGTCATCCCGACCGAAGCGACGACGACTCTCGGACACCTTCCGCTCAGCGTCGTTCGAAACGCGATCCGTGCGGTTCTCGTCGAATCGGCCCGGAGCAGTGCCTTTGCGATCCGGTCGGTGGGGGAGCAAAAGGAGGGACTTAGGCGCACGAGTTGCGCCGGCGATCAGATGCCGCTCGTCCGGGTCGTCGATCTGAACTGGCGCCTACCGTTTCTGTCGCTGCGCGACGAATATCCAGGGCGTTAGCTGCCCACCGTCTACCTAGAGCCCGCTCAGAAACGCTCGGTTCGCTAGAGTGTGCGTCTGCTTGCTCGCGCCGAATGTGGGGCGGGTCGGTAAGAGGTGGCCGTTTGACGCTGTACTTGGCCTCCGCTAGCATCCGCAATCCGGTTGGCGGGTTGTCACCCGCCGGCCTTTGTTGTGTAAGAACGCAGTCTCACCAACTCCATGCCAACCGTAAATCAACTCATTCGCAAAGGCCGCGTCTCGAAGAAGACGAAGACCAAGACGCCCGCGCTCCGGGATGCTCCGCAGAAGCGCGGCGTTTGCACGCGCGTCTACACGACTACCCCGAAGAAGCCGAACTCGGCGCTACGAAAAGTCGCGCGTGTTCGCCTGACGAACGGCATGGAGGTCACGACTTACATACCCGGTGAGGGCCACAACCTGCAGGAGCACTCGGTCGTGCTGATCCGCGGTGGCCGCGTCAAAGATCTGCCGGGCATCCGCTACAAGGTGATCCGGGCCGCTCTCGACACGGCCGGTGTCGGCGACCGCCGCCAGGCCCGTTCCAAGTACGGCGCCAAGAGGCCGTAGAGCCATGCCACGCCGTGCCGAGATCACACGCCGCCTGATCGAGCCCGATCCGGTCTTCAACTCTCGTCTGGTCGCTCAGGTGATCAACCGGGTGATGCGCGAGGGCAAGCGCTCCCTGGCCGAGAAGGTCGTCTACGACGCGCTCGCGATCGTCTCCGAGCGCACGGGGCGGCCGCCGGTGGAGGTGCTCGAACAGGCGATCAAGACACTTACGCCGGTGCTCGAGGTACGCGGACGCCGTGTTGGCGGCGCCAACTACCAGGTCCCCGTCGAGGTTCCGCCTCCACGCGCACGCACGCTTGCCGTCCGCTGGCTCGTCACCTTCGCCCGTCAGCGGCGCGAGAAGCGGATGCCCGAGAAGCTCGCCGGCGAGCTTCTCGACGCGCTCGAGCAACAGGGCGGCGCCTACAAGCGCAAGGACGACATCTACAGGATGGCGCAGGCCAACAAAGCCTTCGCGCACTACCGCTGGTGATGGCCACGATGACTAAGACAAGCGCGGCCGCCGGTCTCGAGAGCGTGCGCAACATCGGCATCATGGCTCACATCGATGCCGGAAAGACGACTACCACCGAGCGCATCCTCTATTACACCGGCCGCACCCACAAGATGGGCGAGGTGCACGAAGGCGCCGCGACCATGGACTGGATGGCCCAGGAGCAAGAGCGCGGCATCACGATCACGTCTGCGGCGACGACGGCGGAGTGGCGCGGTTTTCGTGTCAACATTATCGATACGCCCGGGCACGTGGACTTCACTATGGAAGTCGAGCGAAGCTTACGCGTGCTCGACGGCGCGGTCGCCGTCTTCGACGCTGTGGCGGGGGTTCAACCACAGTCCGAGACAGTCTGGCGCCAGGCCGATCACTACGAAGTGCCGCGCATCGCGTTCATCAACAAGATGGATCGCACCGGCGCCGATTTCTTCGCCTCGGTCAAGTCAATGGTCGATCGTCTGGGCGCGGTTCCCGTCCCGGTGCAGATCCCGATCGGGCAGGAAGATCGCCACAACGGCGTCGTCGATCTCGTCGAGATGCGCGGGATCGTCTGGAACGATCAGCTGGGCGAGATGCCCGAGATCATCGAGATTCCAGCCGAGCTCTCCGAGCAGGCGCACACCTATCACCACCTGCTCATCGACAGGGTCGCCGAGTTCGACGACGAGCTGATGGAAACCTACGTCGAAGACGAAGAGTCGGTGACCCCCGAGATGCTTCGCCGCGCGCTCAGGGCCGGCACTCTGGCCAATGGCGTGACACCGGTTCTACTCGGCTCCGCCTTCAAGAACAAGGGCGTGCAGCCGCTCCTCGACGCGGTCATCGACTACCTACCGAGCCCGTTAGACGTTCGGCCGGTGCGCGGCATCGATCCCAAGAGCGGCGAGGAGATGGAGCGGTCAGCTTCGGAGGACGAGCCCTTTACGGCGCTCGCCTTCAAGGTCATGTCTGATCCTTTCGTCGGCAAGCTCACCTACTTTCGCGTTTATGCGGGTACGGCCAAGACCGGCCAGCGCATCCTCAACGCCTCAAACGGTAAGACCGAGCGGCTTGGTCGCATCCTGCAGATGCACGCCAACCATCGCGAGGAACGGGCGGAGATCGGCCCCGGCGAGATCGCGGCCGCGGTTGGGCTCAAGTTCACGACCACCGGCGACACTCTGACGCGTGAAAAGGCTCCGATCCTGCTCGAGACGATGGACTTCCCCGACCCGGTCATCTTCATCGCCATCGAGCCCAAGACCAAAGCCGACCAGGACAAGCTCACCAACGCCCTTGCCCGCCTCGCCGAAGAAGACCCGACCTTCCGCGTACGCCAGGACGAGGAGACCGGCCAGACGATCATCGCCGGCATGGGCGAGCTGCACCTGGAGATCATCGTCGATCGGCTCATGCGCGAGTTCAACGTCGAGGCCAACATCGGTCGGCCGCAGGTTGCTTATCGCGAGACAGTCTCGAAGAGAGTCGAGAAGGTCGAGGGCAAGTTCGTTCGCCAGACCGGTGGCTCCGGTCAGTACGGCCACGTTTACATCAACCTGGAGGCGGCCGCCCCGGGAGAGGGCTACTCGTTCACCGACAAGATCGTCGGCGGTCGTATCCCCAAGGAATACATCTCGTCGGTCAACGCAGGGATACAAGAAGCAATGGCGGCGGGCGTGCTGGCGGGCTACCCGGTAGTGGATATCAAGGTCGAGCTCGTCGACGGCTCCTATCACGAGGTCGATTCGAGCGAGCGCGCCTTCAAGATCGCCGGTTCGATCGCTTTCAAGGAGGCGATGAAGCGAGCCCATCCGAAAATGCTCGAGCCGATGATGGCCGTCGAGGTCGAAACTCCTGAGGACTACCTCGGCGACGTAATGGGCAACCTAAATGCGCGTCGTGGCCGCGTAGAGGAGTTGCAGCCGACCAAGGCCGCCCAGCTGATAAAGGCGAGCGTGCCGCTTGGCGAGATGTTCGGCTACGCCACCGATCTTCGCTCGATGACACAGGGTCGAGCGACTTTCACCATGCAGTTCGACCATTACGCGGAAGTGCCTAGCGAGCTTCTGCATAGTATGTTGCGAGACCGAACCAGCTAAGGATTCTCCACCAGTCAGATAAGGACGTTTTTCCGGAGGAAAAAACATGGCAAAGCAGAAATTCGAGCGCTCCAAGCCGCATCTCAACATCGGCACCATCGGTCACATCGACCACGGGAAAACGACGCTGACGGCGGCGATTACAAAGGTCTTACAGGAGGAAGGTTTCAACACCACCTTCCGCTCCTTCGACTCGATCGACAATGCGCCTGAAGAGAAGGCGCGTGGTATCACCATCAACACGGCACACGTCGAGTACGAGACGGCGAATCGCCACTACGCGCACGTCGACTGCCCGGGGCACGCCGACTACATCAAGAACATGATCACGGGCGCCGCCCAGATGGACGGCGCGATCCTCGTCGTCTCGGCCGCCGACGGCCCGATGCCGCAGACACGTGAGCACATCCTGCTCGCTCGCCAGGTCGAGGTGCCCTACATCGTGGTGGCTCTGAACAAGGCCGACATGGTCGACGACCCGGAACTGCTCGAACTGGTCGAGATCGAAGTGCGTGATCTCCTCACGAAGAACGAGTACCCCGGCGACGACATTCCGGTCATCACGCTCTCGGCGCTCAAGGCGCTCGAAGGCGATCCGGAGTGGACGCCCAAGATCGACGAGCTGATGGCGGCGGTCGACAGCTACATTCCCGAGCCCAAGCGCGACGTCGACAAGCCGTTCCTGATGCCGATCGAGGACGTCTTCACGATCACCGGCCGCGGCACAGTTGTAACCGGTCGCATCGAGCAGGGCCAGATCAAGAGCGGCGAAGAGGTCGAGATCGTCGGTATTCATCCCGAGGTCGCCAAGACGGTCGTCACCGGCCTCGAGATGTTCAACAAAACGCTCGACTACGCCCAGGCCGGCGACAACGCCGGTGCTCTTCTGCGCGGCGTCAAGCGCGAAGATGTCGAGCGTGGGCAGGTAATCGCCAAGCCGGGCTCGATCACTCCGCACACCCACTTCAAGGCCCGCGTTTACGTGCTCTCGAAGGACGAGGGCGGTCGCCACACGCCGTTCTTCAACGGCTACCGGCCGCAGTTCTATTTCCGCACGACGGATGTGACCGGATCGATCAACCTGCCGGAAGGCCAGGAGATGGTCATGCCCGGCGACAACACGGACATGGATATTCAGCTGATTCAGCCCATCGCCATGGTTCAGGGCCTCCGCTTCGCGATTCGCGAAGGCGGACGCACGGTTGGCGCCGGCGCCGTCACAGAGATCATCGAGTAGGGAGAAAAAGGAAGCGTTGAACACGGGAGAGGTCGAAGCGGAGCCAGAGCGGCTCCCGGGCACCTCTCCCATTAACCAGGAGCCGTAGGCTTGCCACAGCACAAGATCAGAATCCGCCTCAAGGGCTACGACTATCAGCAGCTCGATCGCTCTGCCTCGCAGATCGTCGAGACCGCTCAGCGCACCGGTGCGACGATCACCGGTCCCGTCCCCCTGCCCACCGAGCGCAACGTCTACTGCGTGATCCGCAGTCCGTTCAAGGACAAGGATTCGCGCGAGCATTTCGAGGTGCGTACGCACAAGCGCTTGATCGACATTCACTCACCTACCCCGAAGACGGTCGATTCGCTGATGCGGCTCGACCTGCCGGCGGGGATCGACATCGAGATCAAGCTCTGAGCGCTGGGAGAGAGCGGACGTGAAAGGGATAGTCGGAAAGAAGCTCGGCATGACTCAGCTCTTCGACCCGGAGAGCGGAGTCGTCACGTCCGTGACCGTGATCGAGGCCGGTCCGTGCCCGGTCGTGCAGGTGCGGAAGCCCGAGACCGACGGTTACGAGGCGGTTCAGCTCGCCTTCGAGCCGGTTGCCGAGCGCAAGCTCAGCAAGGGCGAGCTCGGGCACCTGAGTAAGTCCGGCGCCGGCGCACACCGGCATCTGGTCGAGTTCCGCGGTAAGAGTGAGCTGGCCAGCGGCGACACCGTCACGGTCGAGATCTTCCAGCCCGGCGACAAGGTCAAGGTGGCCGGGATCGGGATCGGCAAGGGCTTCCAGGGCACGATAAAGCGTCACAACTTCGCCAGCGGCCCCAAGTCGCACGGCTCGCACAACATCCGCAAGCCGGGCTCGATCGGCGCCTCGGCCTGGCCCTCGCGCGTGTTCAAAGGAATCCGCGGAGCCGGGCAGATGGGTGGCAAGCGAGTCACGCAGGTCGGCCTGACGGTGCACGAGATCGACGCCGAGCGGAACGTGATCATGATCAAGGGCGCCGTTCCCGGTCCGAAGAACGGCATTGTCGAGATTCGCGAGGAGGCGAGATGAGCCCCGAGCAGGCGCTTACGGCCCCACTCCTCGTACCCGGGAAAGCCTCGGGCGAAGTCTCGCTCAGCCAGACGGTGTTCGCCGTCGAGGCCAAGCCGCACCTGCTCCATCAGGTCGTACGGGCCGAGCTGGCAGCCGCGCGCCAGGGTACGCGCGGAACCAAGAGTCGCGGGATGGTCGCCGGTGGACGATCCAAGCCCTGGCGGCAGAAGGGCACCGGCCGGGCGCGCGCGGGAACCACTCGAGCACCCCAATGGACGGGAGGCGGCGTCGCCTTTGCGCCCGTTGCCCGTGACTTCGGCTTCAAGGTCAACCGCAAGGAACGTCGAGCAGCACTCGCGGGAGCGCTCTCGGAGCATGCCCGTCACGGGTCGATCGCCGTCGTCGACGGAGCCGCTCTGGTCGAGCCGTCGACGAAGAAGGCGCTCGAGCTACTTGCCGGCTGGAAGCACGAGCTGCCGCTCCTGATCGTCGCTCAGCTCGACGAAGAAGCGCTCGTGAAGAGCTTCCGTAACCTTCCCCGCACGCTCGTGGTTCCGGCCAGCGAGCTGGAAGTGGCGGCGCTGGTCTGGGCTCGCTCGCTACTGGTCAGCGAGGCCTCGCTACCGCTCGTTCAGACCAAGGCCGAGACAGCACCGCGCAGGGAGGAGCCGAAGTGAAACTGGACCCGACCCAGATCCTGATCGCGCCCGTGGTCTCGGAGAAGAGCTACCACATGATCAACGCGCGCCAGTACTGCTTCCGCGTGCACCAGGACGCCCACAAGACGCAGGTGCGCCAGGCTGTCGAGGCGCAGTTCGACGTGAAAGTCGAGTCGGTCAAGATCGTCACGGTTCCGTCCAAGCCTAAGCGGCGCGGCATGACTAGCGGTCGCCGGCCCGGCTGGAAGAAGGCCATCGTGAAGCTGCACGAGGGCCACACCATCGAGATCTTCCAGAGCGCCCAGGTCTAGCAGAGAGGATCGAGCAAGATGCCAGTCCGCAGATATAAGCCGACCACTCCGGGACGCCGCTTCATGTCGGTTGCGACCTTCGACGAGATCACCAAGACGACCCCCGAGAAGAGCCTGCTCGAGCCGGTGAAGAAAAAGGGTGGCCGCAACGTCTACGGTCGCATCACCACGCGCCATCAGGGCGGCGGTCACAAGCGCCGCTACCGCAGCGTCGACTTCAAGCGGCTCAAGGACGGCATTCCGGCCAAGGTGGCAGCGATCGAGTACGACCCCAACCGCTCGGCTCGCATCGCGCTCCTGCACTACGCGGATGGCGCCAAGGCTTACATCCTGGCTCCGGCCGGTCTGACTGTGGGCGCCTTCGTCGAGTCCGGCCCGAGCGCCGACATCAAGCCCGGTAACGCGCTGCCGATCGCCAACATCCCGACCGGCACGATGCTGCACAACGTCGAGCTGAAACCGGGCAAGGGTGGGCAGATAGCGCGCAGCGCCGGCTCGAGTGTCCAGCTCGTGGCCAAGGATGAGCCATACGGCGTGCTGCGTCTGCCTTCGGGCGAGATGCGCCGCATACCGCTCACCTGCCGTGCGACGATCGGTCAGGTCGGGAACCTAGACCACTCGAACATCACCGGCGGCAAGGCGGGACGCAGCCGCTGGCGCGGCAAGCGCCCCACCGTGCGCGGCTCGGCCA
The DNA here is from genome assembly GCA_963765455.1 of uncultured Actinomycetes bacterium. GTDB lineage: Bacteria > Actinomycetota > Thermoleophilia > Gaiellales > Gaiellaceae > Fen-549. The sequence continues at coordinate 58,405 of CAVXWH010000001.1, forward strand.
TGAACCCGGTCGACCACCCGCACGGCGGCGGCGAGGGCAAGTCGAAGGGTGGGCGCCATCCTGTGACTCCCTGGGGCGTGCCCACGCTCGGCAAGCGCACTCGTCACAAGCACAAGGAATCGAACCAGTTGATCGTCCGCCCGCGTAGGCGTGGTAAAGAGAGAAGCCGTTGACGCGCCCGGGCGCCAGGCTGTCGAGATCGAGCCAGAGAGAGGGATCTGAAGCGTGAGTAGATCGTCAAAGAAAGGGCCGTTCGTGGAAGAGCGCCTGCTGCAGCGGGTCGAGAAGATGAATGCTTCCGGCAGCAAGCAGGTCATCAAGACCTGGTCGCGCACCTCGACCATCTTCCCGGAGATGGTCGGGCACACGATTGCCGTCTATGACGGGCGTAAGCACGTGCCGGTGTTCATCGACGAGGCCATGGTCGGGCACAAGCTGGGCGAGTTCGCGCTCACGCGCACCTTCCGCGGCCACGCGGGCGATCGCCAGGCGAAGGTCAAGAGGCACTGAGAGCAACGAGATGGCGAAGACGCAAGAAAAGACAATCTCCGAAGTTCGCGCCCAGGCGAAATGGGTTCACTGCTCGGCGCGCAAGGCGCGGCTCGTGCTGGACACGATCCGCGGTCGCGGCGTGCCGGAGGCGCGAACCGTTCTCGCCTTCTCTACTCGAGACGTCGCGCGCGAGGTCGACAAGGTGCTGCGCTCGGCCGTCGCCAACGCCGAGGCCAATCATGGCTTCTTCGGTGACGATATGTTCATCTCCGCCTGCTACGCGGATGAAGGCCCGGGCTTGAAGCGCTGGAAGCCCCGAGCCCGCGGTCGCGCCGATCGCATCGTCAAGGGAACCTGCCACATCACGATCAAGCTGGCGCCGCTGGCGGAGCAGACGACGGCCGCGTCGTCCCGACCAACCGCGGTGACCGGGACTCCGGAGCCGGCGAAGCGGGCGGCTCGTACGCCTGCGCCTGAGCTGCCGGTGGAGGCCGAGAATGCGGAGCCTCCGGTGGGAGCGGCATCTGCCACTAGCGGAACCACGGTGACGACGAGCGGGAAGCCCGCCGAAAAAGCAAAACCGAAGGCGCCGAAAAAAGCCAGCGCAAAACCGCGCGCCAAGAAAACCGACCAGGCTGAGGCCAAGCCGAAAAAGGCGACGAGGCGCAAGCCCCAGAGCGAGAAGGTAGAGGAGTAGGGATGGGTCAGAAGGTTCACCCGGGCGGTCTTCGCGTCGGTGTCATCCACGATTGGAAGTCGAACTGGTTCGCCGGTCCGAAGGAGTTCTCGAGCTGGCTAATCGAGGACGTGCAAATCCGTGATCACATCTACGGCAAGCTTGCCCATGCCGGGCTCTCGGACATCCTCATTCGCAAGGACAAGCAGCGCGTGACCGTGGATATCTACACCGCGCGCCCGGGAATCGTGATCGGCAAGTCGGGTGTCGAAGTTGACGCGCTTCGCCGTGAGCTGCATGCGATCACGCACAAGAACGTCCACATCAACATCAACGAGATCAAGCGGCCCGAGCTGGACGCGAAGCTTGTTGCCCAGTCGGTCGCGGAGCAGCTCCAGAACCGGGTCAGCTTCAGGCGCGCCATGAAGCGCGCGCTAGCCTCGGCTATTCGTTCGGGCGCGCAGGGCATCAAGATCGCCTGCTCCGGTCGGCTCGGCGGCACGGAGATGAGCCGTTCGGAGGGCTACTCCGAGGGGCGAGTTCCTCTGCACACCATCCGCGCCGATATTGACTACGGCTTCACCGAGGCCCGTACGACCTTCGGCCGCATCGGCGTAAAGGTTTGGATCAACAAGGGCGAGATCATGCCCGAGGGCTATGAGGGTCTCCAGAGCGGTCGCGAGTCGCGGCTGGGTGAGCAGGATCAAGCGCGGCGCCGGGGCTCCGGCGGCGGCGAAGGACTTGCGGGCGGTCGCGAAGGTGGGCGCGGGCGCGGCGTCGATCGAGAAGGGCTCGGTCCCGTGCGGCAGCGTCGTCGTTCCGGCGCTCGCGGCCAGGGTCAGCGCCCGGCGAGACCGCGTTCAGAGGCTTCGGCCAAGCCGACCGAGGCGGCGCCTGGCGGCACGCCCGCCGTCGACGAGTCCATAGCTCCAGTCGAGGCACCGGAGCTCGTAGCCGCGACGTCGGAAGTCGTGGCCGAGAGGCCCAAGCCGGCGGCCGAGAAGGCGAAGCCTGCCGCCAAGGCCAAGCCGGCGGCCGAGACGGCCAAGCCTGCCGCCAAGGCCAAGCCCGTCGCCACGGCCAAGCCCGCTGTAGAAGAAGCGAAAGCGACCTCGGTCGAGCCGAAGCCGGCTGCCGCTACGGCCAAGCCAACGGCCGAGAAGACGAAGCCCGCCGCCGAGGCGAAAGCAACCGCCGCGAAGGTCAAGCCTGCCGCCGAGAAGGCAAAGCCGACCGCGGCGAAGGCTCCCGCGAAGAGCAAGACGAAAGCCGCGTCCGACAAGACGCCGAGCAAGCCGGCCGCCAAGCGGGCGCCGCGTAAGAAGTCCGAGACCGAAGCCAAGGGTGATAGCTAGTGCTACTTCCGCGCAGAACGAAGTTTCGCAAGGTTCATCGGGGACGGCGACGTGGCTATTCCAAGGGCCAGACGACCGTGCAGTTCGGTGACTACGGGCTCAAGGCGCTCAATGCGGGCTGGATCACCAACCGGCAGATCGAGGCCGCTCGTATCGCCATGACGCGCAAGATCAAGCGCGGCGGCAAGGTCTGGATCAACGTCTTCCCCGACAAGTCCTTCACCAAGAAGCCGGCCGAGACACGCATGGGCTCGGGCAAGGGATCGCCCGAGGGATGGGTTGCCGTGATCAAGCCCGGGCGGGTCATGTTCGAGCTGTCGGGGGTCGCGGAGCCGCTTGCGAAAGAGGCGCTGCGACTGGCAGGTCAGAAGCTCGCCGTCAAGACGAAGATCGTCGCGCGGGAGAGTGGTCCATATGAAAGCTAAGGATTTACGCGAGCTGAGCGACGAGGAGTTGGAGCGGAAGTTGACCGAAGCGCGCCAGGAGCTCTTCAACCTTCGCTTCCAGTTCGTGACGGGTGCACTCGAAAACCCGGCGCGGATGGCGCTTGTGAAGCGTGACATCGCGCGTGTCATCACGATTCGCGCTGAGCGCCAGATGGCGCCGGAGAGGTAGTAGGTAGATGGCAGAGAACATGAGCAATCCGAGCGAAGACAAAGTCGAGCCCGAGGCTACGAGCGAGGCTCCGACCGAGGCTGCCGAGACCGCTGCTGAGGTAAGCGAGCAGGTCGCCGAGGCCGCGCTTGAGCCCGCCCCGGAAGAGCCGGAAGCCGCCCTGGCAGAACCGGAGGCCGCGCCCGAGCAACCCGAGGCCGAGATAAAGCCTGGGCCCGACGCCGAAGCTGCGCCCGAGCCCGAGGCCGCCCCGGAAGAGCCGGAGGCCGTTCCCGAGCAACCCGAGGCCGAGGTAAAGCCTGGGCCCGACGCCGAAGCTGCGCCCGAGCCCGAGGCCGTCCCGGCAGAGCCGGAAGGCGCGCCCGCAGCCGCGCAGCCGGCCAAGCGAGCGCGCAGCCGACGCCATGTCTCGCGCAGCCAGCGTCGTCAACGTCCGCCGAAAGTGCGGGCCGAGAAGCCGGCCAAGCGCGGCACCCGTAAGCCGATCGTTCGCCTCCCGAAGCCCGAGACGGAGCGCGGAAGCCACCAGGAACGCCGAGGCGTTGTCGTCTCTGCGGCGATGGACAAGACGGTCGTCGTCAAGGTCGACACGCTCAAGGCGCACCCCAGGTACCGCAAGGTCGTGCGGCGCTCGAAGAAGTACCACGCTCACGACGAGGCGAATGCGGCCAAGGTCGGCGACGTCGTTCGCATAGTCGAGACTCGTCCTCTCTCGGCCACGAAGTGTTGGCGGGTAGTAGAGATCGTCGAGGTCGCGAGATGATCCAGCAGGAGTCGCGCCTGCGCGTGGCCGACAACACCGGCGCCCGCGAGCTTCTTTGCATCCGCGTCATGGGCGGCTCGCATCGTCGTTATGCGCGCGTGGGCGACATCATCGTCGCGACCGTCAAGTCGGCGACCCCGCAGGGCCAGGTGAAGAAAGGCGATGTCGTCAAGGCCGTCGTTGTCCGCACCAAGAAGGCCTACGCCCGCGAGGACGGCACCCAGATCGCCTTCGACGAGAACGCGGCTGTGATCATCGACAACCAGCGCAATCCGCGTGGGACGCGCATCTTCGGCCCGGTCGCCCGTGAGCTGCGCGAGAGGAATTTCATGAAGATCGTGTCCCTGGCACCTGAGGTCTTGTGATGGCAACCGGCAAGCTGAAAATCAAGAAGGGCGATCTGGTCGAGATCGTCAGTGGCAAGGATCGTGGCAAGCAGGGTCGCGTCATCGAAGCGCGCCCGAGCGAGCACCGCATCCTGGTCGAGAATCTGAACCAGATCAAGCGTCACACGCGACCACGGGCGATGAAGGACGCCAGCCGTATGGGTAGCGCGCAGGTCATACCCGGCGGGATCATCGAGAAGCCGGCCCCGATCGACGTCTCGAACGTGATGATCGTATGTCCCGTCTGCAACAAGACGACGCGGGTCGGCGTGAAGGTCGTAGAGCGCAAGGGCGAGACCACGAAAGTGCGCGTGTGCCGGCGCGACGCATGCGGTCAGGAGATCGACAGGTGAGTCCAAAGGTTCCCAAGAAGAGCGACGGCTACGTGCCCCGGCTCAAGCAGCGATACGAGAGCGAGCTGCGCCCGCAGCTGAAGGAAGAGCTTGGCCTGAGCTCCGTCATGCAGGTGCCCAGGCTGGCGAAGATCACGCTCAACATGGGCGTCGGCGAAGCCAAGACCGACGCCAAGGTGCTCGACTCGGCTCTGGACGAGCTGACCATCATCGCTGGGCAACGCCCCCAGGTGAGGCGGGCGCGCATGTCGATCGCGGCCTTCAAGCTGCGCGCCGGTATGCCCGTCGGCGCCAAGGTGACGCTGCGCGGAACGCGCATGTACGAGTTCCTCGACAGGCTCGTCTCGGTGGCGCTGCCGCGTATCCGCGACTTCCGCGGGCTCGACCCGGGCTCGTTCGACGGCCGCGGAAACTACTCGCTCGGTGTTCGCGAGCAGATCATCTTTCCCGAGATCAATTACGACGATGTCGTGCAGATCCGGGGGCTCGACGTCACGATTACGACCACGGCCGAAACCGACGAGGCTTCGCTGGCGCTTCTGCGCGGGCTGGGCTTGCCATTCGCCACAGAAAGAAGGGAACGTGGCTAAGAAGTCACTCGTAGTGAAGCAATCAAGGACCCATCGCTTCAGCACGCGCAACTACTCGCGCTGCCAGCGCTGCGGGCGCCCGCGCGCGGTTTTCCGCAAGTTCAAGCTCTGCCGCATTTGCCTGCGCGAGCTTGCTCACGATGGTGTCATTCCTGGGATGACCAAGAGCTCCTGGTAGGAGGGTGCGACCGTGCAGACCGATCCAATAGCCGACATGCTCACCCGTATCCGCAACGCCAACAAGGCGCTGCAGGAGGACGTGCGCATGCCGACCTCGCGCATGAAGGAGTCGATCGCGCGCATCCTCGTGGAAGAGGGTTACGTTCGCGACTTCCGCATCGAGAAGGGCGAGAGCTTTGATTCGCTGGTCATCCAGCTCAAGTTCGGGCGCAACCGCGAGCGGGTCATCACCGGCCTGCGTCGCATCTCGCGCCCCGGCCGCCGCGTCTACGCCAAGGGCGATCGCCTACCGCGCGTGCTCGGGGGCATGGGCACCGCTATTCTTTCCACCTCCAAGGGCCTCATCACGAGCCGCCGCGCTCAAGAGGAAGGCATCGGAGGCGAGGTCATCTGCTTTGTTTGGTGATAACCGGCGAGAGTCTGGCGATCCTTGCCAGAGAGTGAAGGGCGTTAGCTGACGTGAGTCGTATTGGGAGAAAGCCGATCGAAGTACCAAGCGGAGTGACCGTTACGATCACGTCTGGGCGCGTCGAGGTGAGCGGTCCCCTGGGCACGCTCTCGCAGGTCGTTCCGCAGCGGATGAAGATCGAGCAAGAGGCGGGGCAGATCGTCGTGACCAGGCCGACCGATCGTGGCGAGGATCGAGCCCTGCACGGTCTCACCCGTACGCTCGTCGCCAACATGGTCGAGGGTGTCGCCAACGGCTACTCCAAGCAGCTCGAGATCCAGGGCGTCGGCTATCGCGCGGCGCTCAAGGGGCAAGACCTCGAGCTTGCTGTCGGCTTCTCGCACTCGGTCGTGATCAAGCCGCGCGCCGGCATCGACTTCGAAGTCCCCGTTCCGACCCAGATCGTCGTCAAGGGGACCGACAAGCAGATGGTGGGGCAGACGGCCGCCGAGATCCGCGCGGTGCGCCCGCCCGAGCCCTACAAGGGCAAGGGCATCCGCTACGTCGGCGAGTACGTGCGCCGGAAGGTCGGTAAGCGCGCATGAGCTCGCTCAGCACACGCGAAGCCCGCATTCGCCGCCACAGGCGCGTGCGCAGCAAGGTCGCCGGCACGGCCGAGCGGCCGCGCCTCGTCGTCTTCCGCTCCAACCGGGGCATCTCGGCCCAGCTCGTGGATGACGAGCGCGGGCGCACGCTCGCCGCGGCGGTCTGGACGAGCCTGCCGAAGAGCTTCAAGGGCAACAAGACCGTGCAGGCAGCCGAGGTCGGGAAGCGCCTGGCAGCCGCTGCGGGCAAGGCCGGGGTCGAGACGTGCGTTTTCGATCGCGCCGGTTACCTCTACCACGGTCGTGTCAAGGCGCTCGCGGAAGCGGCGCGCGAAGGAGGACTCAAGTTTTGAGCAACATAGACGCATCCGAGCCGCGTGAGCTCAAAGAGCGCGTGATCGAGATCAACCGCGTCGCCAAGGTGGTCAAGGGCGGCCGGCGATTCTCCTTCACCGCGCTGGTGGCGATCGGCGACGAGGTCGACCGGGTCGGGGTTGGTTACGGGAAGGCGCGCGAGGTACCGCTGGCGATCACCAAGGCGGTCGAGGACGCGAAGAAGAACCTCTTCACCGTGCCCAAGCACCATACGACGATCACGCACGGGACGATCGGTCGGTTCGACGCGGCACGCGTGATGCTCAGGCCCGCCAGCGAGGGAACGGGCGTAATCGCGGGCGGCGGCGTGCGAGCGGTGCTCGAACTGGCCGGGATCCACGACATTCTCGCCAAGAGCCTCGGCACCACCAACCCGATCAACATGGCCAAGGCGACCGTGAATGCTCTCCAGAGCCTGCGCCGGCCGGAAGATGTCGCTCGTATTCGCGGCAAGCTCATTGCCGATGTCCTGCCGCCGCGACGACCGACCGAATCGACGGAGGCATCTTCCTGATGGCGCGCCTGCGGATCACCCAGACCAGGAGCGTGATCACCCAGAGCCCCCGACACAGGGGCACGTTGCGCGCCCTCGGACTAACACGCATCGGCCGCTCGGTCGAGCACGAAGAGAGCCCGGTGCTGACGGGGATGCTCAAGCGAGTCAGCCATCTCGTGAAAGTCGAGAAAGCGTAATGACGGGCGAAATCAACCTCTCGAATCTTTCTCCGGCCCAGCCGCGCAAGGCGCGCAAGCGCATCGGCCGCGGCCAGGGCTCGGGCAAGGGGCGCTACTCCGGACGCGGGCTCAAGGGCCAGAAGTCGCGCGCCGGCTCGCACAAGATGCGCGCGGGCTTCGAGGGCGGTCAGATGCCGCTGGCCATGCGCCTCCCCAAGCTACGCGGCTCGACGTCGAAAGACGCGATGCCGGTCGGGCCCTTCCGCACCGAGACCCAGCCTGTCAACGTGCGCGATCTCGAGCGCTTCGACGCGGGAACCGAGGTGACTCCGGAGCTGATGCTCTCGCAGGGCCTCGTCTCCAGCTCTCGCATCGATGTCAAGGTGCTGGGCGACGGCGAGCTGAGCAAGAAGCTGACGGTCACGGCGCATCGTTTCTCGGCCAGCGCGCGTGAGAAGATCGAGAAGGCGGGCGGCAAGGTCGTCTGCCTGCGCGAGCCGGTCGCCAAGGCTCCCGCGAAGAAGCGCGCCAAGGCGAAGCCGGCGCCGAGCGAAGAGGAAGCTCCGGCCGAAGAGCCGGCAGCCGAGCCCGAGGAGTAGCAAGGACGCATGTTCTCCTGGCTAACCAACGCCTGGAAAGTCCCCGAGCTTCGTAAGCGCGTCCTTTTCACCGCACTGATCCTCGCGCTCTACCGGCTCGGCGCCTGGATGCCGGCCCCCGGGGTCAACCCCGCCATCATCAAGAAGGCTTTCGAGAACCAGAACGGCACCGTGATCAGCCTGCTCAACATGTTCTCGGGCGGCGCGCTCTCGAAGTTCTCGCTCTTCGCGCTCGGGATCATGCCGTACATCACGGCCTCGATCATCATGCAGCTGATGACTGCGGCTGTTCCTAAGCTCGAGCAGCTACAGAAAGAAGGCGAGTCCGGCTACGCGAAGATCACCCAGTACACGCGTTACTTCACCGTCGCGCTGTCGTTGATCCAGGCGATGGGCTGGACTTACCTCTTCCACCGGCAAGGAGACTTGCCCGGGAACGCCGGTCGCTACCTGTTGATCATCCTCACGCTCACGAGTGGATCGGTGCTCCTGATGTGGCTAGGCGAGCTGATCACCAAGCGAGGCGTCGGGAACGGAATCTCGCTGCTCGTGTTCGCGTCGATCATCGACGGGCTCTACGGCGGCCTGCAGGTCTGGATCAACGGCGGCTCCAGCGAGCGCCTCTTCTTCCCGTTGCTCGTGCTGGGTGTCATCGTGGCGGTCGTCTTCGTCCAGGAAGGCCAGCGCAAGATCCCGATCCAGTACGCGAAGCGCGTGGTCGGTCGTCGCATGACGGCCGGCGGCTCGACCTACATGCCGCTGCGGGTGAACATGGCGGGCGTCATCCCGGTCATCTTCGCCGCGGCGATCATGTCCTTCCCGCCCACGATCGCGCTCTTCTATCCGCCTACGTCGCACTTCATACAAACGCACTTCCAGGCCACCAGCAACCTCTACCTCAGCCTCGAGGCGTTGTTGATCATCGGCTTCACGTTCTTCTACACGGCGGTGCAGTTCAACCCCGTCGACCAGGCCGACAACCTGCGCAAGAACGGCGGCTACGTTCCCGGCATCCGGCCCGGGCCGCCGACAGCGCAGTACTTCGATCGCGTACTGACGCGCCTCACCTTCCCGGGCTCGCTCTTCCTCGCCCTGGTCGCCATCTTCCCGGTGCTCGTGATCAAGTATTTCGGCTTCTCGCAGGCCAGCCGGCGCGCACTCGGCGGAACCTCGATCCTGATCGTCGTCGGAGTAGCCCTCGACACGATGCGCCAGATGGAATCGCAGATGATGGCGCGCTCCTACGAGGGGTTCTTGAAGTGAGCGAGCTGAGCATCGTGATGCTGGGCGCTCCGGGCGCCGGCAAGGGAACGCAGGCGGTTCGCATCGCCGAGGCGCACGGTATTCCGCACATCTCGACCGGCGAGATGCTGCGCGGCGCGATCGCGGCCGGGTCGGAGCTGGGCCTGAAGGTGAAGGAGATCGTCGAGAGCGGCGCGCTGGTTCCCGACGAGCTGATCGTGGAGGTCATCCGCGAGCGCTTGGCTCAACCGGATGCCCGAGCCGGCTTTGTCCTCGACGGCTTCCCGCGCACGATCGGGCAGGCCGAGGCGCTCGACACGCTTCTGGCCGAGCTCGCGCGCCCGCTCGAGATCGTGCTCGAGCTGGAGCTCGAGCAGAACACCGCCGTGGAGCGCATGCTCGGGCGTGCGGCCGAGCAAGGCCGGGCCGACGACACGCCCGAGGTGATCAGGAACCGCTTCGAGGTCTATCGCCGTCAGACCGAGCCGCTCTCCAACTACTACCGCAGCAAGGGAATCCTCGTAGCCATCGATTCTGCGCCGAGCATGGACGAGGTATTCGCCGAGATCGAGCGCGTGCTCGACGGCGTCGCATGATTATTCGGAAGTCGCCGTCCGAGATCGAGCGGATGGCGAAGTCCGGCGAGCTCGTCGCCCGCTCGCTTGCCGTGATCGGCGCTGCGATAGCTCCGGGCGTCACGACCGGCGAGCTCGACGCTCTGGCCGAGGAGTTCATCCGCTCGCACGGCGCCGAGCCGACCTTCAAGGGCTACCGCGGCTACCCGGCCTCGATCTGCGCCTCGCCGAACTCGATGGTGGTGCACGGCATTCCGGGCAGCTGCGTGCTGGCCGAAGGTGACATCCTCTCGGTCGATGTCGGCGTCACGCTGAACGGTTTCGTCGGTGACGGCGCCTTCACCTTTCCGGTCGGCGAGATCGCGCCGGAGGCGCGCGCGCTGCTCGAGGCTTGCCGGGCCGCGCTCGCGGCCGGGGTGGAGCAGGCGCGGGCCGGGAGCAGGCTCAGCGACATCTCGCACGCCGTGCAGGTGACGACCGAGAGCGCGGGTTTCTCGGTCGTGCGCACACTCGTCGGCCACGGCGTCGGCCGGGCCATGCACGAGGATCCGCAGATACCCAACTACGGCGAGCCCGGGCGTGGCCCGGAGCTGAGCGCTGGAATGACGCTGGCGATCGAGCCGATGATCACGGCCGGCTCGCCTGACGTCTATGTACACGAGGATGATTGGTCCATCTCGAGCAAGGACGGTTCGCTCGCGGCGCATTTCGAGCACTCGATCGCGATCAGCGAGAACGAGCCACGTATCCTCACCACTGCGCCAGACATCGATCTCGCGGCAATAGCTGGGCTTTCGGTGATTTGACCGTGGTCGAGGTGCGCGACGACGCGGCCGAAGCTGCTAGCATTGCCAGCCGCGGCGCAGTGCGTCCGACTGTGCGCGCGTACCGTAGGCATCACCGCGCTCCGATGAGCGCGGTTTCCGTGAGAAGGATGGCGAAGAGCGAAGAGAAAATCGAAGTTGAAGGCGAGGTCGTCGAGGCGCTTCCGAGCACTATGTTTCGGGTGCAGGTCGATGGCGGTCATAGCGTGCTTGCGACCATCTCGGGAAAGATGCGGAAGCACTACATAAGGATCCTCCCCGGCGACAAGGTAAAGGTCGAGCTCTCGCCTTATGACCTGACACGCGGCCGGATCACCTACAGGCACAGGTAAAGAATATGAAAGTTCGTCCCTCCGTAAAACCGATCTGCGAACGCTGCCGCGTGATCAAGCGTCACGGCGTCGTGATGGTGATCTGCTCCAACCCGCGCCACAAGCAGCGGCAGGGCTGAGAAGGACTTGTAGATGGCACGTATCGCCGGCGTCAACCTGCCCAACCAGAAGCGACTCGAGATCGGGCTGACCTATATCTACGGGGTCGGTCGCCCGACGTCGCTCAAGATCTGCGGCGAGCTCGGGCTCTCGCCCGATACCAAGGTGCGCGACCTCACCGACGAGGAAGTCACCAAGCTCCGAAACTACATCGATCAGCACGTCGAGGTCGAGGGCGATCTTCGCCGCGAGCGCCAACAGTCAATCAAGCGCCTGGTCGAGATCGGCTGTTACCGCGGCATCCGCCATCGCCGCGGACTACCGGTACGCGGTCAGAGGACGAAGACGAACGCGCGCACCCGCAAGGGCCCGAAGAAATTGATCGGCCGAGGTAAGAAGGGAAAATAGTTGGCACCTCCTAGAAAACCGACGCGCGGCCGCACTCGGCGCCGCGTCAAGAAGAACATCGCCATTGGCCAGGCGCACATCAAGACGTCGTTCAACAACACGATCGTCGCGCTGACCGATCGAGAGGGCGCCGTGATCGTCTGGGAGTCGGCCGGCTCTGCGGGTTTCAAGGGGTCGCGCAAGTCGACGCCTTTCGCCGCGCAGGTGACGGCGGACTCGGCTGCGCGCAAGGGCATGGAGCACGGGTTGCAGAAGGTCGAGGTCTTCGTAAAAGGCCCTGGATCGGGCCGTGAGACGGCTATCCGCTCGCTTCAGGCTGCCGGGTTGGAGATCCTCTCGGTCAAAGACGTGACGCCACAGGCTCACAACGGTGTTCGTCAGAAGAAACGGCGCAGGGTGTAACGGCCATGGCACGGAACCTGGACCCGAAATGCAAGCAGTGCCGCCGTGAGGGGCTGAAGCTCTTTCTCAAAGGCGAGCGCTGCCTGACCGAGAAGTGCGCCGCCGAGCGGCGTAGCTATCCGCCCGGCGAGCACGGGCGCGGGCGTATCAAGCAGAGCGAATACCTGCAGCAGCTGCGCGAGAAGCAGAAGGCACGCCGCTACTACGGACTGCTCGAGAAGCAGTTCCGCGGCTACTACGAGAAGGCGGCTCGCCGTTCCGGCATCACCGGTGAGAACCTGCTGCGCCTGCTCGAGACCAGGCTCGACAACGTGGTCACACGCCTCGGCTTCGCCTCCTCACGCTCGCAAGCACGCCAGTTCGTTCGACACGGGCATTTCCAGGTGAACGGGCGCCGAGTAAACATCCCGAGCTACCAGCTCAAGCCCGAGGACGTGATCATGGTGCGCGCAGGCTCCAACGCAGAGCCGCTGATTCGCGATGCCACCGATCTCACCGCCTCGGTGCCCGGCTGGATGCAGGCCGATCACGAAGGTTTGACGGGAACGATCCTGCGCTGGCCTGAGCGCGAGGAGATCGACACGCAGGTGCAGGAATCTTTGATCGTCGAGTTGTATTCGAAGTAACCGACCGGGACACGTTTTAGGGAGAGGGAAAGGAACGGCAACTTGGCTACTCGCACGAGCCTCATGGAATTCCAGGTTCCCAAGATCGTCCACGAGGAGGTGGATGAGCGCCGCGGCATCTTCGTGATCGAGCCGCTCGATCGCGGCTTCGGCTACACATTCGGGAACTCACTACGGCGCGTGCTGCTCTCCTCGCTCGAGGGCGCCGCCGTCACTTCGGTGAAGATCGAGGGAGTCGCGCACGAGTTCACCACCATCCCGGGCGTGCGCGAGGACGTGACCGACATCGTCCTCAACCTGAAGAACCTGATCTGTCGCCTCTACGGCGACTCGCCTGAGATCGAAGTACGGCTCTCGAAGAAGGGGCCGGGGCCGGTCACGGCCGGCGACCTCGAGGCGCCCGCCGATCTCGAGCTCCTGAACCCCGAGCTGGAGCTTGCGCATCTCTCGGAGCGCGGCAAGCTCGAGTTGACGCTGACGATCGGGCGCGGCCGCGGTTACGTCCCGGCCGAGCTCAATCGCGGGCCCGAGCACACGATCGGAGTCATCCCGGTCGACTCGATCTTCTCGCCGGTGCGCCGTGTCGCCTACGACGTCGAGGCTGCTCGTGTCGGCCAGCGCACCGACTACGACAAGCTGCGCCTGGATATCACAACCGACGGCTCGATCGACCCCCGCGAAGGGATAGCGCAAGCAGCCGAGATTCTCATTCGCCAGCTCGCCATCTTCACCGACGTCGAGAAGATCGAAGGGTTGACACAGGTCGCCGCCGCCGAAGCCGTGGCCGAGACGACGGTCGCGCACGGTATGGAGAACTTCCCGATCGAGGAGCTCGAGCTGGGCGTTCGCTCCTACAACTGCCTCAAGCGCGTCGGAATCGAGACGATCGGCGATCTGGTCTCCAAGACAGAGGTCGAACTGGGCGCGATCCCGAACTTCGGCAAGAAGTCGATCGAAGAGGTCAAGGAGACGCTGGCCGCCCACGGGCTCGGCCTGCGTGGCGACGAGTAGAAGCCAATAACGATGCGGCACCAGCACACAGGCAAGAAGCTCGGGCGCGACTCTGCGCACAGGCGCGCTCTCTACGCGAACCTGGTCTGCTCGCTGATCGAGCATGGACGGATCAAGACGACCGAGGCCAAGGCCAAGGCTGTCAAGCCGCTGGCCGAGCAGATGATCACGCTCGGACGGCGAGGCGACCTGGCCGCGCGCAGGCTGGCGATCTCCAAGCTTCGCTCGGTCGACGCCGTGCACATCCTCTTCAGTGAGGTCGCGCCGCGCTTCGCCGACCGCCCCGGCGGCTACTCGCGCATCGTCAAGCTCGGGCCCAGGTCGGGGGACGCCGCCGACATGGTCTACCTCGAGCTGGTCGACTACGTGCCCGGCTCGAACCCCTAGTCGAACGGCGCATTCCTCAACCCGATCGCGTCGATCAGCCCGGTCGCGTTACGGCGCGGATCCGAAGCAGTCCCGTTCCCGATCCGCGGCAGTTTCGACATCGTGTCATCCCCCGTGGGAGGGCAGCCCGTCGCCGTCCGGAGTACTACTCTGTCGGAATGCTGCTGCTGATCGCGATTGTGCTCGCCATTTTCCTCCTGCCTACGCCGTGGAACGTCGTAGTGCTCGCGCTCGGGCTCATCGGGGAGACGGGCGAGGTGACGTTCGGGATCTGGTATTCGCGCCGCCGTCGCGCCGCGACCGGCGCCGAAGGCATGGTCGGTGGCAGCGCCAAGGTCGTCGAGGCATGCCGCCCGAACGGCCGCGTCAGCTTCAAGGGCGAGCGCTGGCAGGCCACTTGCGCCGAGGGGGCCGATATCGGTGAGCGCGTGCGCATCAAGGCGGTGGACGAGCTGACTCTCATCGTCGAGCGGATAGCCGCTTCGTGATGCCTGTGGACGCGGACGACCTGGAGCTCCGGCGCTTCCGGGCGAGCGATCTCGACGATGTCTGCGAGCTGGTGCGCAAGACGATTAATACCAGCTATGCGGCCGTCTACCCGCCTCGCGTCGTTGACTTCTTCCACGACTACCACAAGCGCGAGATCGTTCTCTCGGACGCGGTCGTCGGCCACACCGCCGTCGTCCGCGCAGGCAGGAAACTCGTGGCTACCGGAACGCGTATCGGGACGACCGTACGCCGGGTCTTCGTCCGCGCCGACCTACAGCGCCGCGGTATCGGTGGGTTGGTGATGGCCGAGCTCGAGCAGGCCGCGGCGGCTGACGGAATCGAACGGCTCGACCTGAGCGCCTCTCTTCCCGCGCTGGAGTTCTACCTCCGCCTCGGCTACGAGATAGTTTCGGAGGAGGACTACGAGGTCGCCCCCGGCCAACACCTTGAGTACTACGAGATGGCAAAACAACTTGCTCCGATCGATGGATGAGAACGCGGGGGTCGTTGTTCCGGCACGGTTTCGTTACTGACACACGCGCATTTCCCGATTAGGATCGACACCGAGGAGGGAGGAGTGGCGGCCTCCCGGCGCGGCGGTCGCGTAGGTCGTGTGTAGCCGTCGGTACTGACGGGAACAAATGTCCTCGTGTTCGATTACGTGATCGTGGGCGCGGGTCGTGCGGGCATCTCGGCGGTCGAGGGGATCCGCGAGCTCGATAGCTCGTGCTCGATTCTGCTTGTCGGCGCCGAGTCGCATCTCCCCTATGACCGTCCGCCTCTGAGCAAGCAGCTCTGGTCCGGCAAGAACAAGGTCACCGACATCTTCGTCCACGACCGCGCTTACTTCGAGCGCGCGGGCGTCGAGCTGGCGACCACCGAGCGGATTACGGAGCTGCGACCCGGTGAGAAGACGATCCTCAGCGACCGAGGCCGGCGCGAGCGCTACGGAAAGCTGCTTCTCGCCACCGGCGGGACGCCGCGGCGTCTGCAAATCCCGGGCGCTGAGAGCGAAGGCGTTTTCTACTACCGCACGCTCGACGACTACCTCGCGCTGAGCCGCGCCCCGGAGGGCAAATCGATCCTCGTCGTCGGCGGCGGCTTCATTGGCTCGGAGGTCGCGGCCGCTCTGAGCATGCACGGTGCCCATGTGACGATGATTTTCCCCGAGCGACGGCTGCTCGAGCGCGTTTTCCCCGCGGCGCTCGCCGACGTGATCCAGGAGCGATACGAGCAGCGCGGTGTTCGCATCCTGAGCGAGGACGCACCGGTCTCGTTCGCTCCCAGGGGCGGCTCGCTGGCCGTCGAGACGCGCCGCGGTGAGCATCTGACCTGCGACGCGATCGTGGTCGGCGCCGGCATCGAGCCGGAGGTCGGGCTGGCACTTTCGGCCGGGCTCGCGGTTGAGAACGGCATCGAGGTAAACGAGCTGCTTGAGAGCTCTATCCCCGGCATCTTCGCTGCGGGTGACAACGCCAACTTCCCTTACCAGGCGCTCGGCAAGAGGATGCGCGTCGAGCACTGGGACAACGCCGTCTCACAGGGAAAAGCCGCCGGCCGCAACCTGGCCGGGGCGAAAGAACCGTTCGACTACATGCCCTATTTCTTCTCCGATCTGTTCGATTTCGGCTACGAGGCGGTCGGCGACGTCTCTTCGTCGCTCACGACCTACGCCGACTGGCAAGAGGAGAACGAGACCGGCGTCGTCTACTACCTCGAGGACGGGCGGGTGCGGGGCGTGATGCTCTGCAACATCTGGGGGAAGCTCGACGAAGCGCGAGCGTTGATCAGCAGCGGCATACGCATGAGCGAGCACGATCTGCTCGGCGCGGTTCACGCCTAGCCGGGCCGGAGGGGGCGGAGATGGCAGAACGAACGCAGCTCGAGAAGCTGTCCAAAGGTCGAAGAGCCGAGCTGATGGAGTCGGTTCCCGATTGGGAGCGCGACGGCGAGGTCATCTCGCGGGAGTTCGTATTCGAGGATTTCCGCGCCTCGCTGGCATTCGTGGAGAGAGTCGCCGACCTCGCGGAGGAGCAGAGTCACCACCCCGACATCTTCGTCTCCATCAATCACGTGCACCTGTTTCTCACCACGCACAAGGTGCACAGGCTGACCGAGAAGGACTTTGCCCTTGCGTCGGCCATAGATCGTCTGCTCTGATCCCTGCAGCATGTCTGTGGGAGAGCGGAGACTCGAGGGTAGAAACGCGCTCGTGACGGGCGCGGCGAGACGGATCGGTCGGGCGATCTCGCTGGCGCTGGCACGCGAGGGCGCGAACGTCGCCGTCCACTACCAGAGCTCCAAGAGCGAGGCGCTCGATCTCGTCGCCGAGATCGAAGGGCTGGGCCTGCGTGCCGTGGCGCTACGAGCCGACCTCTCCGAGCCGAGCGAGACGGAGGGACTGGTCGACCGTGCGCGCGATGCGCTCGGGAAGCTTGAGATCCTCGTCAACAACGCCTCCATCTTTCCTGCCGAAACGCTCGAGACGGTCGAGCTCGAGAGTCTGCGGCGGAATTTCGAGACCAACGCCTGGGCGCCGCTCGCACTCACCCGCGCCTTCGCGGCCCAGACCGAGCGCGGCCATGTGGTCAACCTACTCGACTCGCGCGTAACCGGTTTCGACCGCACTCACGTCGCCTACATCCTGAGCAAGCAAGTCCTCGCCACGCTGACCCGGATGAGCGCGCTCGAGCTGGCGCCGGGGATAGCCGTCAACGCGATCGCGCCCGGGCTGATCCTGCCTCCAGCCGGTGAGGGCGAGGCATACGTCGAGCACCTGGCCCGAGCTCTGCCGCTGCAGCGCCGGGGCACGCCCGAGGATGTTGCTGCCGCAGCCGTCTACCTGATCACGAGCGAGTTCGTCACCGGCGAGACGATCTACGTGGACGGCGGGCGCCATCTCAGGGAGCCGGCGGAGTGAAGACCGGGCGACTACTTGCCGACGGCTCCACCTTTCGCCGCCCCCCGCCTGGCGCTCAAACAACCCACCCGCGGGGTCGTGAAACGGTAGCCAGGGAAAACGCATGAGTTGTGTCAACTCTGTGCCGACTCGGGCGCTGTGTTATTTATCCTGCAAATAGAGGAGAATGCCGTTGATGGACCGGATCGTCATCAGTGACCTCGTCTGTCGCTGCGTGATCGGAGTCGAGGAGTGGGAGCGGCGCGAGCGCCAGGATGTGCTCGTCTCGCTCGTGCTCGCGGTCGATCTGGCGCCCGCCGGGAAGAGCGACCGGATCGAAGATTCGGTCGACTACCGCGCGCTCAAGAAAAAGGTGCTGGCGGAGGCCGAAGCCTCGAGCTTCAGCCTGATCGAGGCTCTCGCCGAGCGCATAGCCACGATCTGCCTCGAGAACGAGCGAGTGCAGGAGGTCGAAGTGCGTGTGGAGAAGCCGGGCGCGCTCCGCTTCGCCCGCACCGTCGCGGTCGAGATCGTTCGCCGGCGGTGAGCGTTCGCGCCTTCATCGCGGTCGGCTCGAACGTCGACGCTGAGCGCAACGTGGCATCCGCGCTCGAGTTGCTCGCTCGCCTGCTGCAGGTCGTCGCCGTCTCCAGCTTTTACCGAACTCCCGCGCTGGGAGCGCCCGGCAGCCCCGACTTCCTCAACGGCGTGATCGAGATCGAGACGGAGCTGGAGCCGTCCGAGTTGAAGCGGCTCGTTCTGCTCGAGGTGGAGAACAAGCTCGGGCGTGAGCGAGGCGCCGACCCGAATGCGCCGCGCTCGATCGACCTCGACCTCGTCCTCTACGGCGACCTCGTCTGTAGCGAGGAGGGGCTCGTGCTGCCCGCTCCCGAGATTCTCGAGCGGGCCTTCGTCGCCCTGCCGCTGCTCGAGCTCGAGCCGGAGCTCGTGCTGCCGGGGACGGATCAGCCGCTCCGAGCGCTCGCCGTGGGGCTATCGTCCAGCGAGATGGTGCCGGCGGATGCGTTCAACACGCGCCTGCGACGGGCAGAGCGAACCGGAAGAGAGAAAGAGTGAACAAGCAGAGAGTGCAAGAGCTCATTCGCGAGCTTCTGATCGAGCTCGGAGAGGACCCGGAGCGAGAGGGCCTGGAGCGAACCCCCGGCCGGGTCGCGACCTCGTACGAGTTCCTCACCTCCGGCTACCAGGCCGATCCCGGTGAGCTGATCAACGAGGCCGTCTTCAGCCACGAGGCCGACCAGATGATCATCGCCCGCAACATCGACGTCTACAGCCTCTGCGAGCACCATCTGCTGCCCTTCTTCGGCCACTGCCACGTCGGCTACATCCCCAACGGGAAGGTGCTCGGCGTCTCCAAGATCGCCCGCCTGGTGGACATGTACGCCCGCCGCCTGCAGATCCAGGAGCGTCTGACCGAGCAGGTCGCCTGCGCCATCAACGAGGCGATCGAGCCGCGCGGTGTCGGGGTCACGATCGAGGCCCGCCATCTCTGCATGGCCATGCGCGGCGTCGAGAAGACCGACTCGCTGATGGTCACCTCCTCGGTGCTCGGCTCCTTCCGCAGCTCCGAGGCGACGCGGGCCGAGTTCATGGCTCTGATCCGTCAGTCGCAGTAGCGGCCGCACCGATCCCGGTGCGAAGTAGGGACACGATCTGGCGCGAATTCGACGAAGAGCGCCCGCAATTCGTCCGGGCAGAGTGGTTACGGGGAGCGGCGGCTTCTTCGGGGGGCGGTGCGGCCAGGCTAGAATCCAGCGTCTTTCCCGGGAGATCCGCTCTATCTGAGAGGTGAGATCGAGTGGCGTCCAGACAGGTGAGTCCCTCGACAGACAAGACCGCCGCTGAGCACCTCGTCGTCGGCGCGGCGCCGCTCAGGCGCGATCCGAAGGCAGTCGGCGGCGGGCTCGTCGACCTGAACGGTGAGCGCTTCTACCGCGTCTCGAACTGTGACGCGATGCCTCCGTTTCTCGTCAGCCTCGTCAGTGACTCCGATCTCTGGCTCTTTGTCGCCTCGAACGGAGCCCTGACTGCCGGACGCCGTAGCCCCGACCATGCGCTTTTCCCCTATACGATCGACGACCTCCTCTACGACAGTTCCGAGACCACCGGGCCGAAGACCGTGCTGCGCGTGCTACGGGACGATACGGCGTGCTTGTGGGAGCCGTTCTCCGAGCGCTACGAGGGCCTCTATGACATCTCGCGGAACCTCTACAAGAGCGTCTTCGGCAACAAGATCCTCTTCGAGGAAATCAATCGGGACCTGGGGCTATCGTTCTCCTACGCCTGGCTGATGAGCGACCGGTTCGGCTTCGTTCGCAGGGCCACGCTCGCCTCGCTGAGCGAAGAGCCTCTCTCGATCGAGCTCCTTGACGGGCTCCAGAACGTGATGCCGCACGGGCTCGTCCGGCGCTTCCAGATGGAGTTCAGCACGCTCGGGGACGCCTACAAGCTGGCTGAGCTGGAGCCGGAGACGGGCCTCGGCCTGATTCGGCTCAACGCCGTTCCCGTCGATCTGGCCGAGCCGAGCGAGGCGCTCCGTGCAACCACCGTGTGGTCCTACGGGCTCGAGCCGAGCGCGCGCCTGCTCTCCACGCTTCAGCTCGATCGTTTTCGCCGCAGCGGCGAGGTGGAGCAAGAAGGGGAGGTGAGGGGACGACGCGGCGCTTACTTCGTCTCGGCCCGCCTCGAGCTCGCCGCTAACGAGCGCAGCATCTGGTACCTCGCGGCCGACGTCGACCAGGACGCCGCCGATACCTCCGACCTGCTCGCGCTACTGCGGAAAGGCGGCGACCTCGGACGGGAGATCGAACAGGACGTGGAGCGAGGTACGCGCGAGCTGGTCAAAGTGGTCGCGAGCGCCGACGGCCTGCAGGCGAGCGAGGACGAGCTCAGCGAGTGGCGGCATTTCTCGAACGCTCTCTTCAACGTCATGCGGGGCGGCGTGCCGGATCGCGGATACTGGATCTCGCCTGCCGATCTCAGCTCGAGCATCGCCGCGGCGAACCGCGATGTCGCGCAACGGCAGGCTGCGTTCGCGCACTCTCTTCCCGACCCGGTCTCGCATCGGGAGTTGATCGCGCGCGTCAACGAGTGCGACGACGCCGATCTCGTCCGGATCGTCAGCGAGTACCTGCCGCTGACCTTCAGTCGCCGCCACGGCGACCCGAGCCGTCCCTGGAACGTCTTCTCGATCGAGATCAAGGATGAGCACGGCGAGAAGGCACTGAGCTACGAGGGAAACTGGCGTGACGTCTTCCAGAACTGGGAAGCGCTGGCGCTCTCCTTCCCGGGCTACGTCGAGAGCATGATCTCCAAGTTCCTCGACACGTCGACCGCCGACGGCAACAACCCCTACTGGATCAGTCGCAACGGCTTCGACTGGACGCGCCCCGGTCTTCTCGACCTGTGGAACTCGATCGGTTACTGGGGCGATCACCAAGTCGTCTACCTGCTTCGCTTGCTCGAGCTGTCGGCTTGCTATCACCCGGGACTGCTCGAAGGACTGCTGAAGAGGAGGGTGTTCAGCTTCGCCAACGTTCCCTACCGGATCCACGACTACGAGTCCATGCTGACCGACCCGCAACACACGGTCGACTTCGATGCTGCGCTTGATCTGGAGATCACGTCCCGGCTGCGAAAGGTTGGTCACGATGCGAGGGCGCTACCCGACGGGAGGGGTGGCATACAGCACGCCAACCTTGCCGAGAAGCTCCTGATCCCGACACTGGCAAAGCTGACCAGCTTCATTCCTGAGGCCGGGATCTGGATGAACACCCAAAAGCCCGAGTGGAATGACGCCAACAACGCCCTCGTCGGCCATGGCGTCTCGGTGATCACGCTCTGCCAACTCCGGCGCTTCCTCGTCTTCGAGCGCGATCTGTTCGCTTCGCTGGGCGGAGATTCCGTGGAGCTCTCGGCCGAGCTGATGGAACTGCTCGAGTGCGGTGACGAGAGCGCTCGAAGAGCATGGGGAGCATCCCGCGGGCGCGGTCTCGGATCGGGAGCGCAAGTCCGCACTGGATGCGCTGGGGCGAGCCGGCTCCGCCTATCGCTCACGGATCTACGCCGGCGGGTTCTCGGCCGGTCGGGCCAGTGTCGACGGAGGCCGGCTCGTGCGGTTCTGCGAGCTGGCGCTGCGACACCTGGACGATTCGATTCGCGCCAACCGGCGCGACGACGGCCTCTATCACGCCTACAACCTGATCAAGATCTCCGACGAGAGCATCGAGATCCGGCGTCTTCCCGAGATGCTCGAGGGCCAGGTGGCAGTGCTCGCCTCCGGGGCGCTCTCGACGTCGGAGTCGCTGGAAGTCCTCGACGCCCTCAGACAGAGCCGGCTGTACAGGGAGGATCAGGCCAGCTACCTGCTCTATCCCGACCGGCCGACCAGCAGCTTTCTCGAGCGCAACACGATCCCTCCGGAGAGCATCGAACGCTCGCAGCTGCTGACCTCGCTGATCGAGCACGGCGATAGGAGCATCGTCGTTCGTGACGGAACCGGCGCGGTCCACTTCAATGCCGCTTTTCGCAATGCGCGCTTGCTGGAGGAGGCGCTCGGGTCGCTCACGGACGAGCTCGGGACGCTGGCCCAGGAGGAGCTGCCACTGCTGCTCGAGATCTACGAGCAGGTCTTCGATCACCGTTCGTTCACGGGCCGTTCCGGCAGCTTCTTCAAGTACGAAGGGCTCGGCTGCGTCTACTGGCATATGGTCTCGAAGCTCGCTCTCGCGGTCGAGGAGGTGCTCGAGGAGGCCGTGGAAGGAGGCGAGGAAGGGTCGCTCATCGACCGCCTGAGGAACCACTACGAGGAGATTCGAGAGGGGATCGGCGTCCACAAGTCACCTGCCTTGCACGGTGCCATCCCGACCGATCCCTACTCACACACGCCGAGCTTCATCGGGGCACAGCAGCCGGGAATGACGGGGCAGGTGAAGGAAGATCTGATCGCGCGCTTCGGCGAGCTCGGCGTGCGCGTGCAGGAGGGTCGACTTGGCTTCCGTCCCGCCCTCCTACTACGAAGCGAGCTTCTGTCGCAGGCTCGCAACTTCACCTACTTCGACGCCGATGGAGAGGCGCGCAGCCTCGAGCTCGCGCCGGGCACGCTGGCCTTCACGATTTGCCAGGTGCCGGTCGTGCTGCACGGCGAAGGACCGAAGCGGATCGAGTTGACGCGCGCCGACGGCGGCAGCGAGGCTCGCCAGGGTCTCGACCTCGACACGGAGACGAGCACCGCGATCTTCGAGCGCAGCCGGCGAAGTGGCCCGCCTCGATGTCTTCTACGCGCTCGACGGCGCGCGCGGGCCGGGCTCATAGCGCTGATCCGACGGTCGCATTAACAAGCGTCCTGTCTCGGCACGCTTGAGTGACTGTCTTGGCACGATCCGTTACACACCAGTACGTGTTTCCCGAATAGGATCGACACCGGGGAGGGAGGAGTGGCGGCCTCCCAGCCGGACGGCAGAGAAAAAGGAGGCGTCGGAAAGATGCAAACAGTGGAAGCCATCCGCAAGCGCTGCAGCCTCAAGCTGCATCTATCGAAGCGGCCCGTCGAGCCCGAGAAGCTCGAGCTCGTGCTCGAGGCGGCCCGGCTCGCACCCTCGGCGCGCAACCTCCAGCCCTGGCGCTTCGTCGTCGTGCAGGGCGACGAGGCGATCGACGAGCTGGCGAGCGCCTTCAACGAGACCAACCAGGAGGTGCGGAACGGCTCGGTCATCATCGTCGTCTGCGCGCGGGAAGAGGACGACGTCACGCGCGAAGGAAGACCCTTCTACCTCTTCGACGTCGGTCTGGCCGTCGAAAACCTGCTGCTCGCCGCGACCGATCTGGGGCTCGCGACGCACCCGATCCTCAGCTTCGAGGAGGCCGAGGTCAAGAGGATCCTCGAGATACCGGACGAGTACCGCGTTGTGATCACCACACCGCTCGCCTACCCGGCCGAGCCGAGCTACGACGAGGCGGCCGTGGACAAGCTGGGCGCGCGGACGAGGAAGGCTCTTGGAGAGACCACCCACTATGGGAAGTGGGGCTCGCGGAAACCGAGTTGAGCAGTAGGCGAGCATGAGGCCCTCGCCACCCGAGTCCGACCGAGTTTGGGCACCTGCCCCGGGCGGACATTCAAGTAGAGGTTGTGGAAACCTTTCCCCTCCGACCGGCGCGGTCCGAGCGGAGTCGTGGAAACCCCGAAACACCAGGAGAAGAGGTTGAGATGACGGAGATAACCAAGGAGCAGCTGGTCGAGTTGCTGAACAAGGATCTCGGGCTGGAGTACACGGCCTGCGTGCAGTACACGCAGCACCAGGCGGTGCTGAAGAGCGCGATGTACCAGTCGATGCAGAAGGAGCTGATCATTCACGCCCAGGAGGAGCTGGCCCACGCCACAATCCTGGCCGACCAGATCGACTACCTCGGCGGCGTCCCGACCGTGGTCATGCCGATTCCGCAGGTATCGCCGGACAACGTGACGATGCTCGAGCAGGACCTGGAGGGCGAGAACGACGCCATCGCGCGCTACATCGCCCGCGTCAAGCAGGCGGAGGCGCTCGACCTGTACCACCTGGCCCAGCAGCTGCGCGGCATCCTGGCGATCGAGCAGGAGCACGCGATGGATCTGGAGCAGGCGCTCGGCAAGTAGATGAGCGCAGGAGGCCTGTCAGAGGCGCGGCTCGGGCGCATGCACGAGGCCCTGGCGGGCTACGTCGAGCGCGGCGAGGTGCCGGGCCTCGTCACCGTGGTCAGCCGGCGCGGCGAGGTGCACGTCGATGCGATCGGGTCAACGGCGATAGGCGGCGCTCCCGTCCGGCGCGACACGATCTTCCGCATCTCCTCGATGACCAAGCCGATCACGGCCGCGGCCACGATGATCTTGATCGAGGAGTGCCGGCTGAGACTGGACGAGCCGGTCGACCGGCTACTGCCCGAGCTGGCCGAGCGCAGGGTCTTGAAGCGAATCAACGGGCGGCTCGACGAGACGGTGCGCGCGCGCCGGCCGATCACCGTGCGCGACCTGCTCAGCTTCACGATGGGCCTGGGCATGGTGATGGCGCGGCCGGGCGCCTATCCGATCCAGCGGGCGATGGACAAGCTCGAGCTCGGCCAGGGGCCGCCGAATCCGTCGATCCCACCCGAGCCGGACGAATGGATCCGGCGCCTGGGCACGCTACCGCTGATACACCAGCCGGGCGAGAGGTGGATGTACAACACCGGCGCCGACGTGCTCGGCGTCCTGATTGCGCGCGCCTCCGGCCAGCCGTTCGAGGCGTTCCTGCGCGAGCGCCTGTTCGAGCCGCTCGGTATGAAGGACACCGCCTTCAGCGTGCCACCTGCGAAGATCGACCGGCTGGCTACCGGCTATGCGACGAGTCTAGATGCCGGCACGCTCGGGCTTTACGACGAGCCCGAGGGCGGACAGTGGAGTCACCCGCCCGCGTTCCCGTCCGGCGCCGCGGGCCTGGTCTCGACCGCCGGCGACTACCTCGCCTTCGGCCGGATGATGCTGAACAAGGGTATGCACGGCGCGGAGCGCATCCTCTCGAGACTTTCGCTCGAGCTCATGACGAGCGACCAGCTGACGCCCGAGCAGAAAGCGGCTTCCGGACTGTACGCCGGCTACTTCGACAGCCGCAGTTGGGGGCTCGGCATGTCGGTGATCACGAGGCGCGACGACATAGCTTCGACCGTCGGAAAGTACGGCTGGGACGGCGGGTTGGGCACTTCCTGGTACTCGGATCCCGCGGAGGAGATGGTCACCATCCTGATGACCCAGTGCGCCTGGGCGTCGGCCAGCCCGCCTAACGTCTGTCGCGACTTCTGGACGCTCGCCTACCAGGCGATCGACGATTGAGACGACGGCGAGCCACACAGCACGATACGCTAGGTGCCATGATCGACCACACCGGCTTCAACGTTACGAATCTGGAGCTGAGCAGGGCTTTCTACCTGAAGGCGCTCGCGCCTCTGGGCTACGGCATCGCGCTCGAATTCGAGGGCGCCGCGGGCTTCGGCGCCCGGGAAGCGAGCGGGTGACGATCCCGGCGGCGACTTCTGGATCTCGGTCGGTGAGCCGCAGACCCCACGCACGCACGTGGCCTTCCGCGCTGCGAACAAGGAGCAGGTGGCCGAGTTCTACCGGGCCGCGCTCGAGGCGGGAGGCAAGGACAACGGCCCGCCCGGCCCGCGCCCGCACTACCACGAGGGCTACTACGCCGCCTTCGTGCTCGACCCCGACGGGTACAACGTCGAGGCGGTCTTCCACGGCGAGTCGACGTAGGAGTAATGGCGCTCTCCAGCCTCACGACCGAAAACAGCGTCCTGCTGGTGATCGACGTCATCAACTCCTGCGCGCATCCCGACTACGAGGACGCGGCGCGAGACATCCACTTCTCGAAAATCCGGCAGATGGTGCCCACGCTGGCGGAATTCATCAACTCCTACCGGGGTCTCGGCGGCCGGGTCATCCTGACCACGACCGTTCCCTGGCGCGAGCCCTTCCTGGCGGAGAACATCAACGAGCTGTACCGGGAGAGCGAGGACGCCCGCTACTGGTCGAGCGACGAGAGCGGGCGCGCGGAGCTCTTCTACGAGATCCCGACCGACGGCGCGATGGTCTTCGCCAAGAACAGCTACGACGCCTTCACGAGCGACGGGCTCGTCGCGGCGCTGGAAGAGATGGGCGCCAGCTACGTCATCGTTGCCGGGATCTTCGGCGACGGCTGCGTAATGGCGAGCGTTGGCGGCGCGTTCTCCAAGGGCTACCGGCTCGTGATCGCGGAGGATCTGATCGAGACGACCGACGACGAGGAGCGCCAGCAACTTCAGAGACTTCTGAAGGAGAGGACCTGGCCCTTGATGTACGGCGCGACGGTGAGCTCGCAGGAGATCCTGGCCGCTCATCTCGCAGGCATCTTCCGCCTAGGGCGCGTAGGCCTGGCGGGATAGGCCCTTAGCTAGAAGCGGTTCGACCGCTGGCGGCTGAGGAAGAAGCCGTGCCCGCTCAGGTTCTTGCAGGTCAAGCCGGTCGTCCGGGAGGTGCAGGTGAAACCGTCGTGCCGCCAGGTTCTTCCGTAGGCGAGCGGCTTGCCTCCCAGCGCGGTATCTCCGTGGCAAACGGTGTACACACGCCCGTGTCTTTCCATCGCCAGCGAATCGCCCCAGTCGAGATTGCATCCCTTCGGTCGAGCCGGTTTCGGGCGCAGGCCGCTGCCGATGTCGCAGCGTAGCTCGGTCGGGCTGCCCGACATACTGGCGTAGACACAGCCGATGTTCCCGGAGGGCGTCGCGAACTCGATCACCTGATCGCGAGTCGCGGCGCCGCCCGCCGTTGCTATCGCCATCGCGGCGAGCAGGAAAGCGGCGAGAGCGGGTGCAGACTTACCTTGGAGCACGGCGCGAATCTGACACGCCAGGGGCGGTCTGTCAAGGAAGTCACGCGCTACGCTCCGCCCGTGCGCCTCAAGCTGACGATCGAATACGACGGCACCGCCTTCCACGGCTGGGCGGCGCAGCCCGGTCTCGAGACGGTGGAGGCGACGCTGCGGAAGGCGCTGGAGCGGGTCTTCCCCGGGTACGAAGGCCTGGCGGTCGCCGGCAGGACCGATGCGGGAGTGCATGCGCTCGGGCAGGTGGCGAGCGTCGAGGTGGGGGCCGGCCCTCCGCCCGAGCGGGCGGCCGCGGCGCTCAACGCCGAGCTGCCGCACGAGGTGGCGGTGATCGGCGCCGAGGTGGCGCCGCCCGATTTCCACGCCCGTCACTCGGCCCGCTCGCGCAGCTACCGCTACCGCATCTACCGACGCCGGGTGCCGTCGCCGTTCGAGGCCGGGCGCAGCTGGTGGATCCCGCGCCCGCTGGACGAGGAGCGGCTGGCCCACTCCGCCGACCTGCTGCTCGGCGAGCACGACTTCCGCGCCTTCACTCCCACCGACACCCAGCACGAGGTCTTCCTGCGCAACGTCATGCGCGCCGCCTGGTTCCGCCGCGACGACGCGCTCGAGCTCGAGATCACCGCGGACAGCTTCCTCAGGCACATGGTGCGCTCGCTCGTGGGCACGATGCTCGAGCAAGATCCGGCCGGGATCCAGGCGCTGCTCGAAGGTCGTGCGCGCAGCGAGGCAGGGACGACCGCGCCTCCCTGGGGCCTGTACCTGGAGCACGTCGAGTACTGAGTTGAGATTCGCGCGGCGGCTACGATGGCCGCCCATGCTTCTCGGAACTGTTCTCTTCGACTTCGACGGCACCGTCATCGACTCCGGGCCGCTGATCGCCGAATCGTTCCGGCACGCGGTTCGCACGGTGCTCGGGAAGACGATCGACGACGATGAGATGCTGGCCTACGTCGGCGGCTGGAGCCTGCGCGAGCAGATGCGCAGAATCGCGCCCGATCGCACTCAAGAGCTGGTCGAGGCCTACCGTGCCTACAACGAGCCCCGGCACGCCGGGCTCGACTTCTGCCCGGGCATGCACGAGCTGCTGCTCGAGCTTCGCGCCGGGGGCGTACGGCTCGGCCTGGCCACCGCGAAGCGCCGCTCCACCGTGGAGATCGCCTTCGGCTATCTACCACAGCTCGAAGGTCTCTTCGACACCATGATCTGCGCCGAGGACACCGAGCGCCACAAGCCCGATCCGGCGCCGCTCCTGCTCGCGCTGGAGAGGCTGAGCGCGAGCCCGGGCGTCGGCGCCTATGTCGGCGACTCTCCCTTCGACGTGGAGGCGGCGAAGGCGGCCGGCCTGCGCTCGATTGCGGTCACCTGGGGCGGAATTCACCCCGAGGAGCGCCTGCGCGGCGCCGAGCCCGACGCGATCGTCTCGACTCCGCTCGAGCTGATCGAGGCACTTGCCGTTTCTCCAACCTGAGCCACGGTTAGATTTCCCAGGGTGAGCGATCCTTCCATCGAAACGCGCGTCCACGAGTTGCGCGAGCTGATCGAGCATCACAACTACCGCTACTACGTGCTTGACGACCCCGAAGTCTCGGACGCCGAGTACGATCGGCTCTTCGACGAGTTGCGCGGGCTGGAGGAGGCTCATCCGGAGCTTGCCAGCGCCGACTCGCCGACGCAGCGGGTCGGTGCGGCTCCCTCCGAGCGCTTCCGTAAGGTGCGCCATCTGCAGACCATGGGCTCGCTCGAGAAGGCGACGAAGGGCGAGGAGCTGCTCAAGTGGGCCGAGGACCTACGCCGCCGGCTCGACTCCGAAGAGCCGATCGGCTTCGTCACCGAGCCCAAGATCGACGGCTCGGCCATCTCGCTCGTCTACGAGCACGGGCGCTTCGTACGCGGCGCCACCCGCGGCGACGGCGAGGAGGGGGAGGACGTCACCCGCAACCTGCGCACTATTCGCTCGATCCCGCTTGCGATGCGCCTGGCGCCCGGCGAGGAGGCGCCGGCGCTGCTGGAGGTGCGGGGCGAGATCTACCTTCCGCTCGAGGGCTTCCGGCGCCTGAACGAGCAGCTCGCGGCCGAGGGGCGAAAGCCCTCGCCCAACGCCCGCAACGCCGCCGCCGGCTCGCTGCGCCAGCTCGACCCGCGCATCACCGCCGCCCGGCCGCTGGCGATCTGGGTCTACGGCATCGGCGCCAGCGAGGGGCTCCGGCTCGAGACGCACTGGCAGGCGCTCGCCTGGCTGCGCGAGCACGGCTTTCGCACCAACCCGGGCGCCGAGCGCCACGATTCGATCGAGTCGGTTCTCGCCGCCTGCGAGGAGTGGGAGCGGCGCCGGGCCGAGCTCGACTACGAGATCGACGGGCTCGTCGCCAAGGTCGACTCCTATGCCCAGCAGGCGATCCTCGGGGCGCTGCACCAGCGTCCGCGCTGGGCTAGGGCCTTCAAGTGGGCGCCTTCGACCGCTCAGACCACTCTGCGCCGGATTCACGTTCGCGTCGGCCGCACGGGCGCCCTCAATCCCTGGGCCGAGCTGGAGCCGGTCGAGGTGGGCGGCGTCACGATCTCGACGGCCACGCTGCACAACGAGGAGGACATCAACCGCAAGGACATTCGCGAGGGCGACACCGTGATCGTGCAGCGGGCGGGCGACGTCATTCCGCAGGTGGTCGGGCCGGTGCTGCCGCACCCGGAGGGAAGCGAGCCCTTTCAGATGCCGGCGCGCTGCCCGCTCTGCGACGCCGAGATCGCCAAGCCGGAGGGCGAGGCGATGCATCGCTGTCCCAACCGCGCCTGTCCTTCGCGCGGGCTGGAGACGCTGATCCACTGGGTGCAGGCGGCGATGGACATCGAGGGCGTCGGCGAGAAGTTCGTGCGCAAGCTCTGGGCGGCCGGGCTGCTGCGCTCGATGCCCGATCTCTACCGACTGCGGGTGGAGCAACTGAGCGAGCTCGAGGGCTACGGGGAGATCTCTGCGAGTAACGCGATCGAGGCGATCGAGCGCTCCAAGCAGCAGCCCTTCTTCCGCGTCCTGTTCGGGCTCAACATCCCCTATGTCGGCTTCGTCACCGCACAGGCGCTTGCCTTCCGCTTCGGCTCGAGCGAGCGGCTGGCGGCGGCCTCGCAGGAGGAGATCCAGGCCGTCGAGGGAATCGGCCCGATCGTTGCCGAGGCGGTCGGGGAATGGTTCGCCGACGAGGAGAACGCGCAGCTGGTGGCCGAGCTCGGAGAGCTCGGGCTGCGGCTCGAGCTGGGCGAGGAGGAGCGGCCTGCCGAGGGATCGCTCTCCGGGCGCGTCTATGTCATCACCGGAACGCTGGAGCGCTACAGCCGCGCCCAGGCGCAGGCGGCGCTGGAGGCACTAGGCGCAAGGGTCACCGACTCGGTCTCGGCCAGGACGACGGCTGTGATTGCGGGCGAGAGCCCCGGCTCGAAGCTCGAGAAGGCGCGGCGCCTGGGTGTGACGATCCTCGATGAACAGGGCTTCGAGCAGCTACTGCGCGGCTAGCACGGTCACGAACCGGTCCTGAGCCGCACGCGCCATCGTGGCCGAGATCGGATTCCCGTTCTGCAGGATGACGAAGGCGTAGCGATCGCCGACGTAGCCCGAGAGCGCCGAGGCCTCGTCGGTCGTACCGGTCTTCGCGAACACCTTGCCGCGCGTAGGTCGTGCGCTCATTCGGTGGCTGAGCGTGCCGAGGCGGCCGGCGATCGACAGCGAGCCGACGAACGGGCTTCGCAGCGTCGGGTTGCCCCAGACGTCGACCAGGAGCTGGGAGAGAGTCGAGGCGGTGATTCGATCGAGCAGCGACAGCCCGGAGCCGTCAACGATCCGCACCCCGGCGAGCGAGATACCGGTGTCCGCGAGCACGATCCTCACCTCGGCGGCCCCGTTTGCCGTCGTTCCCTGGTCGTTGACGGATGCGCCGATCTGTTTGAGCAGGAGCTCGGCGGTGTAGTTGTCGCTCTCGCGATCCATGAAGCGCAGGATCTTCCAGAGTGGGGGCGACTCCACCGTCGCAAGCGAGGAGGCTTCGTCGGATGCCACTCCCACCTGCACCTCTCCGTTCACTTTGACGCCGCTCGCCGCGAGCGCCCCAAGGAACACTCGCCCGGCAACGAGCGGCGGCGACGCACTCGTGTCCCGCCCGCGATTGACCGAAAGGGCCGAAAGCGGCGCGCACTCGTTGATCAGGAAGGAGCTCTTCCAGCCGGGCGCCGTCCTGCGACTGTCGAAGAAGCTCTCGTCGGCGATCAGGTTCCCCGAGACCGAGCGGATGCCCGTCGCGCGTAGCTCCCTGGCGAGTCGTTTCAGATCGGCGCTCGAAAGATCGGGGTCGCCGTACCCTTTCAGAACCAGGTTGCCGAGCCACGTGCTCCCCTGCTTCTCGCCCTCGCCCAGCACTTCGGTCGAGATGCGGTACTGAGGCCCGAGCAGCGTCAGCGCTGCCAGCGTGAGCGGCAGTTTCTCGTTCGAGGCCGGTGCCAGTGGGCCGTTCGCGTGCCTCGAGTAGACGACTTCGCCGGTCGCCAGGTCGATCACCTCGGCGCCCCTCTCTGCCGAAGGGATCTTGGCGCTCGCCAGGGCAGCGCTCAGTTCGCCCACGAGTTGCGCTCTCGCCGCCGTGCCTGCACCTGCCGCCGGCGCGACTTGCGCTCTCGCCTCGAGGGCGGTCGAGCTACTGCACACAGCCAGGCCGACAGCGACCGCGAGCAAGAGAGCGGCCAGGCGCGTGAGCATCGACATCATCCTCATTCGAGGAGAGAGGATATCCCGACTCTCGGCGCGAGACCCGCTAGAGGATCTTGATCGTGAGCGTCTGCCGGCCGAAGGCCGAGGCCTTTGCGCAGCTCGCCACCCAGAGGTCGATGGTCAGCCCCTTGACGGCGGAGCCGGTGTCGGCGGCAACGGCGTTGCCGTAGCCGGGAACGTAGACACGCGTGCCGAGCGGAATCACCGAGGGGTCGGTGGCGATGATGCCGGGGCCGACCGGAAGGCCGCTGGCGGTGTTCCCACGCAGGCAGTAACAGGTCGCCGACACGGTCAGCTGCTGTCCTTTCGAGACCGGGCCGCCCGAGGAGTCGGAAGTCGTGCCGGGGCCGGCGGTGGTCGTGTCCGGGCTGGTCGAGGCAGATTGGCTCTCGCTTTTCAGCGAAGTAGTGGCGGCCTTGGTCGCCTGTGCGGAAAGGCTCGTCAGCTGGCGGCTGGTCAGCGCACGCTCGCTCGAAAGCCTGTGGATGGTGTTGGTCCGGTCGGAGCGAGCCGCCTCGAGACTGCGAACGCTTGCCACCGTCGCGCTGCGAAGCCGATCGAGCGCCGCTTTCCGCTCTGCGAGGCCCGCTCGCAAGTGCAGGAGCCTGGCCTGAGCTCTTTGCGCCTGGAGCAGAATCGAGTTCTGCTGATTGACGATCTGCTCTATGTCTTCGAGGCGGGTGACGGCGTCGTCGACCGATTGGGCACCGAGCATGATCGCGATCGTGTTGTTCGTGTCGCCGGATTCGTACAGCGCCAGGGCCCTATCGGCGAGGACGTGCTGAGTGGCTACGATCGCGCTGCGTGCCTGGCGGAGATTCGTGCGAATGACAGCATTCTCGCGCTCGAGCCGTGC
Source organism: uncultured Actinomycetes bacterium (assembly GCA_963765455.1). Lineage (GTDB taxonomy): Bacteria > Actinomycetota > Thermoleophilia > Gaiellales > Gaiellaceae > Fen-549. Next base: position 90,752 of record CAVXWH010000001.1, read on the forward strand.
TTCCTGTCGATCCAGAAGCGAGATGCGGGACCGTGCGCGCTCGAGCTGGGTCTCGATCGAGTAGAGCTCGAGCAGGGCATCGTGAGAGCGGCGTTCGAGCTGTGTGCGATGCGCGCTCAGAGAGGCGGCGCTCTGGCCACCGGGCGCACCGACCACGGCCGCCGGCAGCGCAATACAGATCAGTACCGCCGCGCAAGAGGCGAGCGCTACCGATCGCAGCGTCTGTCTGCTTGCTCGCACGAAGCGCGGACCGTAGCACAGCCACGCCGGTCGCGACGCGGGTTTTCGACGGTTCAGGTAGGGTCACTGGACGACCGTTGTCGGTTGCGGGTGACCGGACCGCTTGCTAGGGTGCTCACCTTGAACGGCCAGTAATTCCGGCCCCGCTGTCGAATAACTAGCCCGTGAACGGCTTTCCGAAAAGACAGCTCGCTACGCTTCTCATCGCCGTACCGGCGCTGGTTGGCGTTCTCGTGCTGACCGGAAGCGCCGTGGCCAACCCAACGGTCAGCTCCAAGCGCGCCGACGCCCAGCGCGCGATGGATGAGATCAATCAGATGGACATCCAGCTCGAGAAGGTCGTGGCGCGCTATGACGGCGCCGTCTACCACCTGAAACAGACGACTGCGAGCCTCGACCGCACGAAAGTCTCGCTCGGGCTGGCGCGCAAGAGCCTCGATGCCGCTCGCCAAGCGCTCGCCCAGCGCGTCATCTCCGTCTACATGGAGCAAGGTCAGACGAACGACTCGACGGTCGCCATTCTCTTCGAGGCGACGAGCATCCAGAACATGATCGACCGGGTGGAGGCGGCCCAGCGCATCTCCGATCACGACGCCCGAGTCGTGAAGCAGGTCACGACGCTGCGCGATCAAACCGCCAGGCAGGCGGTCACGCTCGAGAAGTTGCAGACCAAGCAGAGAGCTTACGTTGGTCAGATCTCGGCGGAGAAGAGCTCGGTCGAGAGCAAGATCGCCGCGCGCAAGGCCTACGTCGCTCGCGTGAAGAACGAGATTGCCTCGCTGGTCGCCGAGCAGAAGCGCGAGGCTGCGGCCGAGGCCGCGCGAGCACGCCGAACGGTCGCGAGCTACAGCACGACGGTCGCCGGCCCCACGGCTCCGTCCGGCCCTACCTCCCTGCCCGACTACACTCCCGCTCCTGCTTCGTCGGTCGGGGAAGCGGTCGTACAGGCCGCGATGTCGCGGCTGGGAGCTCCGTACGTTTGGGGCGCCGCGGGGCCCGATGAGTTCGACTGCTCCGGCCTCGTGGTCTGGTCCTTCGCCCAGGTCGGCATGAGCCTGCCCCACTACAGCTACGACCTGATGGCCGGCGGAGCTCCCGTCGCCTACAGCGACCTCCAGCCGGGCGATCTCGTCTTCTTCTACGGCGGCAGCCACGTCGGCATCTACATCGGCGGTGGGCAGTTCATCCACGCGCCGCACACCGGTACCGTCGTCCAGGTCAGCACTCTGGCGGGCTACGGCGGCGGTATGACCGCCGCCCGTCGCTACGGATAACCCCCGGCTCGCGAAGAGCCATAGGGACCGGCAGCTTGCCGCTCGGGTTCGTTTCGGGATCTGTATGCGAGCAGGCCCGGTCAGGGCCGTCCGCCCGCGCTTGAGACGAGTTGGCTGTTAGCGACGGGACGCCGTCGCGCCCAGAGCCTCGAGTTGCGCCTGGAACAGGTACTTGTCGATCTTGCCGTGGTAGATCGGCACGCCTTCTTTCATGCAGACGCGGATCACCTCGTCACGGTCGATGCCAAGCTCCTTGGCGATCTCCTCGGGGGTCAGGTGGTTGGCCATCTCGTTCCTTTCTTCTCGCTCCTTGCGAAAAAGAAAACCCGCTTGTGCAAACGCACAAACGGGCTTATCGATTCCTCCGCAAATTCTTTGTGGCGGCCATCAGGCGTACCGCCTTGCCATGACACTCATCAGATGCAGCATAGAACGTTCGCGTGACGTAGGCAACGGGCTTCGCTAGACGGGGTTCGGAAGCTCGACGAACTCCCAATCGAGGCCGAACTGCTCGCCGATTCTGGCCGCCAGGGCCTGGATGCCGAGCCGCTCGGTGGCGTAGTGGCCGGCGGCCAGGAAGTGGATGCCGAGCTCGCGGGCGGCGTGGAGACTGGGCTCCTTCGGCTCGCCGGTGAGGAAGAGGTCGTAGCCTTCCCGGGCGGCTGCGAGCAGGCTTGGTCCGCCGCCGCCGGTGACGATCGCAACCGTCCGCACCGGCTCTGGCCCGTAGAGGAAGGCGAGCGGCTTGCGCCCCAGCTTCTCTTCCACCCGCGCGGCGAAATCCTCCGCGGAGACCGGCTCGCGCAGGCGCCCGCCCGTGCCCGTCTCGTCGAAGACACGCTCGGGCTCGATACCGAGCTCGCGCGCCAGCAGCACGGCGTTCCCGATCTCGGGGTGGGCGTCGAGCGCCAGGTGGTAGGCGGCGAGCGAGAGGTCTGCATCGAAGAGCGCCTTCAGCCTGCCCTTCTGGCGCCGGTCGATCAGCAGCTGCTCGCTGGCCCAGAAGAGCCCGTGGTGAACGAGCACCATCTGGGCGCCGCGCTCGCGCGCGATCTCGAACAGCTCGCGCGAGGCCGAGACGCCGCAGACGATCTTCTCGACCTCGCTCGTTCCTTCGACCTGAAGCCCGACCGGTCCGTAGTCGGAGAAGCGGTCCACCTGGAGCAACTCGCTTGCGAAGGCGACGATCGCGTCACGCTCGGCCACGCAGCGATTGTAGTGCCCGAAGGGGCACTCGGTTGGGCAGGGCTGCGCCTAGGAGGCTACCGCCACGGGCTCCTTCGTTCGCGCGTCGCCGGCCTCCTTGCGACGCGGCTTGGAAAGGAACTGAACGCGGCTGGCGACGACCTCGAGCGCGTTACGACGCTTTCCGTCGGGCTCCTGCCAGGAGCGGCTACGCAGGCGGCCGTCGATCGCCACCTGCTCGCCCCGAGCGAGATACTCGGCGCAGGTCTCGGCTTGCCGGTTCCAGCAGACGACGCGAATGAAGTCGGCGCCTCCGTCCGCGCTCTCGCGATCGACCGCGAGCAGGAAGCTGGCCAGCTTACGTTCCTCCGCCAGCTCCTTCATCTCCACGTCGCTTGCCAGGTTTCCAACCAGGGTGACGCAGTTCACTGTCTCCTCCTCTCGTTGTCAGAGAAGACAACTTAGCCGCCGAATTCGCACGAGATACGCACAGTTCTCGCGCGCTTCGTGTCGGACCTGTGGCGAAGCCGCTAACGTATGCAGCTGCTCGGGGTGTGGCGCAGCCTGGTAGCGCGCTCCGTTCGGGTCGGAGAGGTCCCCAGTTCAAATCTGGGCACCCCGATCTCGAGCCTGGCAAGAGGGCGTCCACAGATCGCGGGCGCCCTCTGCTTTCTCCGCCCGGGGCTATCCTGCGCAGGTGCCCGATGTCGCCGCCGTTCTCTTCGATGTCGACTTCACGATCTGCCGGCCGGGGCCGGAGCTGCAGCCGGAGGCCTATGCGCAGCGCGGTCGCGACTTCGGCCTGAGTCTGAGCCCGAGCCTGTTCGAGCCGAGCAGGCGCGCCGCGCTGGCCGAGCTCAAGCGGCACCCCGAGCTCGTGCACGAGGACGAGCTCTGGATCGCGTTCAGCGAGCGGATCATCCGCAGCATGGGGGGCGAGGGGGATGGCGTGCGAGCGCTTGCCGAGGCGATGGTGCTGGCCTGGGAGCAGGCCGAGCACTTCGAGCTGTACGACGACGTGCTACCGACCTTTGCCGAGCTCAAGCAGCACGGTCTTTGCCTGGGCCTGGTCTCGAACACCGCGCGCGATCTGCCCGCCTTTGTCGCTCATCACGGTCTCGACGTGGATGCCGCGATCGGAGCCCGTGAGCACGGAAAGACGAAACCCGACCCCTCCATCTTCGCGGCGGCGCTTCTGGCGCTCGGAGTGGGGCCGGAGCGCACGGCGATGGTCGGCGACTCGCCCGAAGACGACATCGCCGGAGCGCTTGCTCTTGGCCTGCGTGCCTATCTTCTCGACCGGGACGGGGCTTTTCCGGATTTCCCCGAGCGTTTGAGCGGGCTCGGTGAGTTGCCCGGCGTCCTCGGGTTACGCTGAGCGCGTGCCTCGAGACGGCTGCATCGGCGCCGGCATGTGGCGCCCGCGCTCCGGAGAGCGCGGGCGCCTGTCGCTAGAACTCGGTATCAGCCGAGAGGGAGTACCGATCGCATGTGCCGGCGTGTGGCCGGCAGGTAGAGGTTGGCGCGCTCGCCACAACAGGCGTGTCGAGCGCAGACGAGCGCGCCACCCGCTATCTCCGCCGCGTGGCGGAGCGCCGCTAGACTCGGCCGCTCGAGTCGCTGCGGCGATCCCACCCGGGTAGTCCACGAATGAACTGCATCGTCCGACCAGCCCCCTGTGTCGGAGACGCTGACGCGGACATACTCACCCGGTGGTAAACCATTTTCTTCGAAGTCGCTCTCGTCGAGCTTGGTCAGCGAAGTCTCGAGCGAGAGCAGCCCGCCCTGGCGCATGTGATCGTGGGCGCGCAGGCTGAGACCGAGCAGCAGACCTTCGATCAGCGCTCGGTCGGCGGTCACGGCCGTCCAGCGATCGCAGCCCAGGCTCAGATGAACGGCGACGCCGTCCTCGGCGAAGAAGTCGAGCGCGCCGACGAAGCGCTCCACCAGCTCATTGACCGGTACGAGTGGACGGACACGCTCGAGTTGTACACTCGCCGGCAGCTCGCGCTGCTCGAGTTCGTCGCGCAGCAGCACGCTCACGGCTCGAGAACCTCCGCCTCGAGGATACGATCGAAGGCGACCTTGGCCTGGCCGAAACATTCGGCGACGGTGTCGATCGAGCCGCTGTTGAGCAGACAGAAGCTGATCTCGTCATCGGGCATGTAGATAGAGCGCAGGTAGACGGTCTCGCTCTGTCCGGATTCCGCCAGTTCCTGCGCCGCCTGTGCTATCCGCTCTCCCTCCGAACGCAGATCGCTTGCGGTCGACCGGGGGACGTATCGCTCAACGATGTAGGTGGGCATCAGGTGGTGTCGGCGCGCAGGGGAACTATCCGACACTGACACGTTAGGAAACTACCTGCAAAACAGCAATAAGGGGATTCCGCAGTCTTTCTCTGCGCCGAATACGTGGTCGGACCGTGAGGAACCTGTGGAAAACGTTTGTGGAAACGTTTTCCTTACCATTTGGTTGTTTCCCACCGCTAAAGGTCGTCGCTGCGGAGATGACTTGCCAGCTCCGAGCGCGACTCCAGCCCGAGCTTGCGGTAGATCTTGGAGAGGGTCGCCTCGACGGTGCGCACGCTCATGAACAGCTGAGCCGCAACCTCCTTGTTCGAGCGGCCTCTGGCCACCAGCTCGGCGACCTGCTGCTCGGTCGCCGTCAGGTCGAGCTCGCCGGCCCGGAAGCCGGCCACCCGTCCCAGCTCCACCTGCGCCTTCTCGCACCAGAGGCGCGCGCCCAGCCCGCCGAAGACGGCGATCGCCTCTTCCAGTGCCTGGCGGGCGTTTCGCTTCTGCTTGGCCCGGCGCTCGATCGTTCCCGCAATCAGCAGCGTGCGTCCGCGCTCGAAGGGGTCGGGCAGTGTCTCGTGCCCGGCGATCGCCCGCTCGAGCGCCTCTCTGGCGCTCTCCAGGTTGCCGCGGCTGGCCTCCACCAGCGCCCGGCTGCGGGCCGAGGAGACGATTCCGTTCGGTCGCCTGGTCTTCTCCACGTGCGCCTCGAAGCTCTCCAGCAGGCGCTCGGCCCGGTCGAGCTCGTCGAGGGCGATCAGCGTCTCGATCGCGTTCGGGCGGATGGTGTAGAGGGGCATCGCCACCGAGATATCGCGGCCGAGCTCGTCCTGGAGCCTGAGTGCCGGCTCCAGCCAGCGCCAGGCTTCCCGCGCGTCGCCGAGCGAGAGCTCGAAGAACCCTGCCAGCGACATCAGAGCAAGCCTCTGCCAATGGTCGTTGAGTCTCTCGGCCTGGACCACCCGCTCGGCCAGTCCATGACGCGACTCGGAGACTTCGCCCCGCAGAACCGCCAGTTGGAGGTGCTGGAAGCTGAGTGAGCGGATGATGTACTCCTGGCCGATGTAGAGCGCCTGCTCCAGCCCTTCGTCGGTCATTCGCCCGGCGAGATCCCAGCTGCCACAGCGCAGCTCGATCTCGATCAGCGGCGAAAGGATCTCGAGACTGTCGACCAGGTCGCCTTCGTGACGGGCTCGCTCGAGCTCGGAGCTGAGGATCGGCCGGGCTTGCTCGAGCGCGTCCATCCAGTAGAGCTGCATGCCGTACCAGAACGAGGGACCGTGGAAGGCCGGCATCGCGGCCTCGTCGCGGTCGATCGCGATTGCCTGCTGCATGATCTTCTCGTCGATCGCGCCGCCGCTCAGGACGGTCACGTTGCCGACTCCCTGCAACGCCTCGACGAGCAGGCGCTTGTTGTTCCCGCGCTTGGCGTGAACGAGCGCTTTTTTCTGAGCGTCGACCTGGCCGGCGAAGTCTCCCTGTATCGACGATGCTCTCCCCAGCGAGAGGTAGGACTTGGTCAGGCGATCCTCGTCCCCGTCGGCCTCTTCCACTGCTTGCAGGCAGAGATCGACCGCCTCTTGCCTGTCGTCGACGATGTCGGCGAGCAGCACCAGAACGTCGGCACGCCAGGGCCCCTCGTCGGGCTCGGCCAGCATCTCCTCCGCAAGCGCTCGCGCCCGGCCGATGTCTCCCGCTTGGAAGTAGTGCGATGCGGCCTCCGTGCGGCGGCGGCGAGCGTCGTCGCGCGCTTCGGGAGGCGTCAGGCGAGCGGCGTGCTCGTAGAGCTCGGCGGCGGCGTCGGGCGCTCCGCGCGAGGCCTCTCGCCCGGCAGCGGCATCGAGCTCGGCGGCGACCTCTGCGTCGGGACTGTCGCTTCCCAGTGCGAGGTGCCGGGCGCGTTCTGCGGCGCTCGGAGCGATCGTGGCCAGGCGCCGGTGTAGCTCGCCCCTCGATTCGGGAGTCGCCTGCGCATAGAGAACCGACGCAAGCAGCGAGTGGGTGAAGCGGACACGCTCGCCGTCGAGCTCCACGACCCCATTTTCGATCGCGTTGTCCAGGCTCGAGCCGGCCGCGCTCTGTAGGAGCCCGACGGTCGGCTCGGAGAGCGCGGATGCGATCAGAAGCGTTTCCTGCATGCTCGCCGGAAGAGAGCTCAACCGCTCCCGAATCAGCGCGACGAGCGACTCCGGGACTTGCAGGGGCTGGCCCGGCTCGATCGCTCCCCGCTCCAACTGGGCTCGCGCCAGCTCGAGCGCGTAGAAAGGATTGCCGCCGGCTGCCTCGCAGATCGAGACGAGGACCTGACGCGGCAGGTGAGCCGAGAGGTGTGTGCGGATCACGTTCTGGAGCGCGCCCAGACTGAGCGGGCCGAGCGTGCGCCGCTCGAGCGTCTTCATCGAGCGCGGCGCAAGCTCCAGCTCGACCGGAAAGCCGGAGGCCGATCCGTCCTCGAGCTCCAGCCTCCTTGTCAGGAGCACACGACAACGCTCCTGCTCCACACGGCGGAAAACGAAGGCGAGCACGCGGGCCGACGGGCTGTCGAGCCACTGCACGTCGTCGATGGCGATCAAGAGCGGTTCTTTTTCCGCGGCGGTACGAAGCAGGGTCATGGTCGCGAGCGAGACCGCCCGTTGGTCGGGCGCCGCGCCCTCCGAGTCCCGTAAGAGCAGGCTGATCTCCAGCGCGATTCGTTGTGGCGGCGGAAGTTGTGGCAGGTACTCCCCGGTCAGGTCGGCCAGCACGTCTCCGAGCGCCGAGAAGGCGAGCGGCATCTCCGTCGGCGAAGGGCGGCAGAGAAGGGCGCGGAAGCCGTGCCGGCGCGCGCTCTCGACACCGCTCAACCAGACGGCGGTCTTGCCGATCCCGGCCACGCCTTCGAGCATCAGCATCTGAGGCCCAGACGAATTCTCCGAAAAGAGGCCTTCTACCGCCGCGAGCTCTTCTTTTCGGCCGAGAAGCTCGGCGCTCGACATAGTTCGAGCTTACGCCAAGGACGACCGTACTGAAAGGCCCGGCGGCTGCGAGAATCGCCTGCTAGCGGGCTGATAGTCGGGCGGCCAGCTCCGAGCGCGACTCCAGCCCGAGCTTGCGGTAGATCTTGGAGAGGGTCGCCTCGACGGTGCGCACGCTCATGAACAGCTGAGCCGCAACCTCCTTGTTCGAGCGGCCTCTGGCCACCAGCTCGGCGACCTGCTGCTCGGTCGCCGTCAGGTCGAGCTCGCCGGCCCGGAAGCCGGCCACCCGTCCCAGCTCCACCTGCGCCTTCTCGCACCAGAGGCGCGCGCCCAGCCCGCCGAAGACGGCGATCGCCTCTTCCAGTGCCTGGCGGGCGTTTCGCTTCTGCTTGGCCCGGCGCTCGATCGTTCCCGCAATCAGCAGCGTGCGTCCGCGCTCGAAGGGGTCGGGCAGTGTCTCGTGCCCGGCGATCGCCCGCTCGAGCGCCTCTCTGGCGCTCTCCAGGTTGCCGCGGCTGGCCTCCACCAGCGCCCGGCTGCGGGCCGAGGAGACGATTCCGTTCGGTCGCCTGGTCTTCTCCACGTGCGCCTCGAAGCTCTCCAGCAGGAGCTCGGCCCGGTCGAGCTCGTCGAGGGCGATCAGCGTCTCGATCGCGTTCGGGCGGATGGTGTAGAGGGGCGCCATGCCGAGACTGATGTCGCGCTTGAGATCGTCCTGGAGTGTCAGCGCCGGCTCGAGCGAATGCCAGGCTTCGACGTAGTGCCCGAGCGAGATCTCGAGCGAGCCGAGCAGCGACATGAGCGAGAGGGCCTGCCACTGATCCCCCACCCTCTCGGCCTGGGCCATCAGCTCCGCCAGCCCCTGCCGCGACTCCTCTTCCTTCCCGCGCAGTACGGCCAGCTGCAAGCGCTGCAAGGAGACCGAGCGAATCAGGAAGTCCTGGCCGATGTCGAGCGCCTGCTCCAGCCCTTCGTCGGCCAGCCGCTCGGCGGAATCGAGGTGGCCGAGCCGGAACTCGACCTCGATCAGGGGAGAGAGTATGTGCAGCCGGTCGGTCAGCTCGCTGGCCTGTGTTGCGGCCTCCAAGGCATCGCCGAGGTAGTGGTGCGCCTGCTCGAGCTGGTCGATCCAGTAGAGCTGCATGCCGTACCAGAAAGAGGGGCGGCAGAACGTCGTCAGCCCCGTCACCTCGGCGTCGATATCGAGCGCACGTTTCATCAGCTTCTCGTCGATCGGCTCTCCGCTCTGGACGATCACGTTGCCGACGCCCTGCAGCGCCTCGACGAGCGTGTTCGGATCGCCGCCGAGCTCCGCGAAGACAAGCGCCTGCCGCTGAGCCGCGATTCTCTCTTCGGACTCGCCGACACGGGCGCTCATCGCCGACAGGCGGATGTACGCGGTGGCGGTGCGCACATCATCGCCGGCGGCGGCTTCGACCGCCTCGTGGCAGACCGAGATGGCCGCCGGAAGATCCTCCATCATCTCGGCGAGCAGAACCAGTACGTCGGATCGCTCGGGCCCGGAGGGAAGCTCACTCAGCATCGTCTCCACGAGTGCGCGCGAGCGCTCGAGATCGCCCGCCGAGTAGTAGTGCTCGGCGGTCTCGAGGCGCCGCCTGTGCAGGTCGTCGTGAAGCTCGGCGGGCGTGAGGCGCGTGGCGTGCTCGTAGAGCTCGGCGGCGGCGGCGCGCGCACCGCGTGCGGCGGCTCGGCGTGCAGCCTCCTCGAGCTCGGCGGCCACCCGCTCGTCGGGCTCCTGGCTGCCGAGCGCCAGGTGGCGAGCCCGGCTCTCGGGGCTGGTGACGATCTCGGCGAGGCGCCTGTGCAGCTGGGTTCTTTGCTCGGGTGTGGCGCTTCCGTAGAGCACGGAGGAATGAAGCGGATGACAGAAGCGGATGCGCCCCTGCTCGATCTCGATCACGCCTGCCTCGATCGCCTCGGCCAGGTCGCCGCCGCCCGCAGCGCGAACGAGCTCTTCGCTCGGATCGTTCAGTGCCGCCGCTATCAGCAGCGTCTCCTGCGTGTCGGCCGGGAGCGCGCTGAGACGGTCGGAGACGAGCGCGCGCAGGTGCTCAGGGACGCGGAGTGGTTGACCCACGTCTCGGTCGACCGCGGAGCGGGCCAGCTCGATGGCGTAGAAGGGGTTGCCGGCGGATGCCTGGAAGAGCCGTGTCAGAAGCGGCCTTGGCACTCGCCTGCCCGTGTACCGGCTGACCAGGCGAGCGATAGCGCCGAGACTCAGGGGGCTGAGAGTGCGCTGCTCCAGCGCTCGTGCCAGCGCGTCGTTGCGATCGAGGCCCAGCGGGAGCTCGTTGATCGGAGCCTCATCGCTTCGACGGGTCATCAACAGGCCGACCGGACCGTCGTGAACGCGCCGGAGCGCAAAGGTGAGCACGCTCAGCGAAGAGCTGTCGAGCCACTGCACGTCGTCGATCGCTATCAGGAGCGGCTGCGCCGCCGCGAGCATGCGCATCAGCGTCAGGAGCGCGAGCGAGACGGCTCGCTGGTCGGCCACGCCTCCGCCCGTCTCTACGAGCAGCAGGCTGATCTCGAGCGCGTTTCGCTGTGGCGAAGGCAGTTGCTCGATGGCCTCGCGCGGTAGCTCGTCGAGCAGATCGCCCAATCCTGCGAAGGCGAGTGGGGTCTCGGTCGGGGTCGGCTCGCAGGCCAGTACGCGAAAGCCACGCTCCCGTGCCTGCGCGATCCCTTCGCGCCACAGTGTCGTCTTGCCGATGCCCGCTTCGCCGTCGAGGAGAAGACCGGCCGGCCTGTGTTGACCACGATCGAGGAGGCGCGCCAGAGCAGCTTGCTCGTCGGCTCTACCGAGCAACTCTGCCACAGCCATAAATACGAGCTTAGCTCAACCGGTTGCGTAAATCGAGATATGGATATCACGCGCACCGGAGCTAACTCTGCAGCGTCGGGTAGCTTGCCCTCGCGCAGATACACTTTCGCACTCGTCGGTACACCGCCGCAGCCCGTAGATATGAGCCCGTCAGAGCACATCTCCCGCCCTTCGAGCCACCAGCGCCCGCGGCGTCGAAGGCGCCGCTCGCGAGGCCCGCTGACTCTGATTGCGCCCGCGCTCGTCGCGTTCGCCGTGCTCGCGTCCGTCGGCTTTGCCTTCGCCGGGTCGCCCGACCGCATCGCCTCCGGGGTTGAGATCGCCGGTGTCGATGTCGGCGGCCTGACCTCGGCTCAGGCGCGCCAGAAGCTGGAGAAAGCCTCGGCGAAGCTGAGCTGGGTGCCGGTCAAGTTCGTTGCCAGAGGTAAGGGCTTCGAGGCCGCTCCGGCCCAGCTCGGAATCGTCATCGACTGGAGCGCGGCTATCGCCGAAGCGCGCCGCGACGGCGACGGAGTCGGGCCTCTGCGCGGTTTCAAGCGGCTGGAGGTGCGCCTACTCGGCAACAAGATCGATCCCACCGTCAAGCCGGCGCCGCTGGCGTTGAAGAGGCTTCTCTCGACGATCGCCCGGAGTGTGGACAAGCCCGCACGTGAGCCGGCGCTGATCCTCGACGGCGCGCGGCCCACGGTCGTTCCCGGGCACGCGGGGCTGGCGCTGGACAGGAAGCAGGCGGCCGATATTGTTGTCGACGCGCTCGGCTCGCTCTCTCGCAACACGGTCGCACTACCGGTGCACGTGACCGCTCCGAGCGTGCGCCGCCGCGATCTCGTGCGCGTCGCGGGCCAGGTTCGCACTGCGGTCTCGGCGCCCGTGCTGCTGACCATGAGAGGCGTGCGCTGGAGCATCTCCCCGGCGCAGATCAAGAAGATGCTCGTGTTCCCGCACGACGGGGAGCGGAACCTGAGTATCGGCGGCAGTCAGGCGAATGTCTTCCTCGTCTCTCTCGCCAAGCAGCTCGACCAGCCTGCCAGGAACGCCGCGTTCTCGGTCTCGGGTCGTAACGTCCGGATCATCCCGGCGCGTATCGGCTACGTCCTCGACCGCGCAAAGACGGCGAAGGCGATCCTGCGCGCCGCGCTCGTTCCCACGGCTCGGACGACCTCGCTCGTGATGAAGACAACTCAACCCACCCGGACGACCGAGCAACTCAAGGCGCTGGGCATCACCGGGCTCGTCGGCTCCTACGAGACCACGTTCACCGGCACGGCGAACCGCATTCACAACGTCCAGCTGGTGGCCAAGCTGATCAACGACAAGTACATCGCCCCGGGCGCGGTCTTCTCGTTCAACAAGACCACCGGCGAGCGCAGCGCCGCAAAGGGCTTCCTGACCGCGCCGCAGATTGCCAACGGTCAGCTCGTCGATGCGCTGGGCGGGGGAATTTGCCAGGTTTCGACGACCGTCTTCAATGCCGCCTTCGAAGCGGGTCTCGACATTCTCGAGCGAACGAATCACGCTCTCTACATCAGCCACTATCCGCTCGGGCGGGACGCCACGGTGAGCTGGCCCAGCCCGGATCTCAAGTTTCGTAACGACACCAGCCACTGGCTCCTGATGCGCACCTTCTCGAGCACCAGCACGCTGCTCGTTGCGCTCTACGGAACCCCTCAGCACCGCAAGGTCGTTTCGGAGACGACGCCGCTTCGCATCACCGGGCCGCCGCCGCTGAAGACGGTCCCCGATCCGACCCTGCCGGTGGGGACGAAGGTGGTGGAGGACTACGGTCAGCCCTCCAGCTCGACCAGCGTTCACAGGCTCGTCTACAGCGCCGGCGGCAAGTTGCTCCACGACAACACCTGGTACTCGAGCTACCGCTCCTCACCCAAGATCGTGCGGGTCGGCACCAAGGCCTCGGGGAAGAAGAAGGGAAAGAACGGCGGCACCAATACCGGCACGACCACTACCAGCACTACGACTACAGGTACGACCACTACCAGCACTACGACTACCGGGACGACCTCCACCGGTACTACTACCGGTACGACCACGACCGACTAGAAGGCGCCCCCGTCCTGTTTGCCCGGCAGGTAGGTCGAGGGGCAGATGAAGCGAAGAGTGTGGGCGAACTTCCGGCTGCGCTCGAGCTCGGCCTCGCTCTTTGCTTCCTCGGCGCCGAGTTGCGCGTCGAACATCTCCGAGAAGGCCTTTTTAGCGGCCGCCTGACGCGCCTCGTCGCTCGGGAACTCGGTTCGGACCCCCTTCAGCTCGCCCGCGTCCAGCCAGATGCCGCCGCAGCCCGGGCACTCGTCGATGGTGACCTTGCGGGCGACGCTCGTGAAGTGCCGCATCATCACCATCTGCGGCCCGCACTTGGGGCAGCTGCGACGTCGCTCGAGATCGACCGTGAGCGACGGATCGCGGGGAACGTCGAGCAACGCCTCCCCCGCCGACTCGCTCTGCTCGTCGACCTTCGCCAGCTCGAAGTGGTCGAACCAGATTCCGCCGCAACCTCCGGCACAGACATCGACCGTGATCGCGCCGGCCGTCATCGTCGTCAACTCGCGAGCACAGGCGGGGCAGTTCATCTCGGAAGTCCTTTCGACTCGGCTTTGGTTATTGCCTCTTTCAGCCATGCTGGCATGCGCGTCGGCCTGAGCGTGCGCGCGTCCACGAGAGCGTGCAGGCTAGAGCCTTCGGCCAGGCGCTCGCCGTCTCGCTCGACCAGGTACTGACAGCGGAAGCGGGCGCCTCGTATGTCGAGGCAACGGGCATAGACCCGCAGTTTCTCGTCAAAGCGGGCCGGGGAGAGGTAGCGAACGCTGATCTCCACGACCGGCGACTCGATTCCCTGGTCGCGGATCGCCTGGTAGCCGCCGGCATGCTCGGCGAGATAGGCGACCCGGGCGGCCTCGAACCAGATCAAGTAGGCGGAGTGGTGGGCTATCCCGGCGGCGTCGGTCTCGGCGAAGCGGACGGTCACCTCGGTGAAGAAGTGGAAAGGCGCCATGGAGGAACTCTAGAGCTGAGCGTATAACGAAGTATCGGTCTACGCTAACCATCGGATTGACCTGCGATAGCAAACTTGCTATATAGCAGATATGCGATCAGACGAAACCGATCTCGAAAAACAGATCAAGTCGCTCAGACGCTCGCTCGGAGCGCTGGAACGCCGCGTCAAGAAGCTCGAGCAGGACGAGCTGATCCAAGCGGCGCCGGAGCCGGTGCCGAGCGCCGAGCCCGCCTCTCGGATCGCCTCTTTCGAGTGGGAGCCGAAACCGTCATTGACGGCTACGCCCGTGGAGCCGCCGCCGGCTCCGCGCGAGTACCAGCTCGATTTCGAGCAGCTGCTCGGTGGCAGGCTGCTCGCCTGGGTCGGGGGCATCGCGGTCGTGCTCGGAGCCGTCTTCTTCGTGACGATGGCCATACACCGCGGCTGGATCGGGCAGGGGATGCGCGTTCTGCTCGCCTTTCTCGCCTCGACGTTGCTGTTGGCAGCGGGTGTCTGGCTGCACGAACGACAGGGGCGGACGCAGGCGGCGAAGATCGTGGTTGCGGCGGCGATCGCCGCCCTCTACGCGAGCTTGACCGCGGCGACGGCGCTCTACGGTCTCGTGTCGCCGGTAGAGGGATTCCTCGTCGCCGCTCTCGTCGGCGCCGTGGCGAGCGCGATCGCGGTTCGCTGGCAGTCGGTTCAGATCGCCGGAATCGGCATCGTGGGCGCCCTGCTGGCGCCCGTTCTCGTCGATACCGGGCCCTCCCTTTCGGCGCTCGTGTTCATGGCGCTGGCACTGGTGAGCGCGATCGCGATCGTGACCTGGGAGCGCTGGTCGTGGCTGGCGACGCTCGCCTACGTCGTCAGCCTTCCGCAACTTCTGATTTGGGTCCACGACAGCTACCAGCAGCACCTCTATCGCACTCTCGCCGTGCTGCTCGGGTTCTGGCTTCTCTACCTGCTGGCGGCCATCGGTTACGACCTGCGCGTCTCGACCAAGAGGCTGCGCGCGCCGAGCGCGATGCTCGCCTTCTCGAACGTCGTCGTCACCTCCGGCGTCGGTTATGCGCTGCTGAAATCCCAAGTCTCGGGCAACGCGGCCACGACCTGGGTGATCGTGATGGCCGCGCTTCACGTGGCGCTCGGATTCACCATCGCCTGGCTCTGGTCGTCGGCGCGAGAGACTGCCTTGCTGGCGGCGGCGATCGGGATCGGGCTTTCGGCCATCGGCCTTGCGCTCGCGCTCGACGGGCCCGCGCTCGTCAGCGGCTGGGCGATCGAGGCTGCGCTTCTCGCCTGGCTCGCCGGCCGCACCGGGAGCAAGCGAGCGGTTGCCGCCGCGATCGGCTTTCTGACTCTCGCGGGCGTTCGTGCGCTCGACTACGAACTGATCCGGATCCATCACGGAGCCACCGGAACGAAGGCGGACGCAACGGCGATCGTCGCGCTACTCGTGGTTGCCGTCTCGGCCGTTGTTGTGGCGCGCCTATTCCCGCGCCGGTTGCGTGAGATCGCCTGGCCGTTTCTCGACGGCGTCTCGATCGCCCTCATCGCGATCGCGCTCGATGTGGCGTTCAGCGGCTGGCTGCTTCCGGTTGCCTGGGTCACGTTGGCGCTGGCGCTCGTGTCGCTCTCGGGCTGGCTGGAATCGCCGACCTATTCGCCCGCCTCGGCCGGGCTGCTCGCGCTGGCGAGCATCCACGTTCTCGTCTTCGACGTTCCGCCGAACGTTGCGCTCAATCATGGGCTCAGTCACGTCGGCGTCCAGTTCATCGCCCTGCTCTTCGTCGCGCTGGGCTGGATCATCGTCGCGCGCTCGCTTCGCCTGGTCGGCCTCGATGAGGAGGAAGAGGGCTCCGTGCGAGGGTTGGTCTTCGCCGCCGCGGTGGTTGCCGTTCTCTATCTCGGCTCGGCTCTGATCGTGACTGTCGCTCCCTCGGGCGAGACCGGAGGGACGCAGATCGGGCAGATGCTGCTGAGCATCTTCTGGGCGCTGTGCGGCTTCGCTGCGCTGGCCGCCGGGTTGATACGCGGCGACGCGTGGATGCGCAGAGGCGGCTTCTGCCTGCTCCTGCTGGCGGCGGGGAAGGTCTTCATCTACGACCTCGCCTCGCTGGAGCAGATGGCGCGCGTTCTCTCCCTGATCGGGCTCGGCTTGCTGCTGCTCGCGGCCACCTTCCTCTACCAGCGCCTGGCCGCAGTCAACAACAAGAAGAGAAAGACGACCGGATGAGGCGCCCTGTTGCAGTCCTGATCTCGTTCGTTTCGCTCACGGCAGTCGCCACCGCCGGCGCGGCGCAGACGATTGGTACGCACAGCTTCCGTTACGAACGGACGCTTTCGGGCGCCGCCGGCCATCCGCTGCTCGTCACGCTCGATGAGCCTCTGCTCGGGCATACGCGCACGGATCTGAGCGACATACGCGTGCTCGACGCGCACGGAGCCCAGGTTCCCTGGCGCACCTTGCCTGAAGCGGCGGCCCCAAGGGCGAGATCGGTGCCGCTGATCGATGTCGGCCGGGAGAACGGCGTGCTGATCGCCCTGCTCGATCTCGGAACCGGCGGCGGCGTCGTCGACCACATCGACCTGCGGATACCCGGATCCAACTTTGTCGGCAGGGTTGAGGTGCTGGGCAGCGACGACCGGAAGAGTTTTCGCAGCCTCGGGCGGACGCTGGTCTACGACCTGCGCGGCGCCACGCATTCGCGCTCCACGGTGGTCGTCTTCAGGCCGAGCGATCTCCGCTATCTCGAGCTGCGCGCGAGCGGGCTGCCCGGAATCACCTCGGCGACCGTGCGCCGGCAAGCTACCGTCGAGAAGTACCGCGTCTGGAAGCCCAGCTCGATTGTTCGCAAAGAGCGGGCGCGGACGACGGTCGTGACGCTCGACCTCGGTTATCGGCTGCCGGTGTCGCTGCTGGACGTGCGCGCCGCAACGCCCGTATACGAGAGACCGCTGGAGATCCTGGGCTCGAACGGCGGTGATTCCTGGCAACCTCTGGTAGAGAGCCGCCTGTTCCGCTATACGGGCGCCGCGCAGAGCCCGATCGAAGTTGGCGCCGAGACACGCTTCCTGCGCATCAGGATCGAGAACGGCGACGACAAACCGCTGAAAGCCATCTCCGTGCGTGTCCTCGCCGATCCGCCGACGCTCTACGTAGCGGGTGGATCGCCCGCTCCCTACCGGCTCCTCTACGGCTCACGCTCCCGCGCCCTGGGAGCTCCCGACTACGACCTGGCGCGGGCGCCGCGCTCGGCGCTGGGCCTCGGCCGGGCGGTAGTGGGCCACTTGGGCAAAGAGCAGGCGCTCACGCCGGCCGAGACGGCGGCGCCGGCCAAGTCGCTGCTCGATCGCTTCCCTTGGTTGATCGAAGCGGCGCTCGCTCTCGTCGCGGTCGCCTTCGCGGCTGCGGGCTTCGTTGTCATGCGCAGAAAAGCCTAGAGACCGGCCCGACCGATGGTTCGGGCGCCTTACGCGGCCGCGCGGCGTACCGGCCGTTCCGAGATGACCTCGTGGCAGTCGCGGCAGAGCGTGCGCTCGACTTCGTAGGGCACACCGCCCTGCTGGCTGAGGACGCGAACCGTCAGCTCCCGGTGGACGTGACCCTTCTTCTTTGCCGAGGCGTTCATGACTTGATCCAGACTACTGTTGGTATCGGCGGGACATGGTGCGCAATTGAGGCCCGTCTCCTCATCTCTATAGACGGCTCGCTGCGGTGAGGGTTTGCGCTGCAAAACGGGGATCGAGCCGCGACGGCTGCGATCGATGATCTGAGTAGCGTTTGAAACGAAGCGGTTGAAGTGAACTCTGCGGCCACATCCCCCTTGCTTTCGTCTGACGTCGAGAAGACGGATCAGGCTCTCTTCGACGAGCTACGCTCGGAGGCCGACGAGCTGGCCGCCGCGAAGGCCGAGCTGGAGCAGGTTCGAGCTCAGCTCTACGGCGTGCTGGAAGGGGCGCGGTCGGCTTTCTCCGCCGAGGACGGCGTCGTGCAGGCACTGGCCGAGGCCGAGCAGATCGACGAGGTTGCCGATTCCGTGCTCGACGTGCTCTGCGAGGCGTTCGAGTTCGACACGGCGACCTTCTGGCTGCTCGATCCGGAGGACGGCAAGCTCTGCGCCGTCGCCCATCGCGCGGCTCCGACTCCCAGGGCCAGGTTCCTGGAGACGAAGATCCGCTCGTTGCAGCTGGCGCTGAACGAAGGCATTGCGGGTCGCGTGTTCGTGGAGCGGAAGGTCTTCCTGAGCGAGCAGGCACCGTCGGTCTCGGAAAGAGACCTGGGCTTGCTGCTCGAGGCCGATGGGCTGCACACTGTCTGCGCCTTCGCGATAACGGGCGCCGGAGCACCGCTCGGCGTGATCGAGATGGAGCGGCGCGAGTCGCTCGCCCCGGATCAGGCGATCGAATCGGCAGTGCGCGTGATCGGCGATCGCATCGGATCCTTCATCGAGTTCAGCCAGCTTCGCTGGCGCTACTTCTCGCTCGTCGCCGACCTCAAGCGCGGCGCCCGCAAGAGCGCAGAGCGCGAAGCCGACGTGGTTCCGCTCAAGCACGCCGCCTGACGCCCGAAGCGAAGTAGAATCGGCGTCCTGCGCAGGTTGCTGCTCGTCTGTCTCGGAATCGCGCTCGCCGTCGTGGCGACGGTCGTCGTTGTGCGCGCTCTCTCGGGCCACACAGGCCGGTCGGCTCACAGCGGAACGGTGAAGACGAAAACGGCTGCTCGCCATTGCCGGGCGGGGGAGATCAGCCTCGGCTCACAGCGTGCCTCCTTCGCGGTCTTCCTCCGCGGACGCGCTGGCGTCTACGGGCGTCCGGACGGCGCCCTGCTTACGACCCTGCCGCGCCTGAGCAAGAGCTTTGTCCAGACAAGCCGAAGCGGCGTGCCCACGGTCGCCGCCGTGCTGTCGGAGGTGCGCGGGAGCGACTGTCGGGCCCGCTGGTACCGGGTCGAGCTTGCGGGTCACCCGGGTGCCGTGAGCGCGGAAGAGGGCTATGTCCGCGCCGGCGCGGTCGAGCTGGCCAAGGTACGCACGCGCGTGGTCGTCGATCTGTCTCGACACGAGCTGACGCTGTTCGAGGACGGCGTTCCGGTTCTGCGCGCTCCGGCGGCGGTCGGTGCGCCCTCGACGCCCACTCCGCGCGGCCACTTCTTCGTGCGCGAGCGCATCCGTATCAGCGACACCGGCGGCGCCGAAGGAGCCGCCGCGATCGCGCTCTCCGCTTACTCCGAGAAGCTGCACGACTGGCCCGACGGCGGTCCGATCGCGATTCACGGCACGAACGACCCCGACTCGATCGGCAGGGCGGTGTCGCACGGCTGCGTACGCCTCGGCGCCCGCGACCTGAAGCGGCTGTTCGCGCAGGTGCAACTCGGCACGCCCGTCGAGATCGTTTCATAAGGCTGAGCGCTCGAAACGAGCCTCGGACGGAGGTTGGGGAACTTGTGCACGCCTCTGATCGAATAGCTCTCTCGCTTCCGGAACCTCCGCAGGCCAGCTACGCTGCAGCTAGAGCTCGCAAGCGAAGCCAGGAGGAGATGCAAGGTGCCTCAGAGTACGCCGGATATCGTCAGTAAGCTCGCCGACAAGGGCGAGGAAGCGCTGCAGAAGATTGCCGGATCGCCGGCCGCGCAGAAGTTGCTCGACGCTCTGACCGGGCTGCGAGACCGTATCGACGAGCTCCAGCGGCGAGTCAGCGGCGTGGAAGAGCTGGAGAAGCGCGTCGCCCAGCTCGAGAAGCAGCTCAAGGCTATGAGCAAGGAACCCGCCGCAAAGAAGCCGGCCGCGCGCCGGGCGCCGGCGAAGAAGCCTGCCGCGAAGTAGCCGGGAGCCGCTCAGCCGCGCGGGGGCACGCGTAGGCGCAGCGCGCCCGGAATCAGCTCGAACTCGACCGGGGTCGTTCCCGGCTGCTCGCCGTCGAGCTGGATCGGCATTGGCTCCTCGGTCTCGATCGAGACGAGCTTGCCGCGCAGGACGTCGACCTTCGGGTGCGAGAGGTGGGTTCCGCGGTAGGTCTTGTGCAGGTTGCGGACGAGGTCGGCCTTGCTCAGGTCGCCGAGTATCAGCACGTCGAACAGCCCGTCGTCGGGGACGGCGTCGGGGCAGAGCTTCATGCCGCCGGCCTGGTAGCGGCCGATCGCCGCGATCACCTCGTGCATCTTGCCCTCGCGCTGCTGGTCGTCGACGCGCAGGCGGACGACGCAGTTGCGCCAGCGCGGGAAGACCGAGACGACCGCCCAGGCGTAGCTGCCACGCGGGCCGAGCCTCTTTGGCCCGTCGTCGACGCGGCGGGCGATCGCGCCGCTGATGCCGGCACCGGCGGCGTTGGCGAAGTACTGCCGAGCCTGCTTGCCGTCCCAGGCGTGGAAGCTCGCCTTGCCGATGTCGAGCGGGCGCAGCTCTCCTTCCAGGGCGACGCGCGCCGCCTCGCTCACCGAGTGCGGGATGGCGTGCTCGCGCACGAAGTCCGAGCCCGTGCCCTGCGGAATCAGCGCCAGCTCGACCTTGCTCAGCTGCTTGCCCAGCCCGTTCACGATCTCGTTCAGCGAGCCGTCCCCGCCCACCAGCACGAGCTTATGGGCGCCGGCCTTGACGGCATCACGGGCCAGCTCGCCGAGGTGCCCGGGGTGCTCGGAGATGAGCGCGTCGCCGACGAGACCGGCTTCGGCGGCCTCGTGCGCGATCTCGGGCCAGCGCTTGGCGGTCGAGCCGCCGGCCGAAGCCGGATTTACGAGGAAGACGGTCTCGCTCATGGCGGGTTCAAGCGTAGTACGCCACCCACTTTGGCAGGATAGGGAGGTGGCGAAGCTGCGAACGCCTCCGCCCGATCAGATTCTGGCCTTCTGCGCCGAGGATCCGGTCGAGCGCGTCTTCCTGGAGGATCTCGCCCGGCGCGGGCTCGGGCGCTTCCTGGCCGTGCCCAAGAACGGCTCGCTGGAGGCTCTCTGCCACTTCGGTGCCAACATCGGGCCGGCGGGCCACGGCTGCGGCGTCTTCGCGCGCCGGGTGCTGACAAGCGACGCGCGCATGATCGTCGGCGCCGAGAGCGCGGTCGACGAGCTCTGGCGAGAGGTCTCGAAGCGAGTGCCGCCGCCGCGGCGAGACAGTCCGGGCGAGCCTGTCTACGAGTTGCGCGAGCGGCCCGAGCCTGGCGACAGCGGGCTTCGCCTGGCGACCAACTCCGACCTCGAGCTGCTCGTTTCTCCGTGCGCCGCCGCGCACGAGGAGGAGCTGGGCATCAACCCGCTGGAGTACGACCCGAGCGGCTTTCGCCAGCGCACGCGGTCTCAGATCGTTGTCGGTCGCTCCTGGCTCTGGAGCGAGCAGGGGCGCATCCTCTTCAAGGCAGAGGCGTCGGCCTGGACTCCGTCGGCGGTTCAACTGCAGCAGGTCTGGACAGACCCCGGCCTGCGCGGGCGCGGTTACGGTGCTCGCGGGCTGCGCGATCTCTGCCGGCTGCTGCTCGAGAGCACGCCCTGCGTCTGCCTGTTCGTCCGGGCCGAGAACGCGCGGGCGATCGGGCTCTACGAGTCGATCGGGATGAAGCGGGTCGGGTTTTTCCGCAGCATCGTGCTGTGAGCCCGGGCGTCTCCGGCGGCAAACGTTTTCAGCAGGCTCGATCCGCGGCCGTCTCTGCGCTAGCGTGACGCCATGCAACTAGTCCTCGTCGCGCGCCACGCCGAGAGCGAGTGCTCCGCCAGGGGCACTGTCAATGGTGAGCCCAACGACGGCTGCCGGCTTACGCAGCGTGGCCAGGAACAGGCTCGGGCACTCGGCCGCTCGCTGCTCGGGCGCGAGCTCGATCTCTACGTGACCAGCGAGTTTCGGCGCACGCAAGAGACGGCCGAGATCGCCGTCGCCGGGCGCGAGCTGCCCTGGCTCGAGCTGCCCGAGCTGAACGACATCCGCGTCGGCGCATTCGAGGGCGGCTCGCTCGACCTCTACACCTCTTGGGCACACGGGCACGAGCCCGAGGAACAGCCGGCAGGGGGAGGGGAGAGCCGGCTCGAGGCGGCGGCACGCTTCGTCCGCGGGTTCCGAATCGTGCTGGCCCGCGAAGAGCCCGTCATTCTCGTCGTCACGCATGGGCTCGCCGTCAGCTTCCTACGCGAGGCGGCCGCCGGACGAACCTTCCACGCCCATCACACGCTTGTTCCCTACGCGCGCCCGTTCGAGTTCGGCGCCGAGGAGTTGGCCCGGGCGCTCGAACGGCTCGAGAACTGGTTGCTAGATCCGCGCTGGAGCGAGTGAGCCTAGGCGGCGTCTGAGGACCGGTTCCAGATGCGGCGCTCCACCGCGCTTATCTACTCACGCGACTCTCGTGCATCGTGCAGCGCCTTCACCGTCGCTTTGAGCTTCGCGTCGGCGTCAAACCCACCGGGCCACGGCTCGTTTAGCACCGCGCAGGCGCGCTCGTCGAGCGGCGAGAGCAGCCCCGCCTTGTTGAACAGTGGGGCCTCCTCGATGCTGGGATCACCTGGCTCGAGCCTCCGTACATAGCTGGCGAGATCCTTCGCTTCCCGGGTGGCCGGGCTCACCTCGGCCCGTGCGGAGCCGAACTCGATCGCCCGCCCGCCGTTGAGCTTTTCCGCCTCCTCGTCGAATGCCCTGGCAAGTGCGTTCCTGGCTAGTTTGAGCTTTTCGTCCTCGCCGCCCCCGCTCCGTCGCGCGAGCAGATTCTCGAATCGGTAAAGCAAGCCCATACCTCACTACCTCCTGTTAGAGGTGAATCCTCAAGCCAGTATGGCGTGCCCGACCGCCGCGAGCGAGCGATTCATCGAAACCGGCGAAGTCATCCGACCGCGCTCGGCGGCGTAATGCGGGTTTGACACGAAACCGGCACGTTCTTGAGTTCGTCTTCTCGCTACCGTATTCCGCCTCGCCAGCGCGGTGCCAGGCACCGCGCGGAGCGCGTGTGCCCGTGTCCCGCCGACGGGCTTTCATTCCGGCTGGTCGCATCCGCCACCCCCGACGACGAGCGCGACGCTGCGGCGACTGCGACAATTGAGGCATGGAAAGCGCCCAGATCCGCGAGCGAATCGAACAGCTGATCCGCGCCGAGAATCTGATCGAGCCGGGCGGCGAGATTCTCTGCCTGGTCTCGGGCGGCGCCGACTCGACCTGCCTCTGGCACGCGCTCGGTGCGCTCGGCTACCGCGTGAGCGCACTGCACGTGAACCACTGTCAGCGCGAAGAAGAGTCGGAAGAAGACGCGCGCTTTTGTCGCGAGATCATGGGCGCCGAGGTGGTGGAGGCGGGCGAGCCGGGAATGAGCGAGGCGGAGCTGCGCGAGCTCCGCTACTCGTTCGGGCGGGATCGCCTGCGCGCGACCGGGCACACCGCCTCCGACCAGGTCGAGACGATCATCTACCGGCTCGCCGCGAGCGGCAGCACGCGCGGGATCAAGCTGCGGCGCGAGGACGGCGTGGTGCGCCCGCTGTTGAACCTCTGGCGAGAAGAGACGCGGGACTACTGCCGCGCCGAGGATCTTCGTTTCCACGAAGACTCGAGCAATCCCGACACGATCAGGGGCGTGATCCGCGACGAGATCCTGCCCGCCCTGCGCCGCCTGCATCCCGCCGCCGAGGAGAATATCCTCGCGCTTGCGCGCGAGCGTCCGCGCCTGCCGCGCGGCCTCGAGGGAGCGCTGCTCGAGCTGTTGAGCTCGCGCCGGGGCTCCGGGTCGGCCGATCTGGGCCCGGCGCTGAGGGCGGTGCGCGAGTACGACCGCGTCTATCTCGAGCGGGGCCCGCTGCCGCTCGAGGGCAGCCTGCGCTTCGGGCCCTGGATTCTCGAATCCGAGCTGGAGGGATTGCAGGTACGCTGCTTCAAGCCCGGTGACAGGCTCGCCGGCAGGAAGAAGAAGATTCAAGACGTGTTCGTAGACGCGAAGATCCCACGCTCTCAAAGGGCTTCCTGGCCACTCGTGACCAGGGGCGAGGAGGTCGTGGCGGTGCCCGGCATCGTCGCGGCGCCGGGCTACGAGGACGCCGTGCGGGCAACGAGAGAAGATGAGCGATGAGGCATCCGGCGCAGGGAGGAGAGCGGCTGTGAACGACCCTGGAATCGATCGCGGCGTGGGCGAGGTCATCGTCTCGGAGGAGCAGCTGCGCAATCGCGTCGCCGAGCTCGGTCGTGAGATCGCCTCCGAGTACGAGGGGCGCGATCTCCTCCTGATCGGAGTTCTCAAGGGCGCCGTCTTCTTCATGGCCGACCTGATGCGCGAGCTTCCGCTTCCCTGCGAGGTGGACTTCATGGCCATCTCCAGCTACGGCTCGGCCAGCGATTCGTCGGGCGTGGTGCGCATCCTCAAGGACCTGGACATCAACATCGAGGAGCGCCACGTCCTGATCGTCGAGGACATCATCGACTCCGGGCTCACTCTCTCCTACCTGATGAGGAATCTGCGCTCGCGCTCGCCGGCTTCGCTGGAGGTCTGCGCCCTGTTCGTGAAGGAGTCGGCGCGCAAGATCCGCAATTCGGTGCGCTACGTCGGCTTCGAGATTCCCGACCGCTTCGTCGTCGGCTACGGGCTCGATTTCGCCGAGCGCTACCGCAACCTCCCCTACCTGGCTGCACTCGACGAATCGCTGCTTCCCGAAGGAACCTGAGCGGGCGGGGCCAAGTCCCCCGTTTACCCTTGGCGCCTACCGGCAAGGCAACTCCACGGAGGCTGGGAAAGGGAGGACTACTGCTAGGCTCCGAGTAGAGTTTCAACTATGAATCGCTTCTTTCGCAGCGCTCTTTTCCCCTTGATCCTGATCGTCGGGGCCGTCTTCCTCGTGTCCCAGTTGCTTAGTAGCTCGAGTGGCTCGAAGACCAAGCCGCTCACCTACTCGCAGCTGATCCACAAGACGAAGGCGAACGAGGTACAAGAGGTCACCTTCAGCCCCAACTCGCAGCAGATCAGCTTCAAGCTCAAAGTCCCTCCGGACGCGCCGGCGGGCACGAAGCCGATAAGCGGCAAGGTCAACTACCCCAGCCCCGAGTCCGAGGCCAACTACGAGACGATTCTCCAGGGCCACCACGTGCTCTACAGCTCCAAGGGCACCGGCGGCTCGGCCTGGGTCTCGATTCTCGTCAGCCTGCTGCCCTTCGTTTTCTTCATCGCGATCTGGATCTTCCTCATGAACCAGATGCAGGGCGGCGGCTCGAGGGTGATGAGCTTCGGCAAGAGCCGCGCCAAGCGGATGACACCCGACGCGCCCAAGATCACCTTCCGCGACGTTGCCGGCGTGGACGAGGCGGTCGAGGAGCTGCAAGAGATCAAGGAGTTCCTCGAGAACCCGAAGAAGTTCCAGGCGCTCGGGGCGCGCATCCCCAAGGGCGTGCTGCTCTACGGTCCGCCGGGGACAGGTAAGACGCTGCTCGCCCGCGCGGTCGCCGGTGAGGCCGGTGTGCCCTTCTTCTCGATCTCGGGCTCCGATTTCGTGGAGATGTTCGTCGGTGTCGGCGCCAGCCGCGTGCGCGACCTCTTCGAGCAGGCCAAGCAGGCGTCGCCCTGCATCGTCTTCATGGACGAGATCGACGCCGTCGGCCGTCACCGCGGCGCCGGGCTCGGCGGCGGCCACGACGAGCGCGAGCAGACCCTGAACCAGTTGCTGGTCGAGATGGACGGCTTCGAGCTGAAGGACAACATCATCCTGATCGCGGCCACCAACCGGCCCGACATCCTCGACCCGGCCTTGCTTCGCCCGGGCCGCTTCGATCGCCAGATCGTTGTCGACAGGCCCGACCGCATCGGCCGGCGCAAGATCCTCGAGGTGCACTCCAAGGGCAAGCCGCTGGCGGCCGAGATCGACCTCGACACGCTTGCCGCCGGCACGCCCGGCTTCACCGGCGCCGATCTCGCCAATCTCGTCAACGAAGCGGCGCTGCTCTCCGCGCGGCGCGGCCGCAAGCAGATCGGGCAGGAGGAGCTGGAGGAAGGGATCATGCGCGTGATCGCCGGTCCCGAGAAGCGGACGCGACTGCTCTCCGAGGACGAGCGGAAGATCACCGCCTATCACGAGATGGGTCACGCGATCGTCGGTTACTTCCTCAAGCACACCGACGACGTGCACAAGATCTCGATCATCAGCCGCGGGCAGGCGCTCGGCTACACGATCTCGCTACCACGCGAAGACCGCTACCTGACCACGCGCGCCGCGCTGATGGATCAGCTTGCGATGTCGCTTGGCGGCCGCTCAGCCGAAGAGGTCACCTTCGACGAGGTCACCACCGGCGCCGCCAACGATCTAGAGAAGGTCACCGCGACCGCCAAGCAGATGGTGATGCGCTATGGCATGAGCGAGAAGCTCGGCCCGCGCGTGCTCGGCCATTCGGCCGACATGCCGTTCCTCGGTCGCGAGCTGGGCCACGAGCCCGACTACTCGGAGGAGATCGCGCGCGAGATCGACGACGAGATCAGAAGCATCATCGAAGAGGCGCATCAGACCGCCCTCACGGTGCTACGCGAGCACAAGGATGATCTGAGCCGTCTGGCCGACCTGCTGGTGGAGAGGGAGACGATCGACAAGGAGCAGTTTGAGCGCTTGCTGGCCGGCGAGTCCGAGCAGGCGGTGTTCGCCGATCCCAGCGCTCCGCCGCCCGCCAGCGGGGAGCCCAAGAAAGCGCGCAAGCCACGCTCGAAGCCGAAGCCCTATCCGGTTCCGGGCGCGCTCTCGAAGCCGCCTCCGCCCGAAGCCGCCAAAGGTTAGGTGGGCGGCTCCAGCGACTCGCGGCACGTCGTTTACGTGTCGCTCGTCGGTATGGCCGTTTGCTTCGGCGGAACGTGGCCCGCAGGGAAGGTGGCGGCTGCGCATGTCGCTCCGGCGACCGTGGCGACAGCGCGATTCGCCGTAGCCTGCGTATTGCTTGTGATCTGGGCGCGACTAAGGGGGCGACGTATCCGCTTTCCCGCGCGGCGGGAGCTTCCGCTCGTGCTCGCGATGGGCCTGACTGCGGTCGCCGTGTACAACCTCTGCTTCCTCTATGGGCTGCGGCTAGCGCCGGCGAGTGACGGCTCGATAATCGTTCCGGGCCTGATACCTGTGCTGACCACGCTGTTGGTCTGGCGATTTGTCGGCGATCGGCCCGGGCGATCGACCGCGATCGGCTTTGCGCTCGCGCTTGGCGGTTTAATCCTCGTTGTCGATCCGGTTGGGGGTATCGATGCGCGGCGGCTCACGGGCGACGCCATCCTCATGGGCGCCGCACTGTCCTGGGCCTCGTACGCAATGGTCGCACGACGAGCTTCGACTCACTTCGACTCCGTCACTGCGAACATCTATCTAGCGGGCGCCGGCGCGTTACTGCTCCTGCCACTCTCGTTTTTCGGCGGGGGCTGGGGACGTCTCGCCGAAGCGTCCGGAGCGACCTGGACGGCGATTGCCTATCTGGCCGTAGTCGGAACGGTGCTCGGCTTCGTGCTTTTTTCCGAGGGAGTTCGCATTGCCGGCGTAGCCTCGACGTCGGCGTTCACGCTCCTCGTGCCTGTGTTTGGCGTTCTCGGCTCTGTGCTGGTTCTCGGCGAGCCGTTACGTGCGACACTCGCGGCCGGCGGCGTACTCGTGATAGCGGGCTTGTGGTTCGTTCACCGCCCGATGACGGGCGGCGTGCGACGATACCGGGAGTGAGACTCCCGATCGAGCAGAGATTTCCGCGCCCCTCGGTGATGGGGATCGTCAACGTCACGCCCGACAGCTTCTCGGACGGCGGCCTCAACTTCGAGCCCGCGGCGGCGACCGCCTCGGCCCGGCGCATGCTCGAAGAGGGAGCCGCGATCGTCGACGTCGGCGGCGAGTCGACCAGGCCGGGAGCCCAGGCCGCAGGGCTGGACGAGGAGCTGCGCCGTGTCGTGCCGGTGTTCGAGGCGCTGACCGGCGCGCCGCTCTCGATCGACACGAGCAAGGCCGAGGTAGCGCGCCGGGCAACGGAGCTCGGTGCCGAGCTCGTCAACGATGTCACGGCGCTACGCGGAGATCCGCTGATGGTCGAGACGGTGGCCGAGTCGGACGCCTACCTCTGCTTGATGCACATGCGCGGTGAGCCGCGCACGATGCAGGTCGAGCCGAGCTACCAGGACGTCGTCTCGGAGGTGTCCGCATTTCTCGAGGAGCGGCTCGCCTTCGCCACCTCGCACGGAGTTCGCGAGGATCGGATCTGCCTCGATCCCGGCATCGGCTTCGGCAAGACGGTCGAGCACAACGTGGCGCTCGTGCGGCGGCTGGACGCTATCTTCGGGCTCGGCCGCCCGGTCCTGATCGGCTTCTCGCGCAAGCGCTCGCTCGGGCGCCTGCTCGGCGACCCGGACGCGGCGCGCGGAACGACGGCGGCCTCGCTCGGTGCGGCGCTCGCGGCTTTCGAGCGCGGCGCCAGCATCTTCCGCGTCCACGACGTGCGCGAGCATGTCGAAGCGCTTACGATTGCGGTCGCGATCGAGCGCGGCGGCGCCTAGCGCGCCTCGCACCGGGCCGGTCAGACGCTCGAGCGAGAGCCGCCGGGCCCGTCCGGGAAGCTAGGAACCGTCTTTGCCGCCGTCGGAAGCCTTGCGCCGAGCCATGAATTCGAGGAAGACCGGCGCGACCTTGCGGATCGCGCTGTCTATACAGCGCTCGCTGCTTCGCAATTCGAAGCACTCGGTCTGGCGAGCCGCACGGCGTATCCAGTACGCCCAGACCAGTTGCTCGAGCAGCTCCGGATCGGGCTCGATGCCGAGCTTACGGCAGTAGGCGAGAGCTCGCTCATCTCCACCCGAGCGGGCGTAGGGAAGGAGCGTTGCCAGAAGCGCGGGGCCCCATTTGGCCCACGGGAGCGAGCGCTTGTGCAGCAGCTGGAGGTGCAAGAAGTCGACGAGTGGAAGCTCGCAGGCATTCCAGCCGTCCCAGTCCACGACACCGCAAAGCCTGTCGCCGTCGGCGAGCAGGTTGCCGGCCCAGAAATCGCCGTGCCCGGCGACGCGCGGAAGTGGAGCGAGCCTCTGCTCGAGAGAATGCGCGGCCTCTTCCAGGCGGAGGCCGAGCTCTCTATCGGTCACGGCCCCGAGCAGGCCGGCCTCGTCGATCAAGCCGGGCGCCGCCTGGGTCTGCTTGCCAGATTCGGCGAGCAGGAAGAGCACGTTGAACGCCTGCTCGGTGAGCGACGGCGAGAGCGGCGCTCGTGCCGAGGTGCCGTTCATCCTCTCCTCGAGCGACCAGAGGTATGGGCCGTACTCGCCCTCGGCGAGCGGCCGTGGCACGAGCCGGCGCAGCGGTTCCGCTGCCCGTTGCTCGAGCCGCTCGAGCCCGGCGTAGGCGAGGCGCTGGCGCTTCGCCGGTCGGAGACTCAGGCGAAGCACACCCTGGTCACAGATCGCGACCAGTGAATCGGCCGAGACAAGCTTCTCTAGACGAAGCTCTACACCGATCGCGCGACTCGCAAGCTCCAGCGCGCGGTCGAGCATCGTGGTGTAGCTCTCGATCACGCTGCCGGTGACGTAGGCGCGGGTCGAGATGCTGCGCAAAGAAGAGCCGAAGCCGCGAGATTCGACCGTTCGCGAGGGGCTCCAGCGAAGTGTTCTCAGGTACGGGAAGCCGCTCCGGGCGAGGCGCCTCCGCGCAAGCGGAAGCTCGAAGAGAACACGGAAAATGTCAAGCGAGCGCTTGAGTTTTATGGCCGCGATCGAGATAGGGCGGTTGGGGACTATCGCGACGCTCACGGAGGGCCGGCCGCTGAGTGACCGCCAGGGCCCCAGCTGAGCTCGGTTCTCTCCTTCCTGCGTCAGTCTTGCGCCGGCCGCCTCCAGCTCCAGGCGAGCCTGCTCTTCGAGAGCCTCGATGCCGTCAAAGTCCGCGGGCAAAACGGCAGCTAGCAAAGGGATTTCGACCGAGCAGGCGACCATCCGAAGTCGACGGATTCTATACCGGCGCTTTTTCTTGATTCGGGCGCGCCTGACTCTGGCTAGGATCGCCTCATGACCAGGGCCTATGTAGGACTCGGCGCCAACCTCGGTGATCCCGAGCAGATGCTGCAGCTGGCCCTCGAGCGCCTCGCCGCCGAGCCGAGCGTCGAGCTGGTGGCGGCATCGACGCTGCGCGAGACCGAGCCCGAGGACTTCCTCGATCAGCCTCGCTTCCTGAACGGCGCCGCGGCGGTCGAGACCGATCTGTCGCCGAGGCAGTTGCTCGCGCGCCTGCAGTTGATCGAGTGCGAGCTGGGCCGCCGTCGCGCGGGCCCGCGCTTCGGCCCGCGCGTGATCGACCTCGACCTGCTCCTCTACGGCTCCGAGACCGTGAGCGAGCCCGAGCTGGAGATACCTCACCCCCGTCTGCATCTGCGTCGCTTCGCGCTCGAGCCGTTGGCCGAGCTCGAGCCAGAGCTGGAAGTTCCCGGCAAGGGATCGGTGAAGGCCTTGCTCGCGGGGCTAGACTGACTGTGAGATGTCGCACCTCGACGATCTGGACGACTACGAGGCCGAGCTCGAGCTCCGGCTGAAGAAGGAGTACGCGGCCGTCTTCGGTCTCTTCCGCTACTGCGTCCTCACTCCGGACGTGACGTACCTCTGCAACCGGCTCGATGTCGAGCAGGCCAGCCAGCCGAGCTACCCCTACCTGCATCTGCGCATGGAAGACGTCTGGGTCTGGGACAAGAACCGTCCGGCTCGCATCATCCCGCGCGCCGAGGTCTTCACCTCGGGTGACGTGACGATCGAGGAGCTGAATACCGGCGAGGGCTCGCAGCTCACCGCCGCCGCTCTTGCCGAGCGGATCGGGGAGCAGCTTCAGTCCGAAGACGATCTCTAGGAGCTCGAATCAAGCCTTACGCTCGCCGATCGCACCCGGTCGGCGGGTCTTCATCTCGCTGCGAGTTCTGAGTCGTCTAGGCTCTCAGCATGCTGCTTACTGTCGATGTCGGGAACACGCAGACCGTCCTCGGGCTCTTTGAGGGGGAGCGGCTGGCGCAGCACTTCCGGATCGCGACCGAGGCCCACCGCACAGGCGACGAGCTTGCCGCCCTCTTCCGCAACCTGATCGACTTCGAGTCTGTCTCGGGACTCTGCCTGGCGTCGACGGTGCCGGCGCTCGTGCGCAGCTACGAGGAGCTTGCCGAGCGCTGGCTCGAGCGCGAGCTGATCGTGCTCGGCCCCGGTACGCGCACCGGTCTCGCCATTCGCTTCGACGACCCGCGCGAGGTAGGTCCCGACCGGATCGCCAACGCGATCGCCGCGCTCGAGCATTACGGCGCTCCCTGCATCGCGGTCGATTTTGGGACGGCCACCAACTTCGACGCCATCTCGGCCGAGGGCGAATACGTCGGCGGCGCGCTCGCGCCCGGGATCGAGATCTCGATGGAGGCGCTCTTCGCCCGTGCGGCCCGCCTGCGCCAGGTCGATTTCGCCGAGCCGGCGAACGTGATCGGCAAGAGCACGATCGCGGCGCTCCAGTCGGGTCTCGTCTTCGGCTTCGCCGGTCAGGTCGACGGCATCGTCGAGCGGATGCGAGCCGAGCTCGGGGGCAAGGTCAAGGTGATCGCCACCGGCGGGCTCGCCGAGCTGATCGTTCCTCACTCTCGCACGATCGAAGCGGTGGACGAGTTCCTCACACTCGAGGGGTTGCGTATCGTCTGGGAGCGAAATCTCCCGGATTGATCGCGGCAAGCGCTCGCGCGGTATATAAAGGGCGCCATGCCAATCGCCGGTCACGCCGCCGGGAATCCTTCGACACCGAGCCAGTCGACCGCCGGGCGGACGTCGTGGCCGCGCCGGCTATGGCCGGGCGGTCTGTCCGATCTCGCGGTCGCCGTCCCGCTGGGCGCGATGTTGATCCTGCTCGCCATCTTGGCGGGCGATCACGGCGGTTTCCCCGTGACGGTCTGGTATCCCGCAGCGTTGCTCACGCTCTGGCTGCTCGTGATCTGCGGCTTCGACGCCAGGTACTCGCTACGACTGCGCGAGTGGCGAACGGCAGCGCTCGCGCTCTTCGCCCTCTTTACGGCCTGGAGCTTCCTGTCGATCATCTGGGCGGCGGTGCAGGGCGACGCCTGGGACGGTGCCAACCAGACGCTGTTCTATCTCACCGTCTATGCGCTCTTCTCGCGCTGGCGCGCGAACGCCAGGATCACCAGCCTGTTTATCTCCCTTTACGCGATCGCGGTGGCGGCGATCGGGTTGGTCACCATCGAGCGTGCGCTGCACGGTGGGCAGCCCGCGTCGATCCTGTTCGGCTGGCGCTTGGCATCGCCGATCGACTACCCGAACGGCGAAGCGGCGCTCTTCTTGATCCCGCTCTGGCCGGTGCTCTATCTCGTGTCGAGAAAGGAGCTGCCGCCGCTCGCGCGCGGGCTGCTCGCGGCCGGCGGGAGCCTGCTCCTGCAGCTGGCCGTGCTGGCGCAGAGCCGGGGATCGATGTACGCCTTCCCGCTCGTCTTCCTGCTCTTCGTCTTTCTCGTCAGCGGTCGCGGGCGAGCGCTCGTGGCGGCACTGACGGTGATCGCCGTCTCGTCGCTCAACCTCGGCAGGTTGCTCGACGTCTTCAAGGCCGGCGGGCACGGCAACCGCGAGCTCGCTCGGGCCATGACGCAAGCCCGAAACGGCATGATCCTGCCAGTCGCCCTGCTGCTCGTACTTGGCACGCTGGCCGCCGTTCTCGACAGGCGCGTCGCCTTCAGCGAGAGGCTTGCCCGCAGGCTTGACCGCGGTGTAGTTGCCGGCTTCGGTATTGCGCTCGTGCTCACGGTCTCCATTACTGTCGGTGCGGTCGGTCATCCCCTGCGGCACGTCGAGAACGGTTGGCACACCTTCGCAACCGGGGCAGAGGGCGGCTCGAGCTCGAGCCATTTCACCTCTTTCTACGGGACGCACCGCTACGACTTCTGGCGGGTCTCGGTCGACGTTTTTCGCGCTCACCCGCTGGGCGGAGTGGGCGCCGACAACTTCGCGGTCGAGTATCTCCAGGCGCGACGGAGCGACGAGGAGCCCGACAACCCGCATTCGATCGAGTTCAGGGTGCTGGAGCAGACGGGGGCTATCGGCGCACTTCTCTTTCTCGGCTTCGTCGTGAGCGCGCTCGTGGCCACGCGGCGAAAGATGATCGATCCCTTCCGTCGCGGTCTCATCGGCTCGCTGGTCGTCGGCTTCGCCTACTGGCTCATTCACGGCTCCGTCGACTGGTTCTGGGAGATACCGGCGCTCGCGGTCGCCGCCTTCGCCTTCCTCGGGCTTGCGGCGGCTCTCTCGGCCGACGAAAGCAACGGCGAGCAGGAACGTGGTCGTCGCTCGCGCACAGCCTTGCTAGTCGTGCCGCTGGCACTCGCCGCCACGGTCAGCTACGCGGGGCCGTGGCTCTCGGCGCGCTACGTCAATGCCGCCTCCAGTAACTGGCGCACCGATCCTGCGCTCGCCTCCAGGCAGCTCGACCGGGCGCGATCGCTCGATCCGCTCAGCGACACTCCTGATCTGATCGCAGGCACGATCGCCGGTCGCAGGCACGACTACGCGGGCATGCGCGTGGCCTACACACGGGCACTAGTGCGCAATCCGCTCGACTGGTACGCGCATTTCGAGCTCGGCTTGGCCGAGTATAAGCTCGGAAACAGGAGCGACGCGCTCGTCCATCTGGAGCGCGCGAGGCAACTCGATCCACGCGAGCCGTTGATCCGGGACGCTATAAAGCGCGTTCGTGCAGGGCAATCGATCGATATAACAGCGCTGAACCGCGCCTTCCTCGCCCGGGCGCTTGATCTTTCCGTAGGCAAGCACTAACCGGTTTCGGACCTGGAGCGGCGGGGTAGGTCCGAAAGCACGGGTTCGAGATTGACGAATTACCAATACAACACTAGGCTGAGGGAACCCGTTAGAGTGATATCGACGGACTGTTGGCGATACAGAGGATGATCAGTATGAGAGTTGGAATAGCGTTCGGAACGCTCTGCGCATTCCTCTTGGCGGTTCCGGCTGCCCTGGGGAGTGTCGGATCCGTTCAGAAGGTGTACGCGGGGACGGCAGGGGTTTCTCAGGCGCAGGTCGCGTCAGCCACGTCGCCGTCGTCGTCGGCTCTGCCTTTCACTGGTCTCGATCTCATGCTGCTCGCTGGTGGCGGCCTACTGCTGCTACTCACGGGTGTTGCGCTCTACCTGATCTCGAGACCGCGTACGACGGCATGAGTCTCACATTGGTCGCCTAGAGGTGTTGGGGGCACCTCGAGGCGGCCGAGGGTAGTTCTTCCTTGCGCGGAGCGTGAGGAGTTACTTGCGCACGCCTTTAGCGGCGGCGCCAGCGCAAGAGTAGAGATCCAGATCTCGTCGTCGGGCGCGTCGGTATCGAGGTGTCCTGAACGATCGCAGCCGGCACGTCGTGCACGAGCCAGTTGGCCAGCTGGGGATCACCGATAGCCGCGGCGGCCGAGCTCGTGCCGGCTCGCCGCAATCCCGGCCAGTGGCAATCGCTCGCGATCAGGTGCGCGTATCCGTCCGCGATCAACTTGTGGGCGGTACGTCTGTTGTGGCGACCGAGGCGCCCGTCGACCGAGGCCGCTGTCAGTTGCACGAGCGCCCCGGCCTCCACGAACGGCGCGATCCCGGCCGGGTCGACCTGGACCTCGGGGTTTCGCTCGGGGTGAGCCAGTACGAGGGTGATTCCACGCTCCCTGAAGTTCCAGATCTCGCTCTCGAGCGAGAGCGGCCAGCCGAGATAGGGAAATTCGACCAGCAAGTAACGAGGATTGCCGCCCAGACCAAGGCGGCGTAACTCGTCGGCATCGAAGTCTTTCAGCCTGGGTATCGCGATCTCGGCTCCGCCGAGCAGCCGCAACTCGATCTCCTTCTCGCGCAGAATCCCGTTCAGCTCGAGAACGAGCCGTTCCATCGTCGCGACCGCAGTTGGGAAGTCGTCACGGATATGAGGCGTAGCGGCCATTACCGACGTGCCGTCGCGGACGGCGGCGAGCGCGATCTCGACGCTCTCAGAGCGCGTACGTGCGCCGTCGTCTACACCCGGGAGGATGTGGGAGTGAAGGTCGACCACGCTGCCCAATCTACAGATACGACCTAGTCTCCTGAATGAACGATCGGTGGTGCGGCTGACGTCTCTGTTGGATACGAGATCGTGGCTTCGAGCTCTGCGACGAACCCCTCGGCGCCCGGCGCCGATGCAAAGAGAAGCGTCTCGACGGCCGCCAGGGTCTCGGCGTCGACGAGCTCTCTTCGCAGCTGCCTGGAGAACCGCCCGCGCCTCAGGTACCAGCCGTAGAACTTTTTGAGGAAGCTCTGCGCCCGTCTCTCGCCGAGCTCACGCGTGACCTCGCGCATGAAGTGGACGAGCTCGGCCGCGATCTCCGCCTGGGACAGCTCGGACATCTCTCCGTTCAGGATTTCGCTCAACAACCAGGGGTTGCCCTGCGCCGCTCTGCCGATCATCACCGCTGCTGCACCGGCGCCGACGAGCGCGCGCGCCTGCTCGCCGGACCGGATATCGCCGGAGGCGACGACGGGTATCTCGACGAGCGAGGCGAGCTCGGCCGTGAGCGAGTGATCGGCTTTACCGCCGTACATCTGCCGCTGCGCGCGAGGGTGCAGGACAAGCGCCTGTGCTCCGGCCGCGACGAGCGCGGGGCCGAGCTCGATGCACGTTCTCGAGCCGGGCTCGATTCCGCTTCTTAGCTTGACGGTAATCGGGACCGAAACGGCTCTGGCCATCTCTTCGACGATCCGGCAGGCGAGTTGCGGCTGCGTGAGTAGCGCGGCGCCCGCGCCGCCTGCCATTACCTTCTTTACGGGGCAGCCGAGATTGAGATCGACCAGGTCGGCACCGGCGGCCTCGGCCAGGCGCGCCGCCTCGGCCAACTGGGCCGGTTCCGAGCCGAAGACCTGGATTGCGAGCGGGTGCTCGTCGTAGCCGATGCTGAGGTAGTCGCGCGTACGGCGACTTCCGTGCTGGAGACCGGCCGCACTGACCATCTCCGACCAGACGAGCCCGGCTCCGAAGCGCCTTGCTTGGCGGCGGAAGGCGCGCACGCTGACTCCGGCCATGGGCGCGAGCACGAGCCGCGAAGGTATCTCGACATCTCCGATTGTCCAGTGCTGGCGAAGTTCTTCAGTCATGGCTCCGGGTAGCGTAGAAAAACATCCTTGACTAGCGTCGCCGCTCGCGCTACCATGCGCGCCCGCGCTGGCGATAAAGCCACGCTTTTTCTTTGTTCGCGCAGGAGGCTGTGGTGAAGGAAGTGATTCTCACTCCCGAGGGTTACGAGAAGCTCAAGAGCGAGGTCGAGTTCCTCTCGACCGAAAAGCGGCGTGATGTCGCCGAGCGCATCAGGACGGCGCGTGAGTTCGGGGACATCATGGAGAACGCCGAGTACGACGACGCCAAGAACGAGCAGGCGATGCTCGAGCACAGGATCGCATTGCTCGAGCAGCGAATGCGCGACGCGCGCGTCATCGATACGAGCGAAGTCTCCGCCGATACGGTCTCGGTCGGCGCGCGAGTGCGCCTGCGCAACCTCG
Organism: uncultured Actinomycetes bacterium; assembly: GCA_963765455.1. GTDB lineage: Bacteria > Actinomycetota > Thermoleophilia > Gaiellales > Gaiellaceae > Fen-549. Next base: position 126,993 of record CAVXWH010000001.1, read on the forward strand.
AAGCCGGGAAGACGATCGAGTATCACATCGTCGGTTCCGCCGAAGCCAATCCGGCCGAGAACAAGCTCTCGAACGAATCACCGGTAGGTCGTGCGATCATGGGCCGGAAGAAGGGCGAGACGGTCGAGGTCGTCGCTCCGCGCGGCACGCTGAAGTTCAAGATCATGGAGATCAAGGCCGCCTGACCAAAGCGCGAGGATGGTCACGTGGCTTGTTAGGCACGCTCCAAATGAAAGACTCCACCGCCTGGCCGCGCTCGGCGGCGCGATACTGCGTCCTCAGTCGCGCCCGTATCTCTGATACGAGCGCTCCCTGCGTCCCTGCCTCGCATCCACCGATCACACCCAGTCGGCGGGTCGTCAATTGAAGCGAGCCTTTGAGGATGAGGTCGCGAGGGCGCTGGACGAGCTTCCGCCTGAGCTCGCCAAGGGGCTCCGTAACGTTGCCGTCCTGATCGAGAACGAGCGCCCCGGAGAGCCGGGCCTGCTCGGACTATACGAAGGTGTGCCTCTACCCGAGCGCCGCATTAGTGATCCGATCCAGCCCGACAGGATCACCATCTATCGAGAGCCACTCGAGCGGCTCTACCCCGAGCCCGACGCGCTCAGGGAGCAGATCCGGGTGACCGTGTTGCACGAGCTCGCGCACTACTTCGGGATCGGTGAAGAGCGGCTGGCGGAACTGGGATACGGCTAGCCTCGTCTCCCGCGCCGAGGAGAACGCAGCCGGTCGAGCAATGGCCCCGCGTGCTTGAGATAGAGGTGATGCGCCAACGACGAGCGAGCGAGTCGATCCCGATACGCGTAGCTGAGCAAAAGGGCTCTGGTGTAGCAACGGCCGCGAACGCTGCTGCTGAGACCGATTCCGCCGTAGAGCTGCTCGATCCTGTCCGCGATCTCGAGCTTGTAGCGCTGAACACCGCCGAGCAGCTCGACTGTGCTCACTCCTTCCTCGGCCGATCGCTCGACGGCGGCGTGTAAGGCGAGCAGGCCCGGGGCAAAGTGGGCGTACTCCGGATCGAATGCCGTTCGGTAGCAGAACATTCGTCCCGAGAGAACGAAGTAGTAGAGGAAAGCGATCGGCCGGTCGTCGAGGCAGGCTGTTAGGACACGGGGGACGCCGTCCTTCGCCAGATCTTGAGAGGCCTCGCGATGGAAGTCGACACTTGGCGGAGTGAGGAATCCGGAGGTGTCGAAACGACCCTGCCAGCGCAGGGCGTGAAGTCTGAACGCGTGCTCGAGTGCGGGAGCGAGCTCGTCCGGTGTCTCGGCGAGCTTGAACTCGAGCTTTCCGAGCTCGGCCAGCTCACGCCGATTATGGGAGTGGATCTTGCGCTTCTTGCTCGAGTACTTCTCGCAGTAGGTCCGCTCGAAGTCGCCCGCGAGGTCGAAGGCAGGCGCACAAACGCGCGGAACTAGCCGCAGTTGTTCTGCGCAGGCTTGAGCGAGCGCGCTCTCGGCGGAGATCATCAGTAGCGAGGCGCAGTCGTGGTGCTGCTCCGCATGCGCGGCGAGAGCTCTCGCGGTCTCCGGTCCCTCGCCAGAGGCGAGCAGAACATCGACGAAGGGAGGATCGTCGCCCACGAAACTCGAGACACGGAGCCCGAAGTGTCTGTGCACAACGAACGGAAGCGCGCCTACCAGATGGCCGTTACGACGCGCAATGTGAATTGCTGGTTCGGCGTCTATGGCGAAGTGGCGCAGCCATGCTCGCACCCAGCCGTACAGCAAGAACGGTGTCGGCCTCTTCATCGCGCATACGAGCTCGTCCCACTCCGTTGCCAGGAGATCGAGTTCTTCAGCTTGCGCGAGAGTCTCATAGGTCGCTTCGCCGGACGCCACGGTTCGTGAGTCTAGACCATGGCCATCGGGGCTCTTCACCGCTCGGCGCCGGATCGTATCTCTAGTCTCGAGCGGGTATCCCGTCTCACGACTCGTTTAGTAGCGAAGACGTCGGTACAGAGCGCGCAGCGGGAGAGGAGCGTCATATCCGCCGAGCAGCTTGGCCCGGAAGTCGATCAGGCCGTCGCGACGATCGATCTGGACCCTGTGTAAAGCAAACCGGTCGGTGGAAGCGGTGTTCGCGCCCGGCTCACACGAGACGGCGGCGGTGAAGCCGGCTTCTTCGGCCAGCCGGCGCTCGCGCTCGGAGAATACGCCGGCCGGGTAGCAGAAGACCGTGGTGGCTCGTCCGAGTCGCTCTTCGAGCTCTCTTCTCGATTCGGCTATCTCCCTTCGCGCCGCCGCTTCGCCGAGACGAAGAAGATTCGGGTGCGTCAGCGAGTGAGGCTCGAAGTACAGGGTCCCGCCGCGGTCCAGGCTGGCGATCTCGTCCCAGCCGAGCACGGGAGGCTGACGCTCGTACCAGCTGAACGACGCGCGTCCGTCCACGATCGCGGTCGCCACGAAAACCGTGGCGCGAAATCCGTGCTCGGCTAGAACCGGAAGCGCATTCTCGGCGACATCTCTAAAGCCGTCATCGAAGCTCAAGGCGACGGTGCGAGTGAACGGCTCGCCGTTATCGAGCAGGCGCACCGCCTCGGCAACGTCCACTACACGAAAGCCTTCTTCTGCCATTGAGTCCATCTGTCGGCGGAAACGATCCTGCCTCACCGCGAGCTCGTCCTTCTCGTCGGAGACACGGTGGTAGAAGAGGATGCGGAGGGCATCGTCAGTGACTCGGGCCCGCGTCCGGGCGAGCCAGAGTAGTGAGCGGGATCGCGTCATCACCGCCTTCGCGGGATAAAGCCAGCGCGGCCCGAGACTCAGGCTCGCACCGTCCTCATCCTCAGCTCCGGGGAGTCGGCCTCCGGCATCGTTGTTTGACTCGTTTGAGTGCACCTGGCGCTCTGTTCACCTGGGTATGCGAGAGGCTCGCTCGTAACGCGTTACGTCGAGAAGAGAATGCGATGAACCCTAGCTTTCTGGCGGGACCGTAGTTCCGCGCGGCGGCGCGCGGATATACGTGGCATTATGCGGCGCTATCCGAGTGTTCTCTCGTCGGTTAACAAATAGTTCGCTGCGGCTTTGTCTACGAGGTGCCGGCCCGACGTTCGAGCGCGGGCTCGTCGCCGCTTCAGTGCTCCTCGCTCTGGCTGCGCTGTCGGCTGCGACGCCATCGCTCTTGGCCGCGACGCAGCCGCTCAGCGTTTCCTATCTCGGCCCGAGTGGGCGGCTTTCGGGGCTGGTCACCCTGCACGCGGCCTCATCGGCTCGCGGGGCGCGGGTTGTCGCCGTCACCTTCCTCTGCGACGGTAAGCCGCTCGGTTCCGATACGACCATGCCGTATCAGCTCGACGTTGACCTGGACGGGTTGAGCCCGGGATCTCACCAATTCCGCGCGGAAGCGGTAGACAGCCTTGACCGGCGGACGACAAGCGCTGCGATACCGGTAACGGTAGTTCCGCGTCCTTTGCGCTCTCTCGTCGCCTCGCCGAAACATGGCCTCAGGAGAGCTCTGCGCAGGCTCGCGAAAGGGAGTGTTACGGTGCTCTTACGCCCGGGTCACTACAGGCTCTCGGACGTTTCACTGGGAAGTGACTCGAGGCTTATCGGCTCGGGTAGCTCGACGGTGATCAGTGCGCCTTCCGGACCGTACGACGGCATTCTCGTTGTTCACGGACGGCACGTTCGCATCTCCGGTCTCTCACTGGATGGATCCGGCCCGGGGCGAGGCGACGGGCAAGCCGTTGAAATTTGGCCTGGCGCGGCGGACGTACGCATCTCGCAGGTGGAGATCACGCATGCTCGCCAGACGGGGGTGATGGCCTGGGACAACTACAGCGATATCTCGGTTCAAGACTCGACGATCAGCGGAGACCGTCGAGCTGAAGCCGGCGTCGTTTTCGAGGACTGTGGATCCAGCGATTCAAGCGTCATTCGCACCCGAATATCGGGCTTTCGTTCTTACGGAATCAACTTCGCCTGCGACGTATACAACGACCCGAACGCAGCGCGAGACGCCGTCGCACTGGACAACGTGATTTCGGACATCACCGATCCCACGGTAAATGACGGAACGAGCGAAGGTGGAATCTGGTCGGGCGGTGCTGAGGCCGCTCTTCTCGGCAATGACATCAGCCGAACCGGCTGGGACGGAATCGAGACGGTCGGTTCATCACTTCACGCGACGGTTGTCGCGAACACGATCACGGCGACGCCAACGGGGATCTATCTCGAGCACGTTACGAACCACTCACTCGTGAGCCGGAATCGCATCAGCGCCGTCGATACCGGCATCGACGTGGAATGGCGCTATGACGGGTTTGGATCTTATGAGAACTCGTTCAGCGGCAATAAAGTCACTGCGGCTCGGCGTGGGCTTTTCGTGGAAGTCGGTGATGACGGGAATCGCGTCGAGAGCAACACGTTCATCAGAGTCCACACGCCGGTAGTTTTTCAGGGCTCTTCTAACAACATTGCTCGAGGGAATCGAGCCTGCGGTAATGGCGAGGCGGTCGTGACCGAAGGGAATGCGCGCGGAGACGATGGAGCGCTGGTGACACCCACTGGTAATCGTCTCTCGGATAATCGTTCTAGTCGTTGCGCGAAGCTCGAAGCGAAAAAGTAAAGGGTTGATCGATCGGCCGAGCTCCAGCGAGGGCAGGCACGGTGTCGGGATCCTCCCGTGGACGTTGCACCGAGGCGCACCAGATGAGAGCGGCGAAGACCCAAAGGTGCCGCCAATGGAGGGTATCGACAAAGAAGCTGTTTGCGAGCAGCCCGAGCCAGGAGGCGAGTAACGCTGCCGATCCCAGCCCATGAAGATCTCGATCGCGAGCCGCCAATCCGACTGCCGCGAGCAGAGTGGCGCCGATGATCCCGATCAAGAGCGCTTCGCCTACATAGCCCTGCTCGTAGACGACGCGCGCGTAGAGGCTGTGAGCCGAATAGGCGAGCTCAACCTCGCTCTGACCGGGCCCGTGGCCGAGGACGTGCTCGCTGGCGCGCTGAAGAGCTTCCGACTGAGTCGAGAAACGCTGCTGATCGTAGGTCTCGAGGTGGGAGCGGGATTGGAGGAAACCGAGCGAGTTGGTCGCCGTCAACAGCGCCAGGCCGGCCAAGGCACAGACAGCGATCGTACCGATCGCCCGGGCTGTCGCCACTACGCCGCGCGCCCTCGCTGCGTATATGAGTATCACGGTTATGAGCGCTATTCCGAGATTGAGGCCGGCGGCGCGCGAGAACGAAAACACGACGCCCGAGCAAAGAATCATCAACACGAGGAGGGAGCGGGTTGTTTTCCACCCCAACAGGCGTGGCCTGATGACCTCCTCGAACATGATCGCCGCCGCCGGTACGAGGAAAGGACCATAAACGTTCGGATCTTTGAATAAGGCCTTTGGCCGCTGAAGATCGTAGAGGAATATCGATCGTCCAGGAAACGGAATCTTGAGCGCAACGATGCTTACGACGGCAGACGCGACTGCAGCGATGATATACGCCTTGGTTGCTCGCCTCATCAACGCGGCGTTCACAAACATGCCCGAAAGCCATAAGCCAAGGATTATTAAATACAGAGTCTGAAATTCGAACACAAAAGCGTGTCCAGAATCGGGAGCGTTTATTATCGAGGCGATCGAAAGAATCCCGAACAGAGCGAGACCGAGACCGATGAGTGGCGGAACGCGCGCGAACGGGCGTGCTTTCGACACTGTCGCGACGATTAGGAGAGCGAAGACGACATCTACCGGGGCAGGCTGGATACGGACAACGGCGAGTAGCAGGAAGGCCGCGACGAATACCGACTCCGGTCGAGTGAAAGTCGTAACTACGAGGGCGATCCCCGCAAAGAGACCGATGAGGATTACGTCGGCGAAGCGCCCGGAGCGCTCGCCAAGGAGCATCGGGATGGCCAGACCGACGAGAGCGGCCGTGCCGAGCCAGACCGACCCCGCCAGAGGGCGCGCCAGACCCGGGATCCGTCCCTTACCGCGCGCCGCTGCAGGCACGACCGTCATTCTCTCTCAGGCCGATTCGGCGTCCGTACCGTAGGCGTATCCGTAGGCCTCATCGCGGTCGCGAAGACCGGTGACGATCAATCCGAGCGGTGTGATCTCGGCGGTTTGGAGCGAGCGCGCGGCCCTTCGTGCCTGGTCGCGCGTAATCCGGTCGAGTCGCGCCACGAGCAGGAGCGCGTCCGTCTTCTGCGCGAGCACATAGGTGTCGGCGTTGGAGAGAATCGGCGGTGCATCGAAGAGGACGATGTCGAAGCGGGCTCGTGCCTCCTTGAGCAGGTTTGTCATCGCGACCGACTGAAAGAGAACGACGGGGTCGAAGAAGCTTCGGTCGTTTGCAAGCAGCGAGAGTCGTCCGCCGGTCTTCGAGGGCATGTCGCCGTCGAGAACGATCGTTCTCGCCGCCTTCTCCAGGGTCGTTTCTCCCGAAAGGATCTCGAGCAGCCCGCTGCTTTCGCTGCGAGTGGATCCGAAGTATTTGTGGAGAGAAGGCGAGCGAAGATCGGCAGAGACCGCCAGCACGTTGCGACCGCTCGATGCGAGCGCGGCTGCAAGGTTGGCGGTGACGGCGCTCTTACCCTCGTTTGGCACCGCCGAGGAGATGACGACGGTCTTGATCGCGCTCTCATTGATGCGGAATAGAGCGATGTTCGTGCGAATAGTGCGATAGGCCTCGGCCAGGACGGAGGAGCCACTGTAGTTCCCGACGGCGGCGCGCCGGTTGCCGCGCGCTGCAGCGCCGACGTGGGGAACGACGCCGAGCGAGGGGCGGCCGTATATCCGCTCGACTTCTTCGACGCCGTATACGCGTCGACCCATTCGCTCACGCATGAAGGCCGCGAGAATGCCCAGCAGCAGCCCACTGAGCAGTCCGATGACCATGTTCCGGGCGGTGTGAGGAGCATAGGGCTGCCCGGGCGCTGCGGCGGCCTGGACGAGTGAGAGATCGCTGGTCGGGCTCTGGAGTTGAGCGCGAGCCTCGGCGAGCTGGCCTTGCAGAGCCGCCAGGGTGGTCTGGTCGGCCGCGGATCCGCGCGCCACCATGTCCTGTACCTGCTTCTGGAGCTGTACGACCGTCGACCTCGTCACGGCTTGCAACGTCTTGGTACGCCAGGCGAGAAAAGCCGTCGTGACGGCGTCGGCCTTGAGCGCCGCGCGCTTCGCGCTGGTGTCGGTGGCGCTGAGGCTCAGGATGTCCTCATCCGAGGAAGCGTTGACCGAAACAGTCTTCGAGAGAGATAGAGCAGTCTCATTCGAGCCGAGCTTTATAGCGGCTTGGTTGAGGATCGTGGTATTGCTCGCGAGGCTGGCTAGCGTGCTCAGGACTCGGGCGGGATCCTCCGTAGAGTTGCCGTTGAAGCTCTGCGCCTGGGGCGTGAAAAGAACCGTCGCCGTCGCCCGGTAACGAGGCTTCTCGAGCAGGGAGGCACCGAGCGCTGCAGCGCCCACGACGATCGTCGTCACGATCACGAGCACGAGATGGCGGCGGACAACTCCGACGTAGTGACGAAGATCGAGCTCGTCCTGCATGAAACCTCCTTTAGGCCTACTAGCAGCTGAAACCGCTTCCAGATGATAGAGCGCCGAACCAACGCACGCCCCGACCGAGCGTTGTTCGCCAGCTTCGCGCTCTCGCTCCGGGGCCGCGGGTAGCCATATCTACCCGCATGAGGGACGTCTATAGCTTGAACGAGGGCTAGCAATCCCCCAGAGGAGTTCCGATCCCAGCTCCTGTGATGGGGGATCAGCAGTTTTCTCGTCGGCGACGTGTACGCGCCGCCTTGCTCGGAGTCGTCGCCGCACTTGTACTAGCGGGAACGGCGTCGTTTTCGAGTGCCGCGGCGACGATGAGCGTCAGTGGTGCCCCGACGATTCGAATCACGGCCGCACCGACTAATCCGACGACGACAACCAAGGCGTCATTCTCGTTCTCGACGAGCGGGAAGAGCGTGAGCACCACCTGCCAGCTCGACGGGAAGACCACCGTTAACTGCTCCAGCCCCAAGACCTACACGGGCCTCAGCTACGGGAGTCACACGTTTCTCGTTCGAGCGAACAACCGCTCGGGCTCGTCGAACGCTTCGATGACGTGGCGCGAAGTCCGGCCGGCACCGACCGTCACTCTCGCGTCCCCGTCTCCCAGCTCGACGACCGGCACGAGTGCCTCTTTGGCATGGACGTCCACCGACGCGACGAGCATCGTCTGCCAGCTTGACGGCAACAGCCCGGCAACCTGCGCGAGCCCTGTCACCTACACCGGCCTCGCCGTCGGAACGCACAGCTTCAAGGTGACCGTGAGCAACACGAGCGGCTCGGCGAGCGCGAGCGCGACCTGGGCCGTAATCGCGGCCGCTCAGCCGGTGCCTGCAGCCCCGGCACCGACCGTCACGCTCACCTCGGCGCCTGCGAGCACGGGCACGAACGCGAGCGCGTCACTGTCATGGACATCGACGGACGCGACGAGCATCGTTTGCCAGCTCGACGGCAGTAGCCCGGCGACGTGCGCGAGCCCCGCAACTTACTCCGGTCTCGCCGTCGGATCGCACACCTTCACGGTGACTGCGAGCAACGCCAGCGGCTCGGCACGCGCGAGCGCCACCTGGACGGTGGCCGCGGCGCCCGTTCCGAAGCCAACCGTCACGCTCGCCTCGCCGCCGACCGGCTCGACGACCAGCACGAGTGCGGCTCTGGCATGGACGTCCACCGACGCGACGAGCATCGTTTGCCAGCTCGACAGCGGCAGCCCGGCAGCCTGCGCGAGCCCCGTTACTTACTCCGGCCTCGCCGTCGGAACGCACACCTTCACGGTGACCGTGAGCAACACGAGCGGCTCGGCGAGCGCGAGCGCCACCTGGACGGTGGCCGCGGCGCCCGTCGCGAAACCGACCGTCACTCTCGCTTCGCCGCCGACCGGCTCCACCACCAGCACGAGCGCGACTCTGTCATGGACGTCTACGAACGCGACAAGCATTGCCTGCCAGCTCGATGGTGGTAGCCCGGCAGCCTGCGCGAGCCCCGTTACTTACTCCGGCCTCGCCGTCGGAACGCACAGCTTCGCGGTGACCGTGAGCAACACGAGCGGCTCGGCAAGCGCGAGCGCCTCCTGGACCGTGACTTCACCGCCCGATCCTCCGAGTAGTCCATCCGGGATACAGCCGCCGGCACCGCCGGCCAGCTACAGCATCCCGGCCGGCGCCGTGACGGTTACTACGTCGGCAGCTCTCAAGACCGCGCTCGCAGGTTCGACTCGCGACATCGTTCTCGCCGACGGCACTTACGACAACTCTTCGCAGTTCGTGAACTCCAGCGGCCACAGGCTCTACGCCCAACACCTCGGCGGCGCCGTGCTCACGGCTGGAATCGAGATGGGCGGTAACGGCAGCGCTTCCGGCGGCCTTATTCAGGGTCTTGTCTTCAACGTTTCGAGCCCGGCCAAGACGCTCGACGACGGCATCGTCCACATCTGGGGATCGAGCGGTGCGGGGAGCGAGGTGCTCGACTGTGTGTTCCATGGCAACAACGTGATCCAATTCGGACTTCTCGCCCGTAACCCGGACGGGCTCGTAGCGCAGAGACTTCAGTTCTACGACTTCACGGGAGTCGCTCTATGGGCGAGTGACGATACGACCGTCGCTTACGGGGCAAAGACCCCGATCATCAACAGCATCTCGGACATCTATGTAGACGGCGTCAGCGCCAGCCCGCCAGGCTCGTCCGACGGCACCGCGGAGGCGGGTCTTTGGATCGGGCATCCAGTGACGAACGGCGTACATCGAATCGAGACTCACAACGTCAGCTGGTCCGGGATCGAGACGGTGAGCAACTCCTGGAACACGACCTTCAGCGACATCAATATCGACATGTCCGGCCCGAACGAGTCGGCGGGGGTCGGTATCTATCTCGAGCACTTCAACTACAACAACACCTTCGAGAACTTCTCGATCCGTGGCGCGAACACAGGTATCAACGCCGAGTGGGACGACCCGAGCTGGGGCGGCGTTGCAGCCGCGCACAACACGGTGATCGAGAACGGAACGATCGATGCAGCCGGGGCGAATAGCAAGCAGACCATCGGTATCTGGCTCGACGAGGGAACTGATTCGACCACTATCACCGGTGTCAAGTTCCTCAACCAGAACTGGGCCGCGATTTGCGAGTACGAGATCACCGGTACGAACAACGTCTCCGGTAACGACTACTCCGGTCTCGGCGCGGGAGTTCCGGCCATCTCGACCGGGCATCCCTGAGTCGCCGGTCGACTCGTCTATCGTGATCGCATCGCCGATCTCACGCTGAGAGCTATCCGCCGGATCAGGCCTCTGATCAAAGTCGCATCCTCTCGCTTGGGAACCAGCTCGCTCCAGCGGTAGCGGATCTTCGCGCGATGTACGGCGATTGCCGTCACTCCGCCGGCGAAGAAGGCCAGGGAGGCGGCGATTGCTGCTCCGACCGCTCCGTAATACGGAATCAGGATGAAGTCCAGCACGACACCGGTCACGAGCGCTGCCGCCGGGCCGAGCGATGCGCGTGCCGGTGAATCCGAGGCGAGTAGCGAGGCCATGAAGATTCGGAGGCAGGCATAGCCCAGTGCACCGGGGAGCAACCAGAGGAAGGGATCGACTGAGCCCCGGTAGGCGTGTCCGAAGACTGGCGGTATCAAGAACCAGCCGGCGATCGCTGCCACGAGGATGCTGATCAGGGTGATAACGACCAGCGTCCGCGCAATTCTCAGTGTTTGGGAGACCCGTTCCTTGGGCGGGCTTGCCGCGATGTAGGGGAGAAGAGCAACGCCGACCGCGCTCGGCAAGTAGAGGACGATCTCGCTTGCGTTCACCGCCACCGCGTATATGCCCAGATTCTGCTCGGTTGAGATCAGGCCCATGATGGTCTGGTCGACTCGTGCGTTGAGAAAGGCACTGATCGAGCCGGTCCAAGCGCGAACGCCGAAAGAGATGCTCTCGCGCAGGAGCGGCCAGTTCGGGCGATTGATGCCGGCGATGGGAAGGGACGCCGTGCAGTAGATGGCGGCGGCCAGCAACTGCGCGGCTGTCCAGGCCGCAACTGCGCGCGTCACGGTCACCTGACTGAACGAATAGATGGCGAACAAGAAGGCTGCATAACTCCAGGGCATGACCGCGTCGGCAAACGCCTTCGCGCGAAAGCGCCGGCAACCGACCAGGTAGGCCGATCCACAGTTCCCGACCGACGTCGCAACAGCTCCCGCCAGCAGGATGACCAGGTCGATCGGACGCACGCTAACCGGGCGAACCCCCGGAAGCGCGAAGAGCGTGAGGCACACGATTCCGCCGAAGATGAGCGGTATTACGGTTCCAACGGAGAGGAGGTTGGCCAGCAGTGTGGCGCGGAGCGATTCGCGGCGAGCCGCGTAGACCATCGTGGCGTTGTCCATACCGATCAGGCTCGTCGCAGCGATCAAGAGCGCCGTCACCGTGATGAAGGCGACACTGCCGCGTCCGGCCGGATGCAGCGCGTGAGCGATCAGGACGACCGCGACGAAGTAGCCGGAGTTGGTGGCGAGACGAGCCGCGAAGAGGAGACCGGAGCTACCGGCAACTGAGCCGGTGCCGGTCGCGTCGGGAGTTTCAGTAGGAGGGTTGTTCGGGTCCACTGACGTGCATATTCGTCGTTCTTCGGGAAGGAGCGAGGTCAAGGCTATCCGTCGCTCGCCCGCTTGTCTCTACACCGGGCTCTCTGTTTTCGCCGGGCATCCCGGTGTAGCGCGAGAAGTCGAGAGCCGTGGGCCTAAACAACGAGTGTCGGCGGCGGCCAACTACCGTCTGGCGGCATGAGGTTGCGGTTCGGCGAGTCGCCTCTGAGAGTTAGCGGGCTTGCCTTCCGGGCCACTACTTGCTCAGGTGGATCCTGAGAAAGCGACGTCTGGCTTCGATCCGGAGATCTCCGATCGACTTGCGCACACGGTGGCCCCCGACGATACCGATCAGTACGAGTGGTGTTTGCGGGTCGAAGATCGAGAAGGGGTAGGTCTTGAGCGCGCGCATTGTCTGGCGGAACGCTTCGCGAGGCTCATTCTTCTCGAGCGCGTCGATCGCAAGCATGAGGTACGTTCGCGACCGTGTGCGTGCGAGGTAACGCCTGTTCAGATGCAGATCGGGCAGCGCTTTCCTCACTTCTGCTTCGGCGTGGTCGTTAAAGCGCAGCCTCTCCTCACCGCGCAGGCGTCCCTCGAATGTCGACTGCGCCCCGTGGCGCCTCCAGGCGTAATCCCAGAGGTGGAGGTGACCGGTACTGGACTGCGTTGCGAGGCGAACGTACATGTCCCAGTCGTAGATACGCTTGAACTGCGGATCGAACATCGAGCCGACCGCTTCGAAGGTCGCTCTCCGAACAAGAATCGCAATACCTTCTACGAAGTTCGATCGCAGCAAGCGCGGCACGAGCTTCTCGCTCGCGTGGACGCCCTCGGACAGCTCCGGAGCGAGGCGACGTACCTCGTGCCCCGACTCATCGACGACTCTCACCAGCGAGAAGACCCAGCCCGCCTGCGGGTGCTCTTCTAGAAAGCCGACGTGACGCTCTAGGTAGTCCGGATACCAGAAGTCGTCGTCGTGAAGAAGCGCAACGTAGGGAGCGGAGCCGTGACGAATGAGCCCGGTCATGTTCCTCGCTGCGCCGACGTGCTCTCCAGTCGAGACGTAGGTCACTCGGGGATCCGTGAGATAGGGCGAGACGATCTTCTCGATCTCGCCGCCTCCCTCACCGTCCTCTGAGATCACGAGTTTCCACGAGGTCAGTGTCTGAGCGAAGACCGACTCGATCGCAGCCACGAGATAGCGCGGGCGGCCGTGAGCGGGGATGCACACGTCCACCAGGGCGCTTCTCTTCGGATCGTTGGAGATCGGGTTGCTTGACATTGAGTTGAGGTGATTTCGACGCTAGTGGGTGGCGGACTGCGTAGCTCGACACCATATCGTGTGGCACTGTACCGCTCGCCGGCATGGTGGCTGGGTCGGCCGGCAGCGAGCGCTCCAGAGCTGCACCGTATGCCGACGGCAGCCCGAATCCGGACGCGCTCAACCTCAACATGGCTGCTCGCCGGCTTCGGACAGTATTCGTTCGCGCGGGCATCGGGGTCGGCGGCGCGGGGCGGCGATGCGGCGGACTGGCGGGGCGGCCCGAAGAGATCAGGCCCGCTCGGAGCATTGCCAGAAAGAGCCCCAGCTCGTGGTGGAGAGACGCCGGTCGATGCGGAGACCCGCGTCCTGGCTACCTAGTGCGCCCGAAAGGGCACCCTCACCCGTGCAGAGAGCTTTCCGACGCCGTCGATAAACCATGAGAAGCCATATAGGGCCGTGGTCAGCATCGCTCCCCGGAAGCCGTTCTTCGCGCCGTGGCTACCGCTTGACAGCCGCGTCAGGCCACGCTTGACACGCGCTCTGGTTCGAGACCAGGCACTTTGCGTCGTGTTATTTCCTGTGATCTTTCTTTCGTAAAATTGTCGTCGATAGGCTTCGGTCGTCTCGTCACCTATGTGTTGGGCCGATTCATTTCGACCATGGCGATAGCTCTTACGGATGAAGTGCACCAGATTATCCGCGTAGTTGTGATAGACCAGCACCGAAGGCTCGTATAACACTCTTCCTCCGGATTCATTGTCGAGCCTGCTCGAAAGGTCCAGGCCTTCCGCGCCGAAAATCGCTTCATTAAAGCCATTCGCGGCGATAAATGCGGAAGCTCGGACGGCGCTATTTCCTTCGATATCGAGGAACCAAGGCATTACCTCACTACCCAAGTCGTAGTGGAACGCGACCCGATTGAAGACATTGTTCTTTCGTTTCGGACGTATCTTCCCCCTTAACGCAACAATGTCGGTGTCTTCGAAGCTCCTTGCGATGTTCGCGAGCCAGTTCTTCTCGGCGATGGCGTCATCGTCCAAAAAAGCAAGGATCTCGCCCTTGGCGATTTGAGCGCCGACGTTACGCGCATACGACGGCCCGTAGTTCTGATCGAGTGCGATGTAGTAGAGGTCGAAATCATCGAGGCTCCGCTCATCGAGATCGCCGTTATTCACCAGTATCACTTCATACCGCGAAAAATCTTGATTTCGTAGGGAGCCGATGCAGTCGAACAGCTGAGCGCCGGAGTTGAAGGTGACAACGATCGTTGAGATCAACGGCTCTGCGAAGGGAGCGCCAAAACGTTTCGCTTTGAAGGCGTACTCCTTCATACGTCGTTGATCGAGTAAGGCTCGCCCAGGAGGTGCCGGTAGAGATTCACGTGCTCCTGGCGCCAGCGCTCGGGGTCGAAAAGCCGGCTCGCGCGCGCGTGCCCGGCTGCTGCGAGGCGTCGCCGTAGCTCGGAGTCGTCGATCACGCGGGCGATCGCGGCAGCCAGCGCCTCGGGATCTCCGGGCTCGACCACAAGTCCGGTCTCCCCGTCGACGACGAGCTCCGGTATCCCGCCGACGGCCGAGGCGACGACGGGGACGCCGCAGGCCATTGCCTCGAGCACCGACATCGGCATTCCTTCCGAGCGGCTCGAGAGAACGAAGAGCTGTGACTCGCGTAGCAGCTCGGCGATGTCGTCGCGGTCGCCCAGCAGCTCGACCGCGCCGTCGAGCCCGAGACGGCGTATCTCTTCGCTCAGTGCGGCGCGCTCGGGGCCGTCGCCTGCGACGCGAAGCCGGCAGCTTCCGCTCGGTAGTAACGCCAGCGCGCGCACCAGCGTCCAGAAGTCCTTCGGCGCCTTCAGGCGGCCGACACTGAGCACGAGCGGAGGCGCCGCGGCGGGGTCGGGGCGTGCGTCGTGCAGCTCGACGGCGTTCTTGATCACTATCGTCCGGTCGCTGCGGCAGGTCCTCATGGCCAGCCCGGCGGAACGCTCGTTCTCCGAGACGCAGATCGTCATCGTCGTCAGCGGACGCATCAAGCGGTCGGCGGCGAGGTACAGGCGCGCGGCGAGACCCTCGTGCGCCTTGAACGCCCAACCGTGAACGGTGAAGATCCGGACCGGCACCCGCCTCGCCGCCGCCGCGAGTCGTGCCAAGACGCCGGCCTTCGAGCTGTTCGCGTGCACGATCTGGGGTCGCAGCCGGCGCATGAGCCGGATCAGCTCGAAGAGGCCGAGCAGGTCGTAGACGGGATTCAGCGGCCGCCGAACGAAGCGGAGCGGCACGAAGGAGACGCCGTTGGCGCGGCAGGCGTCGATCAGCGGGCCCGGGCCCCAGGCGGCGACGGTGACCTCGAAAGAGCCGGAAAGAGCCGGCAGCAGGCCGGCGACGTAGGTCTGGGCGCCACCGATCTCCGCGAGCGTGATCACGATCAGGAGGCGGGGACGAGCGGCCATATGGACCAGTAGCTTAGGGTCTCTCCCGATAATCCTGTACGCCCGACGCGGCGGTGCGAAGTCGCGTGACCTCTTCGAGGCCTCGTTCAACCACGCTCACGATGCGCTCGAGATCGCGTCGCCTCAGCTCCTGGTGCACCGGAAGCCCGACGATCGTCGCTCGTCGTTCGTCCGCCGTCGGGAATCGATCGGGCGGGCACGACGGATGCGGTATCGGCCAGTGAGGTACCGCGTGCACGCCGTTGCGCCTGAGCTGCTTGATCAGGTCGTCTCTCTGCTCGAAGCTGATCGGGAACATGTACGGCGAGGCGCCTTCCGGCAGGCGGTCGAACGGCGGCGAAACGTAATCGCCGAGACGGTCGAGCAGAAAGCGATAGTTGTCGCGCCGTCGCGCCGCCGTGGAAGTGTCAGACAGGCGCGAGAGCAGGTTGAGCGAAATTCGCAGGGGGGACGTTCGGGGATCGCCCAGCGCGAAGAATCTGTCCTCGTCCTGCTCGGTGTCGTAGGGCCTGCGCGATGCCGAGATCCCCAGCGCGGTCGCCACGATGCTCGATCTCATCGCGGCCCATGCCGCGTGGCGCTTGAGCAGCATGCCGAAGCCGGGTTTCCGCGACGGACGGATGTGGGGCCCGTGAACACCCGCCACGAGCGCGCCGCCGTCCGGAACGCCGTATGTCTTGCGAAACGAGAAGATCGACAGATCACCAAAGGAACCGACGGGTTCTTCTCCGATCGACGTGAGCCACGCCGGCGCCGCATCTTCGATCAGCAGCAGGCCGTGATCGTCACACCAACGTCGCCAGCGTTCGGCGTTCTGAGGAAAGCCGAGATAGTGGATTATCAAGAGCGCCCTCGTTTGCGAGCCGACCAGGGCTTCGAGCGACGACTCGATCGGCTCGAGCCGCTCGTCCAGCTCGTACCAGCGCAAGCCAAGACGAGCTTGCTGCAGCGCCTCGATCTCGGTGCCGCAGTGATATTCCGGCACCAGGACATCATCTCCGTCGCCGAGACCGAGCGCCTGGACGCCGTGCCAGAGCGCATGGCGCGCCCGGGAGTAGAGCGTGCAGCGGGCGTCAGCGAGCGGGAAGGGAAGCCTCTTCGTCCGGCGGCCGAGATACGCGCGCGGCGACAGGGGAGGCGGCACGAGAAGGTACGGACGCCTCATGCCGGGCCTCCGGATAGCCGCTCAATCGCCGGAGAAACGCGAGACGGCTTCGAGAATGCGATTCGCTGAGTGGGGAGTCGTGCCGAGACCAACTCCGCGAGCCTCGTCGCTCGGGCCATGCGCGGAGTCTACGCAACAGCGATCGGTGCTACGGCCACGGCGAGAGGGACGATAGGCTTAGCCGCGTGCTACCGAAGCGTTTCGCTGATCGAGTCGAGGTCGCGGCAGTCCGCATCGAAGCCGGCGAGCTGGAGCCGGGCGTAAGCGCGGACAGCTCACGGCGACTCGCCGGGCGTGTGCTCGGGCGGCGCGAGCTCGGGAAGCTCACTTTCCTCGATCTCGTCGACCGTTCCGGGCGGATTCAGCTCTTCTGCGAGGAGCCCGTGCTCGGTGAGCTCGATCTCGATCTCGGTGACATCGTCGGTGTAAGCGGCAAAGCGATGAAGACGAAGCGCGGCGAGCCGTCTCTACGCGTCGAGGAGATCGAGCTTTTGGCCAAGATCCGCCTGCCGCTGCCCGACGTCTACCACGGTCTGACCGACGTGGAGACGCGCTTCCGCAAGCGCTACCTCGATCTGCTCGTGAACGAGGAGTCGCGCCGGGACGCGATTACGCGCTCGCGCATGGTGGCCGCCATCCGTCGAGCGCTCGACGAGCAGGGGTTCGTGGAGGTCGAGACGCCGGTCTTGCAGTCACGCTACGGCGGCGCCTTCGCTCGTCCCTTCGTGACGCACCACAACGAGCTCGACCAGGATTTCTACCTGCGTATCGCCACCGAGCTCTACCTCAAGCGCCTGATCGTGGGCGGCCTGGAGCGCGTCTACGAGATCGGCAAGGACTTCCGCAACGAAGGCGTCTCCTACAAGCACCAACCAGAGTTCACGATGCTCGAGTGGTACGAGGCTTACGCCGACTACCGCGACGCGATGGCCAGGATCGAGAAGCTTGTCGAGACCGTGGCGCTGGAGGTTGTCGGCACCAGCAAAGTGGCGTTCCGCGGCGCCGAGATCGATCTCGCAACGCCCTGGCGTAGGTTGCGGCTACCCGACGCGCTGGAGGCGGAGGGTCTCTGGGCGCGCGACGAGGCGGAGCTTCGAAAACGGCTCGAGGCGCGCGATGTCGACGTCAGCCACGACCACACCTGGGCGCAGCTGATCGACCACGCGCTCTCGGCCTTCGTGGAGCCTGCGCTGATCCAGCCCACGATCCTGCACGACTATCCGATCGAGCTCTCGCCGTTCGCGCGCGCGACCGACGACGATCCCACGCTGGTAGAGCGCTTCGAGTACTTCATCGGCGGCATGGAGCTGGGCAATGCCTTCAGCGAGATCAACGACGCCGCCGAGCAGGCCGAGCGCTTCACGATGCAGCAGTCGGAGCGTGAGGCCGGCGACG
Organism: uncultured Actinomycetes bacterium; assembly: GCA_963765455.1. Classification (GTDB taxonomy): domain Bacteria; phylum Actinomycetota; class Thermoleophilia; order Gaiellales; family Gaiellaceae; genus Fen-549. The sequence goes on from CAVXWH010000001.1 coordinate 144,833, forward strand.
TCCTGGCCGAGGAGGGCGATCCCGACTACGTAGAGGCACTTTCCTACGGCATGCCGCCGACCGGCGGGCTCGGGCTCGGTATCGACCGCCTGGCGATGGTGCTGACCGGCCGCGAGACCATCCGCGACGTAGTTCTCTTCCCGACTCTGCGCGGCGCCTAGGCGGTGGAGCCGTCTCGCCAGGGCGGCATTAGTTCTTCGGGACGGTGAGGGCGACCGATCTATCGGGGCGCCTTGTCTCTTGACCGTTCGCGCCGAGGCTACTACTGTGCGAGTGCCCGAACGGGTTACGTGAGTCCCCGATTCGGGTTTTTGCCCCCGCCACATGCGTCGCCGTCTGCGGCGACAGTCGATTTATCGCCAATGAGGCCACTCCCAGCGACAGCGCTGATATTCGCGTTTCTCTCGCCGACCGCGGTGGAGTTGGCGACGTCTCCCGGCTTATCACCACTCCATAACAGAGAGGGTTGTTTGTGATGCATAAAAAAGCTCGGTCATCCGCCTCGAGTTCGTCCTCCCGTGAGCTCGGCCCGAAGACGCTGGTGCGTTTGACTCGAGCTGCTCGCCGGCTCAGTGCGCCCTCAAGCCGCAGATGGCGGGTGGCGGCAGTCGCGCTCGTAGGCATCGCCGTCGTGTTTGGTGCCCGGAGCAGCTTCGTACAAGCGGCGCCACCTCCTTGCCCTAACGGCACGACTCTCAACGTCGTGGCGCACGAAGACGACGATCTCCTGTTCTTGAGCCCCGACCTTCTCCACGACATCCAGAACAACCGCTGCGTCGACACGGTTTACACGACGGCCGGCGATGCCGGGGATGTGGCGTCGTATTGGCAAGGCCGCGAAGACGGCGTCGAGGCGGCGTACGCAGCGATGGCCGGCGTCCCCGACTCCTGGACGCCGAGCACCCTCTCGGTGACCGACTCCGACCACGTCCTCCATTCGATCAGCATGGAAACCCTCGCTGGAGACACGAACGTATCCCTGATCTTCTTGCGGCTCCCGGACGGCTCGGACAACGGTAACGGATTCGCGAGTGACAACTACGAGAGCCTCAAGAAACTCTGGACGGGAAACAGCTCCACGCGAATCCATCCCGTGGACGGATCGTCACCGTCAGGGTATTCGAAGGCAGGGCTGACCAGCACCTTGACCGCCCTGATGAACCAATTCCAGCCCGACATCATTCGCACCCAGGATTACGTCAACACAGGCGTGATCGGCTCGAATGACGACCACAGCGATCACCAGGCCACCGGCCTTTTCACCTATACGGCTCAACAGACTTACGCGACGACCCACACCATCATCGCGTATCTCGATTACGACAGTCAGAACTATCCGCAGAACGTTTACGGCGCGGATCTGACGGCCAAGCAGAATGCCTTCTATCAATACGGAGCCGACGATTCACACGTTGATTGCTATAGCAGCACCAACTGCGATGCAACCTACGCGGCGTGGCTGAAGAACCAGTACACGGTTCCTTACGCGAATGCCGGACCGAACCGGATGGTGACCACCGGCGCGTCGGTGCAGCTACTGGGATCGACAAGCTTCGACGTCTACGGCAAGACGCTCAGCTACCACTGGACGCAGACCGGCGGGCCCAGCGTCAGCCTCTCCAGTCAGACCGTCGCCAATCCCAGCTTCACCGCTCCGACGAGCGACGCCGCACTGACCTTTGCGTTGACGGTGGGCGACGGCGTGGCGTCGAGCACGGACAGCGTGACAATCACGGTAGTCGAGGAGACGGAGAACATCGCCGACCAGGCGACGGTGACGGCCTCTTCGCAGGATACGGCCGATGACGAGGGCGCGGACAAGGCCGTTGACGGCTATACCGACGGGGAGCCGCTTGGCGACCCCACGCACGAATGGGCGACCCTCGGCAAGGGCGCCGGCAGTTGGCTGCAACTGAACTGGGGCTCGGCGCAGGCGATCGACCACGTGGTGCTCTACGACCGGCCGAACCCTCAAGACCAGATCACAGGCGCGACCCTCAGCTTCTCCAGCGGGGGCAATGTCGCCGTTCCCTCTCTCAACAACGACGGCTCGCCGGTAACGGTCAATTTCCCCGCCAGATCGACGACCATGTTGCGCCTGACCATCAACTCGGTGAGCTCGAGCACGTTGAATATCGGGCTGGCCGAGATCGAGGTCTGGACCGATCACCATCCGGTCGCGAACGCCGGATCCGACCAGAGCGTGAATACCAGTACCCCAGGCGTCACGCTGGACGCCTCGGCGAGCACCGACGCGAGTCCTGACGACACGCTCAGCTACCTGTGGACGCAGACAGGCGGCACCCCGGTCACGCTCTCGAGCACCAGCGCGATACAGCCGACCTTCACGGCTCCCGCCAGCGCCAGCACGCTGAGCTTCACCGTGACGGTCAGCGACGGCGTGCTGAGCGACGCCGATTCGGTCACGATCAACGTGCCGGATCGCTCTCCGGTCGCACACGCCGGGCCCGATCAGACCGTCAACACGAGTGACCCGGTGCAGCTGGACGGTTCGGCCAGCAGCGACCCGGACCTCGGTGACACGCTCAGCTACCTCTGGCAGCAGCAGAGCGGAACCCCGGTCACGCTCTCCAGTGACACGGCTGCCCAGCCCACCTTCACGGCGCCGGGAAGCGCCAGCACGCTGGTCTTCAAGCTGACCGTCTCGGACGGCACCCTGAGCGACAACGACTCGGTCACGATCAACGTGCCGGATCGCGCCCCGGTTGCAAACGCCGGGCCCGATCAGACCGTGAACACCAGCACGAGCGTGACGCTGGACGGCTCGTCGAGCAGCGACCCGGACCTCGGTGACACGCTCAGCTACCTCTGGCAGCAGACAGGCGGAACCGCGGTCACGCTCTCCAGTGACACGGCTGCCCAGCCCACCTTCACGGCGCCGGGAAGCGCCAGCACGCTGACCTTCCAGCTGACGGTCAGCGACGGCACCCTGAACGACACCGACTCGGTCACGATCAACGTGCCGGATCGCGCCCCTGTGGCAAACGCCGGGCCCGATCAGACCGTGAACACCAGCACGAGCGTGACGCTGGACGGCTCCGCGAGCAGCGACCCGGACGTCGGTGACACGCTCAGCTACCTCTGGGAGCAGACAGGCGGAACCGCGGTCACGCTATCGAGCACCAGCGCGAAGAAGCCCACCTTCACGGCACCGACTAAGGCGACTACGCTGACCTTCAAGCTGACGGTGAGCGACGGCACCCTGAGCGACAACGACTCCGTCACGATCAACGTGCCGGATCGCGCCCCTGTCGCACACGCCGGGCCCGATCAGAGCGTGAACACGAGCGACCCGGTGCAGCTGGACGGTTCGGCCAGCAGCGACCCGGACCTTGGCGACACTCTCACGTACCTGTGGGAGCAGACGGGCGGAACCACGGTCTCGCTCTCCAGTGACACCGTCGCCAAGCCCACCTTCACGGCGCCGACGCAGGCTACAACGCTGACCTTCAAGCTGACCGTGAGCGACGGCACCCTGAGCGACAACGACTCCGTCACGATCAACGTGCCGGATCGAGCTCCGGTTGCAAACGCCGGGCCTGATCAGATCGTGAACACCAGCACGAGCGTGACGCTGGACGGCTCCGCCAGCAGCGACCCGGATGTTGGCGACACGCTCAGCTATCTGTGGGCGCAGACCGGCGGGACTACGGTCACGCTCTCGAGCACCAGCGCGAAGAAACCAACCTTCACAACGCCAGGAAGCGCCAGCACGCTGACCTTCAAGCTAACGGTGAGCGACGGCACCCTGAGCAACACCGATTACGTCACGATCACGGTGCCGGATCGCGCCCCGGTTGCAAACGCCGGGCCCGATCAGAACGCGACCACCAGCACCACCGTGATGCTGGACGGCTCGTCGAGCTATGACCCGGACTTAGGTGACAGCCTCACCTACGCGTGGTTGCAAACAGGCGGAGGCCCTTCCGTCAGCCTCGTAGGTGCCGACACCACCAATCCCACCTTCACGGCTCCGGCGACAGCCGGCACGCTGACCTTCAAGCTGACGGTGAGCGACGGCACTCTGAGCGACAACGACTCGGTCACGATCACAGTCAATCGCTTCCCGACCGCCGACGCGGGGCCCGATCAGAACGTGAACGCCGGCGACACCGTGATGCTGGACGGTACTTCTAGCTCTGCTGACCCCTCTCGTCTCCCGCTCAGCTACAAGTGGACGCAGACAGGCGGGTCCACCACGGTCACCCTCTCCAGCGACACCGCCGCCAACCCCACCTTCACGGCTCCGGCGGGCTCCGCCTCGCTGACCTTCAAGCTGACGGTGACCGACAATGGTGCGCTGAGCAGTTCGGACTCCGTCACGATCTACGTGAATCGTCCTCCGGTCGCAGACGCCGGGCCTGATCAGAGCGTGAACACCGGCGCCAGTGTGACCCTGGACGGCTCCTCGAGTTCCGATCCGGACCACGACGCTCTCAGCTACAAGTGGACACAGACAGGCGGGCCCACGGTCAGCCTTTCCAGCTCCACGGCTGCCCAGCCCACCTTCACGGCGCCGGGAAGTGCCAGCACGCTGACCTTCAAGCTGACGGTGAGCGACGGCAAGCTGAGCAACACCGACTCGGTCACGATCAACGTGCCGGATCGCGCTCCGGTTGCCAACGCAGGGCCCGATCAGAGCGTGAACGCGAGTAGCCCGGTCCAGCTGGACGCATCGGCGAGCAACGACCCGGACAAGGGCGACACGCTGAGCTATCTGTGGGCGCAGACGAGCGGTACTCCGGTCACGCTCTCGAGCACCACGGCTCAGAAGCCGACCTTCACGGCTCCGGCGAGCTCCGCCTCGCTGACCTTCAAGCTGACGGTGAGCGACGGCAAGCTGAGCAGTACGGATTCCGTCTCGATCACGGTGGTGAAAAAGACCACTCCCGCCGTCAAGGTCTACAAACGCCCGCAGACGAAGCTCGTCAAGGCGACGATCCTTCCCGCGCAGCTGATGGCGACCTTTACCTTCTCGGGCTCCCTCGGCAAGGGGAAGCTCAGCTTCCAGTGCAAGCTGGACAAGGGGAAGTACAAGTCCTGCCGCTCGGGCAAGAGCTACACGAACCTGAAGCCCGGCAAGCACGTCTTCCAGGTGCGGGCCAAGGATTCCAGCGGCAAGGTCGACCCGACTCCTGTAACGAAGAAATTCAAGATCTAGCCCAGCGCTCAAACCAGCCTGGGATAACTCTTAGCTCCAGGGTGGGGCGGCGGAGGCCTAACGGCACTCCGCCGCTCTCACTCGGCTAGCTGCTTAGCCAGCGCCTCGATCGAGAACTCGTTCTCGGCCAGTTCTCGTGCCGCGGCGCCGATACCGGAGGCTCTGCCGCTGAGCGCGCGGACGACGGCCGCGGCGAATCCGTCCGCTCCGTCGCCCTCGAGGTAGTGAACGTCGCTCTGCAGACCATCCACGCCGCCGGCGGCGAACGGCGTCGCCACGACCGGCAATCCGTAGGCCATGGCCTCGATCAGCTTGAGCGGCGAGCCTCTGCTCTCGAGCAGCGGCACAAGCGCGCAACCGGCCGCCGCGTAGACGCCGGGCAGGTTCTCGACGAAGCCATGCAGCTCGATGCGCGGATCGAGCTCGCGGGTCACCACAAGCCGGCGCCCGACCAGCACCAGGCGCGCCTGCGGAAGCTGCTTCCAGACTCTCGGCATCACCTCGGTGGCGAGAAAGCGACCCGAGCGCTTGTTGTGCGCGTAGCTGTAGTCGGCGACGAAGAGGGCGGCCTGGCTTTCCGGCGCGCGCACCGGTGCGATCGATGCGACATCGACGATGTTGGGCACGCGACGAAGTCGAGCCTCGGGCGCCAGCTCCGCCGCTCGACTCAGATCGCGCTTGCTGGGCAGCCAGGATTCGTGCGCCGTCTCGAGCAGGCGGCGCTCGAAGCTGGTGAGCTCGTCGAGATCTTCGTCGCTCCAGCCCTCGAGATCGGCGAGCAGCGCCGATTCGACGTTGTGGGCGTTGTAGTAGATCGGCCGCTTCTTGCCGAGTAAGAGTAGGGCCGCTGCGGCGCTGGGGCTGTCGGCCACGACGCGATCGAAGCGGTTGTTGTTGGTATCCGTCAGTGCCGCGAAGAGCTCGCGGGAGAGGTTGCTCGCGAAAGCTTTCGGCACCCCTTGAGCGCGTGCTCGGCGGGACAGGAACGAGCGCCTCAGCCCGCGTGAGGGAGAGATCGGTCGCAGCGCGATAGCCGGGTCCGCGGCGAGGACGGGATCGGGCTGGGCGCCCTCGAGCGCGACGTAGGCGACCTCGACCTTGCCGAGCAGCGCGAGAGCGCGAATGATGCCGATGGTGCGATTACCGCGGCCGCTGCGCGTGTTGGGCGTGAACGGCATCACAACGAGCGAGTTCATCGTGCCTCCCCTGAGCCTTCGCCGATCCCCGGCGATGCTAACCGGATCATCGCCGGGCTGCTGCTCGATGTCCAGAGCTCGAGCTTGAACCATCGCGGCGCTCCGGGCAAGAGCTCCGCTGATCGCGGAAGCGATCCTTCTCCCCAGGCCCGATAATGAATCTCCAGGGAGGCATGCCCACAGGGGTTGTCGAACTTTCCGGAACGACTCGCCATGAGCCTCTTCAGGCGGAAACTCGATAACAAGGCGGTGCCCGACGAAAGCCCGGGTGCCTCTGCATCCTCTCAGGCGGGCGAGCAGGCTGGCCGGACAGCGTCCGAGACCGAGTTGCCGTCTCGGCCCGATCAGGAACCGGTGCCCGAGGGAGCCGAGCCGGAAGCGACCGGCGCGCTGTCCAGGCACGAGCGCGAGCTCCACGGCGGACTGATAGTCACGCCTGTCGCGGGATCGATCGTGAGTGGAGTCGATGTGGTGGAGACGCGCCTGGCCGAAATGGGCGTGCCCATCGATGCCCGGCTGGAGTGGTCGCGCGACGGCGAGAGGTGGTCAGTTGCCTCCACGCCGGGCGACGACTACGAGATCGTCGCCGCACAAACCGACGAGAGCCCGAACCGGATCGCGCTCGTCAGGTCGAACGAGCCGAGTGAGCAGGCAAAGCGCTCTTTTGCCCAGGAGGGCTTCGAGAGCGTAGAAACGGTTCCCGCGCGGCCCTCGAGCTGGCGCGCCGACGAGGTCTTCATCGCCTGCTGGGACACGAGCGACCTTCCTGACGGTGAGTGTCTGCTGAGGCTTGTGACGATCGCCGCCAACCGGTCGGAGACGACAAGTGACGCTGTTCGCGTCCGCGTCGACAATCTCGGTCCGGAGCTCAGCCTGCGCGGGGAGCTCGGCGACCGGCCGCTCGTCGGTCGGCTAACGCTGGTCGCCGATGCCGAGGATGCGGTCTCGGGCGTCTCTGTCGTCGAGCTCGAGATATCGACCGATGGAGAGAGCTGGCGTCGCATCTCGGATGCGCGGCGGGCGCCGTACGAGCTTCGTATGAACGCCGATGAGCTCGCGGACGGTACCTATCAACTCAGGCTTGTGGCCCGGGACGGAAGTGGGAATCTGAGTCGAAGTCAGCCCTGGGAGATCGAGATCGCAACTGCGCCGGTCGCCGCCGAGCTCGTCGACCCCGGCAAGTACCTGCGCGGGCGCGTCAATCTGATCGCGCGGGCGCCTGACGGACACTCGGCGCAGATGATCTTCGAGCTCGCCGCTACCGGTTCGGACGACTGGCGCGCGCTCGGCACGACGCGTCCGCCCTTCCATCTATCCGTCGACACGCGCCAAGTCGTGGACGGGAGTTACGAGCTGCGGATCGAGTCGCTGACAGCTGCGGGACTGTCCACCTATTCCGAGCGTTTCGGCCCCTATATCGTCGACAACACGCCGCCTTCGGTGGAGATAATCGAGCCGCGAGACGGCAGCGAGCTCAGCGAAAGGGCCGAGATCAGAGTCGCGGTCAGGGACGAGTCGAGCGGGCCGGCGCGGGTTGTTCTCAGCTTCACCGAGGAGGGGGGATGGCGTCCGCTCGCCGAGCTCGAGCCCGACGCCGGTGAGGTGCGCGGCTTCTGGCAGATCGACGATTGCCGGCCGGGACACTGTCAGTTGCGCGCGACGGCTTATGACCGAGCAGGTAACTCGGCTGGTCAGATCATCGGGATCACGATCATGGAGCCCGAGCCCGAGCCCGAGCCGGAGCTCGAGAAGACCTCGGCGGAGGGCGCTTCGCCACCGCGCACTCCGTCTCCCGTAGCTGCGACCCGGTTCGGCTCGGTACCGAGCTGGGATTGGCGACGCTCGTCTTCGGAGGCGGACGCGAGCCACGACGACGCCGGAGCGAGCGAGCGGGAAAGTACTGCGGAGCCAGGTCCCAAGCCGGCCGCCGAAGCCTCTGCGGGGGCTATCGAGGCGCAGTCGGGCCCCGTTGCCTGGAGCTGGAAGGAGCAGGCCCCGGCTTCGGAGCGGGCGCGGAAGCCGGTGGTCGAGCCCGAGCCGGCAGACAAGCCGGCGCCTGAGCCCGTGTCGGATTCTGCTGCTGAAGAGAAGCGCGAGCATGAGCCCGAGCAGCGCGAGCCCGAGCCGGCGGACGAAGAAGCGCCGGAGCCTGGCGACCAGCCGGAGCACGTGGTCCAATTGGTCGAGACCGGCCGGGGTGATGAGACGGTGGCCGACGATGAAGTGAGCCCCAAGCCCATGACGGACGACGTGGACGAAGAAGAGAAACCGAGCGAGCCCGATCGTGACGCAGAAACGGGCGGACGCCTGGTCAATTTCCCGAGCACGGTGCGCGGCTGGAATATCTGGCTGCTGAGCGAGTTGGTGGAAGAAGCGCAGGGCCAGGATCCGATCCGCCAGGAAGAGCGGCGCCAGATTCTCTACTACCTGCGCGATCACGCCGAGCTCGACGGGCTCATCCCACCCGAGTTCGAGGATCTCGTCTACGAGGCCTTCGGTGATCTGATGCCGGACGATACGACCGCTTGAGCCACTAGAAGTTCACAGAACGAGCGTGCACCAGGAATCAGGAGCTATTCGGGCTATCGCAAATGGCACCGCCTGCCGATGTCCCGCGAAGACGAGCTACCCCTGGACACGTGCGAGAGATAAAAAAACCCCCCAAAGCTGGCGCAAACCGTCTAGTCTGTTGCAGACGTCCCCCCGCTCTCGAGCTCGATCAATCGCGCTCCTGGGCTTGCTTTTCTTCGCAAAGAAAGGCTGAATACATATATGCCCCCTAGCGCGACTGCGTGCTTGCGTTTAGCGTTGGCCGTGCCTGCTAATAATCGAGAAATCCGTACCTACCAACGTCCCGTCCGGCCATATCCCCCACAATCACAGGTAGAGACTCGACGCCATGACTGAGACCATCTTTCGACCGTCGGCGCTCGGCACCGTAGATGATCTCAGGCTACGGGCTCGCGCACAGGTCGGTGTTGTCGGACGTAGCGATCGCTTCTGGCGCCTGACCCGCCTCGGCCTCGACGTCTTCCTGCTCGGAGCGGCCGTTGTTGCCTCCAACATGGCTTCTCCCGCCGCGCACGTGCACAGCGGCGGCTTCCTCTGGCCGTTGGTCTTCGCGTCTACAGCGATCGCGGTGTTCGTCTCGCGCGGCGCTTACTCGCGGCGCCTGATCGTGGATTTCCTCGACGATATGCGCTCGCTCGTAGTCGCCGTCGGGCTGGCCACGATGGTGGTCGTGACGCTGCGCGTGATGCTTTACGCGGCTCCGCAGTACACGGCCGCCGAGACGCTACGGCTCGCGGTATTCGCCGCCGTCTATCTGGCTGCCGGGCGCGCCGGCCTCGATCTTGCCCAAACCCGCGCCCGCCGTTCGGGAGATTCCGTTGCCACGCTGATCATCGGCGCCGGCAAGGTCGGGCACATGGCCGCCAAGCGCCTGCTCGAGCACCCCGAGCTCGGCCTGCGGCCGATCGGCTTCCTCGACAAGGAGCCGCGCCGGGACGACAGCGCTATCTCGCACTTGCCCGTGCTCGGCGCGAGTTGGGATTTCGAGCAGGTCGTGCGTGAGTACGGCGTCGGCCAGGTGATCATGACCTTCTCGACCGCGCCGAACGACGTGCTGCTACGCATGCTCAAGCGCTGCGAGGATCTCGGTGTGGGCGTCTCGCTGGTGCCGCGGTTGTTCGAGAAGATGACCGACCGGTTGACGATCGACCACCTGGGCGGGCTCCCGCTTCTGACGGCGCACCCGAGAAATCCGAAGGGGTGGCAGTTCGCGGTCAAGTATGCGTTTGACCGCGTTGCGGCGCTCCTGATGCTGATCGTTATGTTGCCTTTGTTGCTCGTCGCGGCGGTCGGTGTCTATCTCTCGCTCGGCAAGCCGATGTTCTTCCGCCAGCTTCGCGTAGGTCGTGACGGACGGACGTTCGAGGTGCTCAAGTTCCGGTCTATGCGACACGAAGAGGATCCGCGCGCGAACGGAGAGAGCTCCGATTCCGAGCGCTTGACCCGATTCGGCTCCATCCTCCGCAGCCTGTCGATCGACGAGATCCCTCAGCTAATCAATGTGCTCAAAGGCGAGATGAGCCTGATCGGGCCGCGGCCGGAGAGGCCGGAGCTCGTCGAGATCTTCGAGCAGAACATCTACCGCTACCAGGATCGTCACCGTGTCAAGTCCGGAATCACCGGCTGGGCCCAGATACACGGACTCGGCCGTGGAGACGACCGCTTTGCCGCGGGATCTCTCTCAGACCGGGTCGAGTGGGACAACTACTACATCGAGAACTGGTCGCTCTGGCTGGACATGAAGATCGTTCTTCGCACCTTCCGGGCCGCCGTCGATTTCAAGCAGACGGCCTGAGGGCAGCACCCGTTACCGAGCGCGCCCGGCCGGTTTCCTGGGCGCCGTCAAGTGGCTTTTTTCACGCCCGTCACCAGGGTGCCCTGCTCGAGCCGTCTGATGATCTCTTCGGCGTGCTCGGGATAGAACTCAAGCAGGCAGCTGGGGCAGAGGCTGTGGCTGAACTCGGCTTCGGAGTGCTCGGCGACGTAGGACTCGACCTGGCTCCAGTAGCCCTTGTCGTCGCGAATCCGCTTGCAGTGGGCGCAGGTCGGCAGCAGGCCGCTGAGGACCTCGTGCTGAGCCTCGGCGCGGTCGATCGCGGAGGCGCCGGTGAGCAGCGTGACCACGAGTAAGGTGGTTACGGTGACCGCGGCTATCGCGTGGCCGACCGGGTGGTCGTAGACCGCGGTCTGAATTCCGATCACGACCGGCGAGAGTATGACGAGCGGAGCGAATCTCCGTGCCATCTTGCCCCCGGCGCCGGGCGAGATGAAGATCGCCAGCCAGGTCCCGGCGGGCTTGAGCGCCGCCATCCCGACCGCCATCAGCGTGAGCCCGGCCAGGGCATTCACGCCGATTCCGTTGACCGAAGAGAAACCGCGCAGGTAGTTGACGTCGTAGGCGTAGCCGACGATGCCCGCCGTCACCACGATTGCTAGCAGGTTGTTGATCCAGGCCGTTACGGGCGCGCGCTCTTTTCTCGAGCGGGCGAGCAGGATCAGGTTCACGCCGATTAGCAGAAGGCCCACTGCTGCATGGGGTGACGGGCGACCGGGCTCGGCGCTGCCGGTCGTATCGCGGAACAGCACTTCGTCCAGGTCGAGACCACGCCAGAGGTACTCGACCAGAACGAGAGCCGCGAACACGGCGCAGAACCATCCAGCGACGCCGGCAAACAGGCGCTCCCGGCGCCCCGGCTCGGCCCGGGAGAATACGGCCAGCCCCACTCCGGCGACCAGGAACATGACGGCAGCGTTCGCTTTGGTCGTCGGGACGCCCGGCCAGACGCGCTTGAGCACATCCAGGTCGAATGCCCAGCCTACGAGCACGACCATGGCAAGCGCGGCCACGACGATACCCGCGATCCGCGCTGCTTGGTACTTAGTGATTCCTGCGCGCACGAGCATCTCTCGATTCTAGGGGAGCCTGGGCGGCCAGAGTCGGGTCGGGAGGCGCAGCGGGGCTGGGATTGGGTGGCGCGGGTAAACGCTCCACATCACCTGTGGTTATCGGTAGGGGCTCGCCCGCCGATAACGTTCAGACAAGAAACGACGCCGGATCATCGGTCCTATGGCGCGGACGCTCCAGGGTCTGGGCAGGGCTTAGCGGGCCCCGATTTTGGGCAGGCGACCCTCAGCTAAGATGAGAGTTGACCTGAGCCACGCGGCAAAGACCCCGGGCCAGTCGACGTAGAAAGGGGGTCGAGAGGGTTGTTCGAGCGATTCACCGAGCGAGCCAGGCAGGTAGTCGTACTTGCCCAGGACGAAGCTCGTGCCCTCAAGCACAACTACATCGGCACCGAGCACATCCTGCTCGGGCTCCTGCGCGAGGAGGAGGGCCTTGCCGCGCGCGTGCTCGAATCGCTCGATATAACGGTCGAGGAGGTCAGGGCGCAGGTGGCGCGCATCGTCGGTCAGGGCGACGAGGTCACGACCGGTCAGATCCCCTTCACGCCGCGCGCCAAGAAGGTGCTCGAGCTCGCTCTGCGCGAGGCGCTCTCGCTCGGTCACAACTACATCGGCACCGAGCACATCCTGCTCGGGCTGGTGCGCGAGAACGAGGGCGTGGCGGCGCGCATCCTGCTCGACTTCGACGCCGACGCCGAGAAGATCCGCAACGAGATCATCCGCATGCTCTCGGGCCCAGGACGCCGCCAGCAGGGCGCGGCCGCGGGCGCGGCCGGCGGTGAGAGGTCGAAGAGCTCCAAGCTGCTCGACCAGTTCGGGCGCAACCTGACCAGGCTGGCCTCCGACGGCAAGCTCGACCCCGTGGTGGGGCGCCAGACCGAGATCGAGCGCGTTATGCAGATTCTTTCGCGCCGCACCAAGAACAATCCGGTCCTGATCGGCGAGCCCGGCGTGGGCAAGACGGCGGTCGTCGAGGGCCTCGCCCAGCGCATCTCCAGCGGCAACATCCCGGAGCTGCTCAAGGGCAAGCAGATCTACACGCTCGACCTGGCGGCTTTGGTGGCCGGCTCCAAGTATCGCGGCGAGTTCGAGGAGCGCCTGAAGAAGGTCATGAAGGAGATCGGCCAGCGCGGCGACATCATCCTGTTCATCGACGAGCTGCACAACCTCGTCGGCGCGGGCGCGGCCGAGGGCGCGATCGACGCGGCTTCGATCCTCAAGCCGGCGCTGGCACGCGGCGAGCTGCAGACGATCGGCGCGACCACGCTAGACGAATACCGCAAGTATCTGGAGCGCGACGCGGCGCTCGAACGGCGCTTCCAGCAGATTCGCGTCGACGAGCCCTCCGTCGACGACACGATCCAGATCCTGCGCGGCCTGCGTGATCGCTACGAGGCGCACCACCGCTGCAAGATCTCCGACGACGCGCTCGACGCCGCCGCGCAGCTGGCCGACCGTTACATCCAGGATCGACACCTGCCCGACAAGGCCATCGACCTGATCGACGAGGCCGCCTCGCGCATGCGCATCCGCACCATGAGCGCGCCTCCGCGCTACCGCGAGCTGGAGGAAGAGATCGAGACGGTGCGCAAGGAGAAGGAGTCCTCGATCGAGGCCCAGGAGTTCGAGAAGGCCGCCGCGCTGCGCGACAAGGAGCGCAAGCTGACGCAGAAGCGCAAGGAGCTGGAGGAGTCCTGGCGCGAGGACGAGGACGCCGCCGAGCAGCCCGAGATCGGCGAGGAGGAGATCGCCGACATCGTCTCGATGTGGACCGGCATCCCCGTCTTCAAGCTCACCGAGGCCGAATCGCAGAAGCTGATCCGCATGGAGGACGAGCTGCACAAGCGTGTGATCGGCCAGCATCCGGCGATCGAGGCCGTCTCCAAGGCGATCCGGCGCGCCCGTGCCGGCATCAAAGACCCCAAGCGCCCGACCGGCTCGTTCATCTTCCTCGGCCCTTCGGGCGTCGGTAAGACCGAGCTGGCGCGCACCCTGGCCGAATTCCTCTTCGGCGACGAGGAAGCGATGATCCAGGTCGACATGTCGGAGTACATGGAGAAGCACTCCGTGTCACGACTGGTCGGCTCGCCCCCGGGCTACGTCGGCTACGACGAGGGTGGCCAGCTGACGGAGTCGGTGCGGCGCAAGCCCTACTCGGTGCTGCTCATGGACGAGGTCGAGAAGGCCCACCCGGATGTCTTCAACATCCTCCTGCAGATCCTCGAAGAGGGAAAGCTGACCGATTCGCAGGGGCGCAAGGTCGACTTCCGCAACACGATCGTGATCATGACCTCGAACCTGGGCGCGGCTCAGATCTCCAAGAACCAGTCGCTCGGCTTCTCGTCGAGCGACGATGCCGGCCTTTCCTACGAGGACATGAAGTCGCGCGTCACGAGCGAGCTGAAGAAGGTCTTCCGGCCCGAGCTACTGAACCGCATCGACGAGGTGATCGTCTTCCACAAGCTCGAGAAGGCCGAGATCAAGCAGATCATCGACCTGATGCTGAGGCGGCTGCGTGAGCAGATGGCCGTGCACCAGGTGACGATCGAGCTGACCGAGAAGGCCAAGGACCTGCTGGTCGAGAAGGGCTTCGACCCGTCCATGGGCGCCCGTCCGCTGCGCCGCGCGATTCAGCGCCTGATCGAGGACCCGCTCGCCGACTTCGTGCTCGGTGCCGAACTGATGCCCGGCGCCACACTGATCGTCGATCGCAAGAAGAACTCCGAGGACGTGGAGATCAAGATCATCCCGGGCCCGGAGCCCGAGCCCGAGCCCGAGAAAGAGCCCGAGAAAGTCGTCGTCGCGAGCGACGGCGGCGAAGAAGACACGGCGACGAGCGCGGAAGAGAAGTAGGCCCGGCGCGAACCCAATGAGTGAGAGTCTGATTCTGGCCCGGGTAGACCCGGGCGCGCTCATCTTTTTCGCCATCGTGCTGATCGGAGCGCTGAGAGGGTTGGCGATCAAGAGTCGAAAGGCCGCGTCCCGACGCTCTCTTCCTCGCGACGGAACGACCGGGGCCGAGCCTCCGCAGAGCCCGCCGGCAAGCGGGGACAGCCAGGCGGCTCCGGTCCGCTATACGGTGAGCGACTCCGGTCAGGTCAGCTCGTCCGGGACCCCATCACCTGCTCGGCCGAGCGCAATGCCGAAGCCGCCGCCGCCGTCCGGCGCAGCGGAGCTCGGCGCCAAGGCGAGCCGGCCGCCCTATCGCAAGCCGAGCGTAGAAGACCTGCTGCGCGGGCCTAAATAGCGAGGCTTGAAAACTCGCCAGGGAGGCTCCGGAGCGAGAACCGAGCGCGTCCGGTGACGAGGCTCGACTCGGCCTCGTGAGCGTGTGTGCTTCAGATCAGTTCGCAGCGATCGACGAGGTGCTGCTGCTCCTCTCGGAAGTGCGCGAGTGCCTCCTGGATCGCCGAGCGAGTCACGAGGCAGATTCTGCTCGTTCGCGAAGACGACTGCTTGCGGGCGGAACGGCACTAGGCTGTAGTCGGGAGTCGCCACGTTCGAGACACGATCGGAGGACGGAATGAAGGGATTCAAGGACAACATCGAGGATTTGACCCTGCAAAACGAGAACTTCCGAAAGGTTCTCTACACCGCTTCGCATAGCCAGCTCGTCCTGATGAGCTTGAAGCCGAACGAGGAGATCGGCATGGAGGTTCATGAGGAGAACGATCAGTTCTTCCGCTTCGAGTCGGGCGAGGGCCAGGTGACGATTGACGGGAACGTGTACGAGGTGAAAGACGGCGCCGCCGTGGTCGTTCCGGCCGGGGCCGAGCACAACGTCGTCAACACCTCCGGCACGCGGGAGCTGAAGCTCTACACGATCTACTCGCCCGCGCACCACAAGAACGGCGTCGTCCGCGCGACCAAAGCCGAGGCCGAGGCGGATTCCCCGGAGTACGACGGGCAAAACTCCGAATAAACGGCGGGGCGGCGGCCGGGCGCGAAGTTGACACATTTCGGGGCGTCTTTTCTCGATACCGTGTTTCGCCGTCCTACGCGGTGCCAGGCACCGCGGCGTACGCCCGCGCCGGGGAATGCGAAAAAGATACGAAGTTGGCACGGTCGCCGTCTGCGCGTCTCCGTAAACTCGCAACGTGGCAAAGACAGCCGTTCAGTTCTCCTGCACGGAGTGCGGTTACTCGACCGGGCGCTGGCTCGGGCGCTGCCCCAGCTGCGAGAGCTACGGCACGCTGAGCGAGGAAACCGTTGCGCCACTCCCGGCGAACGCGCCGCGAGTGCAACGGCCGCTGCTGCGCCTGGTCGAGGTCGAGTCGGCCGAGACCGACCGCATTCCGACCGGCGTGCCCGAGCTCGATCGCGTGCTCGGCGGCGGCCTGGTGCCGTCCTCGGTCGTGCTCGTCGGCGGCGAGCCGGGGGTCGGCAAATCGACGTTGCTCCTCGCGGCGTTGCGCGCGATAAGTGAGCAGCGCCGTGGCCTGCTCGTCTCGGGCGAGGAGTCCGCGGCTCAGGTCAGGCTCAGGGCCGAGCGCCTCGGTGGGGCCGGCAAGATCGAGATTCTGGCCGAGACCGAGCTGGAGGCGGTTTGCGAGGCCCTGGAGCGCGAGCGTCCGGAGGTCTGCGTGATCGACTCCGTGCAGACTCTCTACTCGTCCGGGCTCGGCTCGACGCCGGGGTCGGTCGCGCAGGTGCGCGAGGCCGCCTCGCGCCTGATGCGTCTGGCCAAGGAGAGCGGGATCGCGCTCTTCCTCGTCGGGCACGTGACCAAGGACGGCACCGTGGCCGGGCCGCGCGTGCTCGAGCACCTGGTCGACTGCGTCCTGCAGTTCGAGGGCGACCGCTTCCACGAGCACCGCATCCTGCGCACGACCAAGAACCGCTTTGGCTCGACCAACGAGCTCGGCGTCTTCGAGATGACCTCCGCCGGCCTGATCGGAATCCCCGATGCCTCGGCGCTCTTCGGCCGCTCGGAGCCCGGCGAGGTCGGCGCCGCCGTCGCCTGTGCGCTCGAAGGCTCGCGGCCGATCCTGCTCGAGATCCAGGCGCTGGTCGCAAGGAGCGAGCTGGCCATGCCACGCCGGGTCGGCACAGGTGTCGATCCCAAGCGCCTGGCGATGATCGTGGCGGTGCTCTCGCGCCACGCAAGAGTTCCGCTCGGGCAGGCGGACGTCTTCGTCAACGTGGCCGGCGGCGTGCGCATCGAGGAGCCCGGCGCCGACCTGGCGATCGCGCTGGCCATCGCCTCGGCGGCGCGGGGCGTACCGGTGCGGGTGGGGCTGGCAGCCTTCGCCGAGATCGGCCTGACCGGACGCCTGCGCGCGGCCACCCAGGCCGAGCGCCGGGCGGGCGAGTGCGCCAAGCTCGGGCTCGAGCGCGCTCTCGTCTGTCAGGGGAGCGTCAAGGAGCGGGGGAAGCTCGAGCTGATCGAAGCGGCCAAGCTCGGCAAAGCGCTGGCACTGGGCCTCGAAACTCGCCACGGCGAGCTCGACGAATCACTGTAGAAGCGCGCTTTGGAGCTCGCTCTCCGCCGGGTGAGCGAGCCCGGCTCTCAGCTCGCGAAGCGGTCTTCTCTTCCAGCAGAGAAAATGCAGCCGCCTTCATGCCCGGAAGTCGCTCCGGGAAGGGAGCACTCCGTGGGCTCGCGCCCTAGGAAACGGGCCTGACGAAGCGGGCCTGTATTTCGAAACGACCTCTGAGCAGGGGTTTTCCGGTAGGGTGCTTGAAAACGTGTGTTTTCCAGCGTTTTTTGCTATCATCAAGCGGTATTCAGCCGGCGGAATCGCACCGCCGGCCTTTTCGCGAACACGGCTCGGAAGGGGAGTGTTGCTTGTTTGAAGTCGGCGAAAAAGTCGTGTATCCGCATCACGGTGCGGGCACCGTGGTTGCGAAGGAGATGCGCACCATTCTCGGTCAGAAGCGCGAGTACCTGACGATCAGGATCCTTCATAACAACATGACCGTTCAGGTTCCCAGCGAGAATGCCGAGCGGGTTGGGCTGCGGCCTGTGATCGAAGGGGCCAAGATCGATTCCGTGATCATTGCGCTCACGGCCGGCAAGACCGAGATGCCGAAGAACTGGAACCGCCGCTTCAAGCACAACCGCGACAAGATGAAGACGGGCGACATCCTCGAGTTGGCCGAGGTCGTCCAGAACCTGTCTCTACGTGATTTCGAGAAGGGACTCTCGACCGGCGAGAAGCAGATGTTCGTCAAGGCCAAGAAGATCCTCTCCAGCGAGCTCATGTACGCGCTCGACCTGAACGAGGAAGAGGCGGCTACGTGGCTGGAGAACGTGCTGACCAAGAACGGCAAGCAGTCGTCGAAGGCAGGCTCGAGCAAACGGGAGCCGGTCGTAGCCTCGGTCTAGCCCGGGCGGCCGGTTCGACTTCGGCGATGTACCGGCTCGTGGATCGGCTGTGACGAGCGCGTCGGCCTGGGTCGTCGTCTGCGCCGCCGGAGTGGGCGGGCGGCTCGGCGGCGAGCGCCCGAAGGCTTTCGCCGCCCTCGCCGGGCGACCACTTCTGGCCGAGAGCCTCGAGCGGCTCGACGGCTGCGAGGCGGTCGAGGGCCTGGTAGTGGCGGCTCCGCCGGGCTGGGAGGACGCTGCCATACTGCTATCCGAAGAGCTCGGCTGTGGCAAGGTCAGCGCGGTCGTGCAGGGAGGCCAGGAGCGCGGCGAAAGTGTTCGCCTGGCCCTGGCAGAGGTTCCCGAAGAGGCCGAGTACGTGCTCGTTCACGATGCGGCTCGGCCGCTCGTGAGCGCGGAGGTGGTGAGCTGCGTGCTCGAGCCGCTCGAGCAAGGCTGGGACGCGGTCGTTCCGGCGCTGCCGCTGGCCGACACCGTCAAGCGAGTCGAGAACGAGCGGGTGGTCGAGACGCTCGAGCGCGACTCGCTCGTGGCCGTCCAGACCCCGCAGGCTTTTCGCGCCGAGGTGCTTCGCGCCGCCTACGCCGAAGAGCACGACGACGCGACCGACTGCGCGGCGCTGGTCGAGAGGCGGGGCGGCCGCGTTCTCTGGGTCGAGGGCGACCGGCGCCTGCAGAAGGTGACGACAGCCGAGGATCTCGCTCTGGTCGAGAGCTGGCTGCTCGAGGAGAGACAGTGAGCGAGCTCAGAGTCGGCCTCGGCATCGACGCGCATGCCTTCGCGGACGGCGTGCCGCTCGTGCTGGGCGGTGTCAGCATCGAATACCCGCGTGGTCTTGCGGGGCACTCGGACGGTGACGTGATCTCACACGCGCTGATCGACGCCTTGCTCGGCGCGGCCGGGCTGGGAGACATCGGTTCTCTCTTTCCCTCGAGCGAAGAGCGCTGGCAGGACGCCGACTCGCTCGACCTGCTCGCTCGCGCCTACGCCGAAGTGCGCGCAGCCGGCTGGAAACTGGCCAACGCGGATTGTGTCCTGATCGGCGAGGAGCCGCGTATCGCTTCCCGGCGCGAGAAGATGCAAGAGCGGCTGGCCGCGGCGCTCGCCTCCGAGCCAGGGTGCGTGACCGTTCGGGCCACGACCACCGACAAGCTCGGTTTCACGGGGCGTGGCGAGGGTCTGGCGGCCCAGGCCATGGCGCTGCTCGAGCGTACGGCGCCGGTCAGCGCGACCGACTGAGCGAGCTTTCTAGCGACCGCGCCGACGGCTTGGCTTACCGCGTTTCCGGCCCTGGTTCCGACGCTCGTCTTCTGCCTCGCCGCGCTTCTTTTTCTTGCCCTTGGCCTTGCCTTTCGCCTTGTCCTTGGCGCTTTTCTGTCCGAAGCCCTGGCGTTCGAGCTGGCGCCGGATCTGCCGGTTGGATACCTCCGAGCCCGAGCCCTGTTGTTGCTGCTGCTGTTCGGCGGCCTCCATCCAGGCGCGCCGCTCGGCGGCCGTGAGTGTCGACAGAGCCTTCTGCAACCGCTGCGGGTCGCGCATCGCGCCTGACCGCTCGAGTTTCTTCACCGCGCTGGCGAGCATCGGGTTCGAGCGTTCCATGGCCGATTCCGAGAGCCTCTTCAGCCCACGTCCGAGCAAAGGGACCTTCATCATCCCGGCCACGATCGGGCGCATGTAGCGGCCGCCCTTGATCCGGCTGAGGATCGCGAAGACCCCGAGCACGACGACGATGAAGAGCAGGACCCAAACGGGAGTGAGTAGCCAGACGATGGAGGCGGTCATCGACGACGATCCTAGCGATAGACGCGGCCGGCGGCGCGAAAAGGCGCGGGCTCAAACGCGGGCGAGGAGAATTCGGCGTCATCGCCTGGCGGTGTTACGAGCCGAGCAGTGCGCCGGGCTCGACTCGTGCACGGCCGCTCACCAGCAGAGACCAGCTCTCAGCTCGGCAGGGCACTCGGCGGCCGAACGACGCTGATCGGGACCGAGCTGGCCGTCAGAGTGCCCGTGCCGAGCTCACCCTGGTCGTTCGCGCCCCAGCACTTGACTGCACCGCCTGTAAGGACGGCGCAACTATGGAAGCCGCCCGAGCTGATCGAAACGGCGTTCCTGATCCCGACCACCGTGACCGGCTTGGCGCTGTCCTGCGTCTTTCCGTCGCCGAGCTGCCCGTATTCATTCGCTCCCCAGCACTTGACGGTGCCGCCGGCGATCAGAGCGCAGGTGTGGACGGCGCCGGAACTGATCGCGATCGCATGCTCGATGCCTGCGGTCTGTTGCGGGACAGGGCTGTTCAGGAGCTCGTCGGCTACTAAGTCGCTGGGCACGATATATCCCCAACACTTGACCGTGCCGTCGGCGATCAGGGCGCAGGTGTGGAAGTTGCCCGCGCTTATCGCGAGAGCGTTGGTGATCCCGACGACGTGGACTGGAAACGGCTCTGCGTGCGGTCGCACCGCGGTGACCGTGTTGTTCCCGACCTGACCGTCTGCGTTGTAGCCCCAGCACTCGATCGAGCCGCCGGAGATGAGGACGCAGGTGTGCAGGAAGCCGGCGCTGACGCCTACGGCGTTTGAAATGCCGATCACCTGCTCGGGGCTGGAGAGCCCGTAGGGAGCGAGCTGGTTCAGAACACCGAGGCCAAGCTCGCCGACCTCGTTGTCGCCCCAGCAGTAGACCGTGCCGTCCGTGAGCACCGCGCAGGTGTGAGCCGCGCCCGAGCTGTTGGCGACAACACCGCTGAGCGCGCTCACTGCGACCGGGGTCGAGCTGCTCGTCAACGTGCCGTTGCCGAGCTCGCCTACCTCGTTGGCGCCCCAGCAACTGACCGAACCCGAGCCGATCAGGGCACAGGTGTGCTTGTACCCCGTATTGACCGAGGTTGCTCCGATGATCCCGGAGACGGCGACCGGAATCGAGCTGTTGGTCATCGTGCCGTTGCCGAGCTCGCCGTCGCCGTTGAAGCCCCAGCAATCGATGCCTCCGTACGCGACGAGAGCGCAAGTCGAGCTGCCGCCGGTGCTGATCCCTGTGGCGCCTTTCACCGGCTCGGCGGCGAAGACCGTGAACCTCAGCGTGACGCTGTTTTGATCGGAAGAGAGGTGCAGGCGGTAACGCCCGGCGGTGATCGCCCTACGGCCGAATAGTCGTTTCACGGTCGAGTTGTGGACACCCTGGAGGCGCCCCTTCAGCTTGATGCTGCGAAGCGTGATCCAGCCCGAGCTCTGCTTGCGCTCCAGCAGGTAGGAGAAGGTCGTGCTCGGACGGCGGAAGCGGTAATTGAATGCGATCTCGCTCGCCTGAGCCGGGGCCAATCTCGCGGCGGCGAGATGGACTATGAGCTTTCCCTTGGTGGGCGCGTGCTTGATCGGGGCCGCCCGGGGAGAGGCGACCTTGATCGCGAGAGGCACCGCACTCATGCCAACCACGACCAAGGCGAAGACGGCGAGACGCGGACGAACGTGCGCCGACATCAGGTGATTCCGATACCCCCTCTAAAAGCCCGCAGTCAAACCTGGCCGAAATGCTCCCTACCAGACTCCATCCACGGTAGCTGCAGCGCTCAGGGCTACGTCGAGCGCGCTCGGAGAGAAGCGCGGGCTAGACCGAGCCGAGCCGCGAGTGGCCGCTCGTGAGTAGGTGCTCGAGGCCGCCTACGATCAGGTCGAGCGCGAACTCGAACGCCCTTTCGGGATCCTGGTACTTGGTGAAGTAGGGAAGCGCCTCCAGTAGGCGCGGAAACTCCTCCGGCGGGAGTAGCGCAAGACTCACGTGCCCCTCATTCTGAGTGGCTTTGGGATTGAACGGGCACGGCTGAGGGCCACCGGTCATCTCGAGCACCACCATCCCGAGGATAAAGCGCTCACACTCGCCTTCGATCAGGGCGGCCTCGTCGGGCGGGAAGCCGGCGCGGCAGAGGACGCTCAGGACGAATTCGACGATTCGCGCTCCATTCTGGGAGATGGAATCGGTCTCGGCGGGGTGCATCGAGAAGAGCGCCGTGACCGCGGGATGAGCAATGAGTAGACGCCGGAACGATCGCGCCAGAGCGCGCATCTCCTCGCGCCAGTCGTTCTCGCTCTCCGGCGGCAGCTCGAACTCCTCGAACACGCGCTCGACGATCCCTTCGAGCAAGCCTTCCTTGCTGTCGACGTAGCGATAGAGCGCCATCGGAGTCACGCCTAGATCGCGCGCCACCCTGCGCAAGCTGATCGCCTCGAGGCCTTCGCTGTCTCCGACGGAGAGCGCCGCCTCGATCACAGCGCGTCTCGTGAGCGGTTCGCGCTCCTTCGATTCCTCGTCTGCCATGGGTATTTGACATTCTAGCCCGCGCTGGTATACGGTGTCGATCTACGCCGTAGATGTACGGTGTATACAACTTGAGACAAAGGGGTTACGGAGCGGTATGCCGAGATCGCGGGAAGGGCTGACCGAGAGGCTTGCGCGGATCTGCGCCGCACATCCGTGGCGAACGCTCGCGCTCTGGGGGCTCGCGGTGGTTGTCGCGCTCACGCTGACCGCGACCTCTCTGCGCGGGCTGACCTCCGAGGGCTACGTCTCGGGGAAGCCGGAATCGACCAGGGCGGCCGACCTGATCGCCAAGGCGTTCCCAGCGACTCCGGCCGAACTCAAGCGGCAGTTCAGCGACGTCATCGTCGTACACTCTTCCCGCTATCGCGTCGACGATCCTCGGTTCCGCGCCTTTGTCGCGAAGCTGACGCGTCAGAGCGAGGCGACGGGGGAGGTGCGCAATTTGCGCAGCTACCTCACGGACGGGCGCACGCTCGTCTCGCGCGACGGGCACGCGACCCTGGTCCAGATCCTGGTCAACACCGACAAGGCGATCGAGCCCGTGATCTCGCTCGTGAAGAAGGCAAACGGGCGCGCCGGCTTCCAGGTGGCGATCACCGGCGATCACGCGGTCGGAAGCGATGTTGCGGCGCTCTCTCAGCACGATCTCGAGCAAGGTGAGCTCGCGCTCGGATTGCCGGCGGCGCTTGTCGTGCTGCTACTCGTTTTCGGGACCGTCGTGGCGGGGCTCGTGCCGCTGCTGATGGCGCTGGTCTCGATCGCCGTCGGGATGGGCGCAGTCTCGGCGCTCTCGCTTCAGTTTGGCTTCTCGGTCTTCATCGTGAACATGCTGACCGGGATGGGGCTTGCGCTCGGGATCGACTACTCGCTGTTCGTTCTTTCCCGCTACCGCGAGGAGCGCGCGGCCGGCACGATCAAGGAGGCGGCGATCCGGGCCGCGGGAGCTACGGCGAGCAGGGCGGTCACTTTCAGCGGCGGGACCTTCGTGATCGCGCTGTCCGGCATGTTCCTGGTGCAGACCACGGTGCTGCGCAGCCTCGCCGCCGGAGCGATCATCGTCGGCATCGTCTCGGTCGCGGCGGCGCTGACGTTGTTACCGGCCGTCCTCGGCCTGCTCGGCGACCGGGTAAATGCGCTGCGCGTCCCGATCGTCGGCCGCGACATCGGCCGCGAGAGCAACGCCGAAGGGCGCTTCTGGCAGCGAATCGTCGAAGTCGTCCTGCGCCGCCCGCTGCTCAGCCTGCTTCTGGCGGCCGGCGCCATGCTGGCGATCGCGGCGCCGACGCTCGGGCTTCACGTGGGCGAGAACGGCGTCAACACCTTGCCGAGTCGCCTTCCCTCCGAGCAGGGCTACGTTGCGCTGCAACACTACTTCCCGGCGCAGAGCCCCTACCCGGCGCAGATCATCGTATCGGGCGGGAGCGCTGCGGCTCGGGCCGATCTCGCGAAGCTGCAAAAGAGGCTTGCCGTCGATCCTCGCTTCGCGCCCGGCGCGATC
The DNA here is from genome assembly GCA_963765455.1 of uncultured Actinomycetes bacterium. Lineage (GTDB taxonomy): Bacteria > Actinomycetota > Thermoleophilia > Gaiellales > Gaiellaceae > Fen-549. The sequence continues at coordinate 168,823 of CAVXWH010000001.1, forward strand.
ACGAGCTCGCCGGTGCTCCCCGGCGTGTCGCTGCTCGAGGTGCCTGTGCGCGGTGATGCGAGCAGTGACGGGGCGGTCAGAGCGTTACGCGACCTGCGCAGCCAGATCATCCCCGAGCTGTTCGCCGGCAGCGGAGCCAAGGTGCTGGTGGGAGGGCGGACGGCGCTGTACTCCGACTACTTCAACGCGGTCACCAACCCGACCCCGATCGTGCTCGCACTGGTGCTCGGGCTCAGCTTCGTCCTGCTCACCGTCGCCTTCCGCTCGATCGTCGTCGCAGCGGTCTCGATTCTGCTCGACCTGCTCTCGGTCGGGGCGGCCTACGGCGTGCTCACGCTCGTCTTCCTGCACGGCTACGGCGCGCACCTGCTCGGCTTCCGGCACGTGCCGGTGATCGACGCCTGGGTGCCGCTGTTCTTGTTCTCGGTGCTGTTCGGGCTCTCGATGGACTATCAGGTCTTCCTGATGAGCCGGATCCGCGAGCGCTTCGACCAGACCGGCTCGACCCGCGAGGCCGTCAGCTCGGGCGTAGCCTCGACGGCGCGCATCATCACCGGCGCGGCGCTGATCATCATCGCCGTCTTCTCGGGCTTCGCCAGCGGCGAGATGGTCGCCTTCCAGCAGATGGGCTTCGGCGTTGCGATCGCGCTCTTCCTCGACGCCACGATCGTTCGCTCCGTCGTGCTGCCGAGCGTGCTCACTCTGCTCGGTGACAGGAGCTGGTATCTGCCGCACTGGCTGGGGTGGTTGCCGCGCGTCGAGGTGTCACGGCATCCGCAGGCTGTACTGGCCGCGGAAGAGAGCTAGGCAGGCAAGCGGGAGAGAGATCCCGCGGAGCGCGCCCCAGTTCAGGAAAGCCCGACGACTTCGACCGGGATCGAGCTGTAGTCGAGCTGGCCGACACCGAGCTCGCCGCTGGAGTTGTCGCCCCAGCACCTGACCGTGCCGCCGCTCGAAAGGAGCGCGCAGGTGTGCGAAGCGCCGCTGCTGACGTCGAGCGCCCCGCTGATACCGGTCACGGCGACCGCGCTGGAGCTGTCGGTCGTCGAGCCGTTACCGAGCTCACCGCTGGAGTTGTCACCCCAGCAGTCGATCGCGCCGCTGGAGACGACAGCGCAGCTACGCGAGAAGCCGGCGCTGATGCCGAGCGCGCCGGTGAGGTTGCTCACGGCGACCGCAGTCGAGCTGTTGATCGTCGAGCCGTTGCCGAGCTCGCCCTTGGAGTTGTCGCCCCAGCACCTGATCGTTCCGTCGGAGAGAAGGGCGCAGCTGTGGCTGGAGCCGGCAGCGACGGCCTTCGCGCTCGTGATACCGGTCACGGCGACCGCGCTAGAGCTGTCGGTCGTCGAGCCGTTGCCGAGCTGGCCCTTAGAGTTGTCGCCCCAGCACTCGACCGTTGCGTCCGAGAGCAAGGCGCAATTGTGGTCGTTACCGGAGGAGACGGCTATCGCGGTAGCGCTGAGGCCGCTGACGACGACCGGGCTGGGGTTGCTCGTGGTCGTGCCGTCGCCGAGCTGGCCGTGCGAGTTGTCGCCCCAGCACTCGACCGTTCCGTTCAGAAGCAGGGCGCAGCTGTCGCCGTTGCCGACGGAGACGGCTTTCGCGGTCGTGATGACGCTGACTTCGACCGGGCTCGGGCTGCTCGTGGTCGAGCCGTTGCCGAGCTCGCCCTTGGAGTTGTCGCCCCAGCAGTAGACGTTGCCTGTGAAAACGACCGCGCAGCTGTGCGACGAGCCGGCGCCGATGCCGATCGCGTTCGTGACGGCGCCGACCGCGACCGGGGTGGTGCTGTTCGTGGTCGAGCCGTTGCCGAGCTGGCCGGCGGAGTTGTCGCCCCAGCATTTCACCGTCGCGTCCGAGAGCAAGACGCAGCTGTGTGTATCGCCCGCGCTGATCGCGGTGGCGCCCGTGATCACGCTGGCGACCGGAACCGTACTGTAGTTCTGCCCGCCACTTCCGAGTTGGCCGTAGTCGTCGTTGCCCCAACACTCGACCTTGGCGTTCGACAGGAGCGCGCAGGCGTGGCCAGCGCCGGCGACGCCGGCGCTGGTGTTGACCGCGACCGCCGTGGTCATGCCGCTGACCGCGACGGGAGTCGAGCTGTCGGCGGTGGCGCCGTTACCGAGCTGTCCGCTCGAGTTCTTGCCCCAGCACTTGATCTGCTTGCTGGAGAGCCGGGCGCAGCCGAAGCCGCTGCCCGCGCTGACAGAGGTGGCGGTCGAGATGCCCTTGACCGTGACGGGCGTGGGCATGAAGTCGATTCCGCTCGCGTCCTTGTGACCGTGGGTTGCCAAGCCGTCGCCCAGCGAGCCGCCGTCGGCGCGGCCCCAGCACTTGACCGTGTGGTTGGAAAGCACGGCGCAGCTGAGATCGTCGCCGGCGCTGACCGAGACGGCGTTCGTGATTCCACTCACCGTGACGGGCTTCCCGCTGCTACTCGTCTTGCCGTTGCCGAGCTGGCCGAAGTGGTTGTTGCCCCAGCAGGCCACCTTGCCGCCCGAGAGCACGGCGCAGCTGTGACGGTAGCCGGCGCTGATCGCGGTCGCCATGATCCCGCCGACGTTGAGCGGAACCGCGCTGGAGCCCTTGCTGCCTCCGATGTCGCCCGAGTTGTTGCGGCCCCAGCACCTGACCGTCCCGCCGGATAGCAGAGCGCAGGAATGGTCGGCGCTTGTGCTGACGGCAACGGCGAACGTAATTCCGCTGACCGTGACCGGAATGGAGCTGGTGCTCGGAGACGTCAGGCCGGTGCCGAGCTGACCCTTGGCGTTGTCGCCCCAGCACTTGATCGTTCCTCCGAGAACGAGAGCACAGGCGTTGAACCCTCCGGTCGAGAGGGCCTTGGCGTTCTTGAGCCCGTTGGCCGGGACGGGAGTGGCGCTGCTGGTCGTCGTGCGGTTGCCGAGCTGACCCTTGGCGTTGTCGCCCCAGCACTCGACCCTGCCGCCCGAAACGAGCGCGCAGCTGTCGCGATCCGCAGCCCCGACCGGGGCGGCCGCGGTGTTGAGGGCCTTGACGACGTCGAAATAGAGCTTGGTGCTCGAGGCGCCGGCGCTGAGCTCGAGGCGGTAGTGGCCGAGCGCGGCTTTCTTTCTCGGGAACAGCTTGGCGACCACCATGCTACTGCTGCCCTTGAAGCGTCCCCGGAGCGTGACGCTCTTCACCGTTTGCCAGCTCGACTTCTTCTTGATAAAGACGCGGTAGCTGAAGCTCGTGCTCTTGCCGGAGAAGCTATAGATGAGCCGAGCCGAGTTGATCTCGCCGGGCGCAAAGGACGTCTCGCTCAGACTGGCGCTGATCTTGATGCTCCTGGCAGTCTGCGAGGCGGCCCTGGCAGCCGCCGCGGCGGATACACCGACGATCAGTGCGAGAGCGAGTAGCCCGCCTAGCGTCAGGCCGGCGACCGGACGTTGCTGGGCGCGCATAGCGGCAGATCATAGCCTTCGCCGTTTGGGCCCGGCGCTCTTGAGAAGAGAGCCGACCCGAGACTGGGCCGGTTAATAAAGGCTTTCCTCTGCCAGGCGTGCCTCGCGATCACCCGTTCGAGGCATGGACCTACCCGGTATCGTGGCGAACATATGGCTTAACGCGTGGCGGTAAGCAGCGAAAACGCGTATGCGGCAGCACTAGGAGACGTCACAACCGGGTCATCTCGTCCGCCCGCGCACGGGCCGGCACGCATGTCCCCTCGAACCGAAGGAGATCGAACCGAATGCGCCCCTCTCGTATCTGGGCGGCCATGGTCGTCGCAGGAGCACTGATCTCGACCGTCGTGGGCACGGCCGGCGCGGCCACGGTCTACAACAACATTCCGAGCCCCCTGGCCGGTAACTATCCAAGCCAGGCTTTCGAGGCGACCGAGACGGCCGAGTTCGGTGGGCTGGTCGAGCTGGCCTCGGGCCCGCGCACGAACCCGGTCGTGACCATGACCCTGAGCAGCCAGCGCTGCCAGAGCGGCGGCGGAGTCACCTGCGTCACGACGCCGGGCACCGTATTCAGCCTGCCGATAACGCTCAACATCTATGCCGTCAACGCGGACAACTCGGTCGGCGATCTGCTCGCCACCGACACGCAGACATTCAAGATCCCGTACCGGCCATCGGCCGATCTTCTCAACTGCCCGACCGGCGGTTGGTACGACGCGGCCGCCGCTCATTGCTATAGCGGGCTGGCGAACAACATCAGCTGGGATCTGGGCGGGCGCAGTTTGACCCTGCCTGACGAGGTGATCGTCTCGGTCATGTTCAACACGACCCACTACGGCTACCAGCCGATCGGCGAGGCTGCGCCCTGTTACGCGACCGGTTGCGGCTACGACTCGCTCAACGTGGCGGTCGTACCGAACGCTCCCTTCGTGGGCATCGATCCACTGCCCGATTCCGCCTACATCAGCTCCCTTTCGGGCGCGTCCTATTGCGACAGCAGTCTCGGTCTCGGCGTCTTCAGGCTGGACGCGGGCTGCTGGACCGGCTATCGGCCGGCGATCCAAATCGACACGTACCCGTTGCAAACAGGTCCTACAGGCCCGGCAGGTCCTGCGGGGACCAACGGCACCAACGGTACGAACGGCACCAACGGAAGCTCGTGCACGGTGACCGACAACGGCGACGGGACGAAGACCATCTCCTGCAGCGACGGGACCTCGGTCACGGTCAGCGACGGGACGAACGCAACCGCCACGCCCGCGGTCAAGGTGTCCGAGCGCCTCCAGACGACGTTCGTCAAGGTGAGGATTCTCGCCGCCAAGCGAACGGCGAGCTTCGAGTTCTCGGGCTCCGGCGGCAAGGGGAAGCTGAGCTTCCAGTGCAGGCTGGACAAGGGCAAGTATCGGTCCTGCCGCTCGGGCAAGAGCTACAGGCGCCTGAAGCCCGGTAAGCACGTCTTCCGCGTACGGGCGAAGGATTCCAGCGGCAAGGTCGATCAGACTCCCGCGACGAGGACGTTCAAGATCTAGCGGCGCAGGCAACCCGTCGCGACTCGCTCGAGCGGTTGGCGCCAGGCGTTCGGGATGAGCGCTCTGCTCTTGCTCTTCGACGCGTTTGTCCCCGGCGACCACGCCTTGTCCGCTTTACTTCTCAATGAATGAATACGCCCCGTCAGCCCACGCCGGCTCCCAGGCCGGGCGAGGCGCCAGAGCCGCCGGAGATGCCGAAGTTTCTGGCCAGGCGCACGACGGTCATGCTCCTGATCGGCTTCAGCGTCATCGCCGTGATCGCCTTGACGCGGTTCGCGGGCGCCGGCGCGACGATCAGCGCCAGGGGTATCGGGCCGCTCGAGATCGGCAAGGCGACCAGGACGGAGATGCAGGACTGGGCCCTGGGCCCGGTGTCGTTCTGGCTCGTGCCGAGGGGCAATCCCCCCGTCCACTTCAACGGTCAGCTCTGGCAGTACAAGTGCATCGGCGAGAGCACCATCTTCGGCCAGAGCTGCCGTACCCTCTACGGAATCAGGAACGGGCGAGTAATGACGATCGAGACCGACCTGCCAAAGTTCGGCACGGCGGCCGGCACACGCACCGGCGTGCCGCTCGATACGGCGATCAAGAACGAAAAGGGCACCTGGTCGGGCTGGAAGGTCAAGTGCCCGCACATCACGCTGCCCTCGCCGAAGGGCATCACCTTCCTCGCCCTGATCTCCAGAGACGCCGCCCGCCCGAAGGGCTTCGTGTTGGGCTTTTACCTGAGCGCGACGCCGGCCTCATTCTCCTACTGCGCCTCATGAGCGACTGCGCACCTCGCTCCAGAGACCATGAAAGCGCGGTAGTGTCACACCGGCTCTCGAGGAATGGGAGTAGCGATTAGCGGTCTCGACGGACATCAGCTCTTCCAGGCGCTCACCTCCGGGTTGCACAGGGTCCAGCGCAAGCAGGACTATCTGAACCGGATAAACGTCTTTCCGGTGCCTGACGGCGACACCGGTACTAACCTCGCTGTCACGCTCTCCTATGCGCTCGAGTCCGCCGACGTCTCGGAGTCGGCCGGGGAGACGATGTCCTCGATCGCCGATGCCGCCCTGGTCGGGGCGCGCGGGAACTCCGGCATCATCTTCGCCCAGTTTCTGAGTGGGATGGCTGAGGCGCTCCGCGATACACCGCAGGTCGCCAAGCACCGCTTCGCCCACGCGGCAGAGAATGCCCACAAGCGCGCCTACGAGGCGGTCACCAGGCCCAAGGAGGGGACGATCCTGACGGTCATGCACGCCTGGTCGGACGCGCTTCACCGCGAGGTCGACTCGGCGCAGTCGATCGCCGAGTTGCTGCGCAAGGCGGGACCAGCGCTCGCCGAGGCGCTCGAGAAGACGCGCGAGATGCTTCCGGCGCTGAAGGCGGCGGGCGTCGTCGATGCGGGCGCGAGCGGGTTTGCCGAGTTCATAGCCGGGGCTGAGCGCTTCATCGGCGGCAAGGTCGCGGCGCCGTTCATGTCGCGCAAAGGCGCGAAGCGGCAGCTCTCCCTCGACGACACGCTCGACCTGCATGGAGGCGGCGAGATCCGCTTTCGCTACTGCACCGAGGCTCTCGTCTCGGGTGAGGCGCTCGACCGCGAAGCGCTCAGGCGCGCGCTCGCTCCGCTCGGCGACAGCCTGATCGTTGCCGGCAGCGAAGAGCTGGCGCGTATTCACATCCACACCGATCAGCCCGCTCTCGCCTTCGCGACGCTGACCGCGTCCGGCCGGGTCGTGCAGCAGAAAGTCGACGACATGCACCTTCAATACGAGGTCGCCCACAAGCGAAAGTACCCGATCGCGATCGTCACCGACTCGACCTGCGATCTGCCGCAGGAGATCCTCGATCGCTACCAGATCCAGATCGTGCCACTGCACATCATCGCCGGTGAGAGCGAGTACCTGGACAAGCTGACGATCGACTCGGAGCAGTTTTTCGAGCTGGCCGATCGCTCGCCGCAGTTCCCGACTTCGTCGCAACCGTCGAGCGCTCTCTTCACTCGTATCTTTTCCTATCTCTCCACCTACTACGACTCGATCATCGCGATTCACGTCTCCTCGCGGATAAGCGGGACGGCGAGCACCGGAGCGCAGGCGGCACAGGCGCTGACGGGCGCGAAGCAGATCTCCGTGATCGACTCCCGCCAGGTCTCCTGCTCGCTCGGCCTGGTCGTCCTGCGTGCGGCCGAGGCGGTCGCCGCGGGCAAGAGCCACGACGAGGTCGTGAGCGAAGTGGAGAGCTATATACGCAAGGCCGAGCTTCTGGTCAGCGTGCGCACGCTCGAGTACTTCGTCAGGGGAGGGCGGGTCAAGCCCGTGGCGGGAGCGCTGGGCAAAGTGCTCAATCTGAAGCCGATCATCTCGGTCGATGCCGAGGGCACGCCGATCCGCTTCGGCAAGGCCTTCAGCGAGCGCCGGAACGTGGCCAAGATCGCCGAGATGGTCGCGCGGCGGCATGCCGAGAGCCCGCTCCGCTGCTATTCCGTCGTGCACGGGCACGATCTCGAGGCGGCCCGCGAGCTCACCACCGCGCTCGAGCAAAGGCTCGGTTTTCCACCGCTCTACGTCGAGGAGATCTCGCCAGTGCTCGCCTTGCACGCCGGTCGCGGGACGACTGCCGTCGCCACGATGCAGGAGTAGCCGGCGCCCGACCGGCCCTAGCTGCGAGGCGGTAAGGGCACGAGGATGCTCGTCCGCCGCTTGTACTCGCGATAGGCGGGATCGGCGCCGTACTTTGCCTCGGCGCCTCGCTCGAGCGGCGGGATCCCGCTGACGAAGAGCAGCAGCAGGGTGATGAAGACCGGGCCGATTGCCACGGCGAAGGCCGCCCCGTCGAGGAAGGGCACGGCGTATACGAAAAGCCCCCACCAGACGAGCATCTCGCCGAAGTAGTTGGGATGGCGGGAGTAGCGCCAGAGACCGCTCGAGACGAAGCGATCGCGGTTCTTTTCCGCCCCCTTGAAGGCCGACTTCTGGGCGTCGCTGACGGCCTCGATCACAAGTCCCGCCAGCCAGACTGCGCTGCCGGCGATCGCCCAGATACCGAAGCCTGGAGCGCCGCCCCGGCCGAGCAAATAGGAGACCGGAAGCATGATCACGGCGACCGAGATCGCCTGCAGGAGCCAGAAGCGGGCGAAGCTGAGCGGCTTCTCCCTGATCCCGTCGAAGCGGTGATCGACCTTGATCCGCAGGATGCGCCCGAACAGGTAACCGCCCAGCCTGAACGCCCAGAGGAGCACGAGCAGCGCGGCAACCAGCTGAACCGGCCTGTGTGCTCCCGTGTCCGGAAGCGCGAGCGCCAGCAGGGCGAACGAGAGGCTGTAGGAGAGGTCGGTGACGACATCCGTCTTGCGGATTGCGGCGATCGTGAAGAAGGCCGCGTTCACGACCAGGGCGACCAGGACAGAGATCACGATCGCTTCCATCGCCCCAAGCCCCACTAACCGGCCGCGCTCTCGATCTTTTTCACTTGCTCCGAGCCCTCGCGCAGTGCTTCCACCAGGGCGCTCGCCGGCGGGCCGAGCTGCTCGCAGGCGACCTCGGCACTGAGCTCGAGCGAGAGCGCGAGCCGCTCGAGCGGGAAGTCACGGGCGGCCAGCACTTCGGTGAGCCAGCTCAGGTTCGCGGGCAGGATTCCTTCTTGGTACTTGACCTCCAGCGCGGCCCAGCTGAGCAGCCAGAGCGTGTCGTGGATGTACCAGGCTTCGCCGGCTTCGCCGTAACGCTCGCGCTCGTCGGGGAACCGGGCCTGGTAGCGGCGGTAGCTCTCGACGGCGAGTGGCCGTAGCTCGACCGTGCCGAGCCCTTCGATCTCGGCTCGCTCGGGCGGCGGAAAGCCTGACGGCGGCGCCGGCCTGCTCATGAGCGGCGCGCCTCGCCGGTATTCCGGGCGCGCTCGGCCAGCTCGACCGCCGAGCGGGCGTCGCGGCCGAGAGCATCGGCGCCGACGATTCGCCAGAGATCGCCGGCATCGAGAAAGGCCTGTCCGCCAACGATGACGTACGGCTTCCAGCTTGCAGCGCCAAGCGCACGGGTGCGCTCGATCAACTCGGCGACACTGTCTACGTTCGTGCTCAGAGTGGCCGAGAAGCCGACGAGCAGTGGACGCTCGCTGCTAACGGTGGCCACGATTGCGTCCGCAGGTAGGTCGGTACCGAGGAAGCGCACATCCCAACCGGCGAGCTCGAGCGCGCTCGAGACGATGATCGCGCCGACCAGATGGTATTCGTCGTCAACGCCCGAGACGAGCGCGCGGCCGGAGTGCTTCACCGCTCTCGGAGCCTCACTCTGGAGTGTCGCCAGATTGGCTGTGGCGATGGCGGTCGCTATGTGCTCACTCGCCACCGAGATCAAGTCCCGTTGCCACAGGACTCCGATCTTGCGCAGCGACTCCTGAATCACGTCGCAATAGACGTCGAGCAGCGGAATACCGGCAGTGACGGCCTCGCGGGCAAGCCGGAGCGCACCTTCGCGGTCGCCGGTCAGAAGCGCGGCCAGGTAACCGTCGCGTATCGATTCGGAGCCGGTGGAGTCGCTCACGTACCGCTTCCTTTCCGCGGCGGTCGTACAGCACTCCAGAGCATGGTTGATGCGGCGCCTCACTTCAAGTTGCGCGAGGGGCTCATCGTCGTATCCACGCTACCGCAACCGTCATGTTCTACGCAGTGTTCGCGCCCGGGCCAGTGCGCTCAGGGAGCCGGGGAGTGACCTCGGTCAGGCAAAGCGCTGGCGCTCGTACTACCTTGTGCGCACTCGGTTATTGATCTCGGTCTTCTCACGATGACTCGACAGCTCTTCCACAAGATCCACACGGGCGGCTACCGGCAATGCCGCCGCTGAGCGCGGAAGAGCGTCGCCGGAGGCGCGAGGCGAAGCGCAGGCGTATCCGCCGCCGCCGTATCGGTGCGCTCGCCTTGCTCGTCCTGGCCGCGCTCGGTGTAGTCGCCGGGCTCGCCATCAGCGGCGCCGGTGCGGGACGTGATGCCGCCGCGGACTCGACCACGACCGGGACGACGAGCATCACAGGCACCACCACGACCGAGGCGACTACCGAAACCACGACGACCAGCCAAACCACGACGACCAGCCAAACCACGACGACCGGCAAAACAAAGGCGACCGGTCAAACCACCACGACGACGCCCGAGAAGAAGGCGCGCGGACGGCTCGGAAGCGGTCGTGCGGTCACGCTCGCCTTCGGCGGTGACGTCCATTTCGAGGGCATCGTGCGGGCGAAGCTGGATGCCAATCCGGCTTCGGTCTTCGCGCCGATCGCCCCGGTACTCAAGAGCGCCGATCTCGCCATGGTCAACCTCGAGACCACGGTCAGCCTGCGCGGCTCACCCACTCCCGGGAAGGAATACACCTTCCGCGCTCCGCCCTCTGCCTTCCAGGCCCTCAAAGCGGGCGGTGTCGACGTGGCGACCGTAGCCAACAACCACGGCATCGACTACGGCATGATCTCGCTGCTCGACACCCTTCGCTACGCCAAGCGCTACCACTTCCCAATCGTCGGCGGCGGCCTCAACGCCGCCCAGGCCTACGCGCCCTACAAGGTGACGATCAAGGGCCAGCGGATAGCGATCCTGGGCGCGAGCCAGGTGATCGACGCGAACCTGATCTCCTCCTGGACGGCCGGGGCTCACAAGCCCGGAATCGCCTCGGCCTACAACGTAGGGCGCCTGACCGCGGCGGTAAGGGCGGCACGGAAGAACGCCGACACGGTTGTCGTTTACCTCCATTTCGGCGTGGAGCTGCACTCCTGCCCCGAGAGCATGCAGATCAACATCGCGCGCAGTCTGATCGCCGCCGGCGCCGATATCGTCGTCGGCTCTCACGCCCATCAGCAGCAGGGCGCGGGCATGCTCGGCAAGGCGTTCGTCGACTACGGGCTCGGAAACTTCGTCTGGTACTCGCAGAACAGTGCCGCCAGCACCACCACCGGTGTGCTGAAGGTGACCGTGACCGGCCGCCGCATCGACGGCTACACGTGGGTGCCGGCCACGATCATCGGCGGCTCGCCGACGCCGCTGTACGGCAGCTCACGGACGGCCGCGATCTCGAGCTGGCGTGGACTACGTAGTTGCACCAACCTCTCGCGCTAGCGCGCCGACGCGGCGTCAATAGTGAGTCGGAGAAGCGAAGCTCAGTGGAACTTCGCCCGTAGCTTCTTCCACGATACGTAGACGAAGCCGGTGCTGCCGACACGTCCGACCGACAGTCCCGACTGCTGGAGGCTGAACGACCCGGTGCGGATGGGCGCGTAGCTCGAGCCCGGCACCTTGACGATCTCATGGCTCTCGCCGCTGGAGAGCTTGAGCACGTACACGCTCCTGCCCTCGGAGCCGACGTAAGCCGCGTAGCCGTAATAGGTTGAGACTGCGCTGTCGACCCACGCCTGCACCGGATCGGAGTGGACGAGCTCTCCGCTCAGCGTGTAGACGGTGAGCTGCTGCGCGTTCAGGGTGACGATACGATCCTTCCGGATCGCGACCGCTCCGGATATTGGCGAGACGTTTGCAGTGAAGGTGGCGATGGGCTTGCCGGCGGTCGTGAACACGTGCACGTCGCTCGAGCTGGCTTGGCGGATGACGATGTGGCCGCTGTCGACGGCGGCATTCCCGCACACCTCGTCTTTGTCTCCGCAGGACGAAAGCCCGGTCAGATCGGCGACATACTCCGCCGTCCCGGCGGTGGTGATCCGGAAGAGCTGCACCACGCCGCCGGAAGCGATCTGTAGATAACCGAAGAAATGACCGTCTCCTAACAGCGCCGGCACGAGCCCCGGCCTGATTCCCGGTGTGTCGTCCTCGCCGCCTCCCGAGTAATAGAGACCGACGGGGTGAGTCGTCTTCCCGTCGGGAAGCGCCACGTAGACGGCGACGTCGGTCTCGGAGATGCCGCCGCCGATGGTCAGGCATCCCACGGTTCCCTTGGGGCCTAAGGCAACGGACATGATCTCCCAGGCCGAGTCGTTGGTACAGAAGCCCGAAGGACGCGAGCTCGGCGTGGCGATGAGCTTCAGCTTCTGCGAGCCGAGCTTCTGGAGCCAGGTGCCCTCGGTGCCCAGCACGAAGTGGGGCGGGTTCTTCGGGCCCATCTCACCCTCAAATACCACGTGTGAGCCTGCGCCGGCGTAGGCGTTGATCGTCGAAATGACGAGCGGTTTCGTCGTTGCGCCCGACGAAGCCGGCGCCAATACGACGAGTCCGAGCAACGCGAAGTAAACGGACAATCGGCGTGGGACTCTGAGCAACCGACGCACCCGCATACGTGGATTATCTCACTGCCGGAGCGTCTCTCCATTCGATGAGAAGGGTGTGATCTTGCGATCGCTAATGCCGCCGAGCCCACCCGGCGTGGACTCGACGGCAGTCAGCCGGCCTCGCGTCTCGAGCTCGGGCTGGGTCTCGTGCCTGTTCGTTCGCCGATCTCACAGCTCGGCTAGAGGCACTTCTCTATTCGCCCGCCACCGATCCACCCACCCGCGGGGTCGTTCCAGAGTATCCACCGTGACGCACGAAAATCCCCCGCAAATGAATTAAACCCGTGCCAATCAACCGAGCCTGGCGCGCGAACGTCCAAGCCGATCGTGAGCGCGACCTCGCGCCGCTCCGATCGCTCCGGTATACAACGAGGCACAGATGCGCCTCTACAGCACCCTGCAGCGAGAGCTCGTCGAGCTGCCGTCCCCGCCGGCCAAGGTCGGCATCTACCTCTGCGGCCCGACCGTCTACCAGCGCATCCATGTCGGCAACGCGCGCCCCTACGTCATCTTCATCTGGCTCCGGAACTGGCTGTTGCAGCGCGGCTACGAGGCCAGGCTGGTCTCCAACATCACCGACGTCAACGACAAGATCTACGAAGCGGCGCCCGGAAACAGCGCTGAGTTGGCCGAGCGGGCCTCGCGCTGGTACATCGAGGACACCGATCGGCTGAGGCTCGGGCGCCCCGACGCCGAGCCCAAGGCGACCGAGACCATGGGCGAGATCATCGCCCTGGTCGCCGAGCTGGTCGAAGGCGGTCACGCCTACGAGGCGCAAGGGGACGTCTACTTCCGGGTCGGGCGCTACCGCGACTACGGCCAGCTCTCGCGCCAGAAGCCCGACCAGATGGAGGAGCAAGAGCCGAGCGCGCTCAAGCAGGATCCGCGCGACTTCGCGCTCTGGAAGGCGACCAAGCCCGGCGAGGACACGTCCTGGGATTCACCCTGGGGGAAGGGGCGACCGGGCTGGCACATCGAGTGCTCGGCGATGGCCGCGAAGGAGCTAGGGCCGGCCTTCGAGATTCACGGCGGCGGGCTCGACCTCGTCTTCCCGCACCACGAGAACGAGCTGGCGCAGTCACGCGCCGCCGGCCAGGAGTTCGCTCACATCTGGATGCACAACGGCCTGCTGCGCCTGACCGGCGAGAAGATGTCGAAGTCGCTCGGCAACATCCAGACGCTCGAGGCGGTGCTGGACAGATGGGGTAGAGAGACGCTGCTGCTCTTCTTCATGACGGCACACTGGCGTAGCCCGATCGATTTCTCGCCCGAGACGATGGAGGCCGCGCGCGAGCAGGCCTGGACATTCCGAAACGCCTTCCTGCACCCACCCGAGCAACAGGGGGCACGCGGCTGGGACGCTTTCGAGGCCGCGCTCGACGACGATTTCTCGACCACCGAGGCGCTTGCCGTCATGCACGAGTGGCGGGCAGCCGGGCAGCTCGAGCTACTCAGACGCGGACTGGCGCTGTTCGGGCTCGAGACTCTGGCCGAGGCCGAGCGGGCGCCGGCCGAGCTGGAGGAGCTGGCGCGGAAGCGTCTGACAGCGCGCTCGGAACGGGCCTTCGCCGAAGCCGATCGCCTGCGCGACGAGATCGCGGCGGCGGGCTGGGAGGTCAGAGACATCTCGGCTGAGCCCGGCTATCAGCTGGTCAAGAAGGATTGAAGTAATGCAACGCGAGCTTCTCTACGGTCGCAACGCGGTGCGCGAGGCGGTTCGCGGGCCCCGCCAGGTGCTGGAGCTGTGGGTCAGCGAGCGCGCCGCCGAGTACGAGCTCTGGCTGACCGAGCCGGAAGCTCCGCGGGCGCAGGTGAAGAGCGAGCACGAGCTCTCGCAGGCGGCACAGACGCGCGAGCATCAGGGCCTGGTCGCCTGGGCCGAGCCCTACCGCTACGCCGACGCCTGGGAGCTGGCCCGAGCGGACGAGCCTCTGCTCGCCTGCCTCGACCAGGTCACCAACCCACGCAACCTCGGCGCCGTCGCCCGCGCGGCGGCGGGAGCGGGCGCGACCGGAGTGGTCGTCCCGGCGCACGGCTCGGCGCGGGTCACCGCCGAGGTCAGTCGCGCGTCGGCCGGCGCCGTGGAGCGGATTCCGATCGCCGTCGTCACCAACCTGGCCCGCTACCTCGAGGAGATCAAGCGCGACGATCTCTGGATCTACGCCGCCGACGGCCGAGCCGAGAGGTCGTACTGGCAGGCCGATCTCTCCGGCGGGGTCGCGCTCGTCTTCGGGGCCGAGAAGAAGGGACTGCGCCCGCTTGTTCGCCGCCGCTGCGACGATGCGCTGGCGATCCCGCTCGTCGGCGAGGTCGAGTCGCTCAACGTCGGTGTGGCGGCGGCACTTCTGCTTTACGAGGCGCGGAGGCAGCGAAATGGCTAAGAAAAAGAAGAACCCGGGCGCCGTCCCTCGTGCCCCGACCGAGGGTTGGGGTGAGAGTTCCGGCTCGAGCGCGCCCGAGCCCACCTTCTACCTCTTCGACGGCTTCAATTTGCTCCACGCCGGCGGCTTCGAGAATCCGCGCGAGCTCGAGGACCGGCTGGCCAGCTTCGTCGCGCTCAAGGGCGCCCGCGGCATCGTGGTCTTCGACGGCTCGGGCAACCCGCACACGCTCGGGCCGCTCGAGGTGCGCTTCGCGGAGGTGGCCGACTACCTGCTCGAGCGGCTGGCCGCCGAGCTGCGAGAGCGCGAGCGGGTTTGCCTCGTCTCCTCGGATCTGACCGTGCGCGAGACGAGCGGCAAGGAGGTCGACAAGCGCTCCTCCCAGATCTTCATGCAGGAGCTGGGGGAGACTAATCTGCCGCCGCCGCCACGGATGGCGATCGAGGAACGCCTCGACCCGAAGACACGCGCCAAGCTTGAGCGTATGCGCCGCGGCGAGGAATAGCTCGAGCTCATTTGACCGCCCGACGATTCTCGAAATCCGCGCGCGAATAGGAGCCTCGGGTTTTCCAAAGCGAACATGTGTTCGCTAACGCATGGGTCCAGTGCAAAGTGGTCCGGTTTTCGGGTCCATCGCAAAAGACTTGTATTTCAGTGGGACCACTGCTAAGGTCGGGCGCATCAAATTCGTTATGTCCGGTAGAAAGCGGCATTAACACAGGGGTCAGATAGATATGGCGGCACAACCGGCAAGGCGAGAAGGGCGCAGCTACCAGCCTCAGCGGGCGCAGCGCGAGCTCGAAGACCTGCAACTCGTGCTCAAGGCTCGCAACGGCAGCTCGCAGGCTATGGATGCGCTCCTGCGCCGCTACGACGGTTTCGTGCGCCTCAAGTCCAGCTCCTACTTCCTCGCCGGCGGCGAGTCGGAGGATCTCGTACAGGAGGGCCGGATCGGGCTCTACAAGGCAGTGCGTGATTTCCGTCCCGACAAGGAGACCTCCTTCCGCTCCTTCGCCGAGCTCTGCGTTACGCGCCAGATAATCACCGCGATCAAGACCGCCACTCGCTTCAAGCACACGCCGCTCAATACCTACGTCTCCTTCAGCCAGACCCCGGCCGGCCAGGACTCCGACAGCGAGTGCACGCTCGGCGACGCCCTTCCCGGCCCCGGCGTGGACGATCCATCGATCTGCGTCATCTCGACCGAGGAGCTGCAGAGCCTGGTCTTCTGTCTCGGCTCGGGCCTCTCCCAGCTCGAGTCCGATTCGCTCCGGCTCTACCTCGAGGGCTACTCGTACGAGCAGATGGCCGAGGAGCTGGGCTGCGACACCAAGACGATCGACAACGCCCTGCAGCGGGTCAAGCGCAAGATCCTGGCGCATCAGCACTCACGCGAAGTGCTGCTCTAAGGGGGGTCTATTCCGCTGGGCATTCGCTCGGCGCGGTCGTAAGCTAGAAAGAGCCGGCGATCGTGGAGGTGGGGCATGAGAGTCGATGAGTGCGTGCGCTGCCGGGAGTTTCCCTGCGCTGACGTCGATCACGCCGCCTTTGTGCTTCCGGGGCTCGAGCTCGATCCGGAGAGAGTTACCGTCGTGATGATCTCCGAGGCGGCGCCAACAAGCCCGGATGACTGGTTCTACGCGCCCGGCGAGCCGCTGTTCGCCCAGACGACCTTGCAGGCCTTCCGCGACGCCGGCGAGGAGGTCTCGTCGATGAGCGAGCTACTCGCGCTGGGCGTCTACGTGACGACCGCGGTGAAATGCGGCAAGACCGGATACGGCATCGCCACCGACACCGTCAAGACCTGCTCGCGTCTGCTCGAGACGGAGCTTTCGCTCTTTCCCGAAGCGCGGGTGTTGATGTTGATGGGCGACGTGGCGATCAAATCCCTGAACGCGATCGCCCGGCGGAATGGGGAGCCGCGCGTGATTCCGGCCGGCTCGACCTACAAGCTGCGCGGTCCCGAGTACGGCTATCGAGGCTTGCGCGCCTTTCCCTCCTACCTGCAAGCGGGCCCGAGCTTCTTGATCGAGAAGAGCAAGCGCCGCATGATCGCCGAGGATATTCGAGCCGCACTGAAAGTCGTCCGCAACTAACCGGTCGAAGGAAGCTACGCTCCAGATTGCAACCTCGCCGGAGTAGCTCAGCTGGTAGAGCAAGCGCCTTGTAAGCGCTAGGTCGTCGGTTCGAGTCCGACCTCCGGCTTATTCGAGCTCCTTTCGAAACGAAGCACTCCATCTCCTGGCCGCGCTCGGCAAGCGCGATGCGTCGTCCTTAGGGCCTATCCCGCTAGGCCTACACGCTCGAAGCGGCCGCCCCGCGGCGCCAGTGACCGCCCAGGCCGCCTGACGCACAACCAGTGCGCCTTCACGGCCCGTCCGGCCCCTGGCATCCACGGCTCAACCACCTCGACCGCGCATCCCTAACTGGATAGGCCCTGGTCGCGCCCGTAGCCTCCAGCTACGAACGAGGCGCTGCGTCCTAGCCTCGCACTCACCGATCACACCCAGTCGACGGGTCTTCATTCCGAAATGAGCTCTTTCGGCCGCAAGTCCGCCCGCGAAGCGGAAGAGGACTTTCGGCGGCGTAACCTCTACGCGAGCCACCGCGTCTGCGGCGTGTGTGGGCACGTCAGCTAGTTGCGCGGCGAGCTCTTCGGAGTTATGAGCGGAGTTCGCAGTGGGCGGTTTTGGACGGCGTGGAGTGAGCCGTGCCCGTCATGTTGGTCGCGGCGGTCGTGAATCGGAGGTTTCCATTTCGTTAGGCGTAGGTGAAGAATCGTTTCAGGGTCGTTCGCCGGAGCTACCCTGAGAACCGATGGCCGACTGGGTGAACCTTGTCGCGGGCGCAGTACAGATCGTCTTCGCGCTCATGGTCGCCCTCGCGCTGATCAGACTGAGGCGCGGGATGCCACCGGTCGCGCTGTTGCTGATTGTCTTCTTCGTCGTCGACGGGCTCGTCGCCCTGAACCGGCCTGATCCACTCTTCGGCTACAACGCGGATCTCGATGCGGTGTTGACGGTGATCGACCTGATCGTGCTGCTCTGGTTGCTCATCTACGCGGGCCGTCTGGGTCGAGCGGCGATACGAACGGTGGACGAGGCCGAGCTGCGCGCCCGCGAGTACGAGCGCGCCCGCCGCGACTACACGAGCCTGCTCCGCCATCGCATCGCCAATCCGCTGATGACGATAGAGGGCGCCGCGCGCACGCTGCGGGCGAGAAGAGGTGACCCCGAGAAGCGCGAGCAGCTTCTGGACTCGATCGTCGACGCCTCCGAGAAACTGAAGGCGATCTCACTCGACCCGCGCAAGAGACGAGTCGAGGAGCTCGAGCTCGAGCCGACCCCTCGAGCCCCGGACGAGGACCGTGAGCGAGCAGCAGGAGCGGCTAGATCTGGTTGAGTGCCTGCTCGAGGTCGAGCCAGATATCTCGAGCGTCCTCCAGCCCGGCGCTCAGCCTGAGCAGCCCGGCCGGTACGCGATCTCCTTCCCAGCGCGAGCGCGACTCGATGGTCGTGCGTGCGCCGCCGAAGCTGGTGGCGTTCTCGATCAACTTGCACGACTGTTCCAGTCTCTGCGCCGCCGCCGCACCTCCGCGCACGATGAAGGAGAGCAGAGGGCCGAAAGCGCGCACGTATCTGGCTGCCACCGCGTCGTCGAGGCCGGGGTAGTTGACCTTCTCGACCGCCGGGTGCTCGCGTAACCGCCGCGCCAGCTCGAGCGCGGTCGCCGAGCCACGCTCGACCCGCAGCGGCAGCGTCTTCAGGCTGCGCAGGAGCAGCCAGGCCGGGTCGGGCGAACCGATCAGGCCGAACAACCTGCGCACCTTGCGCAGGCGGCTCGCGTCCTCGTCGCGGGCGCAGCTCGCAACACCCAGTACGAGATCATGGTGGCCGCCGAGTAGCTTGGTCGCGCTGTGAATCGAGAAGTCGGCAGCGTGCTCGAGCGGTCGGAGCAGGAAGGGCGTCAGCATCGTCGCATCGACCGCGACCCGCGCCCCCGCTTCGTGAGCTCGGGCGATCGAGTCGTCCAGGTCGGGGAAGCTGAGCAGCGGGTTCGAGCAGGGCTCGAGCCAGACCAGAGCTGCCTCGCCGGGGGGCGGACCGGTCTGGTCGAACTCGACCAGGCGCAGGCCGAAGCGAGAGAGCTGGTCGGAGATGAGGTGGCCGGTGCTGACATAGGCGCCCAGGGGTACGGCGACGGCGTCACCGGGCTTGCAGAAGGTGAGCACGATCCCGGCGACGGCCGCCATGCCGCAGGAGAAGAGCAGCGCGCGTCCGCCCTCCAGCTCGCCCAGCACTCGCTCGACCTCGCTCGCGAGCGGGTGGTCGTAGCGCTGATAGGCGAAGTCTCCGATCTCACCGGCTTGGTAAGGCCAGATCGTGGAGCGATCGAGAGCCGGCTGATGCAGGCCGGCGAGCCGCGTCTCCAGGCTGAGTCGCTCGACCTCGTCGCTTTCCTTTTCGCTCATCGATCGATGATACGAGATACGAGAAAGGAGCTAGTAATCCGAGCGCGCGAACCCGGCGCCGCTCAGCGGCTGTCGGCAACCTTGGCCGCGCGCTCGTTCTCCGGCGCCAGACAGAGCTCTTCCGTCAGCGCCTGCACCACCTCGGGATCGAACTGGCTGCCCGCCAGGCTCTCGATCTCGGTCAGCGCCCGCTCGACGCTGAGCCCGCGGCGATAGGTGCGGTCGCTGGTCATCGCATCCCAGGCGTCGGCGGCGAAGATGATGCGAGCTCCGAGCGGAATCTCCTCGGCGGCCAGTCCTTTCGGGTAGCCGTACCCGTCCCAGCGCTCGTGGTGGTGCAGGACCCACTCGGCCACGGGCCCCAGCCCCAGGCTCTCGATCATCTGGAAGCCGACCTCCGGATGTCGCTGCAAGACGAGCAGCTCGGCATCGGAGAGCGGGTCCTGCTTGCGCAGCAGCTCCTCCGGTATCGCCAGCTTGCCGACGTCGTGCAGGTGACCGGCCAGTTTCAGGAGCTCGATCTGCTCACCGTCGAGTCCCAGGCGCTTGCCGATCCTCACGGCGAGGTCGCCGACACGACGCGAATGGGCCCCCGCATGGGCGTCTCGTACGTCGACCGCGTCGGCGAGGCTGGCCGCCGCGCGCAGGCGGTCGCTCAGGCTCGGATTCGCGCCCAGGCGTTCGAGCGCATAGGCGCTCAGAGCCTCCGGGTGGTAGACGCGGACGCGGTTCTTGCCGTGGTCCTTGGCCCAGTAGAGGGCGCTGTCGGCCAGGCGCGGCAGCTCGTTGCGAGAGACTCCCTCGGAGGGGTAGGCGGCGATGCCGCAACTCATCGTCAGCTGCGGTAGGTCGTCCAGCTTGATCGACGCGACGCGCGAAAGGATGGCGCCGGCGATCTCGACGGCTTCCTCGCCGGAGCGATCGGTCAGGATCACGGCGAACTCGTCTCCGCCCAGTCTGAAGGCCTCACCGCCGTGGCGCAGACGGCCGGCGACGGTGACGAGCACGCGGTCGCCCGCGGGATGTCCGTATTCGTCGTTCACCAGCTTGAGATTGTCGAGATCGAAGAAGCAAAGCGCGATCGGGCGCTGCGAGCTCTCGGCCTCGTCGAGCACTTCCTGCAGGCGCTCGTGGAAGCGGCGTGGATTGCCGAGCCCGGTGAGCGGGTCGGTGAAGGCGAGCCGCATCGCCGAGCGCGCCTTGTGACGCTGGCGCTCGTAGAGATCGATCGCCGCCAACGGCCCGGCCAGAGCGAAGATCAAGAAGGGAGAGCGCTGCCAGAGCACGATCGCCATCAGCGACGCCGAGACGCCGAACACAAAGGGCAGAAAGCTCCAGCGAAGTGTTTGCTCGATCATCGACAGGTAGCGCTTTCCCTCCGACAGGCTCGAAGCGGCCGAGACCAGGAGCAGGGTCGGAACGCTGTAGCCGAGAGCTACGAGGGAGACCGCGCCCACGAGCCTCGCCAGGCTGAGAGAAGCGGGCAGCGCTTCGAGCAGCAGGCCGCCGGCGGCCGTCGCGATTACGAGCACCGCCGTGTTGTAGGCGACCTTCATCAGCGGTTGTCGCGTCCGGACACTGCCGCCGACGAGACTGAGAATGCAGACGAAGACCATCGGCTCCCAGCCGAAGAGCACGACACCCGCGACGTTGAAGACCGCGGCCAGCGAGTAGCCGCGCAGGCTCGTGTTCTCGACCGGGACCGGATAGCGCTCGGTTATCGCGGTGAAGGCGAGAAATACGGCGAGCGCCGCAAAGGTGCGTCCGCTCGGCGGGCTCTGCAGAACGCGTGTGAGCGCCACCGCCGCGACCACGACGCCGGAGCTGCAGACGGTGATCACCAGCAGCTTGAGACGGGAGGTGCGTCGGTCGCGCCGCATCGCTCCGCGCCAGCGTCGCCAGTGGACGAGCAGGCGCCGTCCCGACCGTTCTATGCCCAGCACGAACCTACCTCCTCCCCTAAAGGAGGGTTAACAACCCGGAAATCGAGGCGTGCAGCGTCCAAGGATCGAGCAGAGACCTCCTGCAAATTGGGGGATACCGAGATTCTTCACCGCGCCGATTCGGCCCGAATCGCTCAAACGGGTGAGGGCCGGCCTTCGATCAGGGGATTCAGTCGCGAATCCGCGGGCGCCAGCTAAGGGTCTACGCGCGCCCGCGCAGGATCTGCGGTGCCACTCGCGCGTAGTCGAGGCCCGAGAGCCAGGTCATGACCAGCGCCACGACTCCGGCCCAGAGCGCGATATTGATCGACCAGGCGCCTCCGACCTGCAGTCCGCCCAGCCCAACCGCGATTGCCTGCGACCAGGTCTTGAGCTTGCCGAGGTCGCGCGCCTTCATCACCACGCCTCGCTCGATAGCGGCCAGGCGCAGGCCCGAGACGAGGAACTCGCGCGCCACGATCAGCGCCACCAGCCAGCCGGGGAAGATCCCGTACTGCACGAGCACGATCAGGGTCGAGAGCACGAGCACCTTGTCGGCGATCGGGTCGAGCAGCGAGCCGAGCACCGAAGAGTGGCCGCTCGAGCGCGCCACGCGGCCGTCGAACCAGTCGGTGGTCATCGCCAGGGCGAAGACGACCGTGGCGATGTAGTCGTGATTGGGGAAGTGCCAGACGAAGAGCGCGAGCACGAACGGCGTCGCCGCGATGCGGGCAACCGTGAGCTGATCGGCGAAGCTCATGGCGGGAGAATACGTGCCCGGGAGCCGGTTCGCTCGCCGACGGCGGCTTCGATCGCCGGCAACTAGACTCAGGCGCGGATGGACCTCTTCGAGTATCAGGGCAAGGAGCTGTTTCGCCGCCACGGGCTTCCGACCGGCGAGGGACGGCTGGCGCAGACGCCCGCCGAGGCGCGCGCGGCCGCCGAGGAGCTGGGCGGCAGTGTCGTCGTCAAGGCGCAGGTGCTGACCGGCGGCCGGGGCAAGGCGGGCGGAGTCAAGCTCGCGGCGAGCCCGCAGGAGGCTGAAGAGCACGCCGCCGCCATCCTCGGCATGGACATCAAAGGCCACGTCGTGCGCCGGCTCTGGATCGAGCGCGCCGCGCAGATCGCCCGCGAGTACTACCTCTCGCTCACGCTCGACCGCGGCGCCAAGAAGCCGCTTTTCATTTTCACGAAGGAGGGCGGAGTCGAGATCGAGCAGCTGGCGGCCCGCAGTCCCGAGGCGCTGGTGCGGCTGCACGTCGATCCGCTCGAGGGCTTCCATCCCTGGCACGGACGGGCGCTCACTTTCGGCGCCGGTATCGCCGACGCGAACGAGCGCCGCCAGATCGAGCGCCTCTGCGCCGAGCTGTACGGAGTCTTCAGCGACTGCGACGCGACACTGTGCGAGATCAATCCGCTGGTCGTGAGCGAGGCCGGCGAGCTGCTGGCGCTGGACGCCAAGGTGACTATCGACGACAACGCGCTCTTCCGCCACGAGGAGATCGCCGCCATGCGCGACC
The DNA here is from genome assembly GCA_963765455.1 of uncultured Actinomycetes bacterium. Lineage (GTDB taxonomy): Bacteria > Actinomycetota > Thermoleophilia > Gaiellales > Gaiellaceae > Fen-549. Next base: position 191,322 of record CAVXWH010000001.1, read on the forward strand.
CCGAGACGATCCCCGTCGAGGAGCGCGCCGCACGCGAGAAGGGGGTCACCTACGTCAAGCTCGACGGCGAGATCGGCATTCTCGGCAACGGCGCCGGCCTGGTCATGTCGACGCTCGACCTGGTGGCGCTCGCCGGCGGCCGCCCGGCCAACTTCTGCGATCTGGGCGGCGGTGGCGGGGCGCAGGGCGTTGTCGACGCGCTCGAGGTGATCACGGCCGACCCGCAGGTGAGGGCGATCTTCTTCAACGTCTTCGGCGGCATCACCCGCTGCGATGAGGTGGCGCGCGGGATCCTGCAAGCTCTCGAGCAGATCGAGATAGCTCAATCAATCGTGGTCCGCTTCGACGGCACCAACGCCGAGGAGGGCAGGCGCCTGCTGGCCGAAGCCGGGCTGCCGAGCCTGCACGCCGAGCCGACGATGCTCGAGGCGGCCAAGCGGGCCGTGGAACTGGCGAGGTAGGGGAAGAGGATGAAAAAGGACAACGTCTGGGACGAGCGTGCGCAGGCCTACCGCGAGAGTGCCCCGCACGCCTCCGGGCCCGATCTCGATCTGCTCGGCGAGTGGGCGGGGCCGGGGGAAGGACGGACGGCGCTCGACGTGGGCACGGGTGGCGGGCATGTGGCGAGACTGCTGCGCGAGGCCGGCTTCACGGTCACGACTTGCGATCCCTCGCCGGGCATGCAACCCGACGTGATCTGTGGCGCCGAGGAGCTTCCCTTCCCGGCGGGCTCTTTCGATCTCGTGGCCACCCGCCTCGCGACGCACCACTTCTCGGAGATCGGGGCGGCGCTGGCCGAGATGGCGCGAGTGACGAGAGAGATCCTCTTGCTCGAAGACCTCCTCTTCATCGACGAGCGGGTCGAGCAGGCCGAGAAGTTCCGCGACGATTCGCACGTGCGCGCTCTTTCGCTCGAGCAGTGGCGCGGACTTTGCGGCGCCTGCGGGCTCGCGATCGAGCAGACCGAGGTGATGGATCGCCAGATTTCCTTCACCGCCTGGCTCGAGCGCTGCAACTGCACGGGCGAGGCGGCCGAGCGGGCCCGGGAGCTCGTCTCGCACCGGCTCGACGGCGACAGTTACACCAGCACGGTCTTCCTGCTCAAGGGAGTAAAGGCGTTCTAGTGGCCATCGTCGTCGACAACTCCACCTGCCTCGTCGTCCAGAACCTGACCGGGCGCGAGGGCTCCTTCCACGCCTTGCGCAACCGCGCCTACGGCACCCGGGTCGTCGCCGGCGCGGCGCCGGGGCACGGCGGCGAGCAGGTCGAGGGGATCCCGGTCTTCGACACCGTGCGCGAGGCCGTGGCCGAGACGGGCGCCAACAGCGCGGCCACCTTCGTGCCCGCGCGCTTCGCCGCCGACGCGCTCTACGAGGCGATCGACGCCGGCCTGGAGACGATCGTTTGCATCACCGAGGGCATCCCGGTGCACGAGCTGCTGCGGCTACACGGGTACGCCAAGACGCACGGCGTGACCCTGATCGGGCCCAACTGTCCCGGCGTGCTCTCACCGGGCAAGGCCAACGTGGGCATCATCCCGGCCGAGATATTCGCCCAGGGACAGGTCGGGCTGGTCAGCCGCTCGGGCACCCTCACCTACCAGATCGGCTACGAGCTGGCCCAGCTCGGGCTCGGCAACAGCACCGTGATCGGCATCGGCGGCGACGCGGTCGTCGGCTCCTCCTTTATCGACATCCTCACTCGCTTCGAAGCCGACCCCGAGACCGAGCTCGTCGTGATGGTCGGTGAGATCGGCGGCGACGAGGAGGAGCAGGCCGCCCGCTTCGTCGCCGATCAGATGACGAAGCCCGTCTTCGCCTACATCGCCGGCTTCACCGCCCCGCCCGGAAAGACGATGGGCCACGCGGGCGCGATCATCTCCGGCTCCTCCGGAACCGCCCAGGCCAAAAAGGAAGCACTGGAAGCCTGCGGCATCGAGGTCGGCACCACGCCCACCGAGGTGGCGCAGCTTGTTGCCAATAGGTTCGGCCGTTAAGCTGCGCGTCGTGCGCCGCAGCGCCGTTGCCGTTTTGGTCGTTCTCCTTGTCGCCGGGTGCGGCGGAAGCAGCCGATCGCCCCAGCTGTTCAGCGGCATCAGCGTGACAAAGGTGCTGTCCGGAGCGGAGACGACCATCCAGCCCCCGCAGTTCACCCCGTGGAGCTTCGTCTTCTCGAACTCGAAACGTGGCTGGCTCGGCTTTTACAGGAATGCCGAGGCGCTGAAAGGGCGAGAGCTGCTGGAGACGAGAGACGGAGGTCGCAGCTGGGCACCTACGACGAGTCGCCCGCCGTCCGAATTGGCGGCGACTCCCAACGCAGGTCGGCCGTGCGGGAAGAATGAGATCGACATCGCGAGCGCCGTGAGCTTCTGGTCGAGTTCCGACGGCTACGCAGTCTGCGGCAGCGAGCCCGGAGCGGGCAACCAGCTCAAGTGGCTCTACCAGACCACCGACGGCGGAAAGACGTGGCGGGAACGAGCCTCTGACAAACAACTTCCCGAGTACGGCTACGTGAGCGAGCTCCGCTTCTTCGATCGCGAGCACGGCCTGATGCTGACCGAGCGCGGCGGCATCTACGCGACCGCGGACGGCGGTCTGAAATGGCGGGGGTCCTTCTACAACCCGGGCGAAGGCACGATCTACTGGTCGTTTCCGGATCGCCGCGACATCTATGTAACGGCCTGGGACAACGGCGTCTTCGTCAGTCACGATCTTGGCCGGACCTGGAAGCGCGTCTGGCCGCCGCTGAGCCCGATCGGACCCATCTCCTTCTCGAGCCCGAGCGACGCGATCGGAGTGGGCGCGCCGTCCGGACCGGACGGTATCGACGACACCGCGATCCTCCGCAGCACGGACGGCGGCCGCAGCTGGAAGAGCTGGGGGCGCATCGCGACCGAAGGCGCCGTGGCCCAGCTGGTTCGAGTCTCGCGGCGCGAGGTCGTCGCTCTTGCGAGCGGCGCTAACGACTTCGGCCCGGTGACGCTCTTCCGCAGCGACGACAACGGTCGTAACTGGCGCAAGTTGAGCACGCTCAAGACGGGGAAGGACTCGATGGCCTCCTTCGACTCTCTCTCGTTATCCGGCAGCGACGCTTATCTGTTCGCCTCGAACGGTCGCCTGTTCTCTTCCTCCGACTCCGGCATGAGCTGGCGCCCGGTATCACGACACGCGGACTTCCACGGAGTGCTCGCGCTCGGTGGAAAGAATCTCCTGGCGACGACAACCGGCTCCTTCACGAGCCTCTACGCCTCGAGCGACGGCGGTCACAGGTGGAAAGAAGTGCCGATCAAAGTCAATGGCACAGAGGTCAGCGGTTGGGAAGTCGTTGCCAGCGACCCGCAGCACATCTGGATCTCGGACGGTCAGAACATGCTGCTACGGACCGAGGACGGTGGAAGACACTGGACCGCGTACCGCTTCGACCGCGGATTTCAAGCCGGAGAGACATTCGGCGGGCTCGACTTCGTCTCGCCGACGGTCGGTTTCGCCAGCCTCTCTCTTCCTCCTTACCATCCCGTTCTCGTGACCGAGGACGGCGGCATGACCTGGAAGCCGCTACCGCCTGGTCCGACCCTGCCCGGTTAGCTGTCGGTCTCTCGCTCGACGCGCTGTGTCGTCCTTCGGGCTCGCGCTCAGCGCTCGGCCGAGAGCGAGACGATCTCGTAGGTCACCGTCACCCCGTCGCCGTCGCAGAAGCGCTCGTCGTAGCGCCTGATCGCCTCGGCGAGCGTGCCCGGCGCCGTCACGCAGGGCGCGTATCCCGCCCCGGAGGACTTGACAGATCGAAGAAACGCTGCACAGTCCGGGTAAGAGAAACGCTCCTCGTACGATTGGGCGCGGATCCGAGAGATACCGGCCCCTGCGAGGAGCGTTTCCCATTCCCGGGCCGAGAGCAGGCGCAGGCCGCGCTCGCAGCCGAGCTCGCCCAGCACCTCGTCCAGCTCGCGGAAGGTGCGCGGGCCGAAGGTCGTCAGACGCAGCTCGCCGTCGATATCCAGCGAGTCGGCGAGGCGGGCGAGGGTCAGCTCGGGCTCGACCAACCACTGGACGGTCGCGCTCGAGGCGATCAGGTCGTAGCGGGCGGGCTCGGTCTCGAGCTCCTCGATGTCGCAGATGACGAAGCGGGCGCCCGGGACTCGCCGGCGCGCTCTTTCGACCATGGCCGGCGCGAAGTCCACCGCCTCGATCTCCGCCTGCGGGAAGCGCCCGTGCAGGAGCGCGGTCAGGTAGCCGGTGCCGCAGCCGAGCTCGAGGATCGAGTGTGGCTCACGCTCCAGCCGCTCGACGAGGAGGTCGGCCATCTCGCGCTGGATGACGTTGAAGGTGTCGTAGGAGTCGGCCGCGCGCTCGAAGCGGCGGCGGATCGCCTGCTTGTCGAGCGCTAGGGCGGAAGCCATGCGCGGAAGCGGTCGGGTTGAGTCAGAAAAGGAGCGTGCCCGGCCTCGGGCCAGACGGTCAGCTCGGCCCTGGGAAGAGCCTCGGCGAGGAGCTCGGCGGCGGCGAGCGGGCAGACGCGGTCGAGGCCTCCGTGAAGGAGCCTGACCGGGCAAGAGATCTGGGCTGCGCGCTCGAGCATGGAGTAGTCGGCCAGGAAGGCTAGCCCCTGCTCGAGCAGCGAGACGTCTTCTTCGTGCGGTGGGGGTGGCGCCTCTTCGCCCGGCGCGAGAGCGAGCGCCCAGAATTCGTCCAGGACGGCGCCGGCGTTTTCGGCCAAGCGCTCGCGCACCAGCAGGAGCGCCCGCTCGGGCCAGCCGTGCCGGTACTCGCCCCGGCGCACGAACTGCCCGCTGGCGCCGACGAGCGTCAGCGAAGCGAGTTGCATGCTCGCTGCCGCGTCGAGTGCCCGCATCGCCCCGAGCGACCAGGCGACGACCTCGGCGCCCGGCTCGATCTGGCCGTCGAGCCGGTCGCCCGGCGCCGCGAACGGCGCCCAGACCTCGGCCGTCGAGCCCCAGCCCGGGAGGAAGATTCTCATTGCCGCACCGCTCGGGTTTCCGCGATCTGGGCTTCTCGGGGTGCCGAGCACCTCGCTAATCCACCCACCACCCCACCACCCACCCACGGGGCGTGAAACGGTATCGAGAAAGAGCGCACCGGAATGCGTCGCTTCCGTGTCAGTTTTTCCCCGGGCCCCGCTCGGGGCCGCCGAAGCGACGTCCACATGCGCACTCAGTGAACATTCGCGAGCGCCTCCAACGCCAGCTCCAGATCGGCGTCGGCATGCGTCGCCATCAGCGAGAAGCGGATGCGGGCGCCTCCGGCGGGAACGGTTGGCGGGCGGATTGCCACCGCCAGCACGCCGCGCTGCTCGAGCGTCTGGGCCAGCTCGAGCGCCCGCTCGCTCGAGCCGACGATCGCGGGGACGATCTGGCTGGTCGATCCTCCCGTGTCGAAGCCGAGCTCGATCAGGCGCGCGCGGAAGCGCTCGGACTTTTCCCTCAGCGCCCGGCGCCGGTCGTCGGCCTCCGCGACCAGGTCGATCGAGGCGTCGATTGCGGCGACGATCGCCGGCGGCAGCGCGGTCGAGTAGATCAGCGTGCGGCAGGTCGAGACGAGCTGGTCGATCAGAGCGCGGCTCGCCGCGACGTAGGCACCGTAGACCCCGAACCCCTTCGAGAAGGTGCCGATCTGCAGCTCGATCCGATCGGCCAGGCCGAGCTCGTGCGCATAGCCCTCGCCGTGGGCTCCGAAGACGCCTCCGCCGTGCGCGTCGTCGAGCAGGAGTAGGGCGCCGTAGCGCTCCTTGAGCTCGACCAGCCCGGCCAGCGGGGCCGTGTCGCCGTCCATCGAGAAGATCGTGTCGCTGACGATCAGCTTGCGCACGGCGCTCGACTTTTCGAGCAGCGAGGCCAGGTGGTCGAGATCGCGGTGCCGGTAGCGCCGCGCCTGCGCGCCGGAGAGGCGGACTCCGTCGACGATGCTGGCGTGGTTGAGGCGGTCGGCGAAGACGGCGGTGTCGCGATCGCAGAGCGCGGCGATCACGCCGATGTTGGCCAGATAGCCGCTGCCCACGAGCAGCGACGCCTCGGAGCCCTTGAAGGCGGCGATCTTCTCCTCCAGCGCCGCGGTCTCGGGATCGTTTCCGGCCACCAGGCGCGAGGAGCCCGAGCCGGCGCCCCGGGCGGCTCCCGCGGCGGCGGCCTCGATCAGGCGCGGGTGCCCGGCCAGGCCGAGGTAGTTGTTGGAGGAGAGGTTGACCAGGCGCTTGCCGCCGCGGTAGGCGATCGGCTCGGCCGGGCGCTCGGTCACCTGCAGCCTGCGCTCGAGCGCGCTCTGCTCGCGCCGGCGGCGCTCGGCCTCGAGCCAGCTATCCCAGGAGCTCATCGAGATAGCCTGCCGCATCGGTGGGATCGGCGAGTCGGGGGATCTGCGCCAGCACGCGTGCTCCGGAGCCCGCCTCGATCAGCGCCGCGTTGCCGGTCGTGCTCTCGTCGCTATCCCCGTTCAGGACGACGCCGGCAATCTCGAGGCCGCGTGCCCTCGCCGCCTCGATCGTTAACAGGGTGTGATTGACCGTGCCCAGTCCCGCCCGCGCGACGACGACGAGCGGAAGCCCGAGCGCGGCGGCCAGGTCGGCGATGTCGAGAGCGGGGGCGAGCGGCACCAGTAGTCCTCCTGCTCCCTCGACGAGTAGCAACTCGTGCTTGGCCACGAGCTCCCGCGCGCGCGCCAGGATCGGCTCCAGCTCGATTGTCACTCCCTCGGCGCGGGCGGCAACGACTGGAGCGAGCGGCGCGGCGAAGGAATAGACGCATTCGGCGCCGAGGAGGGCCGCGTCGCCGGCGGGATCGTCGGCCAGGGCGCCGCTCTGCACCGGCTTGAAGACCGCGACGTCTCGTCCTCGCGCCCGCAGCAGCGATGCCAGAGCGGCGGTCACGACCGTCTTGCCGACGCCGGTGTCGGTGGCGGTGACAAAGTAACCGCGGCCGTTCACTGGCTGGATGCGGCGCTCGCCGCCCCGACCGGCTCGATCTCGAAGCCGAGCTCCTCGATCATGCGCCAGTCGTCCTCGGGCGCCTGGCCGGGCTCGGTCAGGTAGTCGGCGACGAAGATCGAGTTGGCGGCGTAGAGGGCCAGCGGCTGGAGCGAGCCGAGGTGCAGCTCGCGCCCGGCCGCGAGGCGGATCTCGCGCTCCGGGCAGGCCAGCCGGAACATGCAGAGCGCCTTCAGGCAGTAACGCGGATCGAGCCCGGGGTCGTGATCGCCGAGCGGCGTGCCCGAGATCGGGAGTAGGAAGTTGACCGGGATCGAGTCGGCGCCCGAGTCGCGCAGCGCGAAGCAGGCCTCGACCAGCTGCTCTCGGGTTTCGCCCAGCCCGACGATCAGCCCCGAGCAGGGCGAGAGGCCGGCCCGGGCGACGGTGTCGACCGTGCGTGCCCGGTCGGCGTGGGTGTGAGTCGAGCAGATCTCGGCGTAGTGGCTCTCGGCCGTGTTCAGGTTGTGGTTGTAGCGATCGATGCCCGACTCCTTGAGCTCCCGTGCTTGCTCGGAGTCGATCTCGCCCAGGCAGGCGCAGAGCTTGAGCTCGGGATGACGACCTTTGATCTCCTCGGCCGCTTCGGCCACCCCGCGCAACTCGCGCGCCGAGGGCTTGCGGGCGCTGGTGACGATGCAGCAGGTGGAGGCCTTGAGCTCCAGCGCCCGCTCGGCCGCCTCGACCAGCTCCTGCTTGGAGAGCAGCTGATGGCGCGGGATCTCGGCCGTCGAGACGCGTGACTGCGAGCAGTAGCCGCAGTCCTCGCCGCAGTGCCCGCTCTTGGCGTTGACCAGGAAGTTGAGCCGAACACGGGTTCCGAAGTAGTGGCGTCTGACCCTGAAGGCCGCTGCTAGCAGGTCGACGAGCTCGTCGTCGGGCGCGCCCAGCACCTCGAGCGCCTGCTCGAAGGTCAGCTGCTCGCCGCGAAGCGCTTGCTCGGCGAGCTCGTTCCAGCGCGTTGCCGGTTCGGAGCTCATCTCGCGCTGGGGCCTGGCCGACTGGTTGCGACGGCACTTCTCTCTACGCCCGCCCCCAAAACCACCCACCCGCGGGGTCGTGAGAAGGTAACCGAAGAGTACGCCCGGAACGCGCCGATTCTGTGTCGTTTCAGCCCCATACCGACGAGCGTGGTCGGGCAGCGGAGCGCGTCGCGTCGAAAGGAGCGACTACCCATGGGCGCCATTTTCGCTGACGGCAGCGATCGCCTGCTCCAGCACCGAGACGATCCGCTCCAGCTCCTCGCTCGTGATCGTCAGCGGCGGTACCAGTGGAACGACCTGGCCCAGGGAGCGCAGGAGCACGCCTCTCCGCACGGCCTCGGCGCAGACCGCGCGCGCCGAGATCGACGCCGCGAGCTCGACGCCTCCGAGCAGCCCGCACAGGCGCACATCGGTCACCTCGCGCAGCGGCGCGACGCGCTCGGCGAGCAGCCGCCCCAACTCCTGCGAGCGCGCCTCGACGTTCGCCAGCACGTTCCACTCGGCGAGCAGCTCGAGATGTCTCGAGGCGACCGCGGCGGCAAGGGCGTTTCCGCCGTAGGAATGCCCGTGGTAGAAGGTTCTGGGTCCCAGATCCTCGCCCATGAAGGCCGTGAAGACGCGCCCGCTCGCCACCGTCGCCGACATCGGTAGGTAGCCACCGGTGATGCCCTTGCCGAGCACGAGCAGATCGGGCTGGATACCGCAGCGGCGCGAGGCGAAGAGGCTGCCCGTGCGCCCGAAGCCGGTCGCGACCTCGTCGCAGATGAGCAGCACTCCACTCTCGCGGCAGCACTCCGCGAGCGAGCGCACATCCTCGGGATTCGCGATCCACATCCCGCCCGCGGCCTGCACGAGCGGCTCGATCACGACCGCGGCCAGGCGCTCGGCGCCTCCGGCGACGAGGTTGCACGTCTCCTCGGCCCAGCCCGGGCTGGCGTAGCCGCCGGCGCGGATGACCGGGAAGCGCAGCTGGTCGAAGTGCTCGCTGTGGAAGCCGTCGCCGAGCGAGAGGGCTCCGATCGTGTCGCCGTGGTAGGCGTCGCGCAGGGCAACGAAGCCCGACTTCTGATCGAGACCGATGTTACGCCAGTACTGAACGGCGCATTTCAGCGCCTGCTCGACGGCCGAGGCACCGTCGGAGGCAAAGAGGAAGTGGGGATCCTTGAGCGGCACCACTCGGGCCAGCGCCTCGCAGAGCTCGACGACCGCCCGGTTGCCGTTGCCGAGCAGCGTCGAGTGAGCTACCTTGCCGAGCTGCTCGCTCAGGGCCGCGTCCAGATCGGGCACGCGGTGACCGAGCGTCGTGACCCAGAGCGAGGAGATCGCGTCGAGATAGCGCCGTCCCTCGCTGTCGATCAGCTCGCGCCCCTCGGCCCGCTCGACGATCACGGGCTCGTTCAAGGCGAAGCTGGCCATCTGCGTGAAGCCGTGCCAGACCCGGGTAGCGTCGCGCTCGATCCAGTCGTTCACAACCGCAGCGTATCGACGGCGTCCGCTACGCTGCGCCCCCATGGGAGCGATCTCCTTCGCGCGCGGCGCCCCGGCGCCCGAATGTCTCGCCGTCGAGCTCCTGGCCGAATGCGCCAAGGGCGCGATCGAGCGTGACGGGACGACCGTCCTCTCTTACGGCACGGGGCTCGGCTACGCGCCCCTGAGAGAGTGGCTGGGCGAGCGATACGGCATCGATCCCGGGCAGATCCTGCTCACCAACGGCTCGCTTCAGGGCTTCGTCTATCTGGCCCAGAACTTCTTCTGGAGCGGGGTCGGCGGCCGCGTGCTGGTCGAGGCGCCGAGCTACGATCGCCCGCTCCTGATCTTGCGCAACCACGGCGTCGAGGTGACCGCGATCGAGATGGACGACGAGGGGCTCGATCCGGACGCGCTCGAGCGGGAGCTGAAGCGCGGGCCCAAGCCGGCCTTCCTCTACACGATTCCCACCTTCCAGAATCCGAGCGGGCGCACGCTCTCGGTCGAGCGCCGCAGGCACATCGTCGAGCTGGCGAACGAGTACGACCTGCTGGTGCTCGAGGACGATCCCTACGGGTTCGTCCGCTACGAGGGCACCGCGCCTCCGACCATGTTCCAGATCGAGGGCTCGATTGCCGGGCGGATCGCGCACACCTCCTCGTTCTCGAAGACAATCTCGCCCGGACTTCGCGTCGGCTACCTGATCCTGCCCAAGCCGCTACTCAAGCCGCTCGAGCTGATCGCCTCCTCGACCACCATCTCGCCCTCCAACCTGCCCGCGGCAACGGTCTACGAGTTCGTCCGTCGCGGCCACTTCGAGCCCAACCTGGAGCGGATGAACGGACTTCTGCGCGCTCGCAGAGATGCGATGCTCGAGGCGCTGGAGCACCACTTCGGCCCCAGCGCGAGCTGGAGCCGGCCCGAGGGCGGTTACTTCAACTGGCTCGACCTGCCCGTGGGCGTGGATGCCGGCGAGCTGCTCACACGGGCGACGGAGGCCGGTGTCACCTACTGCAAGGGCACCGACTTCTACCCGGACGGCCGCGGCGCCGGCTCGCTCCGGCTCGCCTACAGCTTCCCCTCGCTCGAGGAGATCGAGCGTGGAGTCTCCATCCTGGCCGAGCTGGCCATGGATATGAAGAGCGCCTGAGTAGTCGCCGGCCGGCGATTCTCTCTGACGCCGTCTACTTCGACTGCTTGGCCTGCTGCTCCAGCCGGGCTCGCGTGTTCTTGCGATGGCGGTGTACCTGCGAGATCAGGACGCCGCTCACCAGGCCGAGCGCGAGGCAGAGCAGAATCAGCCAGATCTTGGAGACGTTGATCGACGTGAACAGAAAAGAGATCTTGACCTTGGAGGTGTTGGCCACCACGAGCGCGATCCCGTAGCCGACGAAGACGAGAAGGAGGATCAGCTTCGACCAGAGTCGGGGCTGCCAGGCCTCGTCGAACTCGTCGCCGTGACTCTCCTCTTCGGCGCCCTCTTGCTCCGGCGCCGGCGCTTGCCCTGGCTCGATCTCGTTCATGGGGCTGATTCTAATCGCTTCCCCGACGAATAGTCAGCGTGCGAAGAGGCTCTTCTCGCGGCACGATTCGCGACCCGTTGACGAAGGCCGCGACACGACGCGCGGCATCACGTTGTTCGGATGGGGCTTGGCCGGCTCGGGCTAGGCGGCCGCGTGCTGGTGTGTCAGTTCGGCCAGTTGGTGTGCCGCGTGGCGCGAGGACGGGCGGGGAGGGGTGAGCGAAGCCTGGATGCTGTACCTGAAAGTCGGGCACGGCTCGTCGCAGTGAAGTGCGCAGAGCCCTGCTCCATGGAAGTAGCAATCACTGCACTTTACCTCAAGGTTGTTGCTCATGCTCCCCTTTTGCTCTAACGGCGGCGACCCCGGTTACAAGCTTGGATGATAAGGGCTAGTCCACGATAGACAAGGGCTCCGAAAGCTAAAAAAGCCGCAATTTGCGGCCGTTTCGATATTACCTAAAGGGAACGAAACTAGTGTTTCCGCTCGGCTGTTGCCAGGGCGCGCAACGCCTGTTGAAAACTGGTCACCGGGATGATCTTCATACTGCCTGCATAGCGCCGGGCCTGGGTCGCGTTATCCCCAGCCGGAGCGAGCATGATCTCGATCCCGGCGCGTCTGGCCCCTATTACCTTCTGTTCGATGCCGCCGATCGGCTCGACCCTGCCGTCGAGCGTGAGCTCGCCGGTCGCCGCGACCTTGTAGCCGCGATCGATGTCGGGGCCGAGCTTGTCGGTCAGCTCGAGCGCGAAGGCGAGCCCGGCTGACGGTCCGCCTACGTCGCCGGAGTTGATCGTGACCTTGATCGGGGGGAGCTTGATGCTGGCCGCCTGCGTGGCGAGGATGCCGATCACGGCGACCGGCGGCGAGGTCGACGAGGCGATCGTGCGTAGAGCCACGTGGTGCCGGTGACCATTACGCATGAAGGTGAGCACGACGGTTTGCCCGATCCGAAGCCTGGTGATGAGCGCACGTAGCTCCGTGACCTTGGCAGCCGGTTTTCCGTCCACGGCCGAGATCACGTCGCCCGGCAGAAGCTTCTTCGCCGCCGGGGTGCCCGGGTAGGTCTGATCTACCAGCGTTCCTCGCGGTCGAGCGACGACCTTGTAGCCGAGGTGGCGCAGGGCTACCGCCTCGGCGATCTTCTTCGACAGCGCCATGGCCTGCGCGTCGATGCGCGCCCGCTCGGCGTTGCTGACGTTGCCAGGCCCGATCTCCTGCTCCGAGACGAGCGTGGCGTCGTGGCGCAGGAAGGGCAGGTAGCGCTCGGCCAGGCTCGCTCGGCGCTCGATCACGTCGACGAAATAGATGTTGCCCGTGTCGGTCTTGCGAGCACCCTTCACCTTGATCAGCGGCGCCAGGGCGTGTGGGTTGTCGGGCAGCAGCAGGTAGTAGCTGGAGGGGGTGACCTGCGCGTAGATGAAAAGGGCCACGAGGGCCAGGAAGAGCACGATGGCGCCTGTCGAAAGCGCTCTGACGGGCGAACGTAGATTCATCTCGAACGAGGATACAGGCGCCGCCCGAACTTCCCGGAGGGGTGCTGGCCGCTAGAGCCTATCCCGTTAGGAAGCCGCGTCGGGCGTGTGGGCCTAGCGGGATAGGCTCCTAGAGCAATCCTCTGCCGGCGCCACCGTCGACAGGTATCAACGTACCGCTGACGTAGCTGGCCGCGTCGGAGGCGAGGAAGGCAACGACTGCGGCGACCTCCTCTGCGCTGCCGAAGCGGCCGAGCGGAATCTGGGCCAGGTCGGCATCGGCCGAGCGCGTCTCGTAGAGCTGCTCCAGGCGCGTGGTGGCGATCCGGCCGGGGGCGATCGAGTTGACCGTGATCCCCTCGGGGCCCAGTTCACGGGCGAGCGTTTTCGCCCAGCCGACCAGGCCGGGGCGGACGGCGTTGGAGAGGGCGAGGTTCTCGATCGGCTCGCGCACGGCACTGGAGCTGATGTTGATGATCCGACCGGCCTCGCTCTTGCGCAGGTACGGCAGGCAGAGGTTGGTCAACCTGACGGCCGAGAAGAGCAGCAGCGTGACCGCGTCCTCGAGCGAGTCGTCGCCGATGGCGAGCGCCGGCCCGGCCGGAGGGCCGCCGCCGTTGTTGACCAGGATGTCGATGCCGCCGAAGGTGCTGACCGTGCGCTCGACCAGGTTGCGCAGATCGTGCGGGCTGGTCAGGTCGCCCTGCACGGCCAGCGCGCCGATGCGATCTGCCTCCTGCTCCAGCAGCTTCCTGCGTCGCGCGAACATCGTGACGTTGGCGCCGGCCTTGTCGAGCACCTCGGCGATTGCGAGGCCCATTCCCGAAGAAGCCCCGCAGACGATCGCCGTCCTATTACGCAGATCGGTCTTGAGCATGGTCGAACGGATTCTCTCCGAAACGGGCCCGGGCGCGTGTCGTCAGGCCGCCGCGGATGTTGAAGTTGCCCTCGACCTCGGCGAAGTGGGGCGCGGCCGAGCTGACGATCTCGTCCAGCACGGCTCCCACCACCTCTTCCTGTAGGATCTCGCGCTGCCTGAAGGAGGTCAGGAAGTCGCGCAGCGACTTCAATTCGAGCAGAGACTCGGCCGGGACGTAGCGGATGGTCAGGCGGCCGAAGTCGGGCGCGCCGGTGAGCGGGCAGAGCGAGGTGAACTCCAGCGTCTCGAGCTCGATCTCGAGCCTTCGTTCCGGCTGGGTGTTTTTCAGCGTTTCGATCGTCATGGCTCGGCGCCCACCGGAAGTATGCTCCAGGCAGGGAGGAGACGGGCCTGCTCCACCCATCGGCATCCGCGCCACGAGTAGGATCGCGATCATTGCAACGATCGAGCGACGACTTCTCTGCCCAGCGAGCTCCAGACCGAGGACCGTCTCGTTGCGGTCCGGCCGCGAGCGTCGCTAGGCGAGCCGGCGGCGGCTGATGCAGGCGAAGCTCGAGAGCGGCCGGAACGGGGAGCGCCTGGGGATCGTCCTCGTGGCCTACGGCAACGCTGACTCGATCGGGAGGCTGCTCGCCGCCCTGAGCGAAGAGAAGCGTCCCGGCGACAGGATCGTGCTGGTCGACAACCTCCCGCCTCACGACTGCTCCCGCATCGCGGAGGGTGTCGCCGCCGTCGATACGGTGATCAGGTCGGAGAACGTGGGCTTCGGCGCCGGCTGCAACAAGGGCGCGGCGGCGATCGAGGACGAGGTCGAGCTGCTGCTCTTTCTGAATCCCGACAGCAGCCCCGAGAAGGGAGCGATCACGCGGCTGCGCGAGGGCGGAGAGGAGGACTGGGCCGCCTGGTCGGGCCTGTTGCTGCTGCCCGACGGACGGATCAACGCCGCCGGCAACATCGTTCACCTCTCCGGGCTTTCCTGGTGTGCGGGCTACGGCGAGGAGCCGCACGACTACCGGCCCCCGTTCCCGGTCATGCTCTCGGGCGCCGACATGATCGTGCGCTCGCGCGCTTGGAAGCAGCTCGGCGGCTTCGCGCCCGACTACTTCCTCTACTACGAGGACACCGACCTCTCCTTCCGCCTCAGATCGACGGGCTACGAGCTGGGCATCGTGCAAGAGGCTCGCATCGGTCACGACTACGAGTTCGACAAGAGCCGGCAGAAGTGGTTCTACCTGGAGCGGAACAGGTATCTCTTCATCCTGCGCACCTGGCCGCTCGCCCTGCTGCTGGTGCTTCTTCCGCTGGGCATCGTGACGGAGCTGGGGCTCTGGCTGGCGAGCGTCTTTCAGGGCAGGCTGCTGATCAGGATTCGTGCCGTCGCCTCGTTCCTGCGGGCTCTGCCCCGGCTGTTGAAGGAGAGGCGCCGTATCTCCAAACAGCGCGTGCTGAGCTCGTACGAGCTCCTGCGCATGCTGGAGCCCACGATCGACACGCCGCTGCTCTCCAGAGTCGTGCGCAACGGGCTTGTCTCGGCCGTGTTCGTGGGCTATTACAAGGTCGCCGCTCGCCTGCTCAGGATCTCGGCGCGCGCTTGAGATCGCCCGCTTCGCGACGTCTGTAAGTGGCGAAATCGCCTGTTGTTGCCGGGCTTGTACTAGCCTCGGCGTGGCTGTTACAGACGTGCATCTAGGCAGTGTTTGCCGCGTCCCGGCTCGGCCTGTTGGGTACAGTGGAGTTTCATGTCTGCCAACGAGAAGGGCCTGCGAGGAGTGGTAGCGGTCGATTCGGGGATCACCTCGATCGACGGCGAGCGCGGAATTCTGCGCTATCGCGGCTACGACGTCGCCGATCTCGTCAAGCAGTGCACGTTCGAGGAGGTCTGCCACCTCCTCCTGCACAGCGAGCTCCCCAACGCCGAGCAGCTCGCTACTTTCAGGGAGCAACTACTCGTCGCACGCACGATCCCGACCGAGGTCGAGGCGGTCGTGGATGACTCGGCGCGCTACGCCCGGCCGATGGAAGCGATGCGCTCGATGGGCTCGGCGCTCTCCTTCTCGGATCCCGACAAGGCCTCGAACGAGCCCGAGGCCAACCAGCGCAAGGCCGTCCGGCTGATCTCCCAGCTGCCGGTCGTGATGGCGCGCTACCGCCGTCGTTACTACGGTCTCGAGCCGGTTCAGCCCGACCCGGAGCTCGACTACGCCACCAACTTCCTCTGGATGCTGCGCGGCGAGCTGCCGAGCGAAGAGGATGCGCGCGTGCTCGACGCCGTCTCGATCCTGCACGCCGATCACGAGATGAACGCCTCGACCTTCGCGGCGCGCGTGATCGCGGCCACCTGCACCGACATGCACTCGGCCATCGTCGGCGCCATCGCCGCGCTCAAGGGCCCGCTGCACGGAGGCGCCAACGAGTGGGTGATGGCGACGCTGAAGCGGATCGGCTCGGAGGACAAGATCGAAGCCTGGGTCGACGAGATGCTCGACCAGGGGAAGAAGATCCCGGGCTTCGGGCACGCGATCTACAAGGTCACCGATCCGCGCGCGATCATCCTCAAGGAGATCGGGCGCAAGGTCTTCGACCGCGTCGACTCGATCGAGCCCAACTGGTTCGCGATGACCGAGCGCATGGAGCGCCGCGTCTTCGAGCGCAAGGGGCTGGTGCCGAACGTCGATCTCTACTCGGCTTCGGTGCTCTACTACCTCGGCTTCCCGATCGACCTGCTGACGGCTCTGTTCGCCGCCAACCGGGTCGCCGGCTGGGCGGCGCACGTGATCGAGCAGCACCTCGACAACAGGATCATCAGGCCAACCATCAACTACACGGGGCCGTCGGCGCGTGAGCTTCCGGTCAGCCAGGAGCGAGCATGAGCGAGCAGGAGACAGCGAAGCCGACCAACCTTGCCGAGGCTGCGGTCGTAGCCGACGAGCTGGCCATGCGCGGCGCCGAGCGTGAGCTGGCGCAGCTGCGCAACGAGTGGGACGACGAGCTGGAGGCCGCCGCCCGAAACGACGACTTCCGCGAGCGGGCGGTCGCCTACAAGGCGATCGGGCAGTTTCGCTTTCGCCAGAAGCTGGAGCTGCTGAAGCGGGGCTTCGACGACGACAGCCCGGCCTGCCGTGGCTCGGCGCTGGTCTCGCTGGAGCTGCTCTCGCGCGATCACCCCGGCGCCGTCAACGCCATCCGCCCCAACCTGCACATGCTGGCGAGCCGCGACGACAACGGAGCCGTGCGGCGGCTGGCGATCATGTGCCTGCGCAACGGCTCGCCGCAGCCGGACACGCTCGGCCTGCTGGCCGGCATGGCCGACGACGATTCTCAGGACGAGAGCCTGCGCGCGGCGGCACGCACCGTGGTCGCCTCGCTCAAGCGCAAGGCCACCACGCGCAGCCGTCCCGGCCGCTAGCGGGCGTTTCGGCTCGGGGCCGCGGTCTTCGGACGCGTTCGCGCGTGCGGATGCGCGTCGAAGTAGGCCTCGCGCCGGCGCCGGTCGGATACGTGGGTGTAGAGCTCGGTGGTCGAGAGGTCGGCGTGGCCGAGCATCTCCTGGACGCTGCGCAGGTCGGCGCCGCCCTCGAGCAGGTGGGTGGCGAAGGAGTGGCGTAGCAGGTGCGGGTGGATGCGCTCGGGCTCGAGCCCGGCGACCTCGGCCAGACGGCGCAGGATGAGGAAGGCGCCGGCCCGGGTGAGCGCGCCGCCGCGGGCGTTGAGGAAGAGCTCGGGGCGGGGACGGCGCTCGAGGAAGGGACGGCCGCGCGCCAGGTAGCGGGTCAGCGCCTCGGCGGCCTGGCGCCCGATCGGGACGATGCGCTCCTTGTCGCCCTTGCCCAGGCAGCGCACGATGCGGCTCTCGAGATCGACGCCGGCCCGCTCCAGCCCGGTCGCCTCGCTCACCCGCAGCCCGGCGCCGTAGAGCAGCTCGACCAGCGCCCGGTCGCGCAGGTCGCGCGGCTTGACGCCGCTTGCCGCCTCGATCAGGCGCTCGGCCTCGGCCGGCGAAAGTGGATGGGGAAGGTGACGCTGCCGTCGCGGAGATCGCAGCTCGGCGGCCGGGTTGTCGGGGCGCAGGCCGATCAGGACGAGATGGCGGTAGAAGGAGCGCAGGGCGGCCAGCCGGCGAGCCACGGTGGATGCCGCCAGCCCGCGCGAGCGAAGCTCGGCCAGGTAGCGCTCGAGGTCGTCGGTCGTTGCCGTGCTCAGCGGTTTTGCCAGCACCTGGGCGGCGTCGGCGAGATCGCGCCGGTAGGCCTCAACCGTCCGCCGCGAGCGGCGCGCGGCGAGCAGGGCGAGAAAACCTTCGACTTCTTGTTCCATGGGACTTCTCTTATTCGCCACGGACTGATGGTCTCTTCCTGCCCGGAAGGAACCCTGTCCTGATCGAAGCCGTGACCTGGGGCGGCGTCGTTAGGATGGATCAGCGTGAACAGCGTCCGCGTCGCAGCCGTTCAGTTCGAGTGCGCCCCCGGCGACAAAGAGGCCAACTTCGCCAAGATCGAGTCGTTCGCCGCGGCGGCCGCCCGCGCCGGCGCGCAGATCGTGGCCATGCCGGAGTGCTGCATCACCGGCTACTGGTTCCTGCGCAAGCTGACGCGGCGGCAACTGGAGTCGCTGGCCGAGCCGGTGCCGGACGGCCCGTCGTCGCAGCGTTTGCTGGCGCTGACGAGGCGGTACGGCATGACGGTGGGCGCGGGACTGGTCGAGCGGGACGAGGACGGACGGCTGTTCAACACCTACGTGGTGGCCATGCCCGACGGCACCTGGCGGCGGCACCGCAAGATCCACGCCTTTGAGCACAAGGCCATCAGCCAGGGCAGCGAGTACACGGTCTTCGATACGCCGCACGGTGTCCGCGTGGGTGTGCTGATCTGCTACGACAACAACATCGTCGAGAACGCCCGCATAACGGCACTGGCCGGCGCGGAGGTGCTGCTGGCGCCGCACCAGACAGGCGGATGTGACAGCGTCAGCCCCTACGGGATGAAGCCGGTCGACTCGGCGATCTGGGCGCGTCGCGAGGAAGACCCGGTCGCCGTCGAGGCCGAGCTGACGGGCCCGAAGGGGCGCGGCTGGCTGATGCGCTGGCTGCCTTCGCGGGCGCACGACAACGGCATGTTCCTGGTCTTCGCCAACGGCGTGGGCGTGGACGACGACGAGATCCGTACCGGCAACTCGATGATCCTCGACCCCTACGGCAGGATCATCGCCGAGACCAGTCGCGCGGGCGACGACATGGTCGTCGCCGACCTGGACGGCTCGCTGCGCGAGAGCTCTACCGGCGCCCGCTGGATGATGGTCCGCCGGCCGGACCTCTACGGCCCGCTGACCGTCCCAACCGGTAGGGAGCGCGACGTGCGAGAGATCCGCTTCGGCAGCGAAGACACGCAGCAGTAGACGAGCGGCCGCGCTGTCAGCTACGACCTCGGGTGCGCCCGGTCGTAAACGCGCCTCAGTCGGCGCGAATCGACGTGGCTGTACACCTGCGTCGTAGACAGCGAGCTGTGTCCGAGTAGTTCTTGAATCACTCTGAGGTCGGCGCCGCCCTCGAGCAGGTGCGTGGCGAAGGCGTGGCGTAGGCGGTGCGGGTGGCGGACGAGGCGGCGCAGGGTGCTGGTGTCGAGGCGGCGCCCGCTGACGGAGAGGAAGAAAGCGTTGTTGGCGCCGCGCGCCAGCTTGGGCCGGGCCTGGTGCAGGTAGCGACCGGTCCAGGCCGCCGCCTCCTCGCCGAGCGGGACGACTCGTTCCTTGCCGCCCTTGCCGCGCACGTGCACGGTCTCGTTCTCGAAGTCGACGTCGACCAGATCGAGCCCGACCGCCTCGGCGCTGCGCAGCCCGGCCGAGTAGACGAGCTCGAGCAGGGCGCGGTTGCGCAGGTCGAGCGGGCCTTCGCCCTCGCTGGCCTTGAGGAGCGCGTCGACCTCGTCGGGGCGCGGGGTCTCGGGCAGGTGGCGCGAGCGGTGGGGCTTCAGCGCCAGCTCGGGCACCCGCGCGGGGCCGAGCGCGAAGGCGATCAGGCCGCGCACCGCCGCCAGCTTGCGCGCGATCGTGCGCTCGGAGAGGCGCCCGGGCTGCCGTCCCGCCCGCGCGGCGCCGAGCTCGGCGGCGTAGAGGGCGAGCAGGCGGCCGCCAACCTGCTCCAGCGCGGCGTTCCTGCGCGCCAGGAAGTCGGCGAACTCGTTCAGGTCGCTTCGGTAGGCGCGCCTGGTCGCCTCCGAGAAGGAGGGCGAGGCGAGAAAACGGTCGATGGTGCGGTCGAGCTCCACACCCGGGTGATTCGCCGTCTTCGGCGGAATCCCGCTCGCTGCCCGGGGCACTTCTCTCTTCGCCCGCCTCCGAACCACCCACCCGCGGGGTCGTTCAAAGATACTGGCCTTTCGCGGCTCGAATCGTTTTTCAAAGTGACGATTCTGTGCCGACTTATGACATTCGCGCCGAATCCGAGCCAAAACAGCTCCTTCCACAGGGGCCACCCGATCGCGCGAACCAGGCGCCAACAGGAAGGGCCCGCCGAAGCGGGCCCACTCAAAACAGCTTCTCCTGTGATCGCCGAGCTACTTTCCCAGGCGCTCTTGCAGCTGGTTGAGTTGATTGCGCAGGCGCGCCGGCAGCCGCTCACCGAACTGGGCGAAGTGCTCTTCGATACTCAGCAGCTCCGCCCGCCAGGCATCCTGGTCGACACGCAGCAGCTCGCGGATGTGCTCCGGCGGCTCGTTGAGCCCGTTCACGTCGAGGTCGCCCTCGCCGGGAAGGCGGCCGATGGGAGTCTCCGTTGCCCCGGCCTTGCCCTCGACGCGCTCGCACATCCAGGCAAGCACGCGGCTGTTCTCGCCGTAGCCCGGCCACATCCACTCGCCCCCGGGCGTCTTGCGGAACCAGTTGACGTAGTAGATGTGCGGAGCCTTGTCGCCCAGCCGGTCGCCCATCTCGAGCCAGTGCTGGAAGTAATCGGCCATGTTGTAGCCGCAGAAGGGCTGCATGGCGAAGGGATCTCGGCGCAGCTTGCCGACCTCGCCGATGTTGGCCGCCGTCGTCTCGGAGGAGGCCGTTGCTCCCAGGAAGACGCCGTGATCCCAGTCGAGCGCCTCGGTCACGAGCGGCACCACACCGCTGCGCCGGCCGCCGAAGATGAAGATGTCGATCGGCACGCCTTCGGGATCCTCCCAGTCGGGGCTGATGGCGGGGCATTGCGCCGCCGGGGCGGTGAAGCGGGCATTGGCGTGCGCGGCGAGCTCGCCGTTGGGAGCCCAGTCGCGGCCCTTCCAGTCGATCGCATGCGCCGGCGCCGGGACGCCCATCCCTTCCCACCAGATGTCGCCATCGTCGGTCAGGGCGGCGTTGGTGAAGATCGTGTTCTCTCTGATCGTGTCCATGGCCATCGGGTTCGACTGGTACGAGGTGCCCGGCGCGACGCCGAAGAAGCCCGACTCGGGGTTGATGGCGTAGAGGCGGCCGTCGGGGCCGATCTTCATCCAGGCGATGTCGTCGCCGATGCACTCCGCCTTCCAGCCGGGGATGGTCGGCTCGAGCATCGCCAGGTTGGTCTTGCCGCAGGCGGAGGGGAAGGCGGCGGCTATGTGATAGCCGCTTCCCCTCGGGGCTGATCAGCCGCAGGATCAGCATGTGCTCGGCCATCCAGCCCTCGCGCCTGGCCATGGTCGAGGCGATGCGCAGGGCGAAGCACTTCTTGCCGAGCAGCGCGTTGCCGCCGTAGCCGGAGCCGAACGACCAGATCAGGTTCTCGTGCGGGAAGTGGGCGATGTACTTCTTCTCCATCGGCGCGCAGGGCCAGGGAACGTCCTCCTGGCCGGGCTCGAGCGGGGCGCCGATCGAGTGCAGGCAGGGCACGAACTCGCCGTCCTCGCCCAGCGCCTCGACCACCTTCGGCGCCGACCCGGGTCATGATCTGCATGTTGCAGACGACGTAGGGGCTGTCGGTGATCTCGACGCCGATCTTGGCCATCGGCGAACCCAGCGGGCCCATCGAGAAGGGGATGACGTACATCGTCCGTCCGCGCATACAGCCGGCGTAGAGGTCGAGCATCGTGCGCTTGAGCTCGTCCTCGGCGATCCAGTTGTTGGTCGGGCCCACCTCGTCCTTGTTCGGCGTGCTGATGTAGGTGCGGTCCTCGACGCGGGCGACGTCGCTGGGGTCGGAGCGGAACAGGAAACTGTTCGGGCGTTTCTCGAGCGGGATGGCCGCGCCGCGAGGCGACCATCTGCGCCATCAGCCGGTCGTACTCGGCCTTGCTGCCGTCGCACCAATGGATCGCATCGGGCCGGCAGAGCTCGGCCACCTCTTGCACCCATTGTCGTAGGTTCCGGTTCTTTGCTTCGTACGCCATGAATCTCCTCAAGTCGTGGAATTCGGAGCTCATCTACGAAGTCGGGTCAGATCGATCGCTGTCCTCGACCCCTCGGTCTCGAGTCTGCTCGATTTTCCCTTCGCGGTAACTGAAGCGGCCGGCGGTTGCCCGCTTTCTGCCTGCCTCGCTCCCGAAGGAAGCCCCATTTATATCAACACCGGCAGAAGGAATATGAGCTCTTGGGACTATCTGGGGAGCGATTGTGTACGGTCTTCCGGTGGCGGAGATCTCGCACGACGTGCTCGTAATCGGCGCCGGCTGCGCCGGCATGCGCGCCGCCATCGAGGCGCACGACGCGGGCGCCGAGGTGGCGCTGGTCTCCA
Organism: uncultured Actinomycetes bacterium; assembly: GCA_963765455.1. Lineage (GTDB taxonomy): Bacteria > Actinomycetota > Thermoleophilia > Gaiellales > Gaiellaceae > Fen-549. Next base: position 213,302 of record CAVXWH010000001.1, read on the forward strand.
AGCTGCATCCCACTCGCAGCCACTCCGGCGCCGCCCGCGGCGGTATCAACGCGGCGCTCGGAAACGCCAGCGAGGACAGCCCCGAGCTTCATGCCGCCGACACCGTCAAGGGCTCGGACTACCTCGGCGACCAGGACGCGATCGAGCTCTTCTGCGCCGAGGCGCCGGGCGACATCTACCAGCTCGAGCGCTGGGGCGCCCTCTTCGACCGGGACGACGAGGGGCGGCTGGCGCAACGGCCGTTCGGCGCCGCCGGCGCGCCGCGCACCGTCCATGCCGCCGACATCACCGGCCACGTGCTGCTGCAGGTTCTCTACGAGCAGCTGCTGGCGCGCGGGATCCGCGTCTACGAGGAGTACTTCGCCTGGCGCCTGGTAGTCGGGAGCGAGGGCTGCCAGGGCGTGCTGGCCTGGGACCTGGTGCGCGGCGGGGTGAAGGCGCTCGCTGCCAAGGCCGTGATCCTGGCCACGGGCGGTTCGGGACGCGTCTACCGCGGCACCACCAACGCTCACGCCTGCAACGGCGACGGCATGGCGATGGCGCTCAGGGCCGGGCTCCCACTGGAGGATCTGGAGTTCGTGCAGTTCCACCCGACCACGATCTTCCCCGGCGGCCTGGTCGTGACCGAGGCGGTGCGGGGTGAGGGCGGCCTCTTGCTCAACGCCGAGGGAGAGCGCTTCATGCGCCGCTACGCGCCCGAGGCGATGGAGTTGGCCAGCCGCGACGTCGTCGCGCGCGGCGAGCAGACCGAGATAGACGAAGGGCGCTCGCTGAACGGATCGCTGCTGCTGGATATGCGCCACTTCGGGCCCGAGAAGATGCGCGAGCGCTTCCACGGCACGCGTGACCTCGCTCTCACCTACGCCGGCATCGATCCGCTCGAGCAGCCGATCCCGGTGCGCCCCGGCGCTCACTACCACATGGGTGGGGTGGCCACCGACACGGACGGACGCAGCGAGATCGAGAATGTCTTCGCGGCCGGCGAGGTGGCCTGCGTCTCGCTGCACGGCGCCAACCGGCTCGGCGGCAACTCGCTGATGGAGACGATCGTTTTCGGCAGGCGGGCGGGCCGGGCAGCCGCGGAACAGGCTTTGGAGCGAGCTGGAGGCGCAGAGATGGAGCCCGGCGCCCGCGCCGACGGCGAGCGCGAGATCGCGAAGTTGCTCGAGCGTCGCGAGGGCGAGCGGCCCGGCCCGATCCGCGACGAGCTGGGCGCCTCGATGCACGAGAACTTCGGCGTCTTCCGCGAGGAGGGAAAGATGCGCCGCCAGCTCGAGCTGCTGGAGGGGCTGCGCGAGCGCTACCGGCGGGTGCTCGTCGAGGACAGGAGCGAGGTCTGGAACAGCGACCTCAGCCAGGCTCTCGAGCTCGGCTTCCAGCTCGATCTTGCCGCCTGCATGGTCAGCGCGGGGCTGGAGCGGCGAGAGAGCCGCGGCGCCCACTCCCGGCCCAGGGACTATCCCGCCCGCGACGACGAGAACTTCCTCAAGCACTCGCTCGCGCGCTGGTCGGACGACTGGCTCGACCTCTCCTGGAAGCCGGTGAAGATCACGAAGTGGTCGCCGAAGGAACGAAGTTACTGATGCGCGTTCGCCTCGAGATCGAGCGTTTCGATCCCGCCTCGGGCGAGACGCGGCTGCAGCCGTACGAGCTCGAGCTGCGCGAGCAGGCGACGCTGCTCGACTGCCTGGAGCAGATCAAGGACGAACTGGACGGCACGCTCGCCTTCCGCCGCAGCTGCCGCGAGGGAATCTGCGGCTCCTGCGCGGTGCGGATCGACGGGCGCACCGCGCTTGCCTGTCGCACTCCCGTCAGCGAGCTCACGGCCGACGGTCGCGTTCCGATCATTGCTCCGATCGGGAACCTGCCGGTCGTGCGCGATCTGGTCGTCGAGCTGGAGCCGATGTGGCAGAAGATGCGCGCCGTCGAGCCCTTCCTGCGACCGGGCTCCGATCTTCAGGACGACGGGCGCGAGGCAGCCATTCCCTCCACCCGCTTCGACGGCCTGCGCAAGGAGGCGCTCTGCATCAACTGCGGCGCCTGCGTCTCGGAGTGCGACGCGATGACGGTCAGCCCCGAGTTTCTCGGCCCGCACGCCCTGGCCAAGGCCTGGCGCTTCGTCGGCGACCCGCGCGAAGGCGAGGCCGTGCGGCGGCTGAAGGCGCTGAGCGTTGAGCACGGCATCTGGGAGTGCACGCACTGCTACCTCTGCAACGAGCGCTGCCCCAAGGGAGTCGATCCGCGCGACGCGATCGCCAAGCTCGGCGCCGAGGCGATTGCGGCCGGGATCGCTCGCAACCGCGGCGCCAGGCACGCGCGCTGGTTCGTCACCTCCGCCCGAACGACGGGCTGGCTGCGCGAGAGCGAGCTGGTCGTGAAGACGCTCGGCCTGATCGCTTCGTTCGGAAAGATCCCGCTCGCGCTGCGCCTCTTCCGCCGCGGCAAGGCTCCTCTACCGCTGCCGCGCCACAGGGCGCTGGAGCTCGAGCCGGCGCGCGAGCTGCGCCGCATCGTGGCCGGGCAAGACCGGCGCGGGGCGCAGGGGATAGTCCAGGGCGAGCGGGCGCTCGAGCTGGTCGACCTCACCGGTGCTCCCGCGGAGCCGATCGGGGAGAACGAGCCCTGATGCGCCGGGTCGCCTACTACAAGGGTTGCCTGGCCGGGCTCTCGGCGCGCGAGCTCGACGTCTCGACCAGGGCGCTGGCGCCGAAGCTGGGGCTCGAGCTGGTCGAGCTGGAAGCGGTCACCTGCTGCGGTGCCGGCGAGATCCAGACCGCCGACCCCGACTACGCCCTGCACCTGAACGCGCGCATCCTGGCCGAGGCCGAGCAGGCCGGCTGCGACACCATCCTCACCATCTGTAACGTCTGCACGCTCAACCTCAGGCAGGCAGCCTTCCAGCTCGCCGACGAGCAGCTGCGCTCGCGGCTGAACGAGAACCTGGAGCGCGCGGGAGCCCGCACCTATTCCGGCGGCGTCGAGGTGACGCACCTGCTCTGGCTGATCGCCCGCGGCGAGGGTCTCGAGCGCCTGCGGGAGGTCGCCGTACGGAAGCTGGACGGGCTCAAGGTGGCGCCCTTCTACGGCTGCCAGCTGCTGCGTCCCTCCAGGCTGATGGGCTTCGAGGACCCCGACCGGCCCAGGTCGCTGGAGACGGTGATCGAGGCCTGCGGCGGCGAGCCGGTGGATTATCCGGCCAAGACGCGCTGCTGCGGCTTCCCGATCCTGCTCGCGCGCGAGCAGACCTCAATGGCCGAACTGGCGCGGCCGCTCGAGCAGGCGCTAGAGGCCGGCGCCGAGGCGATGGTCACCTCCTGCCCGCTCTGCCATCTCTCGCTCGACGCCTGGCAGAAGAGCCTGGAGCGGACGGTAGGGCGGAAGCTCGGCCTGCCGATCTTCCATCTCTCCCAGCTGGTGGCGCTGGCCGCCGGGCTGGAGGCCTCGCAGCTTCAGTTCTCGCGCCACGTGGTCTCCATGGGGCCCGTGCTCGCCAGGCTGGAGTCTCCGCTGGAGGGCGCACGATGATCTGGCTGGTGATAGCGCTCGTCGTGCTCGTGCTGGTCGCGCTGGGCTGGGGGATCTTCGAAGCCGGCTGGGTGCGGCTGGAGGTGCTAGAGGTGCGCCTGCCGGACCTGCCGCAGGAGCTCGACGGCCTGCGCATCGCCCATCTCGGCGATCTCCATCTCGGCTTTCCCTCGCGCGGGCGCCGGGCGGTCGCCCGGGCGATCGACTGGGTCTCCGAGCGCAAGCCCGACCTGGTGCTGGTGAGCGGCGACCTGCTCTCGCACCGGCGCGGGGAGCCGGAGCTCAGACGTCTGCTCGGGCGGCTTGAGCACTGTTTCGTCGTCCTCGGCAACCACGATTTCGCCCTCTCCCGTGATCCCTTCTCGCGGCCCTCGGCCGTGCGCGAGCTCGAGCCGGCGACCCTACTCTTCGACGAAGCGCGCAGCGTCGAAATTGCGGGCAAACGCGTTCAGATCGTCGGCGTCGACCCGCGCACTTACATGGCCAAGCGGTCTGCGCCGCAACTTCTCGCCGATCCCGAGGCCGACCTGCGCATCTGTCTCTGCCATTTTCCGGGCATTACCGATCGCATGCCGCCGCGGTCGTTCGACCTGATCTGCGCCGGCCACCTCCATGATGGCCAGATCGCGGTTCCCTACCCGGGCGGGAAGATTCGCTTCGCGCACCTGCGCTACCGCCAGGGCAGGGGCCTGTTACGGCGCCCGAGCGGCATCCTGCACATCTCCGCTGGGCTCGGCACCACCTTCCTGCCCCTGCGCCTCTTCGCCCGCCCCGAGGCGACCGAGCTCGAGCTGCGCCGCGAGAGGGCGCACGTCCCGGGCGAGCTAAGCTCTTAGTTGATGGAGGGGCAGGCGCTGATCTCGCCGGAGGTGCTCGCTCGCTACGCGGCCGACGCCGCCGGCGAGGTCGAGGGGGTTCGGCGCGTCAGCTCCGGGCACCTGCGCCGGCAGCCGAGCGTGCGCGTCCTGGTCGGGGAGGACGGAGTGCGCGTCCAGGTGCCGGTCGTGCTCGAATACGGCATCCCGATCCTGCCGGTGGCGCGCGAGGTGCAGCGGCGTGTGCGCCGCTATCTGAAGGTGATGGCCGACGTCTATCCGGCCGCCGTCGAAGTCGTCGTCGCCCAGATCGAATCCGGTCAGGAATGAGCCCGCGCCTGGAGCCGCTCTCGCGCGGAACGCTGGCCACCACACCTTCTGTCTGCCACGAGTGCGTCTGGTGGCAGGCGCGCGGCGGCAAGGCGGTCAGCAAGGAGCGCTGGATCGAGCAGGCCGAAGAGAGCTGGGGGGCCTGGGGGACGATCTATTTCGACGACGAAAGGCGCCCGCTCGGTGTCATGCAGTACGGGCCGGCGTTCCTGTTTCCCCACTCCCGGCGGCTTCCTGCCGGACCGGTCTCGGACGACGCGGTGCTCGTCACCTGCGCCTACATCATCGATCCGGCCAGCTCCTGGGTCATCCAGTCACTCTTTCTGGATGCTATCGGCGAGGCGCGATCGAGGGGCGTGAAGGCGCTGGAGGCCTTCGCCTTCCGCTACCGCGAGCGAGACGACGTAGAAGAGCGCCTCACCTGCCACCGTACGATCTTTCCCGACGACCTACTGGCCGATCTCGGCTTCGTCACGATTCGCAGCGCCGGCCGCGTACAGCTCGCGCGCCTGGAGCTGGGTGGGCTCGAGCCTTCCGCCGAGCCGGTGCACGGGCTCTGGGGCGCGCTCAAGCGCCTCTGGTGGCCCGCGCCGGTGCCGGCGCCGCCGCGGCCCTAGGGTCGGAGCGCTCGCTCGGGGATTGCGTTCCCGCCGACCGGGCGCTATCGGGCACCACGTTCCGCCGCCCCCGCCGTGAATGCCAAGCGTCCAAGCGGTGCAGTGCTTCGTATCGCTTGGCGTTCAGAAAAACCCACCCGCGGGGTCGCGAAACGGTAGCGATGAGCGGGTTAAGTGATGGAATCGGTGAAACGCGCACATCGGGACGGATTGCCTAAAACGCAATACGACGGCGAGCCATCTCCCGGATCCCGTCGAGGAATAATCACGAGCGCCTCTCTCCGGAACCGCGCGCGTGAGCGACGTAACAATTCGTACTGATCGGAATGACCGAGCTACTCGACCAGATCGCTAGAGAGTCACTTTGCTTGGCTCGCCGGTGATCACGAATACTTCCAGACGAGTGCCGATACATGCTCGACAGTTTGAATGCCATAACCTTCGCCGGGATCTCCCCCGCTCAGCACGGCGATCGTGTAACTCCGCCCACGACTTCCAACATACCCAATGCTATTAATCTGCCAGTTGTTACCAATATCGTGTACGGGCAACCAGCCATCCTTCAACGCCACCGATGCACGGGATGAGACACCGTAATTCACACCCCAATCTTCAGATGACGTAACGTGATTCATTAGATAGAAGATGTAGGCTCTCGAGGCCCGTGTCAGAATACGATCCCCAGCGGTCAACCTATGCATCATCTCAGCTTGATCGATAGCATTCGTTGTGGTGAGACCCCAATAACCGCCGGGTCCAACGGTTGTGTGGGTCATTATGCCGTCAGCTCGGTTAAATGCCGTAACCCCTGCTGCGCCACCCACGCTATTCCAAAGATCGGTAGCCGCATCGTTATCGCTGTTTTCGATCATTCTCGTGGCTAATTCCTTTAAGCTATCCGATAATTGCTCATGCGCTGTTTGAGCTCTTGCCATAACGGCCATCAATATGTTCACTTTCACGATACTGGCCGTGTACTCGACGGCGCTCGAGTCGGTTCTGTAATAAAAACGAGTATTGCTGCCATTCGATGTATCGTAAACTGCTACAGAGGTGTGTCCGGACCTAGTTGCGAGGTAATTACGAAGTTCGCGTTTCAACGGTGTTTGAGCGGGGGAAGCATAAGCCGAATGAATACCGAGAGAAAACACGAATACCGAAACTACAGCGCCCGCAACACAGAGTAAGTATCTCGAAATCAAGTGCCTTGTCATAAGAGTAAATCCTTCGAACTGCGACCTCTGTCTATATTAACCCAGCGTGGCTCTCGTAAGAACTGTGTCGTAGCGGAAGCTTTCACAAACCGCCGCTAAAGCGAGTCAACGGCGGCGAGCTTCTGCCGGCGCAAGGCCGTAACGGGAGCCACGGAGCGAGGGCATAGGCTGCGATCCGTGGCCTTTTTCGGCTCGGTCATTACGGTCACAGTAGTTGGCACGTCACTCGCGTATGTCGGTCACGCGGAGGGGGCCGCTAGCGATGTAGCTCGAGTCGCATCTGCTTTCTGGCGGTTAGTCCCTCTGTGCGAGTTTCGGAAGCGCTGACTCTTCACGCGGTAACGAGAGAGAGCACGAAATGTGCCGATTTCGTGCCGAGCCGGAAGTGGTCTCGACCTACGTGTGAACCGGCTGCGCCTGGAGCACTAGCTCGGCGATCTGCAGCGCGTTCAGGGCCGCGCCCTTGCGCAGGTTGTCGCAGCTCAGGTAGAGCGAGAGACCGCGCGCCACGGTCGGGTCGCGGCGGATCCGCCCGACCAGCACCTCGTTGCCTCCGGCCGCGTCCTTCGGGGTCGGGAACTCGGGTAGCTCGAGCACCTGCACGCTCGGCGCCTGGCGCAGTACCTCGGCGGCCTGCTCGGGCGAGAGATCGTCTTCGAGCTCGATCCAGACGGCCTCGGAGTGGCCGACGAGCACCGGCACGCGCACACAGGTCGGCGCCACCGGCAGCTCGGGCAGCTCGAGGATCTTCTGCGTCTCCTGGCGCAGCTTCGACTCCTCGTCGGAGTCCTCGCCTTCCCAGCTCCAGTCCATGATCAGGTTGTGCTCGGCCTGGGACTCGTTCCGGAGCGCCTCCATGCGCTTGGCGCCCGCGCCCGAGACCGACTGGTAGGTGGCGACGTGCACGCTCTTCAGTCCGGCCGCGTCGTGCAGCGGCTTGAGCGTTGTCGTGAGCGGGATGGCGCAGCAGTTGGGGTTGGCGATGATGCGATCGCGCTCCAGTGCCTCGAGCGCGCGGGCGCCGTTCACCTCCGGCACGACCAGCGGGTAGCCGTCGACCAGGCGGTAGGCCGAGGACTTGTCGATGCAGATCGCGCCGCCGGCGGAGGCGTGCGGAACCAGCTCCTTCGACCTGGAGGTGCCGACCGAGAAGAGGCAGAGATCGAGATCGCCGGCGCGGAGCGCCTCCGGAGTCGCTTCCTCGACGACCAGCTTCCCGTCGCCGAAGGGCAGCTCCTTCCCGGCCGAGCGCGCCGAGGCGAAGGCGCGCACGTTTCGATAGCCCCGCTCGGAGAGCAGGCGCAGAGTCAGTGTGCCGACCGCGCCGGTGGCGCCGACAACGCCGATGCGGGCTTCTTCCAGCGGGCTACTCATGGCCGCGCTCCGCGACGTCGGCGTCGAGCTCGAAGGCGGAGTGCAGCGCCTGCACGGCGCGCTCCACGTCTTCCTTGGCGATGTGGCAGGCGATCTTGATCGGCGAGGTCGAGACCACTTCAGGCTCGATCCCCAGCCCGCTGAGAACCTCGAAGGTCTTGGCCGCGATGCCGGGATGGCTCTTCATGCCGGCGCCGATGACGCTGACCTTGCCCAGGTCCTCGCGCGAGCTCCAGTTGACTCCCAGCGCCTGGAGCGTCTTCTCGCTTGCCTGGTGATCCTCCAGCGGCGCCGAGTAGACGATGGCGCCGTCACCGTTCACGAGGATCGTGTCGACGTTCACCTGGGCTTCGGCGAGCGCCGAGAAGAGCTTCGAGGGAGTGGTTCCCTCGACCCTGTACACGTTCTCCTCGGTGGTGTGCGTGACACCGGAGATCATCGCCTGCTCGAGCATTCGTTCGTCCTCCTCGCGAATCCAGGTTCCGCCAGCATCCGAGAAGCTGGAGCGGACGTGCACCATCACATTGTGGTTGCGCGCGAACTCGACAGAGCGTAGCTGCAAGACCTTGGCGCCCGAGGCGGCCATCTCCAGCATCTCGTCGTAGGAGACCGCGTGCAGCTTGCGCGCCGTCGGCACGACGCGCGGATCGGCCGTGAACACGCCCTCGACGTCGGTGTAGATCTCGCAGGCCTCGGCGCCGATCGCCCCGGCCAGCGCCACCGCGGTGGTGTCCGAGCCGCCGCGCCCGAGCGTGGTCACGTCGAGCGAGTCCGAGGAGACGCCCTGGAAGCCGGCCACGAGCACGATCTTGCCCTGGTCGAGCGCCTCGTGGATGCGCTTGCCCCTGATGGCGACGATCTTGGCCTTGGTGTGGACGGTGTCGGTGACGATGCCTGCCTGCGAGCCGGTGAACGAGATCGCCTCGTGGCCGAGATCGTGGATGGCCATCGCCGCCAGCGCGCAGGAGATGCGCTCTCCGACCGAGATCAGCATGTCCATCTCGCGACTGTTTGGGTTGGGGGAGATCTTGTGGGCCAGCTCGACCAGCTCGTCGGTGGTGTCGCCCATCGCCGAGAGCACGCCGACGACGCGGTTACCGGCCTCGCAGGTCTCGACCATGCGCTCGGCCACGCGCTTCAGCCGCTCGATGTCGCCGACCGAGGTTCCGCCGAACTTCATCACCACCGTGCCGAGGCGCGGCACGCTGCCGTGGTGATGGTGATGTTCGGTCTCGCTCGCAGTCATGAATCGGTGCGGGGATCGATCTCTAGTGAAGCTCTCCCGCCCTCGCGTCGAATGCTACTTGTTCGGGCTATTTCGTCGCCGAAGAGTTGTTCCGATTCCCTTCGGTCTCTCCTGCGCGGTGAGGTGGAACGACCATCGAGAACACAAGAGCCGCTCGAAGCGGCTCTTAGAGATACGTCCCTGTCAAGGTTTGTATTCAGGTTAGCGGCGCTAGCAGAGAGAAGCAACTGGTCGCGCCGAGCGTAACTCTCGGGACAGGACTCGAACCGGTATCGCAACCTTGACAGGGAAGCATCTTGCCCGGTAGAAGACCCGAGAGTGTCGTAGCCGCCGACTTCTACGAGCCCCGCGTCACCGAGGCCATCGATGGCTACCGGCCGGAGATCGTAACCAGCCCGTTGCCGGTGTTTGGGACCCTTTCGTCCCGAATCTGTGTCAACTCGGACACCGGATCAGGTCACATCTCCCGCCGGCCCTCGAGCGCGCGCCCGAGCGTGACCTCGTCGGCGTACTCCAGGTCGCCGCCGACGGGCAGTCCGCTGGCCAGCCGGGTCACACGCGCGCGGCCGCGCAGCCGGTCGGCGATGTAGGAGGCGGTCGCCTCGCCGGTCATGTTCGGATTGGTGGCGATCACGACCTCCTCGACTCCTCCCTTGTCGATGCGGCGGATCAGCTCCTCGATGCGCAGGTCGCCCGGCTCGACGCCGTCCAGCGGCGAGAGCGCGCCCCCGAGCACGTGGTAGAGGCCGCGGAACTCGTGCGTGCGCTCGAGCGAGACCACGTCCACCGGCTGCTCGACGACGCAGAGCTGGTGCCGGTCGCGCCGTGTATCGAGACAGATCGAGCAGAGCTCCTCCTCGGTCAGGTTGCCGCACTCGGCGCAGAAGTGGACGCGCTCCTTGACGTCGATGATCGCCTCGGCCAGCGCGGTCGCCTCCTCCTTCGGCACCTGCAGCAGATGGAAGGCGAGCCGGCGCGCCGTGCGCTGCCCGATGCTGGGCAGGCGCGTCAGCTGCGCGACGAGATTCTCGATCGCCGGAGAGGGCACCTAGGCATTTTGCCTGTCCTCTGCGGACAGGCCGGCTGTTCGGGCGAGGTTGTACGCGTGGACGAATCGGGTGCGATAATCGGACCACATTTCCTGCCCGCCTTTTCTCGGTATCGTGTACGCGTCGCAAACGCGGTGCCAGGCACCGTGGTCGCGTACACCGCGTGCGACCGCGTGCGAAACGCCGGCCCGTCCCAGACGAGGTGACGAGCGGTACTCTTACAGCCCGGGCATGCGCAGGTCGCCGAGCCCGCCCATCAGGCCGCCCAGCTTCTCCTGCATCATCCGGTCGACGGCGCGGAGCGCCTCGTTCGTCGCGGCGACAACGAGGTCTTCGAGCATCTCGGGGTCGCCGGCGTCGATCGCCTCCGGCTTGATCTCGACCGAGACGATCTCGCGGGCGCCGTTCGCCTTCACCGTCACCATGCCGCCGCCGGCCGAGGCCTCGACGGTCTCCGAAGCCGCCTCCGCCTGCAGCCGCTCCATCTCGGCCTGCATCTGCTGAACCTGCTTCATCATCCGGTTCATATCCATGGACATAACTGCGTCTTACCCCCTAATCCTCGACTTCGTGGGCGTCCAGCGTGTCCTTGAGCAGCGAGATCAGGTCTTCCTCGGGCGCCGGCTCATTGCCCGCGTCGGGCGCCTCTTCACTCTTCGGCTTCTCGGCCAGCGTGAACTCGAAGCTGAGCCGGGCGCCGGTCAGCTCGTAGATCGCGTCGGAGAGCTGGCTCGTGTTCTTCTCCTCGTCCGCCATCCTGCGGTGGAAGGAGGCGCTGTACGGAAACTCGACCCGAAGCAGTGAGCCCTCGAGCGTGACCGGACGGGCTTCCTGGAAGATCGAGCGCGTGGGGATGGAGGCGACCGCCGGCACGATCGAGCGCTTCCAGGCCTCCTGCAGGCGCTGCAACTCGAGCGAGATGGGCGCGGTCGCGGGCTCGGTCACGACGGGCTCGTCTCGGCTCGGGTGCCTTTTCCTCGGCCGAGTCGTCGCTGGAACCAGCTTTGGTCGAGGCCTCGGCTGCGGGCTCGCTCTTCTTCGCTTTCGGCTCTCTAGCCGCGGAAGGCTTCGGGCTCGTCGCCGCCGCGGCGGCCGGGCGCTGCTCGAGCAGCTCGAGCCGGTGCGAGAGCGCGTCCCAGGAGAGATCGGCCGCCGGCCGGGTCGCCTTCACCAGCGCCAGCTCCAGCGGCAGGCGCGGGTCGCCGCCGGCGCGCATGTCGCGGATCGCCTCGCCGAGCAGGTCGCAGAGCCTGAGCACGGTCGCCTGGGGCAGCTGGTGCGCCTGCTCCAGCAAACGCCCGCGCGTCTCCTCGGTCACCGGCAGCGACTCGGGCACCTCGTTCATCTGCTGCACGAGCATCAGGTAGCGCAGGTGCTCGAGCAGGTCGCCGATCAGGCGGCCCAGATCCTGCCCCTGGCTGGACAGCTCTTCGATGAAGACGAGCGCCTCGGCGGTGTCCGCGGCGACGACGAGGTCGAGCAGGCGGAAGAGGGCATCCTCCTCGATCGCGCCCAGCAGCTGCAAGTACCGCCTGGACGCTGAGCTTGCGCTCGGTCGCCGAGGCGAGCTGGTCGAGCAACGAGACGGCGTCTCGGAAGGAGCCGCGCGCGGCCCGGGCGATCAGCGCCAGCACCTGCTCGGGCGCCTCGATCTCCTCCGCCTTGCAGACGTGCTCCAGCACCTGCACCAGCTCGGGCAGGCGCGGGCGCGCGAAGGAGAAGACCTGGCAGCGCGAGCGCACGGTCGGGATGACCTTGGAGAGCTCGGTCGTGCAGAAGATGAAGACCAGGTGCGGCGGCGGCTCCTCGATCAGCTTCAGCAGCGCATTCCAGGCCGCGTCGGTGAGCTGGTGCGCCTCGTCCAGGATGTAGATCTTGTAGCGGCCCTCGACCGGCTGAAGGACCACCCGCTCGCGCATCTCGCGGATGTCGTCGATGCCGCGCTGCGAGGCGGCGTCCATCTCGACCACATCGAGCGAGCAGCCGGCGGCGATCGCCTGGCAGACGTGGCAGGTCTTGTCGGGCGTGATCGTCGGGCCCTGGACGCAGTTCAGGCTCTTGGCCAGGATCCGCGCCAGCGAGGTCTTGCCCGTCCCGCGCGGCCCGGCGAAGAGGTAGGCCTGGCGCACCTGTCCGTGCGTGATCGCGTTCGAAAGCGTCCGCACCACGGCCTCCTGCCCGACGACCTCGCCGAAGTCCTGCGGACGGTATTTCCGGTAGAGCGCGGTCACCTGGTCGATTCAAGCACGAATCGGGGTAGGTGAGGCGCTTTCACCCGCACTCGAAGCGTTCTGCCTACCAGCCGCCGACGATCGGCTCGAGATCCGGCTTCGGCTGTCCACCGTAGTTGAAGACACTGGGGCACCGGGAGTCTTGGCTACTAATAAGAGGAGTAGCACTCGGAACGTTCTGCATACCAGCCGTCGCCGATCGGCTCGAGGTCCGGCTTCGGCCGCCCACCGAAGTTGGCTACATAGGAGTAGTGGTAGGAGAAGAACGCGAAGCTGCTTTTCGATCGGTCTTGGCAATGTCCGATGACGATGGGGTCGGTGCCCCGGACCAGGAACGAGAAATCGCGCCGTCCTCCGTCGGCACTTACCGGGTAGATTCCGATCCAGTGGACGTCGGCGGGGTTTCGGTCTCCGCTCATCACCTCTCGGGCCACTTCGTTCATGGAACTCCTTTCAAAAAGAAGGGACCCGTCCATGCAAGGCGAATCAGTCCGTCATCTGAGCTGGCGAGACTGGAGGTCGACGATGACTTGGGAGCCTTGGCGGGTGTCTGATGGTCTCTGGGAAAGGGTGCAATCACTCCTGCCCGTTACAGAACGACGCTTTCGCTATCCGGGCAGACAGAGAATCAACGATCGCCAGTGTCTGGAGGGGATCCTGTTTGTGCTCTTCTCCGGGCTTCCCTGGGAGGCGGTGCCGACCGAGCTTCAAGTCTCGGGAGTCACATGCTGGCGGCGGCTCGAGGAATGGCAGCGGAGCGGGGTCTGGCAGAGACTGCTTTCCTTGTTGCGTGCCGAGCTCGAAGAGCGTCAGGCGCTCGACGAAGTACGCCTGATCGTCGACTCGTCGATCGCACCTGCCAAAAAAGGGGCCAAAAGACGGGGCGAAGCCCGGTGGATCGTGGCCGCACCGCGACCAAGCGGCACCTGATCACAGACGGAGAGGGCACTCCCCTGGCGGCTCACATCACAGCGGCCAACATCAACGACTACGGACAGCTCCTGCCCCTGCTCGACCGATTCCTAGGCGAGACCCCTGGCTCCGGACAGGAGGTCCTGGCGGATCGGGGCTATGACGCCAAGGCAGTAAGAGACGGGATCTCCGAGCGCGGATGTGAGCCCCGGATCTCCCGCCGAAACCGGCCGGGAGAGGGTAAGAAGCGAGATTCGCAGGCCAGAGAGCGAAGCGTGATAGAGCGCTCCTTTGCCTGGCTTTCCTATCTCCGCCGGCTCGCTACTCGCTGGGAGCGCCGCGACGACCTCTATCTCGCCTTTCTCCTGCTCGGCTGCGCCGTCATCTGCTGGCGTCGTCTCGGGAGGTCATTTTGAAAGGAGCTCATGGCACCTCTGTTCAGGTGATAGGCGAATATGAACGGGATCCGAAACAGGCTGAGGACGATGATCGACACGAGCAATCCCGGGAACAGCCAGAGCGCCGACTTGAGCCGCGGGATCCGGTAGTTGCCCATCTGAACGGCCAGTGTGAGCCAACCGATCCCGAGCACGAACCAGGAAGCGAGCGAAACCCACCAGGGCACCAGATACGGACTCGGCGGGGTGAGCGTGATGAAGTTGAGCAGGAAGACCAGGACAGTGAGAACGGCGATCAGCCGGGACGACCAGTGGAGGAGCTTGATCGCGCCGGCGTTCGGGTCTTCGGAGACTCTCACGGCGCGATTGTATTTCTACCGCCTCAAGTTTCGATAAAACCACCGCCGCTCTGGCGGATCAGCGTCGCGTGCGATAAGGAGTTCGGTCGACCAGCTTTTCGCGCCGCGAGTCTTACGAGTTCCGAACGGCGGCCCGGGTAAGATCGGCCCCGTGAAGCCGCGCTCCGTTCTGGTCTTTCTAGCCGCTCTTGTGGCGTTTTCCTGTATCGGTACCGCCTGCGGAACCACACACGCTTCGAACAGCGGCGGTACTCCGGTGCGCAACGGCGCGCCGTTCAAGCCCGCGATTTCCGCGACGGGTGAGGTGCTGCAGGGCTCTCTGCTCACGCCCGATGGGCGGCTTCGCACCTATCGCCTTTACGTGCCCAGCTCACTACCGGCACGGCGGCGGGTTCCGCTGCTCGTTGCTCTGCACGGCGGGCTTGGCTCGGGCAAGCAGTTCGAGCAGATCTCCGGCTTCGACGGCCTTGCGCAGGCGAACCGCTTCCTGGTCGTCTACCCGGACGGGACGCGCGTGCGCGGCTTGAAGCACAGTTGCGTGTGGAATGCCGGCGGCTGCTGTGGCGCGGCGGAGCAGGCGCGCGGGAATGTAAACGACGTCCGCTTCATCTCGCTGCTGATCGACAAGCTCGAGCGTGAGTACCGCATCGATCGAAAGCGCGTGTTCGTGACCGGCCACTCCAACGGAGCGATGCTGGGGCTGCGTCTTGCCTGCCAGCTCTCCGACAAGGTCGACGCCGTCGCGGTGCAGTCGGGCACGCTCTTCATCGACAGCTGCAGCCCGAGATACCCCGTCTCGGTGCTCGAGATCCACGGCACGGCTGACCAGAACGTGCCGTTCGACGGCGGCAAGGGCTCGAAGGACGTCTCCGGGTCGGTCTACCCACCGCCAGAGCAGGGGCTGGAGACGCTTGCGGCTGCCGATCGCTGCCGCCGCGGCCCGCTGACCTCCGGCGACCCGAAGAACCACGCCCTTACCTACGAGGTGTGGCGGCCCTGCACCGGCGGCACGGTCGTCGAGTGGATCAAGGTCGCCGGCGCCAGCCATGCCTGGATGGGCCACAGGTCGTCGTCACTCCTCGCCAGGATCATCTCCAGGCGGTTGTCCGGCAAGCCGTACATGGGCTTCGACTCGAGCGCCGCCGTCTGGTCGTTCCTGTCGGCTCACCCCCGGCGTTGACGAGAGCCACGCGGTACGGGCTCGATCGACCGGGCTGACCGCACACCTGGAAGGATTTGTTTGGAACTCCTTTCGAAACGAAGCGCTCCACCGTCTGGCCGCGCTCGGCAGACGATCTGCGTTGTCCTCGGCCTCGCCCGTAGCTCTGCTACGAACGAGGCGCTGCGTCCTAGCATCTCGACCACCGATCGCACCCAGCCGGCGGGCCTTCATTCCGAAATCAGTTCTCGCGCTGCTTCCTCCCGGATCTGACACGGTTCGTACGTCGTTCGGCCGGCGCCAGGAGCGAACGTATTCGATCGGGCTCGATCGACCGGGCTGGCCGCGCACGTGGAAGGATCCGCTTAGCGCTGCTTCCTTCCGGATCTGACGCGGTTCACAGACTCCCACTGCGCGGGGCCCGGTCGATCCAACCCGGCCTGCGGCGATCGTAGCAACGCGATTCCTTCTAGAGATTCTCCACATCCGCCAGCACCCGGGCAACTTCTGAGCGTGCGAACTGCTCCTCGCGCTCATCGAGCGTCAGGCCGAGGCGTCCGGCTGTTTGGCACGCTGTCTGGGCGAAGAGATCGAGTGTCACCGTAAGTGCTCTCGCCAAGTCGGCTCGGTCGTATTTCGCATGGCTCTCGCGAAGAAACGTCGCCGTCTCGGTATCCAACGCCTCGTCGATGAAGCGCACGGACGTCAGTCCATCCGGGCGCTCGCGGCCGAGAAAGAGCACCTCGGCGACGCGATCCTTGAGGTACGCGTCGCAGCATCCCTTCGCCGTCCACAACTCGCCTCGACGCAGCTTCTTCGCCGTCCAAACGGCGTGGTACCAGAAGTCGCTCGCGATCTCTTCGAGGCGCCGCTCTCGGGGAGGGGGAGGAGCCTGACGCAAGGTCAGCGCCACCACTTGCTCGAGCACGCGATCTTTGTCGAGCAGGATGCGACAGCCGGGGCGCATGATCGTCCCCAGCGCTTGCGCTCCCGCGCGGGCTTCTTTTCGTTGCGAGGGCGGAACGAGCAGCCGCGCTGGCCCGAGCGCGAACCTGAGCAGTCGCAGTCGCCGCGCCTGGACGAAGCTGAGATCGACGTCGAGTCCGTTCGCGAACAGGATGCGCCGCTCTTTCTCCCCGTCGACGGGATTGGTCTCGAGAAAGGAGATGCGCGCCTCGCCGAGCTGCTCGAGCCAATCTGGGCTGCAGAGCAGGGCCCCAGGATCTCGGCAGGCGATCAGTAGATCGACGTCCGACCAGCTATCGGCGGGGCGGGAAGCTCGAGCTCGAGAGCCAAAGAGGATGATTCCGCGCACGTCGTCACGAGCCTTGCCCCAGACGCAGAGGCGATCGAGCAGCTCCTCGGCGCGCAGATCCGTCATCGGCGCGAAGACTACAAGCGAGTTACATGGAGGGTGAGGTGGCTGAGCGCAGCGTGACAGGAACGAGTACGCCGCTTGGGATCGATCCCGAAGGGAACAGATGCTAAGCGCGCCGCCGCGACCGACACGGCGGGCGCGGCTCACAAAACGCCGTTCCCAACACAAACGGACCCCGCAAGACATCCACGATCAACTCGCCCCGTTCCGAGGACGCCGCGAGCCGGCCGCGACGAAGTCGCGCAGGCTCGACGAACTCCTATCTCGACCGAAAGTCGCCAGACTTTCGGTCGTTAGGATCTGACGCGGTTCGCAAGCTCCCACTGCGCGGGGCCCGGTCGATCCAACCCGGCCTGCGGCGATCGTAGCAACGCCGCATTCGTGTACGAGCTTCGCCGCCGGCGCTCCGGCTCCGGAGCACGAAATCGCAGAACACCTGTGTTATCGTCGCAACCAGGTCTTCGACGATCGGCAGCGGGAAGGAGAAATCGTGAAGAGGAGGCTTTCTCTCTTGGTTTTGCTGGCAGTCCCGCTCGCGCTGAGCGGGTGCTTGGTGATCAACAGCCTTAGCGTCAGCCAGCTCAACACCGTGGGAACTGTTCGCATCATGCTTCAAGCCTGCTTCTCGCAGAGCAGTGGATCGTGCACCGACACGGGCAACAGCGCCAGCACCGTCAATGGCTCATCTGAACAACCCATGATCGGCTTCCGTGTTCCCAGCGGCACTACGCCTCCGAGCTCGTTCTCCACGACGGCCGGGGAGTCGCTGACTTTCAATGAGAGCTTGGATTACGAGCAGACGCTGCAGACGCTCGACCCGGCGCCGGCGGGAGAGTACTGGGCCGGCTACATGGCCGCCACGGCAGTGACGGCAACCGACGGGAACAATCAGTTTCTCACGGTCGCGCCGGAGTTCACGCTCCGGAGCGGCTCCGACGGGTCTCCGTTCGCGGGACCGTTCCTCTATCGCCCGGTGGTCGGGGCCCGCATAGTATCGAGCAGCCTGTTGATCAGTCGTGCGCTCGACTGCGGCACGTCGCTGTTCGCGCCGAATGCGGCCGCTCCCAACGGCGACACGATCTGCATCGACTCGCCGAGCCAGGCCGCCACGGCGACCGACCTCTCGCTCGCCACGCGAGATCTGGGCGTTTTAGCGAGCGCCACGGTCACTGCGAAGACCGGCAGTACGGCGCAGGTGCCGTTCACCGTTAAGTACGCCGGCACCTCGACCGCGTCGGCCAACTTCGCTCTCAGCGCTACGACGGACCTGCCCGGCGCTACGGCGATACCAAGCCAGGGCAGCTTACTGCCCGCGAGCGACAGCTCGAACCCGGTCAACGTAAGTGTGCAGGTACCGGCCGACGCGTTTCCCGGGACGTACGACGTTACTCTCAGCGCCAAGCTCTCGAACGGTCAGGTTCGCACCAATACGGGTGAGTTCGAGGTCAAAGACGCGACCAAGCCGACGGTCACCATCACGCTCGTGAAGGGCCAAAAAACCGGCACGCTGCTGGCACGCGGCCTCAAGCTGAAGGTGAAGATGAGCGAGGCGGGTCGCGTGGCCTTCGTGCTCAGCACGAAGTTGAAGAAAACCGTAACCCTCTCGCGCAAGACAGTGAGCTACGACGACGCTGCTAACAATCAGGTCAAGCTCACGGTGAAGAAGACCGCACTCAGCCCGGCGATGCGGGCGCGGCTGCGCTCGCTGTCCAAGGTCAAGCTGACCCTGCGCGCGAGCGCGAAAGACACCGCCGGCAACACCCGCGCAGTCAGCAAGAAGATCACGCTCAAGCGCTAGCCGAAGAGTAAGAGCTCCCGGAGCTCATGGTTCTACCGCGCCCGCCTCTGGCGGGCGCGGCTCACTAAGGGCCTATTCCGGTAGGTCTGCACACATCCCTATCGGGATAGGCGCTAAACGCCGTTCCCAACCCATTCACCACGAGCTCCGCTTCCAACTCCGGTTAGTCCGCCGCGCGCTTGGGATCGGTCGAGGCACGTGCGCCGCAGGCGCGGCGACTCGCTTAGAGCTCGTGCCGCCGAAAGTCGAGCCGGGTAACTTCGAGCTCAGATAATCTCTCGCCTGAAGGGCGCATAGCTCAGCGGGAGAGCGCTCGCTTCACACGCGAGAGGTCGCTGGTTCAATCCCAGCTGCGCCCATCTCGCGCTCTCGGCCGGTGACTCCGTGCGGCCAGGCGCGACTGGCCTGCCGGAGCCACCTGACACTGCTGGCGGCACGATCCTCTCCAAGCCCGTGTTGGAAACACTGTTCTCTCCGGGCTCGCACCGCCAGCAGCGCCCCGAGAGCGCGAGCGACATTAGGGCGAATCCTGCACAGCCATCGTCTCCGCGGAAAGTCCGCCCGCAACAAGCGGGCGATCGAGACTTGCCGCGATCTCTACTGCCGCAAGAGCAGGATCTCGGCGAGAACGTTCATCGCCAGGATGGCGAAGGTCAGCGACGTCATGAAAGCGGTCGCCAGGACGAACGCGTGGACATGGGGGGGAAGCCGCATGGGAACAGCGCCGCAGTAGCGCACAGATGATGGTAGGAGCACTCTGCCTTCATGCCATCCCCCGATCGGGCACGGTTCGCGAGCGAGAAGTGCCGGGCGCGGGGGAGGCGCCTCGCCGGCTCGATCACGCGCCGAGGCGACCGCCGAAGAGTTGGAAGGGGAGCGCGCCGCGCCAGAGCGGGAACGACTCCAGCGGCCGCTCGAGCGCGCCAAACGGGCTGTTGCGGACGAAGGGCGGGAAGAAACCGAACCGCTTCCAGTACAGATCGCCGAAACCGGCGGCGGCAAGGGCGCTGAGCATCGGTCTGCGGCGGATGTTGACGATACCGCCGTCGCCCTTCCAGGACATTCCCGGCCGTGCCGCGATCTGGACGTAGTAGAGCGGGTTGTACGGGTTCGGCTCGCAGAAGGCCGCGCGCCCCTCCGGGCGCAGGAGCCGGGCGATCGAGCTCAGCGAGCCGGCGATGTCGTGAATGTGATGGAGCGCGAAC
The DNA here is from genome assembly GCA_963765455.1 of uncultured Actinomycetes bacterium. Taxonomy (GTDB): domain Bacteria; phylum Actinomycetota; class Thermoleophilia; order Gaiellales; family Gaiellaceae; genus Fen-549. The sequence continues at coordinate 232,912 of CAVXWH010000001.1, forward strand.
AGCCCGATGACCGCGTCGAACCTGCCGAGCAACTCGGCCGGAGGTTCCAGGACATCGGCGTGGTGCAGCGGAATGGGTCGTCGGCCGGCGTTGTATTCCTGCAGGCGATCGAGCAGGACGCGAGAGATATCGAGCCCCTCGACCTGCACTCCTCTTTCGGCGAGCAGGAGCGTGTAGCGGCCCATGCCGCAGCCGACCTCCAGGACTCGCTCGCCGGGGAGGATTCGCGCCGCGGAAAGCACTTCGTCGAGCTGCCGGTCGAGGTATGGAGTGCTACCGCCCGGGACCATGGTGGGCTTGGGCGTTTGCTCGAAATAGCGGCGCTGGGACGCGTTGTGGCGCGCGATCCCGGCTTCGTCGATCGTCGCCTCCGAGCGCCCGCTCAGCTTCCAGGCGAGTGCCCAGGTAATCGCCTGGAGCCCGTTGCGAGCGCGTCGGGCGGGCGTGTAGGCCGAGCTCCCGACCGGACGGCGGGCACGCTCCACCGGCAGCGACGCCGCCTTCAGTCCGGAGCACCCGATCATCGCCACCAGCGCGGGCGATCGGCCGGACGTCAGCGCCCGCATTTCGAGCAGGCGTGCGACCATGCGCCGGCTGAGCAGGACATACGCCCCGGCGTCGATCGGCGTGCCCGCCACCAGATGGAGCAAGCGCCGGTATGTCCGTCCCGTGACCAGCCGTGGCCACGACTCGTACTCTCCCCGGCGGCCGGCGAACACCACGTCGGTTCCCGCCGAGGCTGCGGCGAGCAGGGATGGAATAGCCTCGGGGGGATCCTGGAGATCGGCATCGAGCACGACCGTCCACTCGCCTCGCGACCGTTCGAGCCCAGCGAGCACGGCCGAGTGCTGGCCGCGGTTCGTCTCGAGCTCGACGATGACGACTGAGCCGTCGCCTTCTGCCAGCTTGCGCAGCACCGCGTCGGAACCGCGGTCACAGCCGTCGTTGACGAAGATGATTTCGTAACTTCCCAGCTCCGCGAGAGTCTCGACTAGCCGCGTGTGCAGCTCTCGAAGTGTGGCCGCATTTCGAAAGACAGGAATGACGACGCTCAGCCGGCGCGCAGCGACATCCGCTTCGCTGCCGGGCGTCTTGTGTGCTTTGGTCGTCATGCGGGCGCTCGCACCTCACCTTCCCCTGCGATCTCTACACGGTCGGGTCGCTCGCGCTCCCAGGCGATCGTCGCCCGTAGACCGCTCTCGAGATCGTGGCGTGGCTTCCAGCCCAGCAGCTCGCGGGCCTTCGAGGGGTCGGCTCTCCAGTCGCCGCGGTCCCATGACCTGCCCGCCTGCTCGTCGATGCGGACGCGTATCCGCCGACCGCTGATTCGGGCGATCATCTCGACAACATCCTGGTTGCTCCACTGCAACCCGCTGCCCAGGTTGATCTCCTCGCCGGCGAGCCCGGAGTCGAGCGTCAGTAGGCAAGCTGCGACAACGTCCGAGACGAACACCCAATCGCGCTTCCCATGCGGAGCGAGCACGAGCTCACGGTCGTCGAGCGCTGCGGCAATCGCCGTCGGCACCAGGTGACGTGGCTGGTCCCAGGGGCCAAAGACCTGGAAGGGCCTCAGCACGACGAGACCGACGCCCAGCTCGGCGGCCAGTCTGCGACAGACGAGCGTGGCTGCCGCCTTCGTCGCCCCGTGAACGGTGGTTGGTCGTAGAGGCGTTGATTCGTCGAGCTTGCCCCGTCGCGCTTCGTACTCGGTCGAGCTGCCGAGCTGCAGGAAACGAGCACATCCCGAATCGGCCGCGGTGACGAGGAGGTTGATAGAGGCCAAGAAGTTGTCGCTCACAGCGGCCAGTAGATCGCTGCGCCCAGGCGCTGTCTTCATGGCGTTGACGACGACGGTCGGGCGAGCTTCGCAAAGGCAATCTCGCAACGCTGTGTGGTCAGAGGCGTCGACGCGGTGGACGGTAATTCGATCCAGCAGATCCTCGAGGCGGGCGAGGCTCGTGCCCGGACGGATGAGCGCATGCACCGAGTCCCCTCGTGAGATCAGCGCTCGGACGAGATTGGCCCCGATGAAACCTCCTGCACCGGCGACCAAAATGGCGCCGGCAGTCAAGCCGTCGGCGCGGTGTGAGCGTGCCTTTTCGGAAGCCAAGTCGGGCGAGTATAAATCACTCCATGCGCATGAACGGCCACAGGCTCGCGGTTCCTGGTGACTCTCAGAAAGACAACGCAGCGGCCGGCCGGGGATCCGGCATCCCGCTGCTCGACCGGGAGGAGATCGCGAGCAAGGCGCTGCTGGAGGAACGGCACTGGTGGTACCGAGGGCGGCGGCGAATCGTTCTCGACATGATCGAGCGTCTGCGGCTACCGGCTTCCGCGCGTCTTCTCGACGCGGGCTGCGGTTCCGGCGCGATGCTCTCTCCCATGCAGCGCTTCGGCTCGGTGACGGGAGTCGACGTGAATCCCGTCGCGGTCGAGTACGCGCTCGAGCGCGGAGTAGGGCCGGTTTGTCGTGCGGGCGTCGAGCAACTGCCATTCGCCGACCATGAGTTCGATCTCGTGCTCTGCCTGGACGTGCTGGAGCACGTTCGCGACGACCGGTGCGCGCTAGCGGAGCTACGCCGCGTGTCCAGGCCGGGAGGCTTTTTGATCGCCACCGTCCCTGTCTACCCTGTTCTCTGGTCGCCGCATGACGTAGCCGCGGGCCATCGACGCCGCTACCGGAGCGGCGAGCTCGCTACCAAAGCCGAGAGCGAAGGCTGGCGCACAGTTCGAAAGACGGGCTTCAACGCGTTCCTGCTCCCGCCTGCGGCCTGCGCGCGCATCGCAGCGCGGATGCGAAGCGCGCGGCCCCGCTCGGATCTGCTCTCAACACCAAGCTGGCTGAACCGCATGCTCGAAGTCCCGCTGAAGGTCGAGGCAGCGGTGATACGACGAGGCAGGGCGTTCGGGGTCGGGCTATCTCTGCTCGCCGTGTTCGAGAATCCGGGCGAGACTGGTTGAGAGCGGTGCTTCCCGACCGCTTCGAGCTGCTGCTTTTCTCCACCGAGCGGGAGTTCGTGCTGGAGGCGGCCGAGGCCGGGGTCGACGGGATCATCGTCGATTGGGAGGTGGCCGGCAAGGAGCGGCGCCAGACCGGAGCCGACACCGAGATCAACCACGACACCGTCGAGGATCTGGAACGAGTTCGCTCCTGGGCCGACATCCCCGTTCTGTGCCGGATCAATTCTCCCGGTCCGACGATTGAGCGAGAGTTGGAAAGCGCGATCGGCGCAGGCGCCGACGAGGTGCTGGTACCGATGGTGCGCTCGCCCCTCGAGCTCGAGCGGGTCATCGACGCGGCGCGCGGGCGATGCGGCGTCGGCGCTCTGATCGAGACGGTCGAGGCCGTCGAGAGAGTGCAGGAATTCGCGACGCTCCCTCTCTCACGCCTCTACGTCGGTCTCAACGATCTCGCGATCGATCGCCGCAGCTCGAGCATCTTCAGCGCGCTGGTCGACGGCACGGTGGAGCGAGTGAGCACGGCGCTGGACGCGTCGCTTCGGTTTCGGAGGGTTGACGGCACCCGAGCGCGGTCAGCCGATCCCCTGTCGCCTGCTGATCGGTGAGATGGCTCGGCTTGGAACCAGCTTCAGCTTTCTGCGGCGCTCCTACAGGCGCGACGTCAGGGGAGAGAAGCAGGCGGAGTTGATCGTTCGCCTGCGCTCCGCGCTGGCAGAGGCTCGTACGCGGACCCCGCTCGAGCTGGAGCGTGACCGGCGCGAGCTGGAGCAGGCAGTGGCGGCCTGGCCCGAAAGCGCACGATTCCAGGCCCGAACGCTCGCATGATCGCGGCGCTCTCATTCTCGACGGCAACGGGGTGTCGGGTGCCGTGATCTCGGCCAATCTCCCATGGGTGGCGTTGATCGCGGCCTTGTGCTCGACCGCGCTGCTTCTCTCCTGGGCCAGAGAGGGCTTGCCCTCACCCGACGAGGGGTACCTCTGGTACGGGACGCTACGAACGCTCGCCGGCGAGGTGCCGATGCGAGATTTCCGTTCCTACGAGCCCGGGCGCTACTACTGGTGCGCTCTCTGGATGCTCGCTCTGGGCCGCGGCGTCGTCTCGCTCCGTATCGCCGTGCACGCCTTCTTCTTCCTCGGGCTGACCTGCGGGCTGCTTGCGCTGCGACTCGCCGGGATCGGCTGGCCGGCGGTCGTGGTGGCGGCGATCATCCTCGCAGCTTGGGGGCACGAGCCACACAAGCTGTTCGAGCCGGCTATGGCGATGTTTGCCGTGCTCGCCGGCGTCGTGCTGATCACCCATCCCGGCTACCCGGCCGTAATTGCGGCGGGCGTCGTCGTCGGTGCGATCACCTTCTTCGGCGTCAACTACGGGCTGTACGCGGGGGCCGCGCTGCTCGTGCTCACGCTGCTCGAAGGGTTGAAGACAGGCTCGATCGAGCCCCTCACGGGCCTGGGCGCCTACCTGGCGGGAGCGTTGCTCGGGGCGCTGCCGCTGCTCGTCATGTTCGCGTGCGTACGAGGGACGTTCGCGGCCTTCGTCGAGCGCCGCGTGCGGGCCGTGGTCGCGCGCCGTAGCTCGAACCTCCCGCTCCCGCTGCCGTGGCCCTGGCGACCGGCTCCGGCGGCTGTTGCCAGGCTGAAGTGGTCCGGCTGGCGATTCGTCGGGCGGTTCATCGGGGTGTATTTCATGTTGTTGCCGGCCTTCGCGTGGTCGGTCGCCGTCTGGGCCACGATCGTGCCGTGGTCTGACGTTCGGGCGAACGCCGCGCTCGTGGCGGCCGCTGCGGTGGGCAGCTTCAATCTCCATCATGCGTTCAGCCGCGCCGATCTCCATCACCTCTCCTCGTCGATGCCCCCGGTCGTCATCGGGCTGATTGCGCTCGCCGGCTACGGCTTCGGTTGGCTCTTGGTCGCGGTGCTCCTCGGCCCGGGCACGGCCGTGATGATCCTCGTGGTCCACCCTCGCGCCGAGCGATACAGGCACCGCAGCGAATACGTTCGCCACGACGTCGGCGGGTCGTCTCTCTGGATCAGGCAGTCGAGCGCGGATCTCATCGACACCCTCGGCTCGATCGCCCAGGACCGCCTCGAACCGGACGACCCGCTGTTGGCGGTGCCGACCTTGGCAGAGCTCTTGCCGATCCTTCGCCGGCGCTCGGCGGTCTACGACACCTATTGCCTGCATCCGGCGGGTGAGCCCGAGCAGCGACGAATGCTGCGCTCGATCGACGAGGAACAGGTTCGGCTCGCGTTGGTGCGCGACGACCCGGTGGACGGTCGGGAGGAGTTGCGCTTCTCTCGCACGCACCCGCTCGTCTGGTCGCATCTGAATGCCGCGTTCGAGACGCTCGAGCTAACGACGCTTCCTGCCTTCTTTCACGTGTTTTACCGCGACCCACCAGCGAAAGATCCGGCACCGCTCGAGCTCCTTTCATGAATGGCGAAAAGGTCACGCGCAGCTTCATAGCTCGGACGATCCGGGCTGTAAAGATCGTCATTCGCAACGGCCGGATACCGAGACCGCTTCGCTGGGCTGGTGCGCTCGGAGTTGCGCCTATACCAGGTCCCCTAGATGAGGCCGTCTTGCTACTCGTCGCTGGGATCCTCTGGCTTTTCTACCGCGACCACTTGAGGAAAGCGTGGCGGCAGGCTGAAGAGCCACGTATCACCAAGCAAATCGCTACCTCCCGGGGACAGGCGAGGCATACGCGCCGCAGGCGCGTGACTCGTACGCAGAGGTAGTACCGCCGAAAGTCTGCCCGCTGCGCGGGCGGACTTTCGGCGGTAAAGAGCGGCCCTTGTGGAACGAAGTTGGAACAGGGGCGAGTGGTGGAAACTGGGCAGGCTGCTCAGCGATTCCGCTACACACGAACGCAGAGCCTCTCTTCCTTACAGTGACTCTTGAGGAAGATTCTTAGCTAACAGCTCGTGATGCTTTGGGTCGGACGCTTCCACTAGCTTCATGGCCAAGCGGACTGCGTCCTGGACTTCTGTCTTGTCCTTGTGCTGAATAGCACTGGTCGGATCGGGGCTGTGAGAGTACTCATTGACAAGCTTATAGATCCGATCCTTCTCTACGTCAGTTATTCCGCCGTCTCTAGCTAGCTGTGCCATTCTCTTTGCAAAACTTTCATTTGTCGGGACCTTGAAGCCGACAAAGATCTCAAGAAAGCGACGAGCGATATTGCTTACGGTATAGAGGTCATCGTATCCAGGGTGTCCGTTCTTGACGAACTCATTCAGTCTTACGAATAGGTATTGATACTCCGAGTCGTACTTGAGTAACGTGTCATCAAGTCGACGTAGGTGCGCGGTTCGTTTGTCCTTGATGATCTGGTTTTCAATCATAAAGAAGCGACAATTATCAGACTTGTGTGGAATGCGACGATACCATGATCTTATTAAGCTAAATAACTCGAAGTTGTGAGTTAGAAGAATCAATTGCCCAGCTGAACCGAAATGGTTCTTGATCAGAGAAAAGCAGTGGAAGACGAAGTTCGAGTCGAAGCTACAAATGGGATCGTCAATTACCACGATTCCATCTTCTTTACGGAATCCTGCTTCATCTGTCTTGACGATGAAGTAGGAAAAGGCGATCGCTGTCTTCTCACCCTCGCTGAGATTAGACGCTATCTCGCCATCTCGTTGAATGACGTATCCTTTGCCGCTCTCATCAAAATCAAGCTGAATCTCCTTCCTACCGAAGAACTCGCTCAGGTATTGGTTGATGGGGCCGAGGGCATGACCAATATTAGAAGTCCGCTTCTTCAGCGCGTCGACCTCAGCACTCTTGTCGCGAAGTGCTGTCAATGCCTCCGCTTCGGCGCCACGGGCATCAGAGACTTCCTTGAGTATCGCTGGGAGGTCTTGCTTACTCGATGTTTCTGCAATTAAGTGATCCGCGAGACGATCCTTAGCTGCCGCAACTTCAGCTTGATGATTCGTAGCCTTGAGATTGTGCTTCTCGATGATGTCGTTGGCTTTGCGGACAAGGGCGTTGTATCTAGTGGCGAAGTCAGCGGGTCTAGGAGGTTTGGAGACGATAGCTAGAGGGTTGTGCTTCTTCTTCTCGAGGGATGTTGAGGCTAGATCGAGCCACGAGTGGAGATCTGTTATCACCGCGTTGAGATCGTGGGCCAACTTCTGCCACGTGGAAACGAATTCGGGATAGAGAGCAATCTTGGGATCGATAGGCGAGAGTCGCAAGCCGTGAAGTTGAACAAGGTACTCACCGATATCGCGCTGGAGACGCTCATAGTCATCACTGAAGTGCCGAGCAAGCCGATCAAGCAAGGCTTCTGGGAGCGGTTGTTCACAGAAGAGACATCTTGTCCCAGAGTCTCGTTTATGGAGTTCAAGGCCATGCTCGACCCATGCGTTGAGATCAGGGTCTTTCTTGAGACGATCAATCGAATCAGAGGCAACCTTGCGTACAACAAGTTCGTTGACTGCGGCACCGATCGCCTGGAAGTTAGAAATCGAACCACCAACAATGGCCTGGGGGAGTTCGAGCTCGTAGAGTAATGGAAGTTTCGCTTTCGCCTCGCTCGCAATCATCTTCCGATGATCGTCTACCGCTTGATCATCAAGTAGAGAAAAGGAATCCAGACTCCTGCTGGTTAACACTCGGCTAAGCTGCCCACGGTCGTACGCATAATAGATATCGCGAACCTTTAGGTTACCGACGGTACGCTTCACGATCAATGCAGTCGCCGTCAAGAAACGCTCTTCTGCTTTCGATGCCCTTGCCGTATCTGCTTTGGCTGCCTGGTAGCTTTCGGCTCGAGCTTGCTCCTCCTTTTGCGCTACCTCGAGTTCTTTCTGGCCCTCGATGTCCTCTTTGCTGATGAGAACGATCGGGTTACATGATATTGAAGGCTCGAATGAGATATTCTCGTCGATGAAATCTTTATTGAAGACTCGGATAGAGAGAGAAGTAGCAGAAAGATCGCGGTCTGTAAGTTGCCGATTCGAACCTGTTGCTACAGTGAATTGACCTGTCTTCGGATATTGATTAAAGGCGGTCGTTTTCTTCTCGCATGCAGTAAAGACACGCGAGAGAGTGGTTTTGCCACTTCTATTCCAGCCGTAGATCAAATTGAAACGCTTAAAAGGTTCTAGGTCGGTTGGCCAAGAGTAGTCGCGGAAGATGCCGAAGTTACGCAACGATACGACCTTGTCTACTCTCATACGCCAATTATACTCTGGGCAAGCTAGCGGCCCCAGGAAGCTGTGTCCGGTCGGTTGTCCGGTCGTGTTGAGTCACCAAATCCGCAATCTAGCTTGGTTGAGCGGAATAGACGCGAGCAGCTACGGGGACTCATTCACATTTCTCATGTTTCTCTTTCCCCCCGAGGGTGGGGGATCCGAGTTGAGAGAGGACGTCCGGTCGCTTGACCGGTCGCGTTGAGTCAGCTGGGGCTCAACCTAGCGTGGTTGAGCGGAAAATCGCCGAGCAGCTGCGGTGACTGATTCGCAATTTCTCTGCTTCTCTCCACGTCTACGGCCGGCCGGAGCCGTATCGACGACTACCCGGTCGGGCTACCAATCGCGTCGACGAGCAATGGGCTGGAAACATCTTGGTTGAGCCAAGAACCGAATGTTAAGGGCAACGACTCTCCTGCATCCTCATGTGCAGTGACATGAGGACGCATCGCCAGGCGCAAGACTTACAGCCAGTAGCGCTTCGCGTCCTTCATGTGGGAGGGCTCGATCCAGCTTTGATTCTTCGGGTGCGACTGCCATAACCAGCGAAGCTCTCGCACACTGGCCTCGACATCTCGAAGCAGTTCAGCCTGCCGTCTGATGAAGTCGGCATCAGTGATGTTTTTTCGGATCGCGTGAGCAGGTTTCTGACGAGCGGCCCGCACATCCCGCAGAGACTTGAGAACTGTCCGACGAGCTTCCTCATCGACTTGAGTCTTTGCAAGAAACAGGTCAAGTCGCATGAGGGTGCCGTGGTTTTTAGCCTCTCCGTCCTTTCGATCTACTGCAAGCTCGTCAAAGGCCTCGTGTCGCAGGTTCTCAGATAGCAGCTTGTCGAGGTGCTGAATGAAGTGGTCGAACTCCTGTTGCGAAGGTCGCATAAGCCAGCCGAACTCTCGCGGTCGCTCGGTAGTCCGAAGTAGATGTGTTCCTCCAAAAGCTCTCGTGTGGAGCTCGTCCCACGTCTTGAGCTCGTAGATGAGGCCCTCAAACGGTCCGATCCCGTCGGGCCAGTGCCCCATCTGCATAGTCCACCAAACAGGATGCGGTTGTAGACCTTTGCTTGTGACTTCGTATGTTCTCCATCGTTGTTGGTGCGCTGGTGTCAACTTCGCAAGGTCCGTCAGAAACACACAAGCTCGCCGAATAATGGGACCCTCGTCGTCGAGCGGTAGTTGATAGGCGAACCCGAGCCTGAGATAGACCTTGTCGTCCTCGGGTGCGCTCTCGTCCAGATAGACGTCGTCGGTTACCACGAACTTTACGCCGAAATCGTCGAAGTCGAAGGAAAAGGTGGGGTCATTCCGATAGGCTTCGAGTACATCGAATCGGAAGTAAGCTAAGTCAAGGGCGCCACTACCCTCAGCCATTCTTTGTCGGTATGGCTCTTTGCCTAGTTTCGTAAGTGCGTGATTGCCGGCGAGTGCTTGCCGCGTTGGGTATACACATACACCGTAGGGGGCGCCGTCGAGCGCTTCGTTGAGTGCCTCAATCTGTTCTAGCTGAGATTTCCGACTAGCCCACGGTCTGATGTGCGGATTCGGAAAATCACTCTCGCTTACGACTTCTAGATCACCTCGCTTGATTAAGGTGTGGGCAGCACGCCTCCAACCCTTACCATCGGACCCGAGATAGAAGCCATTGAAATCGCCCGAGTTGAGATACCTGCCAACAACATCGACTAATAGAGTCTTAGCGCTTCGGCTCTCGCGTTTTCCCATGTTTTTCGGTTTTCCAGTAATAAATCAGTTGCTGGGTCAGAATATCCTCCTCCAGCGTTTGAATGCGTTTACGTCATCGAGCTTCAGATTGAACCACTCGCCCCGCATGCGTTTGCTCTCGAAGCGTTTATGCCAGTAGGCCTCAACGCCACTCGGATCATCGGTCTTTATCTCGTGGACTAATTCCTGTTCGATTGGGAACGTCGCGCCGAGCTCTGAAATCCGGCGGTCTACAAAGTTCGTACGCCCGATCTTGTATTCTCCAGGATGTCCTTTTATCAGATATACAAACCCGTATTTAGTGTCTTTCCGTTCTGGTATTTTCTGAGAAACCCGAGGCGCTTGAGACGCCACAAGAGGCTGGCAGACAGTGGCAACGTCTGCATATTCCGGCTTACCATCGCAGTACTCAAGCACCTTCGCTACGAATTCGCTCTTCGTGCCAAAGCGGCGAAAGGGACGATCGTCAGGGAACGCTCGATCGGAGTGTCTTTTCACACCCATCTCACGATTAGTTGGGAATTTCCCGAGTTCGCGTATAAGGGCGATGATCTTGGTCATTAAGTACTCGTCTGAGAATCCCGCTTGGAGCTGATTGGGTTCGAATCCAGCTTCGCGAACCACATCTCCGAAACGGGGCCAGTATTTCAACCAATCATAGGACTTGATACCAGTCGCTCGTTCAAATCGGGCAACCCCTAGGGGCTTGCTGCCGTTTTCGCGTGCCGTTCTACGAATCTCAGCGAGGATTTCGTCTCTGTCCATCAACCTCGATTGAACTCTAAAGACGATGAGATGTCAAACTCGACTACAGCAATCTCGTAAATGTCCGGTCCTCCATTCCTTGACAAGACCTGGTAAAATGGGTCCTTGCTTGAAGAGGAAAGGAGGGACTATTTGTATGAATGAACTACCGGCTTCAGATAAGAAGCCAATCAAAGAAGAAACAACTCGGGAAGCTCAATGGTCGGCGCAAGCCGATCGTGGTCTTTCTAGGGACAATGAAGGCTCGGACTCCGCCGCCTTAAGAGCCGCCATCTACCTCAGAGTGTCCACTGCCAAGCAGGCCGGATCCGGGGGTGAGCCAGAGGGTTATTCCATCCCTGCTCAACGCTCAGCCTGTCACCGTAAGGCAGAAGAGCTGGGAGCGTCAGTCGTCCAGGAGTACGTCGACGCTGGAGCCAGCGCCCGCTCGGCTGATCGTCCAGCTCTGCAAGAACTGCTGGATAGGCTGGAAGACGAGCAGGACGTCGACTACGTCATCGTCCACAAGGTCGATCGCCTGGCTCGTAACCGAGCTGATGACGTAGCCATCGGTCTGACCATCCACCAGGCTGGAGCCGTGCTGGTCTCAGCCTCTGAGCAGATTGATGACACACCGGCAGGGACACTGCTGCACGGCATCATGGCCACCATTGCTGAGTTCTACTCAAGGAACTTGAGCCATGAAGCAAAGAAGGGGCTACATCAGAAGGCCAAGCGCGGTGGGACTCCAGGCTATGCGCCACTTGGGTATCTGAACTCCAGAGAACAGGCTGATGGCCGAGAGGTAAAAACTGTCATCCTCGACCCGGATAGAGCGCCACATCTACAGTGGGCCTTTGAGGCTTATGCCTCAGGAGACTGGTCGATCGGTGATCTGGTCGGAGAACTAGCTCGACGAGGAATGAAGACCAGATCTACAGCAACCAGACGACCGGTACCGCTGAGCCGCAGTCAGGTCCACCGCATCCTGTCTAGCTCCTACTACATAGGCAGGCTGCCTTACGGTGGGGTGGAGTACGAGGGGAAGCATCCACCGCTCACCGATCCGGCAACCTGGAGTCAGGTTCAAGACGTACTGGAAGCCAGACGGATCTCCGGGGACCGTTCCTGGCGGCATGAGCACTATCTCAAGGGAACCTTGTTCTGCGCGCAGTGCGAGAGCCGTCTGGGCTTCTGCTACACGAAGGGCAGAGGCGGAACCTATGCCTACTTCTTCTGTTTGGGCCACGCCAAGAAGCGCACCGATTGTGACATGCCCTATCTACCAGCAGAGCTGATAGAAGATCACGTTCTTCGCCACTGGCAGAAGCAGAAGCTGGCTCCAGAGCTCATTGAGATGATCCGCTCTGCTGTGACCGATGAGATAGCTGAGACCAAAAAGACCAACGAGAAGCTCTTGTTCACCCAGAAGAGAAGGCTTACCAGGCTGGAGGGAACCCGCCAGAAGTTGATCGATGCCTACATCGCCGAAGCCATCCCAGTGGCCGATCTCAAGCAGAGACAGCAAGCCCTAGCCGTAGAACAACGTGAAGCCGAAAGACTGATTGAGCTGGCCAGTGCAGACGTTGAGATCGCTGGACAGCACCTGGAGATCGCTCTTGGCCTGCTGGAGAACTGTGACCGTTTGTACGTCGGAGCTAACGAATCCATCCGACGAGATCTGAACCAGGCTTTCTTCTCGGCCTTGTTCGTGAGCAAAGAAGGAATCGCCAGAGCCGAGCTCAATCCGCCCTTTGCCCAGCTCAAGGACTGCAGCATCGGCTGGGTCGAAGAACAAGAACCCGGGGATGAGGCAGACAGCCGCCAGCCTGAGCTGAATCCAAGTCCAAAGCCCGAGGGCAGCGCCAATGCGGCCCAGAACGGCCCCAGGAGGCCCAGGGGCGCAGAGAAAGCTAGCAACCCTACCCAGGACACACCCGGGGCTCAAAGCAAGAACCCCGCAACCACAGGGTCGCGGGGTTCTAACGTCGAGCTCTTGGCGGAGAGGGCGGGATTCGAACCCGCGACCCACCTTTCAGCAGGTACGCGATTTCCAGTCGCGCTCCTTAGGCCAACTCGGACACCTCTCCGTGGCCGGGAAACGATAGCGCCTGCTCGATCGATTCAGTCGCGGGCTTCGCGAAGCGGCGGCATCAGAAGCACAACCCTCGGCCGCTCGTGTGCTCCCAGCAGCCCCTCGATCTCGGCCTCGCTCGTGTCCAGCCGCTCCACCTCCAGAGCGAGCGCCTCGAGCACCGCCTCCGGCGGCTCGAGGAAGTTCAGAGCCTTCGTCCGGTAGTGCATCGGCAAGACCAGGCGCGGCCGGAGCGCGTGCACGAGCTCTGTCGCTCCCTCGACGCCGACTGTCGGCCCGCGGCCGGCGGGGAGGAAGAGCACGTCGACCTCGCCGATCGCCTCCTTCTGCTCCGTTCGCAGATGCGCCTGGCCGAAATCGCCGGGGTGGCAGAAGCGAAGCCCGTCGAGCGTGAAGCAGAAGATCGTGTCAGGGCCGCGTTTCCCTCCGCCTGCGTCGTCGTGCTCGCCGGCGACGCCGATGACCTCGCCGATGCAGGAGTCGAACCTGCCCGCGCTCGAGCGGATCACCTGCGGCGAGCCCTCCACGACCTCGACGCCGTTGTGGTCGAAATGCTCGTGCGTGACCAGCACGAGGTCGGGCGCGATCCCTTTGATCGGTGGGTAGTCGAAGACCATTCCGCGAGACTGGAGCCTGCGGCTCTCGGGGATGGAGAAGGGGTCGATCAGAACGCTGTGCTCTCCAGTGATCAGGAACGCTGCCTGCCCGAACCAGCGAATCTTCATGTTGTCCTTTCTCCCGGCCACAGCGCTACGCGCCGGCAGGCGAGCGGGGCGCTTCGGGCCTCGCTCTCGCACGCGATCCCAGCATAGCTCCGTGCTTGCACGCTCAGCGGCGACTGTCCGCGCGCGCGGCGAGATCGCGGGAGGGTTGCCAGGACCGAAGTCGAGTAGCGTCGCTCGCTACGCTGGGAGGGTGTCATCGCTCGGCTTCTCCAACTTCGCTGATCCTGCCTTCGCGGCCGAGTACGCCCGCCGTCGTATCGACCGGGCCGAGCATGTCGCCGGCCGGATCGCGGAGCTCGCGGAAATAACCGCGGGCGATCGCGTCGTGGACCTCTGTTGCGGGCCCGGGCTGGTCTCGGCCCGGCTCGCGGAGCGGGTCGGCGCGAGCGGCGAGGTGATCGGCATCGACGCCTCCGCGGCCATGATCGCGCTTGCCCGCGCTGCCGCGCCGGAAGGGAATGCACGCTTCCTGGAGGGAGACGCCTACACCTTCTCGTCACTGCTGCCGCAGCCGGTCGATCATGTCGTGGCTACGAGCGCGTGGCAGAACCTCCTCACCGATCGGGAGCGCGTCCTGGACGAGCTCGCGCGTGCGCTCAAGCCACAGGGCAGATTCAGCTTCGACGTTCGCCTGCGCGCGCAGGGAGACGCTGCCGAGCCCTCCTGGCGCGAGATCGTAGGAGCACTCGCCACCCGCTGGCCGGAGCTCGCTCTCCCCGAGGCGCCCGCCGGGCCTGCCCGTCGCCCCTACACAGGTCAAGCGCTCGAGCGTGACCTCGCGCTGATCGTGCTGCACGGGTTTCGACTCCTCCGTCGCGAGGAGGTCGAAGTGCCGCAGGATGCGGGCTGGCTCGGGCAGATGGGCTGGCGCTTCGACTTCTGGCTGGAGCGGAAGGCGCCGATCCTGTCCGAGCAGGCGCGCGCCGAGGTCAGGAGCGAGTTCGAGCGCCTGCGAACTGCCCAAAGGAGTGCAGGCAGCGGCCAGCGGAGAGCTGCCTACATCGTCGTCGAGGCCGGCTAGGCAGAAGGCCAGAAGGCCGCCTCGGTACCCTATGGCTGCCAAGTCGAGCAAGAGTTTCAGGCTGGTCGCGCAGGTGCGGAGCGCGCGCCCGGATGCGATCGGGCCGGCGCTCGCGCGCGCGCTGCCCGGCTGTTCGATCAGGCCGGATGCCCAGGGCTTTCGAATCGAGGGCGTCGTCGAGGGCGCCGGCGCACGCGAGGCGAACCGGGAGTTGCTCTCGGAGCTCCGGCGGATCGAGCGCAAGACGACCCTGCGCTCGGAATGGAGCTCCGGCGAGACCGTCGAGCGCTTCTTCGACTACGCATCGAGGGGCGTGAGCAAGGCCGGGCGGTGAGTCGGCGCAGAGCAGCCTCTGCTAGCGGCCAGCCCGCGTCTCAGGCCCGGGCTCGGCGACGCCGACGTCCTGCCGTCCGAACGCCCACGCCCCCCGCGTCGCGGAGAGGAGAGCAGCCACAGCCATCAGCCCCATCGAGGCGTAGAAGGCGGAGTGCAGGCCGGAGGTGAATCCGGCCGCCAGCTTCCCGTGCAGGCTGGTCGAGCCGACGAAGATGGCAAACGCGAGGTGGCGGGGGATCGAGCGGGAGGCGATCAGGATGGCCATCGAGTATGAGAACACCATGCCGACGTTGGCGAAGGTGCGCAGCATGCCCGAGGAGATCCCGAACACCTCGGGCGGGGAGGCCTTCATGACGGCCGCGGTGTTGGCCGGGAAGAAGGAGCTGGCGCCGATGCCGTTCACGATGCTTGCGACGACGACCAGCCAGAGCCCGGTCGTCAACGTCAGCTGGGCGAAGATGAAGAGGGCCACGACCTGGATGGCGAGCCCGGCGGTGGCCGGTAGCACGGGCCCGAATCGATCGGCCAGCCGGCCCGCGAACGGTCCGAAGACGCTGCCGACCATGTAGCCCGGCACGAGTAACAGCGAGGCGTGGATCGGGGACAGGCCTCGCGGCCCTTGCAGGTACATGATCACCAGGAACAGCACCGCGAAGTTGGCCAGCCCCTGGAAGAGCGACGCCAGTAGCGACGGAGACATGGTCGGCACCCGGAAGAGCGAGAGCTGGAGCATCGGCTCGGCCTGAGTCGACTCGATCCAGACAAAGGCGCCGATGAGAACGACGCCGCCGACCAGGAGGCTCAGGATCAAGCTGTCCACCGGCCCGGTAGCCATCCTGGTGGTCGCCCACAGCACGCCGAACAGGCCCAGGCCGAGGCTGGTCATGCCGAGCAGGTCGAGGCGATGTGCCTGACGCTCACCCTTTTCTTTCAGGACGCGCACGGCCAGAGCCACCGCGCCGAGCCCTATCGGCACGTTGATCCAGAAGATCCAGCGCCAGGAGAAATAGGTGACGATGGCGCCGCCCAGCACGATGCCGAGGACGGCGCCCAGGCTCCAGCCGACTCCGTTGTAGCCGTAAGCCTTCCCTCGCTGCTCGCGGGGGAAGAGGTCGGCGATCACCGCCCCGCTGTTGGCGGTGACGAACGCGCCGCCGACGCCCTGCAGGATGCGGAAGCCGATGATCGACGGCTCGTCCCAGGCCAGGGCGCAGAGCGCGGAACCGAGGATGAAGACGAGGAAGCCCGCCTCATACATGCGCACCCGGCCGAACATGTCCCCGAGCCGGCCGACCTGGGTGGCCAGCAGGGTGATCACCAGCAGGTAGCCCATCACGACCCACACGACCGAGGCCAGAGCCACGTGCAGCCCGCGCTCGATCGCGGGCAGGGCGAGCACCACGATGGTGGTGTCGACGGCGGTGATCAGCACTCCGGTCATCACCACGGCCAGCGCCAAGCCGGCCCTGACCGGCGCCGCTGCGCGCTCGCTATTCGTTGGACTGCCGTTCATCTCGATCTGGATCCTTGCCTGTGTCAGCAACCTTCAAGCACCGCTAGACCAGCCCAGCCCGTCAAACTTCCCGGTCGACCGTCCCCGAAGGGCTGACGAGCACACCGAAATCCCGCTCTGTGTAGCGGGATTCGGCGCTATCGAGCGGAGGGGGGGAGATTCGAACTCCCGACCCGCCGAATGACGGGTAACGGTTTTCGAGACCGCCGCATTCGACCGCTCTGCCACCCCTCCGAGCTGATCTCGGGGAAGACTACCGCTCGGAGTCCGAACCGGCGGAGTGGATTAACAACGCCGGAGATCACTCCCGAAGGGAGTAGATATCCGGCGAGGCCGCCGCAGCCGATATGTGCGGCTGCGGCTCACTCAACGCCGTCCTCAGTCGGCATGAACTCCGCAAGACGACAACGGATAGCTCGCTCTGCTTCTAGGATGCCGCGTTGAGCCAAGCGCCGCAGGCGCGGCTCAACGGCCGCTGTGTCACACAGCCGGAAATCGAAGATTTCCGGCTGTGAAAGCGGAGAAGGAGGGATTCGAACCCTCGAAGGAGGTGTAGACCCCCTTAACGCCTTAGCAGGGCGCCGCCTTCAGCCACTCGGCCACTTCTCCGAGCGCGCTCAGGATAGCGGACTAGCGCGGAATCCACTAACCGGCCAATTCCCGATACCTCGGTCGCGAGGCGAAAATCCCCCGATGGGGTGCTGTCAGGAGCAGGCCCAGCAACGAAACTTTAGAAGCCGGCTCCCCCCTCATCCCGGCACATAATGGCGTCGCCCGTCTGCGGCTCATGCTGGCGGGCTTCGCTCTTTCTAGAGGTCTTTTCTCGAGCGAATACAAGTGAGCCCGCGAACGGGCAGGAGCGAGACCTCCGCTTGGGGTCGTTTCGCTCGAGCTCAATCGTTGATGCGTGCGATCAGGTCGCGCCGCCGGATCACCCGCACGACCGTTCCGGCCAGGCGCACCTCATAACCGGAATCCTTCGGGAAGAGCACCTTGTCGCCCGGCTCGATGCCCTCGGCTTCGGCGCCGACGCCGGTGACGACACCCGATTGGCAGCTGTTCTCGGCGCTGGCGGGGATGATCAGGCCGGCGCGCGTCTCGGTTTCCTCGTCGGACGGCTGGATGACGATGTAGTCGTCCAGCGGCTCGAGCGAGAGGTCGAGCCCTTGAGAATGCTCGTCGATCATCCTTTGCTCAGGATACGCCCTGAGCGCTCGCGAGCGGCCGCACCAGTGGCGCTTCGGCGGCTCGCTAGCGCCTCGCCCGGGCGGACGCCTCAACTAGAGTTCGGCCATGCGCCGAGTAGTGATCACGGGAATGGGTGCGGTCAGCCCGCTTGGAAACGACCTCGCCGCGACCTGGGACGGGCTGGTCGCCGGGAAGAGCGGAATCGACTTCATCCAGGCCTTCGACGCGAGCGACTACCCGGTGAGAATCGGCGCCGAGGTCAAGGAGTTCGATCCGACCGGGCTGGCGCCGCCGAAGGAGCTGCGCAAGCTCGCGCGCTATACCCAGTTCTCACTGGCCGCCTCCAAGGAGGCGGTGGACGACGCCGGCCTGCTCGGCGCTTACCCGCCCGAGCGGATCGGGATCGTATTCGGCTCGGCGGTCGGCGACATCGGCGGGATCGCGGTTCAGGAGCAGACGAGGCTCGAGCGCGGCCACAGCCGCGTGGCGCCCTGGTTCATCCCCAGCATCCTGACCGATGCGGCCAGCGGCCAGCTCGCCATTGCCTTCGGCTTCAGCGGCATCAACTTCGCCGTGGTCGCCGCATGCGCGACGGGCTCCTACACGATCGGCGAGGGCGCCGAGGTTGTTCGCCGCGGCGCGGCCGACGCCATCCTCGCCGGCGGCGCCGAGGCCGCCCTGACGCCGCTCATCCTGGCCGGCTTCAGCAACATGCGCGGCCTGGCCGTCGAGGATGAGTATCCGCCGCGCGCCTCGCGACCCTTCGACGCCACTCGCGACGGCTTCGTCATCGGCGAGGGGGCCGGTGTTCTCGTGCTCGAGGAGCTGGAGGCGGCACGGGCGCGCGGCGCTAAGATCCACGCCGAGGTCGTCTCCTACGGCGCCAGCAACGACGCCTTCCACATCGCTCAGCCCGATCCCGAGGCGAGCGGAGTGGCGCGCATGATGACCGAGGCGCTCGCGGCCGGGGGCGTCGAGCCCGAGCGGGTGGGTTACATCAACGCCCACGGCACCTCGACTCCGCTCGGTGACGCCGCCGAGACGAAGGCGATCAAGGCCGCCTTCGGCGACCACGCCTACAAGCTCGCCGTCTCCTCGACCAAGTCGATGCTAGGGCACTGTCTCGGTGCCGCCGGTGCGCTCGAGGCGATCGCCTGCGTGCTCGCAATCGAGCACGGCGTCATCCCGCCTACGATCAACTACCGGCACCCCGACCCCGAGTGCGATCTCGACTACGTTCCCAACGAGGCCCGCGAGGCCGAGCTCTCCTACGCGCTCTCGAACGGGATGGGGCTCGGCGGTCACAACGGCTGTGTGCTGCTCGGTCGCGTGGACTGAGCGGCGCCGCTCGCCGAGCGGACGGGCCTGTTCGATTCGGGCGACGTCGCCGTGCTCTCGGTGCGTATTATTGAGCGGACTCGTGAACGCTGCGGACGTAACCGACTCTAGCCGGCCGGAACCGGGGAACGGGTGAAACGGCCTCGTATCGGACGAGCGATTCGACTCGCCGGCGTCGTCGCTACGGCGTCCGCGTTCATCGTGTTGATGCCGGGTGGCCTGACAGGGTCGGGTTCGGCCCGCATTCTGGGCGCCTCCGCCGCAGCGGCCGATCCGCCTAGTGCGATCGTCGACGGTTTCGGCGATACGGTCAACTACATAGCCAATGTCACGTCCGACGTGAACAGCGTGCCGGCGGCTCAGTCGCTGAGCGCGAACAAGAGCTGGGGCTTCTCACTGGTCAACGACGACGGGAGCAACTCTCAGACCGGTGCTCAGGTTGCAGTCGACACGGCGAGCACCGGGCTCGATCTGACGAACACAGGCGAATTCGGTTTCGACTACCAGTATGGACAGAGCAACCCGAACGCCGAGGGCGGGACCATTCCCTGTCCGGCTCCTTCGGCGAGCTCGGAGACCTGTCCCTCGCCGGGCGCCACCATTCCGCCGAGCGGCTCGATCAACGTCTTTACGGCGGGGCCTGGGCTGCCGGCCACGGCGAGCATGGGCTTCGACTCTTCGCGCACCACCGGCGACGTGGCCGACGGCAAGGAGCCGGTGACTGTGTACGTGACGCTGAACGACCCGCGCTACGAGTCCGCCCCCAACAACAACTGGATCCGGATCATGACCTTCAACGACGACGTGGATGAGAGCTCGACGCCCACGGTCACCGCGAACGGGGCTGCGCTGCCGCCGTGTTCCCAATCGCCCGGGACGGCCTGTGTCGGCCCGGTTGCGTGGAATTCCTACCAGTTCGCGCTACCCGGCGGCCAGAACGTCACCTGTGACACCTTCTCGATGAATATCGGCAACGCTCAGGACACCTCGGCGGGCGGCGGGACACCGACGCAGTATGCGTTCAGCTTCGACGAGAACGACCCGGGAGCCGGCGGCTGTCCGACCGGCGTCCCGGGCGTCGCGGTAATGGCGATGGCGTTCGGATCGCAGATCGGAAACATTCCCTGCAGCGACGACGGCACGGTCTGCGCAACCACGTTTGCCATCTCCGGTCTAGGCAACGTGACCGATTCCGTCGCTTCCGGCCAGGGGGTGACGGCGTTCGACTACACCCAGAACACGATCTACTCGATCAAGTACAGCTCCGAGAACGCGCCTTCGCCACCGGCCGGCGCGGTGAGCACGACGGTGGGGAGCTCGACCAGCCCAACCGGCACCGCCACGGCCTGTAACCCCGCCGCGCTCTGCGACCAGGGTACGGGCGTCACGGCGACTGCGCCCGGCCAGGGCGTTCTAACCGTTTCCCAGTTCGGCGCCGACCCGGTCACTAGCCCGCCGATCGGCGCCGCCGGCGCGTATTTCGACGTCGAGATCGCCAAGGGAAGTGCGTTCTCCACGGTGACGATCGAGGACTGCGACCTCAACGGCGGCGACAGCCTGGACTGGTGGAATGGCTCCAGCTGGGTACCGGTCCTGATGCAGACGGGCGACCCTTCGACCGGGGCGACCATCACGCCGGGTCCCCCGAGGTGCGCCACCGCTCAGCTTTCGGCGACATCCTCTCCCGCGATCTCACAGCTCACCGGCACGCGCTTCGCCGTCGTGCACAGGCCGGTCCTCACCGTGCTGACGAAGACGATGACGATCAAGAACGGCAAGCGGGCGAGCCTACGGCTCGCGTGCGCGCGAGCCAGATGTAAAGGCCGCATCTCGATCACGAAGGGAAAGGGGAAGCCGGTCGTGCTCGGCGCCGCGGCGTACTCGATCGCCGCCGGCAAACGCGCAACCGAGACGATCGCTCTCAACAAAGCCGGCAAGAAAGCCCTGGGTCGAGCGTCGCAGGCGAAACGCCTACGAGCCACCCTGAAGGTCACCGTCGCGGGCGGCGCCTCTGTCACCAGCAGCGAGTCGGTGATCTGACCGGCGAGGTCTGAACCTGGGCGCTCGGACTCACTTCGCATCGTTGGCCCTGCTGCTTGCGTCGGTGGTGGCCGTCACCGCGCACGGAGCCGGCGCCGGTTCTCCGCTCGTCTCACCTTCCTCCAACCTCGCCAGCTCCGGCGGATCGTTTCGCTCGGTCCGTGCCTCCGCCGCGCCGATCAGCTGCGCGCTGGCGAAGACGCTCGCCCGTGCGAAGGTGCGTCCCGTCTGGTTCCCAGCGCCGCAGCCGGCGGGCCGCTTCTCGCTGAACGCATCTGTGCCCATGTTCGGTCCGAGCCTGGAGTGGACATCGGGGCGGCGCTATCTCTTCCTTGGGCGGGTACCGGGCGGCGCGAACCTCGGAGCGCCGTTCCCGAAGCAGGTCGCGAGCCCGTACCTGACGAACTTCCATTCCAGACTGAAGCTGTGGCGGCTGGCCAGAGCCGAGGGCGGACGCCTGTACGCGCAGTGGCCGACGTTCAACCGCTACCCAGATCTCACCTACGCCGTCGCGAAGGGAGAGACGATTCCCCAGTTCGTTGCCTTCCTTCGCTCGTTGCGGCGTATCGTCTGGCCGAGCTGCGGCGCCGACTAGAGCGATCTCGCTGGCGTGGAGGGCTTGGTACGGCTCGCCGAGCGTTATGCGAGAATGGAATCCCGCCGCGACTGGCGCTACGAGGTGGAAGAGACCACCGGGGAGCGGCGCGGGGAGATGCCGAGCGCCTGGGCGTGAACCGACGATCCCAAGGAGGGCTTCCGATGGCTGACCAGGCGCGACTCGAGCTTCGTTACGGCACCAACCCGCACCAGGCGCCGGCAGCGGTGCTGGCGGTCGGCGAGAAGCTTCCCTTCCGCGTGCTCAACGGCGCTCCGAGCGCAATCAACATCCTCGACGCGCTTCTGGCCTGGAACCTGGTGCGCGAGCTGCGCGAGGGGCTCGGGCTTCCGGCGGCCGCCTCGTACAAGCACCTCAGTCCCGCCGGCGCCGGCCTCGGCGTGGCGCTGCCCGACGATCTGAAGGAGTCGTACTTCGTCGGCAAGATCGAGCTGAGCCCGGTTGCGGCGGCCTACGCGCGTGCCCGCGGCGCCGACCGTCTCTGCTCCTTCGGCGACTGCGTGGCGATGAGCGACGTCGTCGACGAGGCTGCCGCCGCGCTGCTCGCCCAGGAGGTCTCCGACGCGGTGATCGCGCCCGGCTTCGAGCCCGAGGCGCTCGAGCTGCTGAAGACGAAGAAGAAGGGCAAGTACCTGATCCTCGAGGCCGACCCTGCCGTCGCCCTGCCCGAAGTCGAGCACCGCGACCTGCTCGGGATCACGCTCGAGCAACCGCGTAACGACGCCCGCCTCACCGTCGAGGACCTGAGGAAGGGAATCGTGACCGAGAACCGCGAGCTGCCCGAGGAGGCGGCGCGCGACCTGCTGCTGGCCACGATCGCGCTCAAGTACACACAGTCCAACTCGATCACGATCGCCTCGGGCGGCCAACTGGTCGGCGTCGGCTGTGGCCAGCAGTCGCGCATCCACTGCGTCCAGCTCGCCGCGAACAAGGCTCAGCTCTGGCATCTTCGGCGCAGCCCGCTGGTACAGGCGCTGCCGTTCCGTGAGGGCATCTCCCGCCCCGAGCGCGACAACGCGATCGATCTCTACCTGCGCGACGAGATGACGCCGAAAGAGCGCGAGGCCTGGCTCGCATCCTTCTCGCGAGAGCCGCGTCCGTTCACGTCCGAGCAGCGCGCCGATTGGCTGGCCCGGCTGCGAGGCATGTCGCTCAGCTCCGACGCCTTCATCCCCTTCCGCGACACGATCGATCGCTCGGCGGCGGTCGGGGTCGGCTACGTGGCCGAGACGGGCGGCTCGATCCGCGATCCCGAGGTGATCGAGGCGGCGAACGAGTACGGCCTGCTGATGACCCTCACCGGCGTGCGCCTGTTCACGCACTGAGCAGCACGGTCTCGGGCGTGAGCTCCGTCAGCGAGTCGAGCACGATGTCGGCGGCGGCCAGCGCGTCCGAACGGGGTGGGAAGACGGGGCTGGGAACGGCAACCACGAGCATTCCGGCCGCGCGTGCGGCTAGCAGCCCGTTGGTCGAGTCCTCGATCGCCGCCGCTCTCGCGGGCGCGACCTTCATACGCCGGAGCGCCTCCAGATAGACGTCCGGAGACGGTTTCCCGTGCTCGACCTCCTCGGACGAGACGGTGACCTCGAAGCGGTCGGCGATAGCGGCGAGCTCCAGCACCAGTTCGATGATCGGCCGGTTCGAGGAGGAGGCCAGTCCGAGCCGGAAGCGCTTGGCCATGCGCTCGACGGACTCGACGGCGCCCTCGAGCAGCGGTAGATGCTGCCAGTAGAGATCCTCGAGCCGGTTCACGACCTCGGCCGAGATCTCGTCCGGCGTCTCGGGCAGGCCGACTCGCTCGTGCATGTAGCGCAACCACTCCGGCGAGCTCATGCCCATCATGTCGTGCTGGGCGCTCTCCGGCCAGGCGAGACCGTGCTCGAGCGCCAGGGTATGCCGTGCCTCGTCCCAGATCTCCTCGCTGTCGACGAGAACGCCGTCCAGGTCGAAGACGACTGCTTCGATCCCGCCCTCGGGCCCGCTTACGTCGGTCACGGCTCGATCATAAGCGCGCGACCGCGCCCGGGCGACGGGCGCGGTCGCGCGATTGATCTCTCGTGCGGCGCGGCTCTAGTTGACTTGGCAACGAGGGTCGTTACCGAGCTGGCTCGCCTGTTCCGCATTCAGCTGCGCGTCGAGCGTCTTGTTATACGGCCCCAGGGCGTTTCCGGTCCAGAACGCGTCGGGAGTCACACCCGGTCCTTCGACCGTGGCACGGTACTTCTGGCCCTTGCCCGTTATCCCGCTCGCCCGATGTATCGAGAAGCCGTAACAGAAGCCGCCGGTCGGCGGGTGGGTGAGGAAGCTGTTCTCGCGCTTCCAGCCGGCGCCGTAGCGGGAGTTGTAGGTATCGACGTAGACGTTGCGGCCAAAGCGGTCGAGCGGAACGCCCGCAGCGGTGTGGACGTATCCATACACGGGCTTGCCGAGATAGTCGTAAAAGCCCCAGAGGTGGTCGTAGCGCCCGCCCCAGGACCAGTCGAGGTTGATCGTCAACACCGGTATGGTGGCGGTGTTCCAGTGCGACAGCCGTAGCTCCCAGGAGTCTTGGAGACCCGTGGACGGAAGACCGTAGTTGGCCAGCATGCGCTGCCAGGACTGGAGCGCCCAGTTGGAGCCGTCGGGCATGGTGCAGGCGGTGACGAGCCAGGCCAGGTTCGGACCGCTGTAGGGACCGCACACATTCTTGAATTTCTTCCAGTACTTCGCGTTGCGGAAGAACCCCCAGCCGCCGGCGCGGTCGAGCTTGAACTCGACCTGCTTGCTGCCCACTGTCGGTGGGCGCGCGTTGATCGCTCCGCGGGCCAGTACGTGGTACACCTTTTTTTGGTTGCCGCGCTTGGAGTAGGTGATCATCGCGATCCCGGCCTTGTTCACGGCCAGGTGCACATTGAGCGCATTCCTGTCGATGAGCTGCGAAGCGTTCGCAACGCCCGTCAACACACCGCCGAGCGCCACGACACAGCAAACGAGGAAAAGGCGAATGGATCTATGACCGGTTCGCCGCATCACGATGACACCTCCAACTGACTGGCGGAATACGAGACGACTCAACAATGAACAGATCGGCCCTATTTCCGCGAGCCTTGAGCCTCAAGTCGGGGATTTTGCGCCCCAAGTCAGGGATCATCCACTCACCCCTTGATAGCTCGAAGAACCTCGTATCTTGAGGCTCCTCGAGCGACTGGAGGGGATGAGGGACTCGTGTGCTCTCATTGGCCGGGTCGCTGCCCGGGTCGTGGTGAATGAATGAGTCCGCTTGCCGGTTCTGCGCCAAGAAGCCGTGTCCTCCCCCTAGACGCCGAAGGCTAGTAGCCAAAGGCGGCGACGCCGGTGAACCGACCCTGCGGCGCAGACCGTGGCGAGGGCGACGGCAGCACGCCTGCGCCAGATGGGGTCGAGCACGTTCCACGATCGCACGTAGTACGGCGGGGCTGGGATTCGAACCCAGGAGGGGCTTGCACCCCCAACGGTTTTCAAGACCGCCCCGTTCGACCGCTCCGGCACCCCGCCTATACCGGCGAAAACCTAACGGTTTTCGCCGGAGGAAAGAGCTGGAGCTGAGCGCGGCTTCGCCGATGCTCAGCCGGTTTCCTAGGAGGGAGGCGGGCTGACCGGAGATGTTCTGCGGGGTTCGAGCTGAGTTGGGGACGGCGGTTTGTGAGCCGCGCCCGTCATGCCGGTCGCGGCGGCACGCGCGAATCGACGTGCTTCGCCCTCGATCCACGCGAGGGTCTACGGCGTCGGGTTGACGCGTCCAACACGGCTTTATCAAGGGTCTCGCGCTCGATTCGGCGAGATTCCTAGCGCCGGCGACTACTGGCGCGAGAACTTCTT
Source organism: uncultured Actinomycetes bacterium (assembly GCA_963765455.1). Taxonomy (GTDB): domain Bacteria; phylum Actinomycetota; class Thermoleophilia; order Gaiellales; family Gaiellaceae; genus Fen-549. The sequence continues at coordinate 258,252 of CAVXWH010000001.1, forward strand.
TGGCGCCCCGAAAGGCACCAGCGCGTCCGGAACAACGACGCCGCCGTCGTCTTGCTGCCCGTTCTCGAGCAGGGCCAGGAGCATGCGTCCGACCGCCGCCGTGCCGTTGAGCGTGTGCACCGGCTCGAGCCCGTGCTCGCCGCGATGCCTGACCTTGAGCCGCCGGGCCTGGAAATCGGTGGTGTTGGAGCAGGACGTGACCTCGCGGTAGCGGCCCTGGCTCGGCAGCCAGACTTCGAGATCGATCTTCCGGGCGGCCGGGGCGCCGAGATCGCCGGCGGGGATGTCGACGGCGCGGTAGGGGAGCTCGAGCCCGCGCAGGATCTCCTCCTCGATCGCCACCATGCGCTCGTGCTCCTGCCAGGAATCCTCCGGCCGCGCGTAGACGTACATCTCGACCTTGTCGAACTGGTGCACACGGAACATCCCGTGCGTCTCCTTGCCCGCCGCGCCCGCCTCGCGCCTGAAGCAGGTCGAGTAGCCGGCGTAGCGGAGCGGCAGCTCCTCCGAGTCGAGCACCTCGCCCATGTGCAGGCCGGCGAGCGCCACCTCCGAGGTGCCGGTCAAATAGAGGCCGTCGGACGGGATCTCGTAGATGTTGGCCTTGTCGGTGGGGAAGAAGCCGGTGCCGAACATCGCCTCCTCGCGCACGAGCACGGGCGGAAGCACCGGCAGGAAGCCCTTTCCTCCGAGCAGGTCGAGCGCGTAGCGGAAGAGTGCGAGCGCCAGCAGGGCGGTGTCGCCGATCATGTAGCCGAAGCGGGCGCCCGACAACCTCGCGGCCCGTTCCATGTCGAAGCGGCCGAGCTCGAGGTGGCTGCGGGGATTGGCGATCGCGCGCGGCTCTCCGACGCGCCTCAGCTCGACGGCGTCCTCGTCGCTGTCGCCGTCCGGAACGTCGGGATGGGGCGGATTCGGTACGAGCGCCAGCGCGGCCTCACGGCTGGACTCGGCCTCCGCCAGCTCCTCCTCGAGGCGCTGCAACTGCGCCTTGACCAGCTTCAACTGCCCGAGCTGCTCGGGGGTCGGCTTTCCCTTGGGCTTTGTCTGGGAGCGGAGCTCGTCCACCTGGGGCACGAGCTCGAGCCAGCGGCGATCGGCCGCGATCAGCTGGTCGAAAGCCTCGACGCCACCCTTGCGGGCGAGCGCGGCGCGGAAGCCATCCGGATCAGAGCGAGCGGCTTTGAGGTCGATCACGGCTGCAAGTCTACGGGGAGGAGGATCGCGGCGGAAGCGCGGGCGCGGCCGAGGGACCAACTCCGGCCGCCAGCATGGCCTCGATCGTCTGCGCGACTCCCTCTTCCGCCACCGGCGGACAGACGAAGTCGGCACGGGCCAGCACCTCGGCCTGGGCGTTGGCGACGGCGACGGCGTAGCCGGCCCAGTCGAGCAGCTCGATGTCGTTCTCGCCGTCGCCGAAGGCCACGGTCTCGGCGGCCGTGAAGCCGAGCTGCTCGGCGACGAAACCGAGCCCCGAGCCCTTGGATACCTCCGGGCTGGCCAGCTCGAGGAAGAAGGGGAGTGACTTCGAGATGTAGAGCCGCCCGTCGAATTGCTCGCGCAGGCGCCCGGCGAGCCCGTCGAGCGCCTCGGGATCGCCGATGACGACCAGCTTCGTCGGGGCGCTCGCGAGCCAGTCAAGCAGATTGCCCACGGTCTCGATCGGAATCCGCTGGAAATCGGCGTAGCGGCGGGCTTCGGGCGTCATCTTCGAGACGTAGAGGTTGTCGTCGACGTAGCAGTTGAGCTGGAATCCCTCCCGCTCGACTGCGCTGATCGTCTCGCGCGCCAGCTCGAGCGGAATCGTGACGTGACGGAGAAAGCGCCCGCTGACCGGATCGGCGACGATCGCGCCCTGGTAGCAGACGACCAGATCGTCGAGGCCGGCCTGCTCCAGGTAGCGGCGCACCGAGCGGAACATGCGGCCGGTCACGACCACGACGTGAATACCGGCCGCCCGCGCGGCCGTGATCGCGGCCGCGGTGCGCTCGCGCAGCTCGTAGTCCTCACCGATCAGCGTGCGGTCGAGATCCGAGGCGACCGCCTCGACCCGGCGCGGAAAGTCATCGGGGAGGACGAGGGAAGCGACCACGGCGATCACTAACCTAGACGAAGTGATCATCGAGCGGAGCATGCATCCGGACTGGCTCTCGAATGCCTACCTGGTCGCCGGCCGGCCCGGCGGCACGGCGGTCTTCGTCGACAGCGGCGCGCCGCTCGAGCCGCTGCTTCGCGCGGTCGAGGCGCATGAGCTGACGCCGACTCATCTTCTGGTGACGCACGGTCACGGCGATCACACCGCCGGTAACGAGACGCTTCGGCGCCGTTTCGGGCTCGAGCTGGTCGAGCGGGCCGGCGACCGATTCCAGACCGGCGAGCTTTCGATCGAGCTGCTGCCGACGCCGGGTCACAGCGCCGACTCGCTTTCCTTCCTGGTCAACGGCAGCGCCTGCTTCAGCGGCGACACGCTCTTCGCCGGCTCGGTGGGCGGTTCGGGCTCGGGCTTCGTCGAGCTGCGGCGCTCGATCATGGAGGTGCTGCTCGCGCTTCCGCCCGAGACGCGCATCCTGCCCGGGCACAGCGACGAGACGAGCGTGGCGGAGGAGTGGGAGCGAAACCCGTTCGTGCGCATCTGGCGCGGGCTCGAGCCCGAGGGCGAAGGGCGCTGTCGGGTCGCTGGTCGCGAAGCCCGGCTCGTGCTCTGGGCGCGCGACTACGACGGCGGGTCGAAGGCCTGGGTGCGCTTCGACGACAACGGCGATCAGATCGTCGGTGGCTCGCGCGTAGAGCGCGTGCGCTAACGCCTTTTCGATTACGGTCATCGCTGCGTTTCGGTCTGGAGTCGTGACCGGCATAGGCTCTAGGATGAAGCTGCGGCTCCTCCATCGAATCGTCTTAACAACGTCGAGCGATAGGCGACCCTCGGACCATGGAACATTCAGCTAAGCGAAGTACTCGTGGCAATCGAGCGGGAGACGAGAGAGCGAGAGCTCTTTCGCGAGCAGGCCGATGCGCTGGCAGCGGAGAGAATGCGAGCCGAAGGCACCAATCCGCCGGTGATCGGCGTGGCGACGATCACCTGGGAGTACATGAACAGCCCGCATCCGATCTTCCTCGGGCTGCTCGAGGGCATCAAGTCGCGCCTGCGCGCGAGCGGCTGCGATCTGCTCCTCTTCACCACCATCGATCCCGACCCCGATGCCTACCTCCGCCGCTGCCGCGACAGCGGCGTCAGCGGTGTCATCCTGCACGGTTTCACCACCGACGATGCACGCGTGTCGAGGCTGCTCGAGGCGGGGATTCCCTGCGTCGGCGTCGACGACGTCGGTCTCGCTCCCCGACTTGGCCACGTCGCCTCCGACAACGTCGGCGGAGCTCTCGAGGCCGTCCGCCACCTATACGCGGCCGGCAGGCGCCGGATCGCGACTATTCACCCGCCTCTGTCGCATTCGGTCGGAGGAGAGCGCCTGCTCGGCTATCGCATCGGGCTCGAGGAGGTTGGGCTTCACGCTCGACAGGACTACCTGACCGAGGCGGATTTCTTTCTCCACGACGGCGAGAAGGCGATGGAACAGCTGTTGGCGTTGGAAGAGCGTCCCGACGCCGTCTTCGCGGCCAGTGACGTGATGGCCATCGGCGCCATGGCCGCGATCGAGCGGGCCGGCCTGCGTGTTCCCGATGACATCGCCATCGTCGGTTACGACGACTCTCCCTATGCGACTCTCGTAACTCCTCAGCTCACCACCGTGCGCCAGGATGCGCCGGCGCAGGGGATCGCGGCCGCCGAGGGTCTATTGCGCATGATCGTCGACCCGACCTCGAGCCCGATCGAGCTGATCTTGCCGGTCGAGCTGATCGTGCGCGAGTCTTCCGGCGAAAAGTCGGCCGGCGAAGCCGGCTGAGACTTTTCGCCGCATTACCTGTGTGTACGAATCACCGCGCCTCCGGCGCGTGTGCCTCGTCTGCTCCCAGGACCGAGTGGAGTCAGTGTTCGAGGCGGGGTTGAGGAGACGGTGTTTAGTGAGCCGCAGCCGCGCATGCCGGCTGCGGCGGCCCTCGAACTCGAACGAGTTCAGCTCTCCGGCGATTACTCGTGGTGGAACCGTAGTTCGTCGTGTACAGATTTCACCAACGAAAGTAGTCATGCTCGCGAAGCGAGCGGACTTTCGTTGGTTGGCTAAACTGTTGGCTTCGCGGGGCTATAGCTCAGATGGGAGAGCGCCTGGATCGCACCCAGGAGGTCGGCGGTTCGAATCCGCCTAGCTCCATTCTCGCTTCCTCGGCCGGCGAATCCGTACGGCCAGGCGCGACTGGCCTCCCGGATTCGCCTGAAACCGCTGAGCGCACTTCGCTCTCCAGGGCCGTGTAGTCGACGCTGTCCCTTCCGGCGCTGCACGGCCAGCGACTCGCCAGAGACGCGAGAGGCGTTTCGGTTCGAATCCGCCTGGCTCCAGAAAGGTTCGAACGTGCTTCGCTGTCTATGAGCCAAGGTGCGCTGTATGAACCTCTGAGCGCTACGTCAGAGTTCGTATCCGCTGCTTCTCGCGTGGAGGAATCCATCGACTAAGCGTCAGCCCCGCTCGCTCACCCACGCGCCGAGACGGAGTTTCTATGTCACGATTGACCGCCGATCGGCACCTGTACTCATAGATGGAAGAATCGGGAAAACTTCTCGCTGGTCGAGCGACACACGCCAAAGGCGCGTCGACTCCTTGGAGCCGCGACGAAAGGGGCGAGACACAGGCCATCGAGGAACTCTTCCGAGGCTGCGAGCGCCGGCTGGGCGCGTTCCTCGTCCAGGTGGTCGGAGACCGTCCTCTCGCAGAGGATCTGCTCCAAGACACTTTTCACGATGCTTTCCGTCTTCGCGGTAGGTTGGCCGCAATCGAAAACCCTGAAGCGTGGCTGTTCGGGATCGCACGCAACCGTGCCCTCGCCGCGCTTCGCCGCCACCGCCGCTTCCTCGTTGCACTTGAGCGTCTGGTTCAGCGCGCCGTACCAAGCGAACCCGACGACCTCGAGCTGCTCGCGCTCCGTGATCTACTCGAGCGCCACCTCGGCCCTGAAGACCGAGCGTTGCTGATTCTGCGCTATGTCCACGGTTTCGACGCCGCCGAGCTTGGCACGATGACCGGTCGCTCCCCGGAGGCAATCCGCCAGCGGCTTTCGCGCGCTAAGGCCCACCTCATCCACGCAGCTGGTCTCGACGAAGCAACCCACCCGGTCCAAAAGGAGAGCCAACGATGAAACCTATCGATACCACTCGCGGCGACAGACTCGTACGCGAACTCCTAGCGCCGCTTGAGCGTGTTCAACCCGTCACGCTCCCGGTCGTAGCCCAGCAGGGCCGTCGATCGAGGAAGCCGTTGCTTGTCGCGGTTGCGGTTGGTGCTGCGATCCTCGTCGGCGGCGGCCTAGCGCTCGCTAGCGCCTTTGGACCACTGCACGGCGCGACGCTGCAGCCCGCCCCGCCGAACCTGTCTCTACCGAAAGGTCAGATCGCGGCCTGCCGGCTCATAGGTCAACCCGCCGCAAAGGTGGCTGACAGTCTGACTCAGAACGGATACCAGATCGAGTGGCGATTCCAGCACTGGGGCAGCAATAGTGCGGCTTCGGGCAACAGCACTACCCCCAGCGCAGTCAGCGGCGGTTACACGACTGCGCCCGCATCGGTGCCCGCCGACAGCGTCGTCTCGGACATCACTCCCGACGAGAGCGCTCAGAACAAGCTCTTCGTCTTCGTGCAAGCCCCTAACGACCCCGACGCACCCACAATTGCGGCGCCTTCGTGTCCGACGAATACGGGCTCGTGAATCATCGACGGCAACGCCGCTCGACGCGAAGCACCCTGAGTTGTCTGGAAACTTCGAAAGGAGGTACTCCTCGATACGGGCCGTCTTCCGCTCGCTCTGATCGCGACACTCTCGCGGCTACAGAGCGAGCGGCGTCTCCTTGATCCGGTAGTAGCCACGCCGGACCCGCTCGAAGCGCGCTTCGTCACCCTCGGCGCAGGCGGCGAGTGTCCTCTTCACCTAGCTCCAGCACCGGCCGCAAGATCCTTTCGGGCTCGAAAAGCCGGCGGTAGTAACAGGGCCGTGCAACATAATGTCGGGAAACCGGTCGACCGACGGGGGTCCAGTCGCAGCTGAAAAGGTCCGTGCGCGTGTGGGTTGTGATAGCCGCCTCGGTCGTCGCCGTGTTCGTCGCGCTGGCCGGGCTGGCGCTTTTCGCCTGGCCGCAGGCGCGACTGGGCGCCGATGACGATGCGCTGGCGCGGATCGTTCTACCGGGCTTCGCCGGTCGTGTCGTGGCCGTCGACGTCCGAGCGGCTGACGGAGTACGAGTGCCCGTGCAGCTGCGCCAGGGGAGGCTCTGGCCACTGCGAAAGCTCGCCTGCGGCGAACGGCTGACGGTCGTGCTGACGGTGCGGCGGCCGGGCTGGGCCGGCTGGCTGGTCGGTCACGGCGAGCGGCGCACGCTGACGGTCGAGACGCCGAGTGCGCACCTGCTCGCCCACGGGCTACAGGTGAAGGCCGGCAAGCCGGTCACCGTCGTCTTCGACATGCCCGTCGGTCTCGTCTCAATTGGTGGAAAGCGTCCGCTGAAGCTGGCCAGTCCGAGCAAGGTCGTGTCGCTCGGTCTGGTCGCAGGGGGCGCCCACAGCGCCGGTGCGATCGAGGTGGCTGCCGCCGCCCGCTCCTGGGAGCGCCTGCCGGCACCGGCCTGGCTGAGCTGGTTCCCGGAGCGGCCGTACCCGCAGCTGATGAGCGAGCCGAGCCCTGGAGCAACGCTCGCGGCGGGTGGGGAGATCGTGCTGACCTTCTCCGACCCGGTCGATCAGGTGCTCGGCTCCCGCCGTCCGCGGCTTACGCCGGCAACGCCCGGCCACTGGCGGCTGCTCGACCCGCGCACGCTCGCTTTTCAGCCCGATAGGCTCGGCTTCGGCTTCGGCGCAAACGTGCGCGTCGTCTTGCCTCGAGCCGTCCATCTCGCCGTTCAGGCCGGCAGAAAGCCGATCCGCGCCCTCCACTGGCAGGTACCCACCGGCTCGACCTTGCGGCTGCAGCAACTGCTGGCGCTACTCGGCTGGTTGCCGCTGCGCTGGCAGGCGAGCACTTTCCTGGTGCTGACCTCGCCGAAGGTGCAACTCGAGGCCGCCCTCTCGCCGCCGGCGGGACGATTCGTCTGGCGCTATGCCAACACGCCGCCGGAGCTGCAAGCGCTCTGGCGAGCGGGACAGTACAACCAGATCACCCTCGCCGCCGTGATGATGTTCGAGGACACGCACGGTCTTGCCGTCGACGGTCTGCCCGGGCCGAGGGTCTGGCGTGCGCTGATCGGCGACGCGATCACCGGCAAGGTCCGTACGCGCGGCTACAGCTACGTCTACGTGCACCGCAGCGTGCCCCAATCGCTGAACCTCTGGCACGACGGGCGAGTGATCCTCAGCTCACCGGGCAACACCGGCGTGCCCGCCGCGCCGACGCAGCTGGGCACCTTCCCGGTGTTCGAGCACATCCCGGTCGGCACGATGAGCGGCACCAATCCCAACGGCTCTCGCTATCACGATCCCGGTATTCGCTACATCAGCTACTTCCACCACGGCGAGGCGATCCACGCCTTCAACCGAGCCTCTTTCGGCACTCCGCAGAGTCTCGGCTGCGTCGAGCTTCCGCTCGCGGCAGCCGCCAAGGTCTGGCCCTACACGCCGATCGGTACTCTCGTCACGATCGAGAACTGAGCGGGAACGGTGAGGATTCGCCGGCTCTTGCCTACGCCTTCTTCACCGCCTCGACGCTGAGATAGGTGGGGCCGGAGTGCGAGCAGGCGCCGAACGGATACGGAACCAGCTCGGATTTCTTCTGGTTCGGCGGGTAGACGCGCAGGCCCGCAGCCGTGACCCGGTGGCATGCAGAGGACGGGAAGTTGTCTACGTCCGTGATCCGCAGCACCACGATCGCGCTACTACCGCTGGCAAGCTTGACCGTGCTCGACGGGCCGACGTCGTTGCGGATCGCCGCGCTGCCGAGCTGTTTACCGGCGAGATTGATCGCCGAGACCCCGGGATAGCCGAACAGGGTGCAGGCATGCCCGGACAGATTCGTGAGCTCCAGGTTGTAGTAGGTGCTGCCTGCCGTGCCGTTGCCGTTGGTGTCCAGCCAGACGACGAGCCCGGGGCTCGCGCAGCTCGGCGTGCCGGCCGAAGCGGCTGCCCCGGTGTGCCTCGCGGGAGAGGCCGTTGCGGCGGATACGGCTATCGCTGCCAGCGCGGCGATGCAGGCAATAGCGGCCGTACCGATCAGGCGCCGGGAGCGGGAATAAGGTAGATGCATAGCGGTCCCTTTCTCAGGCGTTCGGAGGGTTGACCCCATTCGTTGATCCACCCTCCATGTTAGGGGTCGGACTACATGCTCGGGAGCGACCGAGGCAGGCGGCGGGCTCAGGCCCCGTTCCTCGTCTACACGACCGCCGCTGCGAGCTCTGATTCCTACTTGTCGGTTGGACCGACCGACTGCGAGGCGCGCCCGAGCTCGCTCAGGTCGCGCAGCTCGAGGCGGTGAGCCGGCGCGTCTGGCAGCGCGATCGCGGAATCGAGCAAGAGCTCGGCGCCGACGTGCAGCAGCTCGCCGGATTCGAGCAGGCGCCAGCCGGGGTCGTCGTCCATCGGCTCGCTGGCGAGCACCACCAGCGGTCGCCGTGCAGCTTCCTCTGAGCGCACCCGCGTGCCGAGGCTGCTGCGGTGATGCAGCGGCTGCCCGCCGCGATGGCCGCCGGCGGCGCGCTCGAGCACGTAGAGCGTGTGAGTCTCCGGATAGCGCAGCGCGAACAGCTCGGACTCGGTGCTGAGGATCAGGTTGAGTGCATACACGGGCAGGTGCTCGGCCGCCCAGCTCACGGCCGCGACGATACCGGCTCGTACATCGCCGTCGCGGCGGCGGGTCTCGCGCGTGATCAGCGCGAACAGCCGCTCGGAGTCGGTCTCTCCCTGTACCAGCGCGCGCTCCTCGCCGAGCTCGGCCTCCAGCCGGGGCAGGCCGCCGAGCACGCCGTTGTGGGCGAACAGCCGCCCCTCCTGCTCGAAGGGGTGGGTGTTGGCGAGCGTCAGCGCGCCCGTGGAGGCGAAGCGGATATGCGCCAGGAACGTGCGCGAGCTCTCACGGCGCGCCTCGCGCGCGAAATCGGCGTCACTGAAGGCCGAGATCGGCGCCTTGTGCACGACCGCGTGCCCCTCGGCATCGAAGATCCCGAGACCCGTCCCGTCGGGGTTGCGTCGGCTCTGGACGGTGAGGCTGTCGGGGGCGTCCAGCAGCCAGAACTCGGCGCTCAGGGGCCGGGCTCCACCGCTCATGCCGAAGAGGCGGCACATATCAGCAGTGTGGCCGGCGCCGGGGGCGCCGCGGGTAGGCGGTGCTTCGCTCCCGCAGCGCCTGGAGCGCGCCGTGCAGGTCGTCGGAGAGCATGTCGACCATGTCGCGCGAGAAGTTCTCCTTGACCACCATGCGCAGCACGCTGATGTGCTCGGCGTTGGGCGGCAGCGTATACGCGGGCACGATCCAGCCGCGCTCGCGCAGCAGGTGCGAGAGCGCGGTGAGGTCGGTCGCTTGCGGATCGCCGGCGCGCAGCACCACGATCGGGAAGGTCGAGCCGTCGTTGATCGATTCGAGCTCCTCGATGTCCCGCAGCTTCGCCGCCAGCGCCCGGGCGTTTGCCAGCACGTTGCCGATGATCTCGCTGTAGCCCTCATGGCCCAGGCGCAGGAAGTTGAAGTACTGCAGGATCACCGAGTTGCTCGGGCGCGAGAAGTTGAGCGAGTAGTTGGGCATGTCGCCGCCGAGGTAGTTGATGTGGAAGACCAGCTCCTCGGGCAGATCGGAGCTGTCGCGGAAGACGACGCTGCCCATGCCCGGGTAGACCAGCCCGAACTTGTGGTTCGAGACGTTGATCGAGCGCACCTGCGAGAGGCGGAAGTCCCAGCGCAGATCGGGCTGCGAGAAGGGAAGGATGAAGCCGCCGCTGGCGGCGTCGATGTGCAGCGGAATCTGCAGCCCGCGCTCCGACTCGACCTGGGCCAGCAGCTCGTTGATCGACTCCAGATCGTCCATCTGCCCGGTGAAGGTGGTTCCGAGCAGGCCGGCCACGGCGATCGTGCGCTCGTCGAGCAGCGGCTCGATCTGCTCGGCTGCGACGGTGTAGCGGCCCTCCTCCAGCGGCACCAGACGGGCCTCGACCTCGAAGTAACGGGCGAACTTCTCCCAGCAGGTGTGCACGTCGGCGCCCATCACCATGTTGGGCCGGTCGGCGGGCAGGCCGGCGGCCTCGCGACGGCGTTGCCAGGAGCGCTTGTGGGCCAGCATCGCCAGCATGATCGCCTCGGACGAGCCGATCGTCGCGCTGCCGGTCGGCTTTCCGTCGGCTGGAGCGTTGAAGAGTCGCGCGATCATGCTGACCACGCGCCGGTGCACCGCCTCGGTCTGTGGGTACTCGTCCTGGTCGATCAGGTTCTTGGCCAGCGTCTCCTGGGCCAGCCGGTCGGCCTGGGGCTCCATCCAGCTGGTTACGAAGGAGGCCAGATTGAGCGACGGGTTGCCGTCCAGGTTCAGCTCGTCGTGCACGAGCTGGTAGGCGGCATCCGCGCTCATGCCCCGGGCGGGCAGCCGGTGCTTGGGGACGTCGTGCGAGAAGGAGCGCCCGGCGTAAGTGGGTGAGTGCATCTCGTCGGAGTCGGCTCTCAGCTCAGGCATGGGTTTCCTCCCGGTCGGCGCGGAGCGCGGGGTAGAGCTCGCGGGTTTCTCGGACCTGCGTATCCATCTACCCGTCGAGTAGGGCAACACTAACTGCGCCTGTGGCCCGCTCCTGACGAGCATGAGTAATTCGGGTGGGACTCGGTAGACAGTCCCAGCGGAGGCTCAGCCCAGCGCCGCCCGGATCTTGGACATCGGAATGAAGACGAGCTTCATCGGGTACTGCTTGCCGCGCTGCACTGTGCGCGGTACGACGACGCCCGGCGCCTGCATGCTTAGTCCGTTCCCGAACCAACCCTTGCCACCGGCCCGGGCGATGATCCGAACTTTGCCGCTGGAGAGCTTGAGTGCATGCACAGCGTTCTCATTTCTGATGTAAACGACGTAGCCGAAATACGTCGCCGGCCAGCACGCGTCCTTCGGATTCACTGCGTAGGAGTGAACGAGCTTTCCCTGCAGCGTGAAGACGGAAAGGCGTTTGCCGTAAATGACGACGACACGGTCCTTTCGGATCGTGAGCAAGGGCAGACCGAACGGCGTTCCGGCCACAAGCGTGGAGATATCGAACGTAGAGAGATGTTGCCCGGCGACCGTATACACGTAGGCGGAGGCGCCGTCGGAGACGACGAGGTGGCCGCTGTCGAGCGCAACCGCCTTGGGCTCTGAGACGTCGGTCAGGTCGGCGACGTGCCGAGCATCTCCGCTCGACGTGATCCGCATCAGCTGCACGAGCCCGTCGGCCGTAACGTGGAGGTAGCCGAGGAAGCTGCTGTCTCCGAAGACGAACGGGATCGAGTCGACCGGCGGACCACCCTCCAGTCCGGTGTCGCCGCCCGCGGAGGCGACGTGCTTGATCGTGCCGCTGCTCGAAAGAAAGTTGAGGGCGTAGTCGGACTCGCTGTTGCTCTCGCTCGCGGCGAGGCATCCTACGCTGCCTTTCGGGCCTACGGCGAGCTGGTCAACCTCTCCCATTCCGCAGCCCGCCGGAGCGATCTGCCTCGGCCTGTTCGACCCAAACTTCTCCGTCCAGAGCTCCTCTTGCTTACGAATGGTGGCGACGAACGTAACCTGTGAGCCCATCGCGGTCCAGGGCCCGATCCACGTCATCGGCGGCGGCACCGGAGCCGCGCCCGCGAGGGAGGTGAGCGAAGCAGCTGCGGCGACCAGTAACAGCCCAGCGATCGACAGGGGCAACCTCGAGACGGAGCCGAACCGTCGCATCGCGATGCATTCTATGCCTGCGGTCGAGCCGCACTAGGGAGCGCATTCCGTCGTGGCTGTCGCGTCTCTCTTGGGTTGCCGGGATCCCTGGCGCGTGTTCCAAAGCACCAGGTCGCAGGCGGGCGGTGAGTCCTGGTTTCTGCGCTGGGTGATGGGGAAGACCCCGTGCTATCCGGTGCTCCATATCTGAAAGGACTGGGGGAATGCACGAGATCACTCCATGCCTGTGGTTCGACACCGAGGGCGAAGAGGCGGCGCGGTTCTATACGTCGGTTTTCCCGAGCTCGAGGATTGTGGATGTTGTTCGTTTCGGCGCAGCCGGGCCACGGCCCGAGGGGATGGTGATGACCGTGAGCTTCGAGCTGGACGGGCAGAAGTTCCTCGCCCTGAACGGCGGGCCCGAGTTCACGTTCAACGAGGCGATCTCGTTCCAGGTGAGCTGCGAGAAGCAAGAAGAAGTCGACGCGTACTGGGGCGCGCTTTCTGTCGGTGGAGAAGAAGGCCAGTGTGGTTGGCTGAAGGACAAGTTTGGCGTCTCGTGGCAAATCGTTCCGGCCGTTTTGCCGCGGTTGCTCAGCGATCCGGACGCGGAGAGATCAGAGCGGGTCACGCGGGCGCTGCTGAAGATGAAGAAGATCGAGATCGACGCTCTCAAGCGGGCGGCATCGCAGGTGTAGGTAGCAGATCAGCGGCGTTATTCACAGTCGATCGCGCCTCGCTCCGAGCGCGTAGGGGAAGAGACCTCTAGGAGCTCAGCACAGCAAGGCATTCGTCGCCTGGGCGAGTGTGCGGGAATGTCCCCTGAGCAAAATACTCGTTCGTCTGTCCCCTGGACAGGGGCGTTCGCGCTGGTATCGGTGAAGCCCCAAGCCTCGGCTACACGGGGGAGCCTGCCGCGCAGCCGCAGTGGATGCGGGCGTTGACGCCCGACGGAGGAGCTGCTTTCATTGGCAGAGGTCCTCGAGGAAAGGAACGACGATGAGGCTGTCCGCGTGTCGTGCCTTGGGCCTGGGAATGCTGGCCGCGTTCCTGCTGCTCGGAGGTACGGCGCAGGGCGCGCAGCGGCAGAGCCAGAGCGTCTCCGGCGCCGATTACCAGGTCACCGGCTGGAAGATGAAGCTGAGCGCAAGGTTTTCCTGGACCGGGCAGAACGAGTGGGCGAAAGGCAGCGCGACCAACACCGAGACGCTGCACCGGAGCGGTCACGTCAGTGGCAAAGACGGCGAGCTGATCGTGGTCGGGAAGACGATCGCAGGCGGGGTCTCGTTCCCCGTGCGGTTGGAGCACAAGGAGAAGGTGACGAGCAAGGCGCCCTACAACCCGCCACAGACCTGCACCGGGAGCGGGCAGCCAAGCGAGTTGGACACCGTCGCCGGCCTCTTCTTCAAGAACGCCGGCCAGTCCAGCGAGGCTCACACCCTAGTCACGGTCACCTGGCCGGTGCCGGACATCTTCGGGTGCGGCTACGACGGCCTGAAGACAGACACGGTGAAGACAATCGTCGCGCTCGCGGAGCTGACGAACCAGCGGGTGGTTCACCTGCACGCGGAGGAGACGATCCCACTCAAGCCAGCCGCGGGCATGAGCGGCAAAGGCGCAGTCGATTGGGAGGCCTCGATCACGCTCAAGCAGCTGAGCGACAGCTAGCGGGATTCCTCGCGTCGTCCTGACACCAGATCGCCAAGGCGCGATGGGGCCGGATTCAGTGCGTCTGGCAGCTCTGTGGCCAGAACACCTCCCTCGGCGAGCGTGCTCTCGCCCTTCCCGCAGACGTGAGCAGCAAGTCGATCGTTTCCAGCGCCTCACGCTCCGGTAGCACGCCACCCCGGATCCGCCCGACGCCGCCGGATGCTTGGGGCCAGGGCGCCGGCGAGACGTGTGATACCTTCGAAGCCATGTCAGCTACGCGAGCCCATGAGCCCGCCGTGAGGGCGGGGTGGAGGGGCGTCATCGAGGAGTATCGACGCTTCCTCCCGGTCACGGAGGAGACTCCCGTTGTGACGATGCTCGAGGGCGGCACGCCGCTGATCGAGGCGCTGCGCCTCTCCGACCGCGTCGGCGCGAAGGTCTGGCTCAAGTTCGAGGGACTCAACCCGACTTGCTCCTTCAAGGATCGTGGCATGACGGTGGCCATCTCCAAGGCCGTCGAGAGGAAGGCACCGGCCGTCATCTGCGCCTCGACCGGAAACACCTCCGCCTCGGCGGCGGCCTACGCCGGCCGCGCCGGCCTCACCTGCGCCGTGATCGTGCCGCAGGGGAAGATCGCGCTCGGCAAGATGGCTCAGGCGCTCGCCTACGGCGCTCGTGTGCTCGAGGTTCGCGGCAACTTCGATCGGGCGCTCGAGATCGTGCGTGAGCTGGGCGAGAAGAAGGGGCTCGAGATCGTCAACTCGATCAATCCCTATCGCATCGAGGGGCAGAAGACGGGCGCCTTCGAGATCGTCGACGTGCTCGGCGACGCGCCCGATATCCAGTGCATCCCGGTCGGCAACGCCGGCAACATCACCGCCTACTGGAAGGGCTACCGCGAGTATCTCGACGCCGGAATGGCGACTCGTCCGCCGCGCATGTTCGGCTTCCAGGCCGAAGGATCTGCTCCGCTCGTGCACGGCCATCCGATCGAGAACCCGTCCACGATCGCCACGGCGATCCGCATCGGCAACCCCGCCTCCTGGAAGGGCGCCGAGGCGGCGATCAATGAGTCGAACGGAAGCGTCAGCACGGTAACCGACGAGGAGATCCTCGCCGCCCAGGCGCTTCTGGCCACCAGCGAAGGCGTCTACTGCGAGCCCGCCTCGGCCGCCTCGGTCGCGGGCCTGCTCAAGGTGGGCGTGCCGAAGGGCTCGACCGTCGTCTGCATCCTGACCGGGCACGGGCTCAAGGATCCCGACATCACCATCCAGTCGGTGCCCAAGCCCGACCTCGTCGACGCGGACTACGCCGCCGTCTGCCGCGCGCTCGAGCTCTAGCAGCTCGTTTCGAGGCGAAGCACTCAGCGCCTGGCCTTGCTGGACGGCGCAATGCTGAGTTGGCGCAAAACCGGCACATCTCGTGCGCTCTTCCTGGCTACTCTGACCCGACCCCGCGGGTGGGTGGCTTGTTCGAGTACTCAACGAAACGAAGCACTCCATCGCCTGGCCGCGCTCGGCAAGCACGATGCGTTGTCCTCGGTCGCATCCGTAGCCTCCAGCTACGAATACGACACTGCGTCCTAGCCTCGCACTCACCGATCGCACCCAGTCAATGGGTCTTCATTCCGGTGGGCACTCGGGTGGCGGGCGGCGGAAAGAAGTGCCCGGCGTAGCGATCCGTCGTCATCCTGCGCGAGTGCCCGAAACACTCGACGCGCGTAGTCCCTCATTCCGCCTCGTTCATCGCTTTTCAGGGCACCCTTGACAGATCGCGAACGTATTGATAGAAATCGATACATCGACAACGGTCGATATGACCTGGCAAAGACCCTGGAAGGAGAGGAAGTGACCGACACCGCCGCCGCGAATCCCGTACGAACCGAGCCGCTTGTCTACGCCTGCTCGGGAGCGTCGAACCTTGGGCAACTCACGAACGAGATCGCCGTTCGGCTCGACCGGGACGGCCTGGCGGAGATGTCCTGCGCCGAGGCCGTCGGGATCGAGGCGGAGCCGCCGTACGCCGCAGCCCTGTCAGGGCGACCCGTCATCGCCGTCTCCGGCTGCCCGCTTGCCTGCGCGAGCCGTCTACTTACCGAGCACGGCGTAACGGTCACGCACTCGATCCAGCTCGAGAACCGGGGCGTTCTCAAGACGAAGCACGTCTCGGTCGGCCGCGAAGACGGCGAGAAGATCTACGACGAGATCGTGAGCGAGCTTGGCCCCGTACTGGCGAAAACACCCGACCTGCAACTGAACTGATCTCTGAAAGGAGTCCGCAAATGAAGCTGAATCACGAAGAGAGGAAGGCGCTGAGGCTCGAGTTCTGCGAGCGTTGCGCCGGCGTCGAGAGCCCGGCTGTGATCTTCGCCGAGTGCGCGCGAGACCGCATGATCCAGAACATGCTTCGCTTCGGTGTCCGAACGGGATGACCGGCGCGACGACAGCCGTAGCCGGTTGCGTGTCGCTGGCGGCGCCGGCGCTCTCGAACGACGAGGCCGAAGCCACGGCCAGGCTCTTTGCCGCGCTGGGAGACCCGGCTCGCGTGAAGATCGTCAACCTGTTGGCGACCAATCGCGAGCCGGTCTGCGTGTGCAATTTGACCCGGCCGCTCGGTCTCGCGCAACCGACCGTCAGCCACCACATGAAGAAGCTGCTGGAGGCGGGGCTGCTCGAGCGAGAGCAGCGCGGGAAGTGGGCCTTTTTCTCGCTCAAGCACGAGGCCGTGAGCAAGCTGGCCGGATTGATCGATCTCGAAGGAGGAAGTCAATGACAACGTCTGCAGAGGAGCTTCGCGAGCAGGTGCGCCGCCGCTATGCCGAGGCCGCCCGAACCGTGACCGAGAGCGGCGGCCGGGCCTGTTGCGGCGGAGAGAAGGCTGCCAGTGACGCCTTCGGCGCCTCCAGCTACACGGCCGACGAGCGCGGTGAGCTCCCCGACGCCGCGGCCTTGGCCTCGCTCGGCTGCGGCAACCCGATCGCGGTGGCCGACCTGAACGAGGGCGAGACGGTGCTCGATCTGGGCTCCGGCGGCGGCATC
The DNA here is from genome assembly GCA_963765455.1 of uncultured Actinomycetes bacterium. Classification (GTDB taxonomy): domain Bacteria; phylum Actinomycetota; class Thermoleophilia; order Gaiellales; family Gaiellaceae; genus Fen-549. Next base: position 274,882 of record CAVXWH010000001.1, read on the forward strand.
GACGTGATCCTCTCGGCCAGGCGAGTCGGAGCCAGCGGGCGCGCCTATGGGCTGGACATGACCGACGAGATGCTGGCACTGGCCCAACGCAACGCCGAAGAGGCCGGCGTGCGCAATGCGATCTTCCTCAAGGGCATGATCGAGCAGGTACCGCTGCCCGCCGAGTCGGTCGACGTCGTCATCTCCAACTGCGTGATCAACCTCTCGGTCGACAAGCCCGCGGTGCTGGTCGAGATGGCGCGGGTGCTGAAGCCCGGCGGGCGGATCGGAGTCTCCGACGTCGTCGCGGAGGACCGCCTCGCGCCGACCGAGCGAGCCGAGCGCGGCAGCTACTCGGGCTGTATCGCCGGCGCGCTGTCGAAGAGTGAGTACGAGCACGGTCTCGAAGCGGCCGGGTTCGAGCATATCTCGGTCGAGTTCACGCACGAGGTCGAAGACGGCATGCACGCCGCGATCATCAGGGCGGTGAAGCCGGCGGGAGCGAAGAAGATCTCGCATCCACTTCCTCTGGCCGGGAAGCAGCCGCAGGGGAAATGCTGCGGATGAACGTCCTCTTCGTCTGTGTCCACAACGCCGGTCGCTCGCAGATCGCCGAGGCGCTCTTCCGTCGCGCGACGGCCGATCGGCACGAGGCGCGTTCCGCCGGCAGTGACCCCGCCGATCGCGTGCATCCCGAAGTGGTCGAAGTGATGCGCGAGCTTGGCGTCGATCTCTCCGGCCACGTCCCGCACCGGCTCGAGCGTGCCGACGCCGAGTGGGCCGACGTTGTCGTGACCATGGGCTGTGGCGATGCCTGTCCCGTGATCCTCGGGAAGCGCTACATCGACTGGGAGCTCGAGGATCCGGCCGGTAAGGGATTGGGCGAAACACGCGTGATTCGCGACGAGATCGCAGGGCGGATCGATTCCCTTGTCCAGGAGCTCGACCAGATGCCACGGAGGCCATGATGAAATACGTCCTGTTCGTATGCACTCAGAACGCCGGACGCTCGCAGATGGCGCAGGCCTTCTTCGAGCGGCACGCGCCAAGCGATGTCAGAGCCGAATCGGCGGGGCAGGACCCGGCCGAGGCGGTCTGGCCCGAGGTCGTCGAGGCGATGCGCGAAGTCGGTATCGACCTTTCCGAGCAGAAGCCGAAGAAGCTCGATCTTGAGATGCAGCTGCACGCCGACTGGGCGGTCACTCTTGCCTGTGAGGGCAGCTGCCCCTTCGTCGCGGGCGCGGTGGAGGACTGGGATGTGGCTGATCCGCGAGGCGGTTCGCTCGAGCAGGTACGAGAGATCCGCGACGAGATCGAGCGCCGCGTCGCCGACCTGATCGAGGAGCGCCTTGATTCGATCCGTTCCGACAGGACGGCGCACGAGCTTCGGCTGCGGCGTCTGCTGCCGCCGCTCGTCGAGGAGTTCGGGGGGACGCATTCCCCGGAAGAGATCCGCGCCTGCGCAGACGCGGTACTGGCGCCTTACGACGAAGTACCAGTGCGCTCGTTCGCACTCGCGCTTGCGGAGCGAGAGGTAAGGGATAGGCTTCGCGAACCGACGGCCGGGGATCACTAATGCCCGTCGAGCAAGCGCTGACCGGCTCGCGTCACGGCGAGGGCGAGCTTGCGGTCATGCGAAAGCTCTCGACGCTCGACCGCTTTCTGCCGCTCTGGATCGGCCTCGCGATGGCGGCCGGGCTGGGGCTCGGGTCGCTCTTGCCGCGTCTGAACGACTGGCTCGACAAGCTTCAGGTTGGCACCGTCAGTCTGCCGATCGCCGCCGGCTTGCTCCTGATGATGTACCCGGTGCTGGCGAAGGTACGCTACGAAGAGCTCGGAACGATGCGAGCCGACGGCGTCAACGACCGCCGCTTCTTCGCTGTCTCGCTGTTTCTATCCTGGATCGTCGGGCCGGCGTTCATGTTTGCGCTCGCCTGGCTCCTGCTCGCCGATCAGCCCGCCTACCGTACGGGCGTCATCATCGTCGGTCTGGCCCGCTGCATCGCGATGGTGTTGGTCTGGAACGAGATCGCGCGCGGCGACCGCGAGCGGGCTGCGGTGCTCGTCGTCTTCAACGCGCTCTTCCAGGTCGTCGCCTACTCGCTGCTCGGCTACTTCTACTTGACCGTGCTCCCGGGCTGGCTCGGCCTCGACACGCAAGGCTTCCAGCCCGGTATCTGGGAGATCGCCCGCACGGTTCTGATCTTCCTCGGCATCCCGCTCGCGGCCGGCTTCCTGACGCGGCGGATCGGGCTCGCGCGCAAGGGCCGCGACTGGTACGAGCAGCGCTTCATCCCGCGCATCGCGCCGATCACCCTCTACGGCTTGCTCTTCACGATCGTGCTGCTGTTTGCCATCCAGGGAGACAAGATCACGAGCCAGCCTCTCGACGTCGCCAGGATCGCGCTGCCGCTGCTTGCCTACTTCGCCGTGATGTGGGTCGCCGGCTTCGCAGTCGGGCGGCTGATGCGGCTGCCCTACGCGCAGACGACGAGTCTCGCCTTCACGGTCGCCTCGAACGATTTCGAGCTAGCGATCGCGGTCGCAGTGGGCGTGTTCGGTGCGACCTCGGGGCAGGCACTGGCGGGCGTCGTCGGGCCGTTGATCGAGGTGCCCGTGCTCGTCTCGCTCGTCTACGTCGCGCTCTGGCTGGCGCGAAAGCTCGAGTGGGCGCAACCGCGGGCGGTCGAGGAAACGCTCACAGAACAGCCCGCCACCTGATCGAGGTGGCCGCGGCTTGCCTACGTCATTGCCCGGCTCGTGCGATGTTCCACTGAAGCGAGACTTGAGAACGTTTGCGCGGGTAGACTGCGGCCAAGCTGAGGTTGACAGGCGGGCCGCTTCGCCTGTGGATCTCGCGGATGCAAGCGGGCGTTCGTGAGAACCGCTCGGCCGTCTGAAACAGCAACTGAGGCGAAAAGGAGCAGAGGCGACGATGGAAGCTGCAGGTGGTAACACATTCGTTCCGGGTTTCCCGGCGAACTTCGGCTGGGGAGTAGCTACCTCGGCTTACCAGATCGAAGGCGCAGTCGACGAAGGCGGGCGCGGGTTATCGATCTGGGACACGTTCAGTCACGAGCCAGGAAACACCGCGCGCGGTGAGAACGGCGACGTCAGCTGTGACCACTACCACCACCTGCAGGAAGACCTCGACCTGATGGTCGAGCTCGGCCTGAGCGTTTATCGCTTCTCGATCGCCTGGCCCAGGGTCATGCCCGACGGCAAGGGACAGCTGAACGAGGAGGGCGTCGACTTCTACTCGAGGCTGATCGACGGCCTGCTCGAGCGCGGAATCAAGCCGTTCCCGACGCTCTACCACTGGGACTTGCCGCAGGTGCTCGAAGACGAGGGAGGCTGGGTGAACAGAGATACCAGCCAGCGCTTCGCCGAGTACGCAGCCGCGATGTTCGAGCGCTTCGGCGACCGTGTCGACCTCTGGTTGACGCACAACGAGCCCTGGGTGACGGCCTTCATGGCCTATGTCGGCGGCGAGAAGGCGCCGGGCGTCCGCAACGACTGGCCGACGGCCTTGCGCGTCTCGCACCACCTCCTGCTCTCGCACGGTCTGGCCGTTCAGGCTCTTCGCGCCGGTCGTGCCGCCTCCGCCAAGATCGGGCTTGCGCCGAACCTGCATCCCGCTCATCCTCTGACCGACAGTCCGGAAGACGCCGAAGCGGCGCGCATCTGGGACGGGTTCCAGAACCGCTGGTTCCTCGATCCGGTGTTCAAGGGCAGCTATCCCGAGGACATGCTGGCCGAGTTCGCGCGCTACGGCTTCGAGGAGGCGGTCGAAGACGGCGACCTGGCAGTGATCTCGAGCCCGGTCGATCATCTCGGCGTCAATTTCTACCACCGAGTGGCGGTAACGCACGACCCGGATTCCGTCTATCTAGGCCTGGCCGGCGTCCCGAACCGGCTGCCGCTCACGGCGATGGGCTGGGACGTCACGCCCGAGGCCCTGCACGAGATGCTGACGCGCCTCAAGCGCGAATACGGCGAGTTCGACATCTATATCACCGAGAATGGTGCCGCTTACCCGGACGTATGGGACGGAGGCGATATCGTCGAGGATCCCATGCGCGTCGAGTTCATCTCGCGCCATCTCGAGTCGCTCTCCCAGGCGATCGCCGACGGCGTCAACGTCAAGGGCTACTGCGTCTGGTCGCTGCTGGACAACTACGAGTGGGAGAAGGGCTACAAAATGCGCTTCGGCCTCTACTACGTCGACTATCCGACTCAGCGGCGGATTCCCAAGCGCAGCGCTCTCTGGTACCGCGGCCAGATCGCCTCGTCTCGCTCGAGCGGTTCCTAGCGTCCAGAGCTCGACTCGGATACGGCACACGTGTCGGCATGAAGCCGTCACATTCCCGTGCGACCTTTCCCGTTATTGTGTTCCGCTCGCTCGCGCGGTGCCAGGCACCGCGCGGAGCGCGTGTGCCTGGGTAGGCGGGTCGCCGATTGAATCGAGCTTTCTCAGCGCCGCCGCAGGAAGATGAGCAGGCCGAGCACGCCGGCGGCAGCCATGACCACGCGGTTCATATCGAGCGCCGGTGTCCAGCTGACCTGACCGTCCCGGATCACGACCAGTCCCAGCGGCCTGGCGCTGTTACAGCTGCAGCCGCACCCTTTCCCATTCTCTTCGGAGCCGTCCGGGCCGCCGCAGCGGCGAACGGCGACGACCGGAATGATCGTCACCCCGTCGAGCTCGATCGGATCGCCGTAAACACGCTTCGCGCTCGCCTGGTCGCGCACTGCCCGGGCGACTCGTCTCGGCTTGCGTGCTTCGTCTCCGGCTCTGGGCTGGTCTGGCATCGTGTCTCTCCTCTGCTCGCTGTTACTACGGGGCTGGGCGGTCCGCCGTCACCACCACCAGGTCGCGGCTCGACCAGACGACGCGCGGCTCCAGCCCGGCTTCGACCAGCCAGCCCAGCTGGGCGTCGAGCGGGTCGGGGCGATCGATCTGCGACGAGGCGGGCGTCGCGGCCGTCTCCGGATCGTCCGTAAGGACGACGTCGGCCAGGACGAAACGTCCACCGGCTCGAAGCGCCTCGGCGATCCTCTGGAAGAGGAGCCGCTTGTCGGCGCTCAGGAGATGGTGGATCGCCAGCGCCGAGACAACGAGATCGAAGGGCCCGCCGGGAAGGGGATCCTCGAGCCGCCGAACGATGATCTGCTCGACGTGGTCCTCGGCCAGGCGTTCGCGAGCCGTCTCGAGCATCTCCGTCGACGAGTCGACGAGCACGACGCGGGCGTCCGGGTGCTTCTCGAGCACACGCCACGCCGTCTCGCCAGTCCCGGCGCCGAGATCGAGGATCCGTGTCGCATCGAAAGTGCCCGTCGAGTCGGCGACGACGTCTTCGAGCTCGTCGTACTCCGGTATCTCGCGGCGCACGAACTCCGGATAAATATCCGGCTGGAAATGATTCTGGGCCAAAGCCGCTCCCGCCACTCGCAGTGCTCGAGCCAGGAAGATATCCGAATCCTGGTCGAAGACGGTCAAAGCTTTGTTTTCTCGACCGTTGTGATGACAATAAAGAGACAGCTGGCTCAAAGCGAAGGAGGACGAGATGGGATTTGTTGACCGCGCCAAGGCGGCGGCCGGGACGGCTTCCACGAAGGCACGCGAGGGAGTCGAGGACATGAAGACGAAGCGTGAGCTCGGCGAGGCTTACGACACTCTCGGCAAGCTCGCCTTCGATCTGGCCGAGAGCGGAGAGATCTCGAACGAGAAGATCACGCCCCTGGTCGAGAAGATCAAGACGCTCAAGGCCGCGCTCGAGGTCTGAGAACACAGCTTCCTAGGGCGCCGGGCCACTCGCCGGCGCCCCGGAGAGCTCCAAGCCTCCGGCGACCTCGCCGCACCGACTCTGCGATCAGTGGCCCAGGCCGAGCTCGACAGCCTTTACGATTAAGAGCGAGACGGCCACAACGAGATAGGTGGTCATCGCGTACATGGCGGCGCGCCGGGCGGGCGACCAGATCGGCTTCTCGAGCAGTGCGAGCGGAGGCATCGTCCAGTTCTCACGCGCGGCGGGGTGCTCGATCTCCCCCTTGCCGATCTTTCGTCTACGGGCCGTTCGCAGGCTCGAGAGCCCGAGCGCGGCGAGCGTGATCGCCAGTGCCGTCGCCAGGGAGATGGAGAGGACGACCACGTTGACGCCGGGGAACACCGTCGTCACGACGAGGATCGCGGAAAGCACGAGGAGCGAGCCGACGATGACGGAGGCGATCGCGTTCAGCCAGTTCTTGTTCACCCACGGGCCGAGCACGTGCCGATCGTTACAGAGCATGAGCAAGAACACGGTGAAGCTCGGCAGCAGGATTCCACAGAGAGCCTGAACCGCGATCGTCACGATCCCGAGTGGTGCTCGCGGAATCAAGACGATTATCGCCGCGAGCACGGTAAGCGCGGAGAAGGCGGCGTAGAAGCCCTTCGCTTCGCTGAACGAGCGGTGAAGCGAGTGACGAACTCCGAAAGCGTCGCCGAAGGCATAAGAGGTCGAAAGAGTCACCGCCTGTGCTCCGATGATCGAAGCATCGAGAAGAACGATCGCAAAGAGGACTCCCACCAGATGGCCGTCGCGCCGAGCGAGTGCGCTCGCCACGTGGCCGGCGTCTACGAAGTGCCCGTAGAAAGCAGTTCCCTCGAAAGCAAAGGCGGTCGTGATCATCAAAGCCGCTGCCCCGACGACCACGATCAGAGAGCCGATGATCGTGTCCGCACGCTCATAGTTGATCCAGCGCGGGGTGATCCGCTTGTCGATCACGTTGGACTGCTGGAAGAAGAGCTGCCAGGGCGCCACCGTCGTGCCGACGATGGCGACGATCAAAAGTGCCGAGGTCGAGTTGATGCGGCCCCCGACGCTGGGAACGAAGGTGCCGTGAACGATCGGGCCGAGCCTGGGGTGGCTGAGCACCGCCAGAGGAATCACGAGCAGGTTGCTGACGACGAAGACGTACATGAACCGCTCCCAGTGCTGGAAGCTGCCCGTGAGCGTCATCGCTATCAGCCCCAGAGCGGCGAGCGGGATGACGATGTACCGGTTCACGCCCAGGTACTCGAGCGCCAAGGTGATGCCTATGAACTCGGTGACGATGGTGAGGAAATTGACGAGGAAGAGGCCGCTAACCGAGAAGGCGCCCCAGAAGCGGCCAAAACGCTCGAAGATGAGGCGTGCCTGGCCGACACCGGTGACGGCGCCCAGCCTCACCACCATCTCCTGGTTGACGATCACGACCGGGATCAGAAGCACCAGCGTCCAGAGTAGGGCGGTGCCATGGTTCTGACCTGCTTGCACGTAGGTGGAGACGCCGCCGGCATCGTTGTCGCCGACCATCACGATCAGCCCGGGCCCCATGATCGCGAGCAGAGCCTTGAGCCGCCCGCGCCAGGAGTGGCGCGGGAATTCGTCTTGGCGGATCGTGCCCAGCGCGCCCTTGATATCGCCGATCTGGGCATCGTCGAGTTTCGCCCGCGCAAACTCCGGGCGTACTGCACGCGCAGGAGCCTTCCTCTTGGCCAATTGCTATACCTCCTCCGACCTGGGGGCCGGTCATGCGTGCGCCTCGCGCACGCCCAGGAGGTCAGCGACAGCTAAGTCTGCTCACCGTGCCCGCCGGGCGCGCGCGGAGCTGCTACTCGATGGGTCTTCGGATTCCACAGATGCCTCCACGCGAACTGCCGAAACTGGCTCGGAGACTCTACCAGCCCTCACGACGAGCCGAGCGGGCGGTCACTCACCGCTGAAGGCGGAGAAGCGCCGCCGCCAGTCCTCCGGGAAGATCGACTCCAGCACATCGTCGACGGCGATCACCCCGATCACTTGCTCTTGCTCATCCACGATTGGGAGTGCGGTGAGATTGAAGTCGGTCAGCTCGCGTGCCACCTCCGGGAGATCGGCGTCGGGGTGCAAGCTGACCGGCCGGCGCTGGACGATCTCCACGAGCCGCGAATCGGGGTTGGCGCGAACAAGCTCGGCGACAGCGAGCGCACCCGAAAGTTGCTTCTTGACGTCGTGGGTGAAGACGACGTTGAGCTCCTCGGGCTCGAGCGGCGATTTTCTGACCTCCTCGAGCGCCCTCTTGACGGTGACGCGCTCCGAGAGGCAGAGGAAGTCGGGGTTCATCAAGCCGCCGGCGGTCGAAGGGTTGAAGCCGAGCAGCGTTCGAACCTTGCGCTGCTGAATCTTCGGTAGCAGCGAGAGCACCGGCTCGCGGCGTTCTTGCTCGAGCTCAGCCAGTAAGTCGGCCGCGTCGTCGGCGCCCATCTTGGCCAGCACGTTCGCCGCCTCGGCGTCCGAGCGCTGGTGCAGGAACTCGACCTGATGTTCGGGATCGAGCTCTTCGAAGACGTCGGCTTCGAGCTCGCGGTCGGCGCCGACCGCGCGGATGATCTCCTCGCCCTCTTCGTGCGAAGCGGCTTCGACCAGATCGGCGATCTGGGCCGGATGGAGTTGCGCCAGCTTGCCGAAGCGCATACGAAGCCTCGAGCTGGGCACGTGACCGACGAAGGGCTCGACGCTTCCCCAGTCGAGCAGCGTGCGCGCGGCCGAGCGACCCCCGAGCCACCTCGGCAGAAGCCGTCGCAGCGGGCCGCGCAGGCTGACGTCTACGCCCACGACACGCCACGTCTCCTCGACAGAGGCCAGCTCGATATCGCTCGCCCTGGCGAGCCGGGCACCGGCGACGTTGATCAGCCGGTGACCGAGAACATCCTGGCTCAAGAGCACCTCGCGCGGACGACGCTCGAAGCGGCCGAAGTTGAGCTGATCGCCAGCGAGCCGGACCTTGCCCGGCTTGAGCTCGGCGATCATTTTCGCCGCGACGAAGAGATCGCGCCCGGCCACGCGGGCCTTGAGCCCGGTGACGAGCGGGTAAGCGCCGTCGGCCAGCCTGACGATCACGTCCTCGACGCGGCCGAGACTCTCGCCGTTTCGATCGACGAGCCTGCTCTTGAGGAGCATCGACAGATGAAGCACTGCCATTTCCATAGGCGCAGAGACTAACTGAGACGGCTGACGCGCGGAGATCAGCTTCGGCACCGCCCGCTTGGAGTGGGGAGGAACCATCAACTCACGCGCCGCGCGAGCCGGCCGGCTCGTTTCGGCTACTAGAGCGAGTTCTTCTTGGTGAACTCCACCAGCTCGTCCACATAGGCGAACGCGAGCCCCGTCACCGTGTCGGCGGCGCCGTAGTAGATGGCCAGGCGCCCGGTCTCGGCATCGCAGAGCGCCGCGCAAGGAAAGACGACGTTGGGCACATCCCCGACGCACTCATAGAGCGTCTGCGGCGAGATGACATACGGCTTCGCGCGAGCAATCACCTTCCAGGGCTTCTCGAGGTCGAGCAGCGCCACGCTCGCGCTGTAGACGAAGCCGTTGCAAGAGGTCAGGACGCCGTGGTAGATGAGCAGCCAGCCCTCGGAGGTCTCGATCGGGACTGGCCCTCCGCCGACCTTCGTTGCCTGCCAGCTGTCCTTTACCGGCGCCATCACGTGCCGGTGCTTGCCCCAGAAGGTCAGATCCGGACTCTCGCTGTAGAAGATCTCGCCGAACGGAGTGTGGCCGTTATCCGAAGGCCGAGAGAGCATGGCAAAGTTGCCGTCGATCTTGCGTGGGAAGAGAACGCCGTTTCGGTTGAACGGCAGGAAGGCGTTCTCGTATTGATGGAAGCTCTCGAAGTCCTTCGTCCAGCCGACTCCGATCGTGGGTCCGTGGTAACAGTTACACCAGGTGACGTAGTAACGGTCATCGATCCAGACGACTCGCGGGTCGTAGCCGTAGATGAACTCTGCGATCTCGGGCTCGTCGCACTTGAACTGGAGAGGCTCGGGATCGAGCTCCCAATTCAGGCCGTCGGAACTGAAGCCGCGATGCATGACCATCCGGCGGGTGCGGTCATCACAGCGAAATACCCCTGCGAATGCGCCTTTGTATGGGACAACGGCGCTGTTGAAGATGCTGTTCGAGCTCGGAATCAGGTCGCGCGGGATGACCGGGTTCTTCGAGTAGCGCCAAACCGGTTCAGTATTTCCGGCTGGCCGGTCTTCCCAAGGGAGGTTTTCGATCCTCCCCTGGCCCAGGATCTGTACCTGGCTCATGCTGATGATCCAGCGACCGCGGCCGGCGCGATCTCCCGTGCCTCCTCGGGCGAGAAGCGCACGAGATGGTCGGGCTCGGTCTCGACGAGCACCGAGTCGTCGGCGTCGGGCGCCAGAATCTCGCTGACCGTTTCGTATGCCTTCTTCGCCGCGGCCTCCCTGTCTATCAGCACCGCTTCGGGCACCTTGAGCTCCTCCGCGACCTCTTCCCACTTGCGGTGAAGCTGGGGGACAGAGGCGAGAAGCATCTTCGTATACGGGTGGGTCGGGTTGCCGAAGACTTTCTCCGTCGCCCCCATCTCGACGATCAAGCCGCGACGGAGGATGACGGTCTTCTCGCTGATGTAGTTGCCGAGTGAGAGATCGTGGGTGATGAACATGATGCCAAGGCCCCTACCCTTGAGATCGGCGAGCAGATTGAGCACGTCGATTCTGGTCGAAGCGTCGAGCATGCTGATGATCTCGTCGGCAACCAGGAACTGGATGTCGAGCAAGAGGGCGCGAGCGATCAGAAGGCGCTGAAGCTGACCGCCGCTCAACTGGTGCGGGTACTTGTGCAAGACCTGAGTCGGATCAAGGGTGACCGCCTCGAGCGCGAGGCCGATCTTGTTCCTCCACTCTGGTCCGCTCGTCCCGGGGAAGAACTCGTTCTTGATCATCGCGAAGACGCGATCAGCCTTGAAGATCGGGTTGTAGGAGCTGAACGGATCCTGGAACACGCCCTGAACCTCGCGGCGATACCTCTTCAGCGCTCTCCACTTGAGTGTCGAGATGTCGGTTCCGTCGAAGGTGATAGTGCCCTTGGTGATCGGGGAGAGGCGCAGGATCATCCTGCCGATCGTGGATTTCCCGCTGCCGCTCTCGCCGATGACCGACATGACCTCGCCGGGCTTCACTTCGAAGCTGACGTCTCTAACCGCTGTCAGCAGCTTGCCGCCGAAGGTGCCGGTGCTGAAGACCTTGGTAACGTGGTCGAGCCTGAGCAGCCTGCCTTCGCTGTTACCTTGTGCGTCGTATTCGAATCCGCTCATTGCTTCGATCTCCGTTTCGGCGTCTCTCCGGTCTCCTTCCAGCAGGCGGCGAAGTGCTCCGGCCCGATCTCGATGAAAGGCGGCTCTTCCAGGCACTTCTCGAAAGCGTACGGGCAACGGTCACGGAAGCGGCACCCTTCGGGCGGGTTGAGCAGCGCCGGCGGCGTACCGGCTATACCTGCCAACCTCTTGCCGGCGTAGGTGACCCCGACTTCCGGCAGCGATGAGATGAGCAGGCGCGTGTACGGATGCCGGGGATTGTTGATGATCGTCTCGGACGAGGCTTTCTCGGCCAGCTTCCCGGCGTACATCACGAGGATCGTATCGGCGACCTGATAAAGGATCGAGATGTCGTGCGTGATTACGATCATGCTCTTCACGAAACCGCGCTCGCGGAACTCGACGAGCATTTCGACTACAGCTTTCTGGGTCGAGACATCGAGCGCCGAGGTGATCTCGTCGGCGATCAGCAGGGAGGGGTTGAGCAGCGTCGAGATGACCATCACCGCTCGCTGCTTCATACCGCCCGAGAGCTCGATCGGGTACATGCCGAGCACGTCTTCCGAGAGTCCGACCAGCTCGAGCCGGCGCTTCAGCTCCGGTACATATTCCTTGTGCCTGACACCCCTCGAGTCGAGCAGCTGGCCTACCATCTTCCCGATCTTCCGTGTCGGGTTCATGGCGCTCATCGCGTACTGCGGAATGATCGAGAGATCCTTGAACCTGTATTGGTTCATATCGCGGAAATCCCAGATCGGAAGCTCCGTCGAGTCGAGAGTGACCGACCCCTCGATGTATTTCATGCGTCCTGTCAGGGAGATGAGGCTGTTTCCGAGTGTGGATTTGCCGCACCCTGACTCCCCCGCCAGCCCCATGATCTCGCCGTCGGCGATACCGAAGGTGACACCGTCCAGGGCCTGGACAGCGCCGGCAAGGGTTCGGTAGTAAACCCTGAGATTTTCGACTTGCAGACTCACTTGCTCACGTCTCTCTCAGCCGCGGATTGAAGACCTCGTCGAGGCCGACATTCATGAAGTACGCCCCGCCCACGATGAGCGTGATCGCGATGCCGGGCGGTATGAACCACCACCAATACCCCAAGAGCAGAGCGGAGTCGTTGAAGGAGTTCAACATCATCTGCCCGAGCGTGATCGTCCCGGCTGGGCCGAGCCCGATGAAGTCGAGCGTCGACGCCGTCAGGATCGCTCCACCGAAGAGGAGGATGAACATCATGAACAGGTACGAGCTCACATTCGGCGCGATCTCCTTGAAGATGATCTTCCAGCTGTTCTCGCCGCTCAGGCGTGCCAGGCTGACGAACTCTCTCGAGCTCAGCGAGAACGTCTGGCTCCTCAGTGCTCTGGCTGCCCACGGCCAGGTGACGAAGCCGATGATCAGAGCCTCGGGAACGGCGCCTTTCAGGTGTACGAAAGAGGCGATGACGATCAGCACGCAGAACACGGGGAGGCAGAGCACCACATTCGTGAGCATGTTCAGCACCTCGTCGATGATGCCGCCCTTGTATCCGGCTGTGAAACCTACGACGGTGCCGATCACGGCAGCCAGTCCGCCTCCGATCAGGCCCACGACGAACGCAAGCCTGAGGCCGCGTACGAATTGCGCGAAGATGTCGTACCCCTCGGGTGTCGTTCCGAGATAGTAATGACCGCGAAGCATGGGCCCATGCGCGCTGGGCCCATCTATGTTGTAGATGGGATCGTGGAGTGCGAGGTACGGCCCGAAGACCGCGAGCAGGAGGAAGAACAGGACTACCGTGAACCCGATAATGAGCTTGCGGTTCCTGAGCGCGAAGTAGAGCATCTCGCGTAGAGCACCCATGTTCGCCGTCTTGGAGACCGCCTTTACGGGTTTCTTATCAGGTGAAGTCTCTTCAAGGCGGGTTACGACCGGCTCGGTCGAAGCACCGCTCTCGGGCAACGTGGCGTCTGTGCCGATCGCTGCGACTTTACCTGCCGGTTTAGCTCGTTTTCTCATGCCTCCCCACCTTGCATTCCGATTCTCGCTCTCGGGTCGATGAGAACGTACGCGATGTCAACTACGAAATTGGCTATCAGAATTCCGATGATGATCAAGAGGAAGGTTCCCTGAATGACGAAATAGTCGTTGTTAATGATCGCCCTGTAGATCAGAGAGCCGAGGCCCGGATACGTGAATACGATCTCGGTGACCAACGCTCCTGCCAGCACGGCTCCCAGCTGAAGCGCCAGTCCTGTGACCTGGGGCAGCACGGCGTTTCTGAACGCGTACTTACGCACCAGTCGCCTGGGCGCCCCGAGCGCCTCGAGGTAGTGCGAGTAGTCGGACTCCAGCTCGTAGATGATCATGTTCCTCATCCCGATCGCCCAGCCGCCGAAGTAGACGAGGAAGAGGGAGAGGAAGGGCAGGAACCAGTGTTTGAGAAGATCGAAGAAGAAGGGCATCGACCACTGTGGTATGGCGCCGATGTCGTAGCCGCGGCCGATCGGGAAAAACCGGAAGATGAACGCGAGCAGCCAGGCGACCACCATCGCGAGCCACTGGTAAGGAGTGGCTGTCAGGGCGTAAGAGATCGGGAGAGCAGTGTTGTCGAGCACCTTCCTGCGCGCCGCCATAGCTCCGACCTTGTTTCCTGCGAACCAGCTGAGCAAGATCGCCGGAATCAGTAGGCCGAGCGTATAGGGGGCAGCGCGCTCGATGAGCGTTGTCACCGGCGTCGGGTAATTGCTGAAGCTAATCCCGAGGTTGCCATGGAAGAGGGAAACCCAGAAATAGTAGTACTGCTTCCAGAGCGGAAGGTCTGCTCGGAAAGCTCTTGCGATAGAGTTATAAAGATGGTTGAAAGTCGTCTGATCTTGGATCTTAAATTGCGCCAGGAGATTCAGAATGGGATTGCCCGGCATGAGGTGAGGAATTGCCCAATCGACCGTCACCGCGACGAAGAAGGTGATGATGTAGGTGACCAGTTTTCTAACGAAATAGCGTCGCACGTGTTCTCCTAGCTCACGTCATTCTACCGAAGGTACTGAAAGCCGCCTTTGCTCCTCACTGGGGCCGCTAGAGGCCGGGGAGGCTGCATTCTACAGAAGGCCACCGCCCCTCCCGCGCCATAACGGTGAGGAGGGGCGGTGGCTCATTGCTTCGATGCTAATTCATTACTTCTGGAGCACTACGCCGCCTTGATGTGCGTGATGGTGTCGATACCTGTCATGTTCAGGTAGCCACCCCACATGCACGCGATGAAGTGCATGCCCTTCTTGGTGCTCGACGGCCAGTTCGTCCAGTACTTGGACTGAGTCTGCGACCAGATGCCGTTGTACCAGAGCGGGATGATCGGGAGCTGTTGCATCTCGATCGTCTCCAGCGCGCTCAGCAGCTTCTGCCGACCCTTTACGTCGGTCGGAGGAGTCTGATCGAGCTTCTGGACATCCGCCCACGCCGTCGGGTTGTTGTACCGACCGAAGTTGGCGAACGTCTGGCCGGTGCCCGCGGTGATGATCGGCAGGTGGAAGATGCCGTTGAAGTACGTCCACGGGTTGTCACTGACCTGATAGGTGTTGTCGACCTCGAGGTCGAACTTGCCCTGGTTACGATCAGTGGTCTGAACCTGGGCCTGAGAGCCGGTCACAACGGAGACGTTGATACCGGCAGCCCTTTCGCTGGACACGATGATGGATCGTGCAGCCTCCCAGTCCGACCAACCGGACGGAACCTCAATCGTGAGGCTGAGCTTGCTTCCGTCCTTGTTCATGACGAACCCGTCGGAACCCGTCTTGTAGCCGGCTGCTGCGAGATCGGCCTTCGCGGCGGCGGTGTCAGCGCGGCTGAAGCCGTACTTGGCAATCGCCTTCGTGTCCCAGTACTTCCGCCAGACCTTGAGCAGACCGGTCTGGTTGGCGACCGTCGTGATGCCGTTGTAGTCACCGCTGCCGGTGATCTTGTAGACGTTCACTGCCTCGGCAAGAGCCCGGCGGAACTTGGGATCTTGGAGCGCAGGCTGTGACGCCTTGGCATCGTTGACCTCGAGCCAAGCAGTGTTCGCGGCCATATCGTACGGTGAGCCTGGGTAGTAGGTCTGAGCCTGGCCCTTAGCGACGAGGCCCTGAATACCCGGCAGGTAGTTGTTGTTCAAGTCCTCGATGTTGGTCAGAAGACCCTCGAGGGCGTTGGTGTTGCTCGTGTTGACCAGGTCCTCGATGTAGGTCGGAGCGGGCGACGGTGCAACCTTATCCTTCGCTGCCCACCACTGATTCGCCGGCCTCTTCTGCCACACGACGCCTGTCGTGGGATCGTAGGCCGCCTTATCGAGTACGTACGGGCCTGTACCGATGGGAGCCCAACCGGCGGCGCTACCAAGAGTCGTGAACGTGGTATCGGTGATACCAGAGAACTGACCCGGGTAGACGATCGGCAGGTTCCACATCAGGTTCTGCCACTGGATGTAGCTCGGCGTGCCCTTGAAGGTGACGGTGATGTTGTTGCCCGAAACCTTCATCGACTTGATCTTGTTGTACAGAACGTTCCAGTACGCGGTTGCGTGCTTGCCGAGGGCGATGTCAGAGACGACATCTTTCGGAGTTAGCACATGCCCGTTGCTGAACGTGACTCCGGTTCTGAGCGTGATCACGTACTTCGTCCCTTGGAACCCAGCGCTTGTGGCGAGCCAGGGGATGTACTTGTCCGTGAGCGGGTCGTAACGAAGAAGAGTCTCGTTAACGAGGCCGACCATGCCTGTGGCCCAGCCGCCGCCGAAGGGGTTGAAGTTACCCTCGGGGCCCCACGCCGTGCCGCTCGTAATGAGCAACTGGTTGCGCGGGAGAGAGGTAGCCTTCCCCTGGGCACCAGCCCAGTTGGCTGCCAGCAGCGAGATCGCGGCTACCGCCACGACTCCGATGCTAACGGCCAATTTTCTACGACTTACCATGTGTGTCACCTCCACCGGGCCCGAAAGCCCGGATTGGTTTGATGTTTCCCGGAGAAGAAACAGCGGATCGAGTTACGGTGTTGCTGTCCCCAGATACTTCCTCCGAGTGGTAGCGACATACGCGCCCGTCCGAAAACGGGCTCTTCCCACAAGCCTGATACGAGCGCCTGCGGAAACCTGTCAGCCGTCCTGCCGGCGCCTCGCCGCGGAACGCGGACGAGGAAAGGTGCCGGACGACGGACGGCGAAAGCGATGGGAGGGGCTGCGGCTCTTCAGCGGATGCCAGTTTGGCGCTGGGTGTGGTTGGCGCTATCCGCGAGGCCATTTCGGTGATCTGAGTCATCGCAGCCGGTTTTGTGCTGGGCACCCTTGACCCCGGGCTTTCTTACTGCACCGGAGATCGCCGAGTGACCAGCTCCGGAGAGTTGATACTTCGCGCGGAGAGGCGTGTCAAGAGACCCCGGTTGGCCAGCCGGCGCTCTCGTAGCTGGGAAGTGAGGATTCAAGCCATGTGAAGCCCGGGTTAAGAACTTCCTAAGAAAGTGTGTGAAAGCCACCATTCCCACCGATCGCCGGAAGCTGCCTCCTTGAGGCGTGGCAGTGCAAACCGCTTACCGGCGCTACCTCACCGCTCCCCGCCCGTAGGTGCGCACGCTCGCGAGTGCAACAGGTTGCTGCGGAAAGAACTCGGAATCGCCGAGAAATGCGGTATGGGGCGTTTAGCGGCCGTCCCGGACGTTGCGAGGAACGCGGCCGTTTTCTTGCAAGTGGGGGCGGGATACCCGGCCCTCCGGTACCGAGCCCGGCTCGAATCACCCGAAAGGGTGTTCCTGCGAACGAGCTAATGTCCTTTAGTTTTGATTGCGGCGGGCCGATTAGGCAAACATGCGGCGTCTCACACTCACAAACCAGTTCGGCATTCTCAGCGCAGTACTGATTGCGGTCGTCGGCTTGGTCTTCCACGCCGGCGTTTATGTCGCAATCGCCCTGGCGGTGCTCTACCTCGCCCAGCTCTCCTTCGTGGCGAGCGCCTCCCACAAGCTGCGTATCCAGGTCGAGGAAAACGAGTTTCAGGCTCTCCACGACACGCTCACCCGGTTGCCCAACCGAACACTTTTCCGCGACCGCGTCGAGCAGGCGATCCTGCAGGCACGTCGTGAGGATTCTCGCTTCTCCCTTCTGATCATGGACCTCGATCGATTCAAGGAGATCAACGACACACTCGGGCATCGCAACGGCGACCTGATTCTGCAAGCCATCGGACCGCGCTTGCGCGGTCTCCTGCGCGATGTCGACTCGATCGCTCGCTTTGGCGGGGACGAGTTCGCCGTGCTCCTGCCCGGAGCAGCGAGTGCGGACGCGGCGATGCGCGTGGCAAGCAAGATTGCGACGGCGCTGTCGAGGCCGTTCATGCTGAAGGGCCTGACGCTCGACGTAGAGGCTTCGATCGGAATTTCGCTCTTCCCCGATCATGGAAACGATGTCGACACGCTCATTCAACGTGCCGACGTGGCTATGTACATGGCCAAGGAAGCGCACGCCGGCTTCGAGATCTATGCCGCCGATCGCGACCAGAACACGCCCAAGCGCCTGGCGCTCCTGGGCGAGTTGAGGCGGGCGCTCGAGAACAAGGAACTGGTGCTGTTCTATCAGCCCAAGGCTGATATCAAGACCGGCGAGGTCAACAGCGTCGAGGCACTACTGCGCTGGCAGCATCCTGAGCACGGGTTGACCTTCCCCGATGACTTCATTCCGCTCGCCGAGCACACGGGCTTGATTCGTCCGCTTACGCTCTATGTTCTCAATGAGGCGCTCGCGCAGTGCCACCAGTGGCAAGAGCAAGGGCTCACGCTCAACATCGCGGTCAACCTGTCGGCGCGCAACCTGCTCGACTCCGAGCTCCCCGACGACGTCGCCCAGCTTCTCGAAACCTGGCAAGTCGATCCGGGGCTGCTCAAGCTGGAGATCACCGAGAACACGATCATGGTCGATCCGCCCAAGGCGCTCGAGGTGCTGACGAAGCTGCGCGATCTCGGCGTTGGGCTGTCGATCGACGACTTCGGCACCGGTTACTCGTCGCTCTCCTATCTGCGCAAGCTGCCGGTGGACGAGATCAAGATCGATCGCTCCTTTGTGATGAACATGCCGCAGAGCGAGAACGACCAGCAGATCGTGCGCTCGACCATCGATCTTGCAAGCGGCCTCGGGCTCAGGGTCGTCGCCGAGGGTGTCGAGACGAAGGACATCTGGCGCGATCTCGCGGCGCTCGGTTGCGATATCGCGCAGGGCTACTACCTGACCAGGCCGATTCCGCCGCAGGAGCTGGTCGAATGGCTGGCGAAGCCGATCGACGCCCCGGTCGCCGAGAAGGCGGGCGCGCGCAAGAAGGCAAGCAGTCTCAAGACCGTCTAGGAGCCTATCTCGCTAGGTCTGCACGCCCGACGCGGCCGATCCGCGGCGCCAGCGACCACAGGGCTGCTCTCCGCGCTGCCAGTGCGCCTTCACAACCCTGCGGCCACTAAGCATCCACAGCTTGACCGCCTCGGCCGCACATCTCTACCCTGGAATAGGCTCTGACGAACTCCTAACCGGGCGGCCTGAGCACCGCGAACTGGTCGGTTATCTCCAGGGCGCGTGAGCGGAAACTGAAGAGTGCTGCCGGGCGGCCACCGCTGGGCCCCGGGGCGCGTCTCTCGCCCGTCAACTCGAGCAGCTCGCGCCGGAGTAGCACTCGCTGCAGGTTCGTCGCCGAGACTTCATGTCCGAGCGCGGCCACGTAGAGATCGCGCAGCTCGGAGATCGAGAAGGAGCCCGGCACGAGCGCGAAGCCGATGTTCGTGTAGGAGAGCTT
The DNA here is from genome assembly GCA_963765455.1 of uncultured Actinomycetes bacterium. Lineage (GTDB taxonomy): Bacteria > Actinomycetota > Thermoleophilia > Gaiellales > Gaiellaceae > Fen-549. Next base: position 293,763 of record CAVXWH010000001.1, read on the forward strand.
GGCTCGGAGCCTCTCCCTGCCGGCAAGGATGATGGTGCCGTGATCGAAGGCTGTTTCGGGCAACTCGTCGATCGGGTGCCAGTAGGTGTCGTCGGGTAGCTCCGGGTCGAGGTCGCTCGGCACCAATCCCAGATATGCGGTCGCGACCTGCCATTCGCTGGGGTGACGGGCCGGGTCGCTGGTGGTCACGAGCTGCTCGATGTGTGAGAGCTCGCGTACGTCCACCTTCTCGGCCAGGTGGTGGCGAATAGAGTCCTCGAGCGTCTCGCCTACGAGCAGGTAGCCGCCGGGGAGGGCAAAGGCGCCGGCGAACGGCGCCTGCGCCCGCTGCCAGAGGAGCGCCTGCAGGATCCCGTCGCGTACCTGGAGTACGACGGCTAGTACGACGTGAGTGGGCTTCTCGTGCGTTCGCGTTCCTGTCTCAAGGGCGAAAACCTGGTAAACTTCCGCCTAGGTTTTCTACTTACAGTCGATAACTTAGCGGACCAGGACGCACATGACCAAATCGACGGGCAGCGAGAGCGGCAGCGAACGAGTCGATCTACTCGTCGTAGGGTCGGGGATCGCAGGGCTCGTCACCGCTTTGACGGCGGCCGAGCATGGCGCCGACGTGATGGTCGTCTCCAAAGGTGCGCTGTCGTCATCGGCCTCGTATCAAGCGCAGGGCGGCATCGCGGCGGCCTGCGCCGAGGACGACAGCCCGGCGCTGCATGCGGCGGACACGATTCGCGCCGGTCGCGGGCTCTGTCGGCCGAGCGCGGTCGAGACGCTAGTCGAGGAGGCGCCCGCCCGCATCGACGACCTCCGTGCCTGGGGAGCGCGCTTCGGGCCGGAGCCGGGGCTCGAGGGCGGGCATTCGCGCTCGCGCGTATTCCACTCGCGCGGAGCCGAGACCGGACGGGAGATCGAATTGGCGCTCGCCAGCCAGGTGCGCGCCGAGAGCCGTATCCGTGTTTACGAGAATCAGCACGTGCTTGGGCTGTGGCACTCGCGTGGGCGCTGCGTCGGGGTCGTCGGCGAGCAGGGATGTATCTCTTCACCGGCCACGCTGCTCGCGACCGGGGGGGCGGGAGCACTCTGGTCGCGCACCACGAATCCGCGCGGGGCGCTCGGTGAGGGGATCGCCATGGCCTACCGGGCCGGAGCCGCGATAGCCGACCTCGAGTTCGTCCAGTTCCATCCGACCGCTCTCTCGGCGAGCGGAATGTTGCTGAGCGAGGCGCTTCGTGGCGCCGGCGCGCTTCTTCTGGACACGAGCGGCGAGCGCTTCACCGACGAGCTGGCACCGCGCGACGTGGTGGCGAGGGCGATCGCAGCTCGCGGCAGTGCGCTGCTCGACCTGCGCCCGATCGATCGAGGTCGTTTCCCCGCTCTGATCGACCGCATCCGCGAAGCCGGCTACGACCCGGACACAGAGCCGGTGCCGGTTGCTCCTGCGGCGCACTACACGCTTGGCGGAATCGTCACCGACCTCGACGGCCGTAGCACCTTGCCGGGGCTCTACGCGGCGGGAGAGTGTGCTTGCACGGGCGTTCACGGTGCGAACAGGCTGGCTTCGAACTCGCTGCTGGAATGCGTCGTGTTCGGTCGGCGTGCGGCGCTCGCGGCGCTGGCGGACGCGCCACTCGACGTCGTGGCCGAGCCGCCGGAACCGCTGCCTGCGGAGGTCGATCGGATCGACCTCGAGCTGCGCGAGCAGATGTGGGAAGGAGCTGGGCTGGTACGAGACGCCGCCGGTCTCGAGACCTTGCTCACGGCCTCGGCGCTGGTGCCGCGCCTGGTGGCGGAGTGCGCCTTGCATCGTCGCGAGAGCCGGGGCGTCCACTTCCGCGCCGACTTCCCCTTCGAGGACGCGGAGTTGGCGGCTCATACCGTCCTTCACCACGGGCGAGAGCCGTCGTTCGAGCGATGGAGCTGACTCGCACCGGGCTCGAGCGTGTGGCTGCCGAGGTGGCCGCGCGAGCACTGGCCGAGGACATCGGCCCCGGCGACCTGACGAGCGAGGCGCTCTTCGGCGCGGAGGAGCGCTGCCGGGCGGCGATCCTGTTCAAGGAGCCGGGGGTCGTCTGCGGACTTCCGGTCGTTCGCGCCGCCTTCCGCCAGCTCGACGAGGCGATCGAGCTCGAGGCTCAGGTCAGAGAGGGCGAGCGCGTGAGCGAAGCGCCGCAGGAGATCGCGCGTCTGAGCGGCCGGACGCGGGCGCTTCTCGGCGCCGAGCGAGTCGCGCTGAACCTGCTCGGGCACCTGTCGGGGATCGCCACGCTGACGCGGACGTTCGCGGACGCGGTAGACGGCAGCGCCGTGGCCATCCTCGACACTCGTAAGACCACGCCCGGACTGAGAGTCCTGGAGAAGTACGCGGTGCGCACGGGCGGGGGCGTCAATCATCGCCTCGGTCTGTTCGACGCGGTACTCGTCAAGGACAATCACCTGCGCCTCGCCGGTGGCGTGGAGACGGCGGTTCGCCGGCTGCGCGGCACGGTTACGCAACCGCTGGAGGTCGAGGCCGACACGCTCGAGCAGGTCGAGCAGGCGCTGGCGCTCGGCGTCGAGCGCATCCTGCTCGACAACATGAGCCCGGCCCAGGTGGCGCAAGCGGTCGAGCTGGTCGCCCGGCGGGCGGAGCTCGAGGTGTCGGGCGGCGTCACGCTGGAGAACGTGCGCGCCTATGCGAAGACGGGAGTGAACGCGATCTCGATCGGCGCTCTGACTCACTCTGCCCGCTCGCTCGACGTCTCTCTGGAGGTGCTGACACCGTGACGCCCGAGTCGGTTGAGTTGCTCCGGGAGGAGGTTCTTTCTCTCGCGCGCGCGCGAGAGGTGATCATCCTCGCTCACAACTACCAGCTGCCCGAGGTTCAGGATATCGCTGACTTCGTGGGCGACTCGCTTGGCCTCTCGCGCCAGGCCGCGCGTGCCGAAGGTCGGGCGATCGTCTTTTGCGGTGTTCACTTCATGGCCGAGACGGCGAAGATCCTCGCTCCCGAGAAGACCGTTCTGATTCCCGATCCGGCCGCCGGCTGCTCGCTCGCCGACTCGATCGACGTCGACCAGCTGCGCGCCTGGAAAGCGAAGTATCCGGATGCCGTGGTCGTCGCCTACGTAAACACCTCCGCTGCGGTCAAGGCCGAGAGCGACTACTGCTGCACCTCGGGCAACGTGCGCGCGGTGATCGAGTCGATTCCGGCGCAGAAGGAGATCCTCTTCCTGCCCGATCTCTACCTCGGCCTCTGGGCCGAGCGCGTGAGCGGGCGCCGGCTCCACCTCTGGCTCGGCGAGTGCCATGTGCACGCGGGCATTCGGCCCGGCGACATCGACCTCGTTCTCACCGAAGCGGCAGATGCCGAGCTACTCGTTCACCCCGAGTGTGGCTGCGCCAGCCAGGCGATGGCCTTCGCCGGCGAGCGAGCGCACATCCTCTCGACCGAGGGGATGCTCAACTTCGCCAGGGACAGTGAGCGAGATCGGTTCAAGGTCGCGACCGAGGTCGGGATCCTGCACCGGCTGCACAAGGAACTGCCGAGGAAGAGCTTCGAGCCGGTCAACAGCGACGCCGTCTGTCGCTTCATGAAGATGATCACGCTCGAGAAGCTGCGCGACTCCTTGCGCGATTGGCGCTACGAGGTGACGGTAGACCCGGAGATCGCGGCTCGCGCCCGCACGGCGATCGAGCGCATGGTGTCGACGGGCTGAGCGCGGCCGGAGCGCTCCGGGCTCAGGTGCGCGGGCCTCGGAGAAGGTATCGTCCAGTGTTGTGGTATCGAGGAACCGTCTCGGGAGTAGAAAGCAGGCACCAACCGGCCCCGGCGGGAGCGCCCGGTCCCACGTGGAGCGCAGTGGCCTCGTTGCCGCCCTCGTGCTCTTCGCCGTGCTTCTCTCGCTTACACTCCCGGCACCCGCGCTGGGAGCGGTGCCGGTCGGGTTCACGCCCTGCGCGAGCGCCAGCGATTTCTTCTGCGGCCAGGTAGTCGTGCCGCTGGATCGCAGCGACGCCCTGATCCCCGCGACCACGACGATAACCCTGAATGTGATGATGAAACCCGCGAGTAGCGGGGCCGATACCAACGGCGCGATCTTCGCGCTCGCCGGTGGGCCCGGTCAGGCGGCCACGCCATATGCGAGCTTCTTCGCCACGGCGCTCGAACCGGCCCTGACTACCCGTGACCTCGTCGTGTTCGACCAGAGAGGGACCGGTGCCACTGCTCTTTCCTGCCCCGGAGCCGCCGACGCGCTCACCTACCAGCAATACGTTCAGGAATGCGCCGCCGAGCTGGGCTCGGCGCGCTCCTACTACACGAGCAAGGACTCGGCCGAGGATATGGACGCCGTGCGCCAGGCGATCGGTGTCGACAAGGTGACCATCCTCGGCGTCTCCTACGGCACCTATGTGGCCCAGCTCTACGCCAGGTTGTTTCCGGAGCACACGGCAGCGCTCGTGCTCGACTCGGTCGTTCCCTCGTCCGGTGTCGACTGGTTGCTGCGCGCCAACTTCCAGGCGGTATCGAGCGTACTGACCGCGAATTGCTCGAAGGGGCTCTGCCGTGGCATCACCAGCAATCCCTATCACGACCTGACGCGTCTGGTCGCTCGCGCCCGGGCCCAGGGTCAGCTTTCTCTGCACTACGTCGACTCCGCCGGAAAAGTGAAGACGCTGGAAGCGAGTCAAGTCGACCTCTTCAACTACATGGTCGAGACCTTCACCTTCGACGCCGCTTCCCGCGCTCGCTTTCCGGCTGCGGTTCGATCGGCCCTGGCCGGCGATACCTATCCGCTCGGGCGCCTGCTCGCGCCGGCGCCTTCAGAGGCGGTCTCGAACGCACAGTTGAGCGACACGTTGTACCTGGCCACCAGGTGTACCGAGGAGACCTTCCCCTGGTCTCCGACCGACTCTTCGAGCGTCCGCGCGAGCGAGCTGACGAGCGCGCTGGCTGTGGTTCCGACGAGCACCTTCGCGCCCTTCACGTTCGACGCCGCTCTCAGTCCCTTAGGGCTCTCGGACGTCAAATACTGCCTTTACTGGCCCGCGCCGACGGTACCTGTCGACCCCGTGGTGACCGCGCCGCTCCCGAACGTTCCGGTACTCGTTCTGAACGGTCAGGAGGACGACACGACCCCGCTCTCCGACGCGAGGGAGGTGGCCGCGCTATTTCCGCAAGCGAGGCGTGTCGCGGTTCCCTTCAGTGGTCACAGCGTCGTCCTCGGCGCCTGGCCGGACGCCAGCACCTGTGTCGAGCGGGCGCTGTCGAGCTTCTTCGCCGGCGCGGCCATGCCCTCGTGCAGATTCGTCACGCCGTTTTTCAAGCCCGTGAAGCCCGACCCGACCTCGCTGGCCAAGGTCAAGGCAGTGAAGCTGAAAGGCGTTCGCGGCCAGACGGTAGGTGCCGTTCTCGGGACACTCAGTGACGTGACCACGACGGAGCTCTCGGCGTCGGAGGACGCCGTAGGTCTGCGTGGTGGCCGCTTCGACGGATCGCTGACGAATCTGGAGTTGCGCAAGATCGTCTATGTCCCCGGAGTCGTCGTTAGCGGGAAGCTGAACGTCGTCAACGGGATCGCCAAGGTGACCGTCGCCGGGACAGGAGCCCTCGGCACCCTCACCATCCACCGCTACAAGAAGATCACCACGGTCAAGGGGACGCTCGACGGGAGGCGTTTCAGCATCCAGACACCGACCTCCGCGAACGACTCGACTGTGGCCACTCAGCTGCCAGCGTTACTGGGCCTGAGCCTCGGCACGCTGCGTCCCCTCTAGCTACCTCCCTATCTCCGTCCGTCGGGGCGGGAGCGAGCGCGGCTCGGCATCGAGCTCCTCGATCTCCCCGGAGGCATTTCGGCTGGAAGTAGGCTACGCGCGTGAGATTCCTCGATCTCGATCTGGCGGGCCCGCTCGATTCGGCTTCGAGCAAGCATCGGTGTGCGCGGGCCGACGCGCTCGGGGCGCCGATCGCGGAGGAGGAGAGGTGAGCGAGAACGAGCGCCTGCGGGTGATCCAATTCCTGCACGCGCTCGACGACGCGATCTGTGAGCGGCTGGAGAGGTTCCCGGGTGGGGTGGCCACACTCTCGGACGCCGAGCTGCCCAGGATCCTGAACATGAACCTGCTCAGGGTCGAGTCCCTAGCCGAGCGCCTCTCGCTCCACGAGCTGACCCTGGAGGCCGGACGGATTGCGGGCGAAGCGGAGGAGTTGCAGAGGCAGCTCGGCTTTCGCCGCGTGGTAGCCTACGACGAAGAGATCGGCGCCAGGCTCGCGCTCGGCTTCGAGCAGCTGGAGCGCTGGCAGGCCGAGCGGGTCGTCTTGATGGCGCAACACCGCCGGCCCGAGCGCAAGGTCGACGCGAGCTTCGTGCGCGAGGTCGCGATCGAGCAGCTGGAGCCTGTGCGAGAGCGTTATCTGTCAGCTCGCTCCGGAGGAGACGAGGAGCTCGTTCGCCAGGAGCTGATGGTGCCGCGTAGGCTCTCCTCGGCCGGCGAGATGCGTTTCTTCGCGGCCTTCGTCGAGGGCGAGATTCGCTCCTTCTGCGAGCTCTACAGCGATGAAAAGGGCGCCGCGGTCGTTCGCTCGGTGGCGACCTTGGAGCCCTACCGCCGCGCAGGCCTGGCCAGGGCAACCGTCTCCTACGCCGTCAATCGCAGCCGGGCGCTCGGTCACGAGCTCACCTTCCTGCGTGCCGTCCACGACGACTGGCCCAAGAACCTCTACGGTGAGCTGGGGTTCGACGCGATCGGGATGATCTATCGCTTCGCAGGCCGGCCGTTATCCGCCGGACGCTAGCTCGGCCCGACGTGGCTGGACGGCCAGCCGGGGGTGGAACGACGCAACAGCGCGGCGCTCGCCGCAGCGATGATCAACAGGGCCACGGCCATCAGCGAAATACCGATCAGGCCGCCCAGGAAGTAGACGAGCGTGGGCGTTCCTACGAGCACGGCGATACCGATCAGCGCGAGGACGTTGGTGCCCGCGGTCCTCCGGAGCAGGAGTATCAGTGCGAGTGCGAGGAAGAGTGCGGGTGGGATCAGAAGTGTGACCGCATAGAGCACCTGAACTGCGCGGCCCTCTTCGCTGGGCCTGTGGACGAAGCCGTAGTAGGCGGCGAAGCCGACGATCGCAGCCACGACAACAAGGAGGGTGAGAGCCCCGAGACGGCGCACTCTCGCCATTCTGAAACATTTGTTACGAGCGTGCACGAGGACTGTGCACCGCGTCACCTATTAGATCCTATCCCGTTAGGAAGCCGCGGTCGAAGTGGTCGATGCGTGGATGCCAGGGGCCGAACGGGCCGCGCAGGCGCACTGGGAGTGCGACAAGTGGTTCGGGTAGTCACTGGCGCCGCGAAGCGGCCGCAGCGGGCGTGGGGGCCTGGCGGGATAGGCTCTTAAGAGCGGACGCGGTTCGCGCGGTCTTTTCGCAGAAGCTCGAGCCAGCGGTCGCGCCAGAGAGCGCTCTCTGGAATGGTCGCCGCGCCGATGGTGTGCCAGGCGGTCACGTAGACGCCGCGTAGCTCGATCATCAGCTCGAGAAGGTCGCGGTCGGGCACCCGTCCATAGGCCGCGACGGCCTCGCGCCAGGGGAGATCTTGCCCGAGTCTCCTGGCGGCGGTCTGCAGGGTTGCCAGATCCCATTCGACCGGGCCGAGGCAGCCGTCCTCGAGATCGATCCAGACGGTTCCGCGCTCGCTTTCCATGATGTTGTAGAAATGGGCGTCGCCGTGCAGCGCGCGCTCGTCGAAGCGCTCCGGGAGCAGACCGCCCAGCCGCTCCTTCTCGCCTTCGAGCAGTTTGAGGTCTTCGGCCGCGAGTAGCCGTCGCGCTTCGATCCGCTCGAGCAGGAGATCGAGCTCGACGAGGGCTCTGAAGGGCGGTAGAAAGCTCGCACGGCAGGGATCGAGATCGTGGATGCGGCGCAACGAGTGGGCGGCCGCCTTCGCGTCGAGCGGGCGCGAGACCTCCCGCTCGAGCTCCCAGAAGGAGATGACGAGCCCGTCGTACCGGTGCGGGCCGGGCAGCACGAGCGCGCTCGGCCGCACCGCCTCGATACCGTTCTCGGCGAGCAGGGCGGCGAAGGCGAGCTCCGTTCGAGCGCTCTCGAACGGATCGCGGATCTCCGCCATCGCCATCGGGATGCGGGCGAGCACAGGCTCGGGGCAGAGCTCGAGCAGCAGGTTGAAGCCCTCGTTGACGATCCGAGGCTGTTCGCAGTGAATCCCGAGCTCGGCTGCGAGCGCGATGCTCGCGGCGATTTCGCGTCTCATTCAGTCTCGGGCCCGAGGACTTCCTCGAGTGTCTCGCGGCGGCGAATCAGGCGCGCCCGGCCGTTGCAGACGAGAACGGCGGCGGGACGCGGCAGGACGTTGTAGTTGGAGCCCATGCTGAGCGTGTAGGCGCCGGTGTCGGGCACGGCCAGCAGGTCGCCGCGCTTCGGCTCGGGCAGAGCGATGCGCCTGACCAGCACGTCGCCGGCCTCGCAATGCTTGCCGCAGACCGTGTACGAGCGGTCGCTGGGCTCGTCTGCCCGGTTGGCGAGCAGCGCCTCGTAGTGGGCGCCGTAGAAGAGCGGGCGCGGATTGTCGGAGTAGCCACCGTCCACCGCCACCCAGGGCGGGCCCTCGGCGGCTTCCTTGACCACGCCGACCGTGTAGAGCGTGAGGCCCGCCTCGCCGACGAGCGAGCGTCCCGGCTCGAGAACCAGTCCCGGACGAGGCAGGCCGTGCGCCGAGAAATCGCGTGCCAGCCGCGCCTCGAGATCACCGATCCACTCCGCGATCGACGGCGCTTGCTCGTCCTCGGTGTAGCGGATGCCGAGCCCACCGCCGACGTCCACCACCGCCGGCGCCCAGGCCAGCTCGGTGCGGCAGACCGCGACGAAACCGGCCAGCCAGTCGAGCAGCATGCGCGGCGCCGCCAGATCGAGCAGCTGGGAGCCCAGGTGGATATGCAGCCCGGCCATCTCCATCCCGAGCGAAGAGCCCAGGCGTACGGCCTCGATCGTCTGCTCGGGCGTCAGGCCGAACTTGGAGCCGAGCTGAGCGGTCCGGATCGCCTCGTGAGTGTCCACCTCGATTCCGGGCGTGACCCGGATGAGCGCTCGCTTGATACCGGCCGCGGCCGCTCGCTCGACCTCGTCCGGGGCATCGAGAACGAGGTAGAGCACGTCGGCCGCGGCGGCCGCGCGCAGCTCCTCGTCACTCTTGTTGTTGCCGTGGACAACGATCTTGCCGCCGTCGATTCCAGCCCGGATGGCGACCTCGAGCTCGCCCAGTGTCGAGACGTCGGCGCCCACACCTTCCTCGGCGAAGAGTCTCAGCAGAGCCACGTTCGGGAAGGCCTTGCTGCCGAAGACGACGAGCGAGTTCGGCGCCGCCTCGCGGTAGGCGCGAGCCCGGGCCCTGAGCGTCTGCTCGCAGTAGACGACGAGTGGAGTGCCGAACTCGCGCGCCAGCTCGGAGGCGCGCAGGCCGCCGACCTCCAGCTCGCCCTGCTCTATGCGGGCGCTGTCGGGAAAGAGATCCAGTACAGACACCCCGCGAGCTTAGCGGCCGGACGCCGCGGACCGAACGAGATTGCTTCGTCTAGGCTCCTGCGCAGAGAGGACGGACGCGAAAGTGATCGAGAGCGAAATAGTTCCGGCGGGCTGCCTGTGCGGAGGGGTGCGTATGGAACTGACCCCACCCTTCCTGGCGGCCAGTTGCTGCCACTGCGAGCACTGCCGCAAGCACTCGGGGAACTTCGGCTCGCTGGCGATGGAGGTGCCGAGAGAGCAGATGGAGCTCCTTTCGGGCGAGGAACTGCTCGAGAGCTTTCAGCCCGCTCCCGGGCTGGCAATCAGATTCTTCTGCCGGCGCTGCGGCTCGAGTCTCTACGGCATAAACGAGCCGGAGAGCGAGACGGTCTGGGTGCGCATGGGAGTGCTCGAAGCCGATCCCGGCCTGCGCCCGTCGCGCCACACCTGGGTGGGCTCGGCGCCGGCCTGGCTTCCGGTTCCCGACGATGGGCTGCCTCGTTACGACAGGCGGCCCACAGGCTAGAGGCCCTACGTCGGCGTAGGAGCGCGCCGCCCGCGCTCTGATGTAGCTTTCCAGCACTTCTTCGGGAAGCCGACGAACGATGGCGGACGACTCCTACAACCCGCACGAGATCGAGCCCAAGTGGCAGGCGCTCTGGGAAAGCGAGCGCGCCTTCGCGGTGCCGAACCCGGCGCCGGGCGAGCCGGAGTGGAACGAGCCCTCGACCTACGTGCTCGAGATGCTGCCCTACCCCTCGGGCGAGCTGCACATGGGTCACGTCAAGAACTACACGCTCGGCGACGTCGTGGCGCACTTCCGCAGGCGGAACGGCTGGCGCGTGCTACGTCCGATGGGCTACGACGCCTTCGGCCTGCCGGCCGAGAACGCGGCGATCAAGGAGGGCGGCCAGCCGCGCGCGATCACCGAGCGAAACATCGGTCGCATCCGCGAGCAGATGCGGCGCATGGGCTGGGCGATCGACTGGGAGAGGGAGATCTCGACCCACACGCCCGAGTACTACCGCTGGACGCAGCTGCTCTTCCTGAAGCTGCTCGAGCGTGGGCTTGCCTATCGCAAGGAGTCGCTGCAGAACTGGTGCCCGAACGACCAGACGGTGCTGGCCAACGAGCAGGTGGTGGATGGGCGCTGCGAGCGCTGCGGCGCCGAGGTCGAGAAGCGCTCGCTAGAGCAGTGGTTCTTCCGTATCACCGACTATGCCGAGGCGCTGCTGGACGAGATGGAGCTGCTCGAGCACTGGCCCGAGCGCGTGCTGACCATGCAACGCAACTGGATCGGGCGCTCGCAGGGCGCCGAGGTTGTCTTCCGCGTCGAGGGAAGCGAGATCGATCTGCCTGTCTTCACGACGCGCCCGGACACGCTCTTCGGCGCCACCTTCTTCGTCATGGCGCCCGAGCACCCGCTCGTCGGCGAGCTCGTCGCCGGGCGGCCCGAGGAGGACGCGGTGCGCGCCTACGTCAAGCAGGCGCAGGGGCGCTCGTCGATCGAGCGCGAGGAGAAGGAGAAGGACGGCGTCTTCACGGGCGCAACGTGATCAACCCGGTCAACGGCGAGCCGATCCCGATCTGGGTTGCCGACTACGTGCTGATGGAGTACGGGACGGGCGCGATCATGGCTGTGCCGGCGCACGACGAGCGCGACCATGCCTTCGCCCGGCAGTACGAGCTGCCGATCGTGCAGGTGATCGCGCCGCGCGAGGGCGACATCGACGTGCAGGCCGAGGCCTACGTCTCCAGCTCGGACGAGGACGTCATGGTCAACTCGGGCGATTTCTCCGGCCTGCCCAGCCCGCAGGGGAAGAAGAAGATCATCGACTGGCTGGGTGCGGAGGGGCTCGGCGAGGCGACGGTCTCCTACCGGCTGCGCGACTGGCTGATCTCGCGCCAGCGCTACTGGGGCTGCCCGATTCCGGTGGTCTACTGCGAGCGCTGCGGCGTCGTGCCGGTGCCCGAAGAGGAGCTGCCGGTGCTGCTGCCCGAGGTGTCGGAATTCCTACCCAAGGGCCGCTCGCCGCTCGCCACCGCCGAGGAGTGGGTGGCCGTGAAGTGCCCGTCCTGCGGCGGCGAGGCCAGGCGCGAGACCGACACGCTGGACACCTTCGTCGACTCCTCCTGGTACTTCATCCGCTACTGCGACCCGCACAACTCGGCGCAGCCCTGGAGCCGCGAGATCGTCGATCACTGGATGCCGGTCGACCAGTACATCGGCGGCATCGAGCACGCGATCCTGCACCTGATGTACGCGCGCTTCTTCACCAAGGCGCTCAACGACCTGGGCATGCTCGGCTTCCGCGAGCCCTTCGCCCGGCTCTTCACGCAGGGGATGATCTACTACCGCGGCGCGAAGATGTCCAAGTCGAAGGGCAACGTGGTCGCGCCCGACGCGATGATCAGGCGTTACGGCGCCGACGCGGTGCGCCTGAACATTCTCTTCATGGGCCCGGCCGACCAGGACGCCGAGTGGCAGGACAGCGGCGTCGAGGGCACCAGTCGCTTCCTCGGCAGGCTCTGGCGGACGACGCTGGAGGCGGCCGAGAGGCCCGCGAGCCCGGAGGCGACGCCGCTCGTGCGCAAGGCGCACCAGACGATCGCCAAGGTCACAGACGACATCGACCGGCGCTTCGCCTTCAACACGCCGATCGCGGCGGTGATGGAGCTGGTCAACGAGATCAACCGCGCACCGGAAGACCCCGGCGCCCGCTTCGCCGCCGAGACCGCGGTCAGCCTGATCCAGCCCTACGCGCCGCACGTCGCCGAGGAGCTTTGGCAGCGACTCGGCCACGAGCGTCTCTGGCGGCAGCCCTGGCCGCGCTTCGACGAGCGCCTGCTCGAGCGGGAGACCTTCGAGCTGGTGGTGCAGGTGAACGGTAAGCTGCGCGATCGTCTCGAAGCCTCGGTCGAAGCCACTGAAGAGGAGCTGGTCGAGCTGGCTCGCTCCTCGACCAGGGTCGCGCCCTATCTCGAGGGCAAGCAAGTCCGCAAGACGATCGTCGTCCCGCGCAAGCTGGTCAACCTCGTGGTCTAGCTATTCGCCGCCGGCCCGCTCGACTCGCGCACGATCAGCTCAGCCGGCAAGACAACCGTATTGGGCGAGTGATCGGGAGCGGCAAGCATTCGCAGGAGGGCTTCGGCGGCGGCAGTGCCCATCCCCAGCGCGTCCTGGCGGACGGTCGTGAGCGTGGGCCTGACCCGAACCGCAAGCTCCGTATCGTCGAAGCCCGTGACGGCGACGTCGTCGGGAACGCGGAGGCCGGCCTGCTCGATCGCGACCATCGCGCCGATCGCCATCGTGTCACTGGCGCAGGTCACGGCATCGGGAGGCTCGGGTAGGCGTAGCAAGCGCTCGGTCGCGTCTCGAGCGCTCTGGTGGTAATAGTCGCCCTGCTCGACGTAGCCATCGCGCTCGGGTAGGTCGAGGCGAGAAAGCTCGGAGTTGTAGCCGAACAGGCGATCGAGACCGGGACGCGTGTTCTGGAGCCCCGCGATGTGGGCGATGCGGCGGCGCCCGCTCTCGTAGAGGTGATCGACGATCTTCACCATCGCGCCGATGTTGTCGGACATGATGTGGGCGACTCGTTCGCCTATAGGGTCGAAATCGATGAAGACCGAAGGGAGTCCTGACCCGATGATCGGTGCGAGCTCGGGATCGTTGTGACCGAATCCCCAGACGATCAAGGCGTCGATTCCGCGGTTGATCGTTCTCTCGACGGCCTTCGCCCGCAGAGGATCGCCCGGACGCGCCGGTCTGTTGGCGCAGAGGAGCAGATCGCAGCCGCCGGCGACCAGCCTTCCGCGGGCGCCCATGAGAACCCGTCCGAAGAAGGGGTGAACCAGCTCCGAAACCTCGTAGAAGGCCGTGATCAGCCCGATCAAGTAGCGCCCGCTCTCTCGCTCGAGAGAGGGGTTCTCGGCCAGTGCCTCGGCGCGCGACCTCAGCTCATCGGTTTCGGCCAGCTCAGCATCGAGCTCGGCGAAGAGTGCAACGGAGGTTGTGTGCAGATCGCCGCGACCTCTCGCCTCGACGGTCATCTCTCTCGCTCCCCGAAATCTCCGTAAACGGGAGCGCGCCTAGTGTTGCGCTCTAGCTCACGAGGCAGCGGAGCTCCGCCTCTCTGGCGGCACTTCGCTCGACTCGCGCACAATCAGCTCGGTCTGGATCAGGACCACCGGTGGGGAGCCGCCCGGGTCGTCGAGCATGCGCAGGACCGCCTCGGCGGCGGCTGATCCCATGCCGACGGCGTCCTGGCGCACCGTTGTCAACGCCGGCACCACCGTCGCCGCGAAGTCGGCGTCGTCGAAGCCGGTGACGGCGATGTCGTCGGGGACACGGAGCCCGGCCTGTTCGATCGCGGCCATCGCGCCGACCGCCATCGAGTCGCTGGCGCAGGCGATCGCGTCGGGCGGCTCTGGCAGGTCGAGCAGGAATTTCGCCGCCCTGAAGCCGCTGTCGTGGAAGAAGTCTCCCTCGACGACGTAATCCGCCGGGGCAGGCAAGCCAAGGCGCTCGAGCTCGGAGCGGTATCCGAACAGCCGGTCGGTTCCGGGCCGGGTCTCGTAGTGGCCGCTGATGTGAGCGATCCGCCGCCGTCCGGTCTCGTAGAGGTGATTGACGACTCCTGCCATAGCCTCGAGGTTGGCGGACATCACGCTGCCGGCGCGCTCGCCGAGCACGTCGTTGTCGATGAAGATGGCCGGCAGGCCGCTGCTCAGGATCGGCTCGCATTCGGGGTCTCCGAGAGCGATGCCCCAGGCGATGATCGCATCCACTCCGCGCTCGATCGTCTGCACGGCCGCGGCTTTGCGCAGGTTCTCGTCGGCGCCGATAGGTCGCGTCGCGCAGAGAAGCACATCGCAGTCGTTCGCGGTCAGACGGCCACGAGCCCCGAGCAGGATCTTCTCGAAGACCGGGTGCATCAGATCGGGGATCGGAAGCAGGCAGGAGATGAGCCCGATCAAGAAGCGCTGTTGCGAAGCGTTGCGCGCCCATCTCTCGGCCATCGCCTCGGAGCGCGTCTTGAGCTCGAGCGCGGTGGCGTCCTGCGCGCGCAGAACCGCGAACATGTCCGAGGGCGATAAGCGCCCCGATTCTATGGGGTTGATTTGATTGTTCACGGGACCGTTTCCGACTCCTAAATCATCGGTTGCCGGGCGAGCAACTATAGGGCGGTGGGCTTACCCGTTAGGGTGCCCGCGGCCGCCGCAAACCGCCGCCCGACGAGGCTGGCACTCCGTCGGTAGCGCTCCGTCGAGTGTACGCGCCTTCTGAACCTCTGCGCGCTCGCCTGTCCGTTCGATTGTGAGACTAACGGTCGCCTAGTCGGAACGAGTGCCGGCGCTCGGCGCGTGAGCGAGATTCGGTGCGATATAGGCGCGAATTCGTGACGATTCGCGCGGCAGGATCCGGCCATGAAGCTCCCCGAGATCTCGCGCCACCAGGCGATCGTCGTCTGTGCGCTGGCCTTGCTCGCGCTCGTCGCCGCGGGCAAGTTGCTGGGAGCGCGGCACTCGCCCGCGGCGGCTCGGGCCCAGGTCAAGCTCGTCGGCGCGGCGAGCAGCTCGCGCGCGCAGCTTCTGGTCGACGTCTCGGGCGCGGTGCGCCGCCCGGGCGTGTACAGGTTGCCGGCCGGATCGCGCATCAACGACGCGCTCGAGAGAGCAGGTGGAGCAACCGGTAAGGCCGACCTAACACTGGTCAACCGCGCTGCTCCGCTAACCGACGGCCAGCAGGTGCTGGTACCGGAGAAGGTCGCTGTGACAGCCGGCGCGTCAGCTCCGAGTGGATCCACTCAGGCTGCGCCGATCCATCTGAACACTGCGACCGTCGAGCAGCTCGACGAGCTGCCCGGAGTCGGGCCGGCCACCGCCCAGCGCATCATCGACTATCGCACGGCGAACGGACCGTTCACGTCGGTGGACGAGCTCGATGAAGTGAGTGGCATCGGCCCGGCGAAGATGGCCGAGCTTCACGACCTCGTTGTCCCGTAGCGATCCGGCTTGTTCATAGGCGAGCGTTCGTGGTCGTTGCCGCTCCAGCATTGTCTGGTCGCATCGCTCTGCCTCGGGCTGGCGCTTGCCAACGTGGTGCGAATCGGCGTTTCCGCTGCCGCGGTCAGCGCGCTCGTGCTCGCCGTCGCGATCTTGCCGAGTGGGCAGGCGCGACTCCGTCTCGTCGCGATCACGGCGCTCTTCCTAATCCTCGGCCTCGCGCTCGGCTCGCTCAGGCTGGCCTCGCTCGATCGCAGCCGTCTCGTCGCGCGCGTCGGTGAGAGCGCCCCGGCTCAGGTCGTCGTGACGGGCACCGTGCGCGCGAGCTCCTACGCGGTCAGCGCTCCCGGGCAGATCGAGCGCTTCGGTCGCACTCCTTTGAGCGAGCGTGTCTGGCTCGAGCTCCCCGCCGGCCGAAGGCCGCCGATCGGGGCCGTGCTCGAGCTAAGCGCCGAGGTGGAGCTGCCGCAGGGGCCGACAACGAGCGGCTTCGACCAGCGAGCCTGGCTCGCTCGCCAGGGGATACACGTCGTTCTGCGAGCCGGCCCCTGGCGCCAGGTCGGCCGGCGCGGAGGCATCGGCGGCTTCGGCGACCGCCTGCGCGAGCGGCTCGCACACGATCTTGCGCTCGGCTTGAGCGGCGAGCGGCGCGGGCTCGTGCTCGGTCTCGTACTGGGCGAGGATGAGGGCTTGTCGCCCGGGCTGCGCCTGTCCTTCCGGCACTCCGGTCTCTATCACCTGCTTGCCGTCTCGGGTCAGAACATCGCCTTCCTCGTGGCCGGAGTGCTCGGCTTCGCCTGGCTCTGCGGCGTGCCCAGGGGCCTGGGTGAGGTGCTGGCGCTGGCGACGATCGCGGCCTACGTGCTCGTGGTCGGCTGGCAGCCGTCGGTGATCCGGGCAGCTGTGGCCGGGGCACTCGCCGCGCTGGCCTGGCTGGCGGCGCGGCCGCGCGATCGCTGGTACTTCCTGCTGCTCGGCGCCCTCACGCTGCTCGTCTGGAGCCCGCGCTCGCTCTACGATCCCGGCTTCCAGCTCTCGTTCGCGGCCGTCGTCGCCATCTACGTGGCGGTCAGACCGCTCGAGCGGTGGCTCGGGAAATCGCGGCTGCCGGCGTTTCTACGCCCGGTCATCGCCGTCTCTCTCGCCTGCAGCCTGGTGACGGCTCCGATCATGATCTTCCAGTTCGGCAACGTGCCGATCTACGGAGTGCTCGCGAACGCCGCCGTCGAGCCGGCCGTGCCGCTCGTTCTCTTCCTCGGCCTGGCCTGCGCGCTGGTGGCGCCGATCGCCGCCCCCGCCGCGCAGGCGCTGGCCTATCTCAACGGGCTTCTGGCGGCCTACATCGCCTTCTGGGCTCGCCTGGTCGGTGCGCTTCCCGGTGCTCAGGTGAGCCGGGCTCACGTCTCGCGGCTTCTACTTGCCGGCTTCCTGCTTGCAGTCTGGCCGTTCCTGCTCAAGCCGCGGCTGCCGCGCTTGCTGACCCTCACGCTGATCACGCTGATTCCTCTCTGGGGCTGGCAGCACCGGCCGCAGTTCCAGCTCTATCCGGCCGCTCCGAGTGGGCTCCGCGTCACCTTCCTGGACGTCGGCGAGGGAGACTCGACGCTCCTGCAGACCGGGCAGGGAGCCGTTCTCGTCGATGCCGGCCCACCCGAGGCGAACGTGGCCGGGCAGCTTCGCCGCCTCGGCGTCAGGCGGATCGATGCGCTCGTGCTGAGTCACCCGCACAGGGATCACGTCGGCGGGGCGGCCGAGGTGCTTCGCCGGCTCGACGTGGGAGTAGTGCTCGACTCCGGGATCCCCGGGGGAGACAGAGAGGAGAAAGACGCCCGCGCCGAGGCCGGGAAACGAGGCGTTCCGCTCAGGCTCGCTCGAGCAGGCCAGGATCTCGAGCTGGGAAATCTGCATCTGCGCATCCTCTCGCCGACCGGTAACGCCGCAGCCTCCGCCGCCGGCGACGCCAACGAGGCAGCGGTCGTCGCCATCGCCTCCTACGGCTCGACCGACGTGCTGCTTCCGGCCGACGCCGAGTCGCCGTTCACGCTCCCGCTCATCACGCAGCCGGTCGAGGTGTACAAGGTCGCCCACCACGGCTCATCCGACGACGGCCTGCCCGCGCTGCTGGAGCGCCTGAGGCCGGAGATCGCCGTCATCTCGGTCGGTCGCGACAACGACTACGGCCACCCGACACCGTCGACGCTCGCCGCGCTGGCCGCGGTGCCGAATCTCAGCGTCTTTCGCACCGACCAGGCCGGGCGCGTGACGCTCGAGTCGGACGGCTGCGCGATGACCGTGGAGGCTCAACACGCCCAGGCCGTATCCTTGCCTTGTGTGGCTGAGCTGAAGTCCGCCTATCTGATCTTCGGAACGAACCGACCGCGGGTCGAGGAGGCGGTGAAGCGTCTGCGCGATCGCTTCGCGCCGGAGGCGGTGGAACGTCTGCAGGCGAGCGAGACGAGCGGGGAGGAGGCGGTGGCCGCCTGCAACGCCGGCGGGCTCTTCTCGAGCGGCGGCCGCGCGGTGATCGTGGCGGGAGTCGAGCGCTGGAAGGCGGCGGATGCGAAGGTCGTCGGCGCCTACCTCGACGACCCGGCGCCCGACACCGTCCTGGCGATGGTCGCCGACCAGCTTCGCCGCGACTCGGCGCTGGTGAAAGCGGTAGGGAAGAGGGGGCAGGTTCTCGCTTATGACGTCGCCAAGCGAGAGCTGCCGGAATGGGTGCGGGCGCAGTTGCGCGAGCGCGGCGTCGAGGTCTCGCCCGCTGTGGCCCGGGAGCTGATCGGACTGGTGGGAGAGGACATGCGCGAGCTGGCCTGCGAGATAGAGAAGCTCGTCACCTGGGCCGACGGAGAGAAGATCGGCGAGAAGGAGTTGGAGCTGCTGGTCTGCCCGCGTGGCGAAGTGGCCCCGTTCGGGCTCACCGACGCCTGGGGGAGGCACGACGCGAGCGGAGCTCTGGCCGCCTTCGAGCTTCTGCTCGAGCGCGCGAGTGAAGCGCGCGCGTCGGTGCTCGCCCGTCTGTCAGCGCTTCTCGCCTCGCACATCGGCAGAGTCTCGGCCTGCCACCGGCTCTTGCAGCAGGGGCTCGGCGCGCGCGAGGCCGCCGCCCGGCTGGGGATACATCCCTACGCCGCCGAGAAGGCCGTCGCCCAGGCGCGTAACTTCAGCGAGATCGAGTTGCGCCGGGCGACCGTGCGCCTGGCCGCGCTCGATCTGGCGCTCAAGGGCGGCAGCCGCCTGCCGGCCGAGCTCGAGTTCGAGCGGGCGCTGATCGACCTGACCAGGAGCACCTAGCGGGATTTAGCCGGGATATACCGGCACGCCCGCTCGAGAACCGTTCGCAGCCGATGCGGTTCATCCCAGCTGACGACCGGTTACTGCTAGCGCTTGGCGGAAGCGAGCCGCGCCGCCTGCGACTTCTTGCGTGCGGCGGCGTTCTGGTGCATCGCTCCGCGGGCGATCGCCCGGTCGATCCACTGCACGAGCAGCTTGTGCTCGGCCTCGATCTTGGCTGCCTCGCCCTCGTCCACCGCGGCCTGTAGGCGCTTGCTCAGCGTCTTCACGGTCGAGCGGTAACGCAGGTTCTCGACCCGCTGGCGGGCGGTGATGCCGACGCGCTTCTTCTGTTGCTTGATGTTCGCCATAGCGTGAAAACGCCCGCTCTGCGGGCGCGAGCGATGGTAGCAGAGGACCGCGGGCTACGCGATCATTCGGCTTTCCAAAGCGACTTCCAGGTGAAGACGGAGTCGTCGATGACGGGTCGCTCGGGATCGGTGATGCGGTAGTAGATGACGGTGAGCAGATGGGCCTGGAACGGTGCCGTCAGCGAGCCCCAGACGAACGAGAAGAGAAGCTGCCAGTAAAGCGCTATCGGTGACAAATAGACGACGTAGGCGGGGATGCCGATGATGGCGATGGCCAGGACCAGCGCCAGCAACACCGTCTGCGTCTTTCCTCGTATCAGGGCGTTCGACTTGGCAGCGGCGCCGCTTTTTACGCTCTCCAGTACGACCAGCGGCGCCATCAACGACCAGCGGGCCGCGAGAAACAGCCCGGGGACGATGAAGGCGATGAGCCCCAGCGCGACGCCTAGGCCGTAGATGATCGAAACCTTGATCAGCTGCCAGAAACATTCACCGACCCGCTCCAGCAGGGCGTCAACTCCCACGGGCCTGTGGCCCTCGTGGATATTTCGCACCAGCTCGATCAGCGCTCCCTGAATGATCACCGGGCCGGCGAGAGCCAGCACCGTCGCCACGATGCCGACGAGCAGCGCCGTCTGGCCAGAAGTGCTGTACTGCGCGGCGTTGATCGCGGTGACCACCGCTATAACGACCGCGGCGAAGACGATCGAGCGCCGGAAGAGCAGCCGGTAGAGCCGCCACGCATCGCCGAGAATGCCCGAGACCGTCATCGGCGGAGCTTAGAGCCTATTCCGCTCGCTCTGCACATCTCTACCGGAATCGACTCGTGATCGGCCGGCCGGCGCGACTCCGTATCGAGGCGCTCTGCCGGACGGTTGAGTGTCTTCGCCGCCGCTGCCAGCGAGACGGAGCGGTGCCCGGCCCGAGCCGGCGTCTACCTATACTCGGGCGCGTGGACGAGCAAATGGCAGCCGGCCAGGCCGAGGAGCAGGCGCCGGCCAGGCGAGCCGAAGACGGCCGGCTCGCGATGTCGACCGCCATCTTCTCGGCGGCGACGGGGGTCTCACGCGTGCTCGGCCTGGCCCGAGAGATCATCGTCCGTGCGCTCTTCGGCGTGGTCGGCCCGATCAACGCCTTCGAGGTTGCCTTCCTGATCCCGAACACCGTCCGGGCGCTCGTCGCCGACGCGGCCGTTTCGTCGGCGATCGTGCCCGTCTTCAGCGAGCTACTGGAGAAGGGGGAGCGAAAGCGCGCCTGGCGGGTCGCCTCCAGTCTGTTCTGGCTCTTCCTGCTCGGTCTCGGCGGCCTGACCGCCCTCTTCATCCTGACGGCGCCCTGGGTGATGGCGCCCTTCGGCTACCACGGTCACGAGGCGCATCTGGTCGTCAGCTTCTCGCGCATCCTCTTCCCGATCGTCGCCCTGCTCGGCGTCTCCGGAATCGTCGTCGGCATCCTCAACAGCTACGACCACTTCTCGGTCCCGGCGCTCGCACCGGTCTTCTGGAACCTGGCCATCCTGGCCGGGCTCGCGCTCGGGGTGCAGCACGTGCACACGCTCGACGCCAGGCTCTACGTCTACGCGTTCTCGATCCTGGCCGGCACGATCATCCAGGTTCTGCTCCCGGTGCCCTGGCTGCGCGGCCGTGACGACCGCCTGCGGGTCGTGATCGACATACACGACCCGGCTGTGCGCCGGATGTTCGTGCTGATGGTGCCGGTGACGCTCGGTCTCGGTCTGATCAACTTCAATGCGGTCATCGACACCTTCGTCGGGGCCCGCATGATCGACAAGAACCTCGCCCCGAGCGCTCTGACCGCCGCCTTCCGCCTCTACGTCCTGCCACAGGGGATCTTCTCGGTCGCGGTTGCGACGGTGCTCTTTCCCAGGCTTTCGCGCCTGGCCTCGAGAAACGACACGGAGGGATTCCGTTCGACCGTCTCGCTCGGCTTGCGCCAGATCGCCTTCTTGCTCATCCCCGCGAGCGTCGTCTGCGCCGTTCTCGCCGAGCCGATCACGCGTCTCGTCTACCAGCACGGGCACTTCTATTCGAGCCAGACGCCGGTCGTCGCCGCGACGCTCGCCGCCTTCGCCGCCGGCCTGACCTTCAACGGCACGATGCTGATGCTCAACAGGGCTTTCTTCAGCATGCAGTCGAACTGGGTGCCGACAGTCATCGCACTCGGGAATCTGGGGCTCAACGCCGCCCTGGACGTCGCCTTTGCCGGATTCGGCGTCTGGGGAATCGCGCTCTCGACCTCTTTCGTGAACATCGCCGGAACGGCGGCGCTGCTCTTCATGCTGCGAAGACGGATCGGCCACGTCGACGGAAGTCACGTGCTCGATTCGAGCGCGCGTATCGTCTGCGCCTCGGCCCTGCTGGCGGCGGTCTCTTACGTAGTCTGGTGGAGTCTCGAGCGGGCGCTCGGCCGGGGCGTGCCCGCCGAGCTCGTCTCGGTCGGCAGCGCGCTCGCCGCCGGGCTCGCCGTCTATCTCGGCGCGTCGCGCCTGCTGCGGGTGCAGGAGCTCCAGGCTCTACTATCGTTGCGAGCCCGATCGCGGCGCGGCTAGTGAGCGGCAGCGGGCGGCGCTATATGGACCAGAGCCAGATCCGCAACTTCTCGATCATCGCCCACATCGACCACGGCAAGTCGACGCTGGCCGACCGCATCCTCGAGCTGACGCACGCCGTCTCCAAGCGCGATATGCGTGAGCAGGTGCTGGACTCGATGGAGCTGGAGCGCGAGCGCGGCATCACGATCAAGGCCCAGGCGGTGCGTGTGAGCTGGAAGGGCCACGAGCTGAACCTGATCGACACGCCCGGCCATGTCGACTTCACCTACGAGGTCTCGCGCTCCCTGCAGGCTTGCGAAGGCGCCCTGCTCGTCGTCGATGCGGCGCAGGGGATCGAGGCGCAGACGCTGGCCAACGCCTACCTGGCGATCGAGAACAACCTCGAGATCGTCCCGGTGACCAACAAGATCGACCTGCCCCAGGCCGACCCGGAGGGCACCGCGCTCGAGGTCGCCCATCTGCTCGGCGACGCGCCCGAGCACGTGCTGGCGATCTCGGCCAAGACGGGGCAAGGAGTGGAGGCGGTGCTCGACGCGGTGATCGAGCGCATACCGGCGCCGGGTGGCGACGCGGGCGCGCCGGCCCGCGCGCTCGTCTTCGACTCCTCCTACGACCAGTACCGCGGCGTGGTCGCCTTCGTGCGCATGGTTGACGGATCCTTCTCGCGCCGCCAGGCGCTCAAGGCGATGGCGCTCGGCACCGAGTTCGAGCCCGAGGAGATCGGCTTCTTCAGCCCCGGCATGACTCCCGTGGAGACGCTCTCGGCGGGCGAGGTCGGTTATCTCGTCAGCGGTCTCAAGGATGTCGCCCGGCTTGCGCGTCGGCGACACGATCACGACCGTGGCCGGTCCCGCCTCGGAGCCGCTCCCCGGCTACAAGGAGGTCAAGCCGATGGTCTTCGCCGGGCTCTTCCCGACCGAGTCGGACGCCTATCCCGAGCTGCGCGAGGCGCTCGAGAAGCTGAAGCTGAACGACGCCGCGCTGCTCTACGAGCCAGAGACCTCCCAGGCGCTCGGCTTCGGCTTCCGCTGCGGCTTCCTCGGCCTGCTGCACATGGAGATCGTGCGCGAGCGGCTGGAGCGCGAGTTCGATCTCGACCTGCTGGTGACGGCGCCCAACGTCGCCTACCTGGTCAAGACGAACGCCGGCGCCGAGGTTGAGGTGCACAACCCGGCCGAGATGCCACCCGACCTGGAAGAGGTCTCGGAGCCCTACATCAAGGCGACCGTGATCGTGCCCAAGGAGTTCGTCGGCTCGGTGATGGAGCTCTGCAACGACCGTCGCGGCCGCTTCGACCACATGGAGTACCTCTCCGAGCAGCGGGTGATGCTGATCTACGAGCTGCCCCTCGGCGAGATCGTGCTCGACTTCTACGACCAGCTCAAGTCGCGCACGCGCGGCTACGCCAGCTTCGACTACGACCTGAGCGGCTTCCGCGAGGGCAACCTGGTGCGCGTCGACATCCTCGTCGGCGGCGAGCCGGTGGACGCGCTCTCGCTGATCCTGCATCGCGACCGCGCCTACGACACCGGGCGCCAGCTGGTCGAGAAGTTGCGCGAGGAGATTCCGCGCCAGTTCTTCGACGTGCCCATTCAGGCGGCGATCGGCTCGCGGGTGATCGCGCGCGAGACCGTCAAGGCCAAGCGCAAGGACGTGCTGGCCAAGTGCTACGGCGGCGATATCTCGCGCAAGCGCAAGCTGCTCGAGAAGCAGAAGAAGGGCAAGAAAAGAATGAAGCAGGTCGGCTCGGTCGAGGTGCCGCAGGAGGCCTTCCTGGCCGTCTTGAAGCTGGACGGAGGGAAGAAGTGAGCGGGGCTCGCCATCTGTACGTGCACGTGCCGTTCTGCTCGCAGCGCTGCGACTACTGCGACTTCGTCTCGCTGGCGGGGCGCGAAGACCTTCACGCGCGCTACGTCGAGGCGCTGCTGGCCGAGCTCGAGCTGGAGAGAGAAGTAATCGCGCCCGAGCCGGAGACCGTCTACCTCGGCGGCGGTACCCCGACCTTCCTGGAGTCGGCGGCGCTGCGCCGGCTGCTCGAAGGGTTGCCGGGCGCGGGCGAGCTGACGGTGGAGGCGAACCCGGAAACGGTGACGCTCGAGCTTGCCGAGGCGCTCGCGGAGGTCGGTGTCAACCGCGTCTCGCTCGGCGCGCAGAGCTTCCAAGCACATCTGCTCGAAGTGCTTGGCCGCCGCGCCGGGCCGGACGATGTCCGCCGCGCCTTCCGGATTCTTCGCGAGGCAGGAATCGACAACATCTCGCTCGATCTCCTCTACGGGATTCCCGGAGAGCGCCGCGCCGACCTCGACGCCGATCTGGACGAGGCACTCACGCTCGCGCCCGAGCACCTCTCCTGTTACGAGCTGGAGGCGAAGCCCGGCACCCGTTTCGCCCGCTCGCACGGCGCCGAGCTCGCCGGGCAGGCAGACGCGCTGGAGCTTCACCTCGAGCGGGTAGTCGAGCGGCTGACCGGCTCGGGCTACCGCTGGTACGAGACCGCGAACTTCGCCCGGGTCGAGCCCGGCCGCGACCTTCGCAGCCTGACCTCGGATCGGAGTGAAGGCCCGTCGACCGGGTGCGATCGGTGGATGCGAGGGAAGAACGCAGGGAGCTTTCGTAGCGGCGCTACGGGCGCGACTGAGGACGCAGCATCGCGCCGCCGAGCGCGGTCGGGCGATGGAGTGCTTCGTTTCGATGCGAGGTCCAGACACAACCTCGGCTACTGGTGCGGCCACGACTACCTCGGCATCGGTATCGGCGCCGTCTCGACGCTGGGCGACCTGCGCCGGCGGAATGCGCCGTCGCTGCCCCGCTATCTGGCGGCGCTGGAGCGAAACGAGAGGCCGCCGCGTGAGAGCGAGGCGCTGGACGAGGAGACGAAGTTGCGCGAGCGCCTGATGCTCGGTCTGCGCCTGGACGAGCCCGTGGCGCTGGCGGACGTCGAGCCCGTGCTCGACCGCGGCGCGCTTGCCCGGTTTTCTGGTCTCGGCCTGGTCGAGAGCGATAGCGAGTCGATCACGCTCTCGCAACGTGGCCGCATGCTCGGCGGAGCGGTCAGCGCCGAGCTGATCGTCTGGCCCGACGCGACGCTCGCCGCCTAGAGCTGCCTTTCGCTCAGAAGCGGTTCAGAACTGAGCCGATGGACATATTCGGCGCACAGGGTCAGCGCGTTCGGACGCGGCCCAGCGAACGGGAGGCTGCTATGCCATTGGTCATTGGATACCACGAGGTGAAGGACAGCAAGCACTGGCTTGCCTCACCGAAGCGCGAGGAGTTCTTCGGGCCGCTCGGCGTCACCGGCTTCAAGACGTTCCTCGACCCGCAAAACCCGAATCGTGCGGCCGTGCTCATGGACATCCCGGACATCGACGCGGTCATGGCCGCGATGCAAACCGAAGCCGGCGCGGAGGCGATGGCATATGACGGTGTGCTGCCCGAGACTTTGGTGATTCTCGTCGAGGCTTAGCGGAGCGGAGGGGCGTCGGGGTCAGCGGCGAGGCGGGCAACGTCTCTTCTCCCTCGCCGCTCCATCGTCCCGATCACCGGCTCGGGCGCTCGAGTAAGGTCGCCTTTCCGCGCCCGGTTACGACGGGCCGCTAAAATTCCTGCAAATGCCCGATCCTCTGGCTATCAGTCTGAGCGATCGCCAGCGCCGGATCCTGCGCATGGTCGTCGAGGAGTACGTGACGACGGGCCAGCCGGTCGGATCCAGGCACCTGGTCGAGAGCGCCGGGCTCTCCGTTTCCTCCTCGACGGTGCGTTACGAGCTGGCAGAGCTGGAGGAGCGCGGGCTGCTGACTCATCCGCACACCTCCGCCGGACGCATTCCCACCGACAGCGGCTACCGCTACTACGTCGACTCGCTCCTGTCCGAGCGGACGCTGCACTCCGAGTTGCTGCCGCTCGATCTGAGCACGGCCGAGAACGAGGTCGAGGAAGCGCTGGAAGCGACCACCGAGATTCTGGCCGGGGTGACGCATCTGCTCGCGCTCGCCTCGGCGCCGTCACTCGAGACCACTGCCGTGCGCCACGTCGAAGTCCTGCTGCTGCAGCCGCGCGTCGTCCTGGTCGTGTTGATCACCTCGGCCGGTGAGGTCTCGAAGAGGGTCTGCGCCTTCACCGGCCCGGTCGACTCGGGATTGATCAGCTGGGCGCGCGAGTACTTGAACGAGCGCCTCGAGGGGCACACGCTCGGACCGCGCCTGTTACGCCAGGCGCTCGATGACCCGGCTCTGACCGCGAACGAGCGCGACTTCCTGGCGGCACTTCGGCCGGCACTCGAGGAGCAGATCGGCCGCGGCGAGGAGCGCGTCTTTGTCGGCGGCGCGGCGATGCTGCTCGACAGCACCCACGGCAGCGAGCTCGACGCCTGCCGGCGCCTGCTCTCGGTGCTCGAGCGCCGAGCCGCCACGCTCGAGCTGCTACGCGCCTCGATCGAGCAGCGCCGCCCCTTCGTTCGCGTCGGCGAGGAGCTGGAGAACCCCGCCCTGACCGGCGTCTCGCTGGTCGGCGCTCGCTACGGCCTGGCGCACCGTCCGCTGGGCACCGTGTCACTCCTCGGCCCGATTCGCATGGACTACGAGAAGGCGATCGGCGCCGTCCGTGCCGCCGCGCAGGAGCTTTCCCGCTTCGTCGAAGAGGTCTACGAGGAGTAGCCACTCCGCCGCACGCCTTTAGTCGCTGCCTTTTTGTGTGGAAGAACCGGCACAGACAGGTGCGCTTTTCCTCGCTAGCGTTCGTGTTGGGGTTCCCCCCGAGGGCGCCCGAGAAGCCCCTGCGCCAACCAGGATCCCCGGCGCTCAGTTTCCGTTCGCTTCCGCCTGAGTAACCTTCAGGTGATGGCCATCACCGACCGTGACTACTACGAGCTGCTCGGCGTACCGCGCGGCGCCAGCGAGGCCGAGATCAAGAAAGCCTTCCGGGCCCTGGCGCGCGAGCTCCACCCCGACGTCTCCGACCACCCCGAGGCTGAGGAGCGTTTCAAGCAGGTGGTCGAGGCCTACGAGGTGCTGTCCAAGCCCGAGACGCGAGAGCTCTACGACCGCTTCGGCCACGCGGGATTGCGCAGCGGCGGCTACCAGCCGACCGGAGTCGATTTCGGCAGCCTTTCCGACCTCTTCTCGGCCTTCTTCGGTGACGATCTCTTCGGGGCCGCTGCGGTCAGGCCGACTCGCCAGCGCGGCGCCGATATCGCCGCCGAGATAGAAATCGATCTAGCCGAGGCCGCGAAGGGAGTCAAGCGCGACGTCAGCTTCGAAGCCGAGGTCGTCTGCGACGTCTGCGAGGGCTCCGGCATGGAGCCCGGCAGCCAGCCGACGACCTGCCCCACCTGTGGCGGGCAGGGGATGTTCCAGCAGGTCTCGCAGAGCATCTTCGGCCAGATCATGCGCACCCAGACCTGTCACACCTGTGGTGGCAGTGGCAAGGTGATCGAGCACGCCTGCAAGAACTGCGGCGGCTCCGGCCGCAAGCTCGAGGAACGCAAGCTCGAGGTGGAGATCCCGGCCGGCATTCACGACCGTCAGCCGATCCGGATCTCCGGCGAAGGGCACGCAGGCAGCCGCGGCGGTCGCGCGGGCGATGTCTACGTGCTCGTACGCATCCGTCCTGACGAGCGTTTCGTGCGCGAGGGCGACGATCTCGTCTCGACGCTCGAGCTGACGATGACCCAGGCCGCGCTCGGTGGCAAAGTGACCGTGCCGACACTCGACGGCGAGGCCGAGGTCGCGATCGAGCCGGGCGCCCAGCCGGGCGTCGTGCTCACGCTCAAGGGCAAGGGCATGCCACGGCTGCAGGGCTTCGGCCACGGCGACCTGCGCCTGCTTCTGACCGTGCTCGTCCCGCGCAAGCTCGACGAGGAGCAGCGCAAGCTGCTCGAGCAGTTCGAGCAAAGCGCCACCGCCGCCACCTACGAGCGCGACGAGAGCTTCTTCAAGAAGCTGAAGGGCGTCTTCCACTGACCGACCTGCTTCGCATATCCGTGCGCGTGCCGCTGGAGCGGTCGGAGGAAGCGCGTGCGGAGCTGCTCGAGTTCGCGGCCCACGGCTTCGAGGAGCGCGACCTACCCGGGTTGCTCGAACTGGCCGTTTACGGCGGGCCAGAGGTCGAAGAAGCTCTGCGTAGGAGCTTCGCGGAGGTGTTCTCCGAGCGGGTCGAGCCCGGCTGGGAGGACAACTGGCGCGCCTTCCACCGCCCGGTTGAGATCGGCAGGCTCTGGGTCGGCCCACCCTGGGAGGAGGCACCGAAGACTCTTCTTCCGGTCGTGATCGATCCCGGCCGCGCCTTCGGAACGGGAGCCCATCCGACCACGCGCCTGTGCCTCGAGCTCTTGCAGGCGCTGGAGCCGCCGGCGAGCCTGCTCGACGTCGGTTGCGGCTCGGGCGTGCTGGCGATTGCCGCGGCAAAGCTCGGCTTCGAGTCGGTCAGCGCGCTCGACAACGACCCCGAGGCGATCGAGGCGACGTTGGCGAACGCCGAGGCGAACGGCGTCTCGCTCGATGTGCGCCTCGCCGACGCGGCCGCCGGCTCGCTGCCGCCGGCCGAAGTGGTGGTCTGCAACATCAGCCTCCAGGCGCTGGAGGAGCTGGCGCCGAGGCTGAAATGCGAGGCGCTCGTCGCTTCGGGCTTCCTGGCGAGCGAGCAGCCGAGGCTGTCCGGGTTCGAAGTCGAGGAGCGGCGCGAGCAGTCGGAGTGGGGCGCGTCTCGTGGCGCACCGACGGCGACGTGGTAAACCGGGCGCTTAACCGCGTTCGGCTCGACGTGCTGATTCCGCGCCAAATCGCCACATTTGCGCGCGCTTTTCTTCGATACCGTGTCACGCCCCGTGGGAGGGTGGGGGGAGGAGGGCGGATTAGCGAGGCGCCCGGGACTCGCCCCGTTGCCTACAGTTCGAGCCATGACGACCTTCTCGCTTCGCTTTCTCGGCTGCAAGGTCTCCTACACCGACGCCGACGCGCTCAGGGAGCGGCTGCTCGCCGACGGGCACGAGGAAGCGCGCCCGGGCGAGGCCGAGGTCGCGCTCGTCAACACCTGCTGCGTCACCGGCGAGGCGCTCGGAAAGTCTCGTCAGGCGGTGGCGAAGGCGGCGCGCGCGCACGATCGCGTCTATGTGACCGGCTGCGGCGCCAAACTCGACGGAGCCTTTTCGGCCATGCCGGAGAATGTGATCGTTCTGGCACAGGGGAAGATCGCGGCACCCACACTCGTGGCGCAGATGCTCGGGCCCGGCCGGTCGGCCGAGCGAAGTCTCGAAGCGAAGCGGGTGCGCGCCTTCGTCACGATCCAGGACGGTTGCTCGTTCGCGTGCAGCTACTGCGTCGTGCCGCTGGTGCGCGGGCCGGGGCGCTCGAAGTCTGCCGAGGCGGTGCTGACCGAAGTGCGGCGCCGCGTCGAGCAGGGGCACAAGGAGGTCGTTCTCTCCGGGATCAACCTCGGCTGCTTCCGCGACGGCGAAGCCGGTGTCTCGCTGGCCGCGCTGGTGCGCGAGGCGGGTGAGACGCCGGGCCTGGAGCGCCTGCGTCTCTCCTCGATCGAGATCAACCACGTAAGTTCGGAGTTGATCTCCGCCATCCGCGAGACGCCCACGGCCTGCCGGCACCTACACGTCCCGCTGCAGTCCGGTGATGACGGGATCCTACGTGCGATGAAGCGCCACTACGGCGCGGCCACGTTCCTGCGCCGGCTCGAGGGGCTCGGCGACTTCAATCTCACCAGCGACGTGATCGTCGGCTTTCCGGGCGAGGACGAGGCCGCCTTCCAGCGCACACTTGATCTGGTCGAGCGCGCCGAAATCACGAAAGTGCACGTCTTTCCCTACTCTCCGCGCCCGGGAACGGCGACCGAAGCCGAGAACGATGTGCCCGCCGGAGTGAAGAAGGAGCGCGCCGCCCGCATGCGTGAAGCATCGAAAAACGCCTGTTTACGCCGCTGGCGTGGCAAGATCGGTATGGAGGAAACCGTTTTGATCGATCGCCCGGGACGCGGATACGCGAGTGACTACACGCCGTGGCTTCTCGACGGTCCACTCGGCGGGCTCGTGCAGGCTCGTGCGGAAAAGGTCACCGAGCGGGGGATAATCGGAACAGCGAGACGATCATGACTCCGAGCGACTGCCTCTTTTGCGAGCTGATGCGCAGCGGCTCTCACATCCGCCGGGCCGACGGCTTCGCCGCCTTCGAGGACATCAATCCCAAGGCCGAGGTGCACGTCCTGATCGTGCCCGAGCGGCACATCGACACCTTCCGCCAGATCGGCGAATTCCCGGCCGAGGAGCTGCGGCGGATGCTCGAGTTCATCGCCGAGACGGCCCGCTCGCTCGGCCTCGAGGACTATCGCGTCCTCTGCACGGTCGGGCCCAGTGCCGGCCAGACGGTCTTCCATTTACACTGGCACCTGCTTGGCGGGCACGATCTGGGCGGCCGGCTGCCGGCGCTGGCGCTGGCCGAGGCCGAGAGAGAGGACTGAAGTGATCAAGCGGATCGAGAAAGAGTTGGCCGACGCGATTCGCGCCCAGGACGAGCTGCGCCGCGACACGCTTCGCCTGATACTCGCCTCACTGCGCGCCGCCGAGAAGAAGCTGCTGCGACCGTTGTCCGGCGACGAGGAGCTGCAGGTGCTGCAGCGTGAGCGCAAGCGACGGATCGAGGCCGCCGAGGCGTTCCGTGCCGGCGGACGCCCGGAGCGCGCGGAGCGCGAGGAGGCAGAGCTGACGATACTGGAGGAATACATGCCGCCGCCGCTTTCCCAGGCGGAGCTGGAGGAGATCGTCGATAACGTGGTCGCAGAGGTTGGCGCGACCAGCATTCGCGATCTCGGTCGCGTCATGGCCGACGTCATGCCCCAAGTCTCGGGCCGCGCCGACGGCTCGGTCGTCTCGCAGCTGGTGCGCGAGGCGCTGGCGTAGTACTTCTCGCACACTGGTCGTGGCCCCCTGGCCAGACTCGAGCTACCGCGGGAACCGGATTCGGGCAATCGAGAGCCGTAGGGCTGTTTGATCCACTCCGGTGCTCGTGGTAGAAGTGGCACGTTCTGCCGGACGACACGGAGGAAAGCGATGTTCGTGCCGAGAGTTCTCGAGAAGCTCCGCGCCGACGTCGGCGCGCTTGTGTTGAGCGGGTCTCTCGTGTTCGTCCTCAGCCCTGTCGTATCGCCTCGCGCCGGTAGCAACCCAGCCCAATCCGCCGTCTCTATCAGTGCCGGCGGTAACCACACCTGCGCGGTTCTCTCCACCGGAACAGTCGATTGCTGGGGTACGAACTCGAACGGAGAGCTTGGAGATGGCGGAACTCACCAGAGTCCGGTGCCAGTCCATGTCAGCGGCCTGAGCGGAGCGGCTCAGATCAGCGTGGGCGTTTCACATACGTGCGCGGTCCTCTCGGGTGGCACGATCGACTGCTGGGGAAAGAACAGTTACGGAGAGCTCGGCAACGGCCTGACCAGCTCGAGCTCGGTTCCAACAAAGGTCAGCGGTATCACCGGCGCGACCCAAGTCGCTGCGGGCGGTAGTCACACCTGCGCGCTTCTGGCAGCCCACACAGTGGAGTGTTGGGGTCGGAACGAAGAGGGCGAGTTGGGAATCGGGACGAAGAGCGTCCCCATCCGCACGCCGCGGCTCGTGAAGGGCATCGACGCAGCCGTCCAGCTGAGCGCGGGCCGCAACTTCACCTGTGCTGTTCTCGCAAGCGGCGCGATCGAATGCTGGGGCAGCGATCGCTTTGGTGAGCTCGGGCACGGCTCGTTCCTCGACAGCGCCTCGCCAAGGCCGGTCACCGGCATCTCAAACGCAGTCTCGGTCAGCGCCGGCGATCTCTTTGCCTGTGCGCTGCTCGCGGATCGCGCGGTGGATTGCTGGGGTAACGACGATCGTGGGCAGCTGGGCGACGGCGGAGGCGGGGGCCTCTCTGCGCACTTCGTTGACGACGAACCCGTGAGTCCGATTCCCATGGAGGTTTGGGGTTTGAGGAACGCGACCGCTGTCTTCGCCGGAGGCGGCGTTGGGTCCGCCAGTGAGTTGTCCGGGGGATATCACGCCGGATCCGACGGTGAGACTTCCACCCAAGACGGCCATGCCTGTGCCTTAGTCGAGAATCAGGCCCCGCGCTGTTGGGGCGATGGCTCCTTCGGTGAGCTCGGTCCGCAAGTGACACCCTCAGGCACCGTCTACCTCACAGGCGACGTTTGGTCCGGCTTCAGCAAAGGAATCGTCCGACTCGATTCGATCACCGGTGCGGCCTCCATGGCCTTGGGCGGCCTACGCACGTGCGCGCTTACCGGGCGCGGCGCTGTCGAATGTCTCGGGGAGAACACAGCAGGTCAGCTAGGAAACGGCAAGCTCGGCTTCTACGCGACACCGGTTCAGGTAGTCGGCATCAAGAACGCCTCCACGGTCGCGGTAGGAGCTCTCTTCAGCTGTGCGCGACTGTTGAGCGGTAGGGTCGAGTGCTGGGGCTACAGCGGTGGCGGCGTGCTAGGCCACGGCACGTACAACGCAAGTGCAGTACCGGTTCTGGTCAAGGGGATCAAGCGCGCTTCATCCGTAAGTGCCGAAGGCGCAGATCTCGGCGGAAACATCGAAGAGTGGCACGAGCAGGCCTGTGCAGTTCTTGTCCGAGGCGACGTGAAGTGCTGGGGCTCCGGTCCCCTGGGCAACGGAAATGCAGTCTGGGACTTCAGTGCGACTCCGGTCCGCGTCGACGGCGTTCAAAACGCCAGAGGTGTCAGCGCCAACGCAGCTGGAGACGCGTGCGTAGTGCTTCTTAGCGGCCAGGTCAAGTGCTGGGGCTTTTCGTTGTCCAAGAATGCGCGTAAGCCCACCCTTGTTGCAGGCGTCCGCGACGCGATCTCCGTCGCCACCGAATCGAATAACCCCCTAGACTGCGCCCTTCTACGAAGCCAGGAAGTCGAGTGTTGGGGCTGGGACGAAAAAGCCCACCAGATTCAGCCCTGGCTGATCCACGGCGTTACCCACACCAAGATGCTCAGCTCTGACGGAGACACATGCGCCCTGATCCGCGGCGGTTCAGTTGATTGCTGGTCGCCGAAGCCGTCGATCCTCCGCGTTCCCGCTCCGAGACGTGTGCCCGGCGTCCGAGATGCGACAGCGATCGGAAACCCATGTGTGGTTCTCTCAAATGGCGAGGTCAAGTGCTGGAGTGCGATCGGCCGGAGTTCGGATATGGGCGAAGTCCGGGCCGGCATCGTCCCTGGTATCACCAACGCGAGGGCGGTGAGCGCTTCTGTCTTCCACGCCTGCGCCGTTCTCGCCGATCACACGATTCGCTGCTGGGGGCTGGATCTCTACGGAGAGCTCGGAAACGGCGGTATGGGTTTCAACGCAACGCCGGTCGGCGTCACCGGACTTTCCTGAGACAGCGAACCGGACGCCTGAATCTGCCGTCGGCCATGACCGGTGCCAGGCCCGGGACGTGACCGTTGTGGACACGCCGGGGATCAACGGCTTGTCAGCGCCTACACTGACTTGCTGATGCAAGACGTGCTCGATCTCTCCAACGAAGTCGCGGCCGAGCTCGCCGCCGTCTCGGACAGCGTGCTCGAGGCGCTGCGCGAGCGCCTCGGCTGCACGATCAGGCTGCGCGGCAACCGGCTCACGCTGGAGGGCGGCAAGGCCGAGGTGGCAAACGCACGCACGGTCGTCGAGGAGATCGCCGGGCTGGTCGAGGACGGCCAGGAGGTCGGGCCCGGCACGGTGGACGCCGTGCTCGGAGCGCTCGACCAGGCCGAGGACGTGCGCGAGGTGTTCGAAGAGGTCGTCTGGCGCCATCGCGGCAAGAAGATCACGCCCAAGACCGTCAACCAGAAGCGCTACGTCGACGCGATTCGCGCTCGCACGATCACCTTCGGCATCGGCCCGGCGGGCACCGGCAAGACCTACCTGGCTATGGCCCTGGCCGTGGCGGCGCTCTCGGAGGGGCAAGTGGGGCGCATCATCCTCACCCGCCCCGCGGTAGAGGCCGGCGAGCGGCTCGGTTTCCTGCCCGGCGACCTCCTGGCCAAGGTCGATCCCTACCTGCGCCCGCTCTTCGACGCGCTCTACGACATGCTCGACGCGGAGCGGCTCTCGGCCTACATCGAGCGCGGCACGATCGAGGTCGCTCCGCTCGCCTTCATGCGCGGACGGACGCTCAACGACTCCTTCATCATCCTCGACGAAGCCCAGAACACGACCCCCGAGCAGATGCAGATGTTCCTGACCCGGCTCGGCTTCGGCTCGCGCGTGGTCGTCACCGGTGACGTCACCCAGGTCGACCTGCCCAAGGAGCAGGCCTCCGGTCTGATCCAGGTGCAGAAGATCCTGGCCGACATCGACGGCATCGCCTTCGTCCAGTTCGGCCACGAGGACGTCGTGCGCCACAAGCTGGTGCAGCGGATCGTCGAGGCCTACAAGCGTCACGTCGAGGCAACGGGCGCCGAGCGGCGCCGCTAGCTGCCCCGGGTCGAGATGATCGAGGTCGAGATCGACAACCGCAGTGGCGAGAACGTCGAGCAAGAGGCGGCCGCCGCGCTTGCGCGCTCGCTGCTCGAAAGCGAGGGAGTCGCCGCGGGCGAGCTCGGGCTCGGCTTCGTGGGCCGGGAAGAGATTCGTGCCCTCAAGCGCGAGCATCTCTCAGTCGACGAAGAGACCGATGTTCTCTCCTTCCCGATCGATGGGCTGGGCGAGTTGCCCGAAGGGCTCCCGCGCCAGCTCGGTGACGTCTTTCTCTGCCCGCAAGTCGTCGGCAGTGAATGGCGCCGGCCGCTCGTGCACGGGCTCCTGCACCTGCTCGGCTACGAGCACGGCTCGAAGATGGAGGAGAGGGAGCGTCACTACGTAAACGAACGAACATAGTTCATGCGCCCGCGAATCTCCCTCATCGACAGTTTCAACTACGCCTTCCAGGGTGTGATCCACGCTGTTCGAACTCAGCGCAACATGCGCGTTCATCTGCTTGCTGCAGTCGCGGTTCTAGTCGCTGCGGTAGTCGTCGGCGTCACGCGGATGGAGCTGATCGCGCTCATCCTGGTGATCGCTTTCGTGCTCATCAGCGAGATGGTGAACAGCGCGCTGGAGGCGGCGATCGACGTGTCGACTACGAGCTTCGACCCGATGGCCAAGCTCGCGAAGGACACGGCTGCCGGCGCCGTTCTGATCTCGACCGTCACCGCCGTCGCGGTCGGCTTTCTGATCTTCGAAGATCACATCGCCAAGCCAAGCACTCGCCTGCTCTACCGGGCCGAGCATGGGAAGGTGTATCTGACGCTGGTCGCTCTGCTCGTCACGGGCATGATCGTGATCGTGACCAAGGCGCTGACTCATCGAGGAACACCACTGCGAGGCGGCCTGCCTTCCGGTCACTCGGCGCTTGCCTTCGCGGCCTGGATGGCGGTCACCTACCTCGTCCCCAACGGCCAGCACCGCTTTCTCATCTCGGCCCTGGCCCTCATCATGGCGCTCCTGGTCGCGCAGACACGGATCGAGGCCGGCTTTCACTCTGCGCTCGAGGTCACCTACGGCGCCGTGATCGGGACGCTCGTGACGCTGGCGTTCTTTCAAGTCTTTACATGAGCGAGCAGCTGAAGAGCGGCTTCATCGCCGTCGCCGGCCGTCCCAATGTGGGCAAGTCCACGCTCGTCAACGCGCTCTGCGGCGGCAAGGTCGCGATCGTCTCGGACAAGCCGCAAACCACTCGCCGCCGCATCTTCGGTATCGCCAACGGGCCCGAGTACCAGCTCGTTCTGGTTGACCTGCCGGGCTTTCAACGGCCGCTCGACCTGCTCACAGAGCGCATGCAGCGAACGGTCGAAAGCTCGTTCGAGGACGTGGACGCCGTTCTCTTCGTGCTCTCGGCCCACGAGCGAATCGGCAGCGGCGACCGCTTCATCGCCAGGGCCGTGTTCTCACAGGGCGTGCCGGTTGTGATCGCGCTCAACAAGGTCGACCAGCGAAAGCCCGGTCACATCGCCGCTCAGATGAATATCGCCGCCGGCCTCGGCGACTTCCGTGCCCTTCATCCGATCAGCGCCAAGACCGGCGACGGCGTGAGCGAGCTGCGTGACGAGCTTGTCGGGCTACTTCCGGAGGGAGTCGCCTACTTCCCCCGCGACGTGATCACCGACCTGCCGCTCGAGCTACGCGTCGCCGAGCTCGTGCGCGAGAAGGCGCTGGCTCTGACGCGCGACGAGGTCCCGCACTCGCTCTCGGTGGAAGTGGAGGAGATCGGAGAGCGGGCGATCAGGGCCTGCGTCATGGTCGAGACCGAGTCGCAGAAGCAGATACTGGTCGGGCGCGCCGGTCACATGGTCAAGGCGATCGGCGTAAACGCGAGGCCCGAAGTCGAGCAACTGGTCGGGCACCGAGTCTTTCTCGACCTCAGGGTCAAGGTCGAGCCACGCTGGCGCCGCGACCAGGCTACGCTCGAGCGACTGGGTATTTAGAGCCTATCCCGATAGGCCCGAACGCCTGATGCGGCCGTTTCGTGGTGCCAGGAACCACCCGAGCCGCTCACCGCACTACCAGTGCGCTTTCACGTCTCGTGCGGCCTCTGGCATCAACGCCTCGACCACCTCAGCCGCGCCTGCCTAACGGGATAGGCTCTCAGGAGAGATTCCGCTCGATCGACGCATCCGCGCCGATAAAACGAGATGCGGCTGTGGCCGCGATGTGGCTTGATTCAGACAAGAAGAGATTTTCGAGCTTTCACGGAAGGAGTGCTTCAGATGCAGACGATCTTGGTCGCGACCGACGGCTCGACCTGCGGACAACAGGCCGAAGACGAGGGAGTCGAGCTGGCTGTCGCTACCGGCGCCCGCCTGGTGTTTCTGCACGTTCAGCCCGAAGTCGACCCGTCGCACTCGCAACCGGGCGCGCTGAGCGAGGAGACCGACGAGTCGCACACTCTGCTCGACCGCGCGCTCGCGAAAGCGGTTGAGGCGGGCGTCTACGCGGAATCCGAGATCGTCGAGGGAAACCCCGCGCGCGAGATCGTCGACGCTGCCCGCCTGCGTGGAGCCGACATCATCGTTGTCGGATCGCGCGGGCTCGGCAAGCTGTCGAGCATGTTTCTGGGCAGCGTCTCGCACGACGTGCTGAGCGAAGCCGACCGGCCGGTGCTGATAGTCAAGGAAAAACGGGTGCCGTAACGCGTCCGGTGGAGTGGAGTCCGTTCGCCGGAGTGCCTTGTCTGCCGGGAGCTCTCAGGCGCGAGTCTTCAGTTCCACGAGCGCCCGCTCGTAGTTGTCGAGCAGCTCCTCGTCCACAAAGACGAAGCGCACCTGCTCGATCCGCGGCAAACGCTTGAGCGCCTCGACCGTCGCGGCCAGGGCTACCGGCGCGGCCAGTTCCGGCGGGTAGCCGTAGGCGCCGGTGGAGATGGCCGGGAAGGTGACGGAGCGGCAACCATGCTCGCGTGCCAGCTCGAGCGCCCGCTCGTGGCAGGAGGCCAGGACCAGCTCCTCGTCGGCGCCGCCGCCCGTCCAGACCGGGCCGACGGCGTGGATGACGTAACGCGCAGGAAGCCTGCCCGCGCCGGTGATCACGGCGTCGCCCGGCGCGCAGTAGCCGATCTCGCGGCACTCCGCCATGATCTCGGGCCCGCCGGCACGATGGATCGCCCCGTCTACTCCGCCGCCGCCGCGCAGCTTGCTGTTGGCCGCGTTGACGATCGCGTCGACCTGCTCTTTCGTGATGTCGCCGAGCGCGAGCTCGATTCGCTCGTATGCCGCGGGCTGCGTCGAGTCGGGCTGCATGCCTCCAGGCTAATGGCTTTGCCGCGAGTCCGATACAAACTCGGCACAACGAGGAGTGCCTTTCGCCTCTTCGGGTCGGTACCGGGGTGAGCGCCTTCCCGTCCAGCCGGCTAAGTGGTCTTTCCCTGCCGGTAGCGGGCAAGGTACGTAGTCCACTTGCCCGACGAGGACTTGTAGTTGAGCAGCATCACGAGCACGGTGCCATCCGCGGAGACGAGCAGATCGTCGACC
Organism: uncultured Actinomycetes bacterium; assembly: GCA_963765455.1. Taxonomy (GTDB): domain Bacteria; phylum Actinomycetota; class Thermoleophilia; order Gaiellales; family Gaiellaceae; genus Fen-549. The sequence continues at coordinate 331,450 of CAVXWH010000001.1, forward strand.
CGGAATCTGCCCGAGCCGAATAAAGGCTGGCCCGGATACAAGGGATCGACGACGCCGCTTGGCTTGAGTCGCGTGAGCACAGCCCCGGCAACGACGAATTCACGATCCGGAAGCTGGGCGAACTGAGCACCGGGGTCAGTACTTCTGCCAAAAGCGCCACCGAATCTTTCCACGTTGGTTTCTAGGTCGCTAAGCGCTTTGGCCGGTCTGTGGGGTCCTTCTTTCCCCCAAAACAGGTCGGGCGATCCATTCGAGTTGAAGCGGACGAGGAAGGATCCGGCGTGGTTGGAGCCAGTGAACGACAGGCCGCCCGATTTGGCGCGGAAGAGGTCATAGCGATGAACTCTCCACGAATCTGCCGCCACCGGAGCCGTCGCCACTCCTGCGCGGCCGAAGCTCCGGTCACGAGTCCCGTTTGCAAACAGGCACACGATCTCGATCCGGCCGATAGAGGACGCCGGCGTGGCGATGAGCAGGCGGCCTCTTGGCAGTACGAGCATCGGCGTCTCGGGGTAGGTACCTCCCGGTACGGTCGTTACGAGCACCCGTCCGTTGCGTCCGAACGAGCGATCGGGCTTGCCATCCAGACCGAGCCGGATGGCAACGACACTCCCGGGCGAGTTGAAGGTGTGGCAGAAGCGCGCGGCCGAAACGACGATGCTCTCACCCCAAGCCACGATCCCCGACGGCGATCGCAGGCAACTCGACCTGGTTGCGCTGTAGTACCCGTTGTCGCCGAAGCTCCGAACGATGCCTCCGTGGGAGTCAACGACCGTTACAACCAGTCTCGTGTCATTGCCGCCGATCACGCCAAAGTCCGTTGCACCGGCAAGCGTGATATCTCCGTTTGGAAGCAGGGCGCCCGTGAGCCAGCTGAGCTGGAGCGAGTAGGGGAAGCGGACGATTCCCCGCTTTCCGAAAGAGGGATCTAGCGAACCGTCTGGACGGAGCCGCACGACCGCGGCGTACCTGTCGTGATAAAGGCCGAACGCGATCACCCGCCCCTGGCTGTATTCGAGAATCCGCGATGCTTCGAAGTTGTGGAGCGCGACGACTCCCTTGTCGCCCCAGCTGGCGACCGGCCCCGAGACTTCCTTGGCGGCGGAGCTCTTCCCACCGCACCCCACGACAAGGATTACGAGAGCAGCGAGAGCGGGGAGGGCGAGGCGGCGCACGCGTTGATGATAGTCGGGGATAACCCGTACAGCCTAATTCGAACGGGGACGCCTAGTACCCCGATCGAGTTGTAACTGAAACTCGGGTTTGCTATAAGTCCAAACCCAGATTCTCGGTACGCCGCTTCTTCTTCCCCTCGGCTGCTGTCATTGTTGCCGCACTCGCGATACTCGTTCCGGCGAGCGCCCGTGCAGACGACAACTCCGAGCCTATTCTCGACTCGCCCACGAGCGCCCCACTTGTCTCTGTCAACCTGGCCAACGAGATAGTCACTCCGGACGACGCGAGCGTGGCCGTCACGCCGATCGATTTCGGAAGCACGATCTCGTTCACGCTCCCGGACGTCTCGGCACTTCGCTCATACACACTCGCCGTCCCACTTGATTCGGGCGAGGGCCTCTGGCTTCTCTCAGGTGGCGGAGCGATGGTTACCCAAGAAATCCTGCCTCCTCCCGACATCCCGGATATCGACGATCAGTCTGACAATTCTTCGGCAACCGATTCTCAGGGGACGAATAGCACGACGCAGCTGGATTCGTCTACTGGTGACAATTCCGATCAGGGTGATAGCGCAGATAACGAGGACGATCAGGATTCAACGACGTATCCTGGCGGCGGTGAAGCACCATCGTCGGCTCGAGATGGATGGGACATCTTCAACGATGCAATCAATCAGGTCGGATACCCCAACGACGATCAAGATGAGCCGATCTCAGCCTTCGATCCTCCGCGCGCCGTCGATGCCGCAGGCCAGGAGGTTTCCACAGTCCTTACGAAGACATCGGACGGACTCGCTCTCCAAGTGCTGTCCTCTGCCTCGACGAGCTTTCCGGTAGAAGTGACTCTCGAGTACGGCTTCGACCCGGATACGAACCTTCCGCCCGGATCGGACACATCCGACCTCAGTGCGACGCCAGACTCGGCAAATACTCTGTCGGCCCTCACGACTCAAGCGGCGCAAGTATCGCCGTCGTGCCCGGATGACAGGCCTCAGGTCATCATCTCCTACGGAGGCCCACAAAAGAACTACAAGGACCTCGCGTACGCGTTCAAGCGCTTTCCGACCACATGCGCCGTTTACAACGTTTCCATACCGGACACATCAACGGAATTAGGTATTCTCCCGCGGGGTACAGGCCCACTCTCAATCAAGAAACTGAACCGAAAAGCTCGGACAGAAAAAGCGAAGACTACATATAAGTACTGGAATAATTCGGGCGCGAGGTTCAAGCCCGTAGCAGAAATGAATTACGGAGAAGCGCTCAACTCTCCCCTAACGCTCGAACAGGTAGGTATTGACGCAGCACAATCGCCAGAGTCGTCGGACTACCCGATGTGGTCGATTGACGAGGCACCCTGCGAAATGGTTGATGAGCCAAACGGCGGTTCCTGGCAGAGCTTAGTGAAACTTGTGAGTGGCCTATCTTCAGCGAACGCAAAAGGGGTAATTTACAACTGCTACCGCCGCCAAAATGACATTATCCGCCGAGTTTACACTGCATCGGACGGCGTCGTAATCTCCGCAAAAGCGCAGAGGACGGCGGCGGAGAAGCAGAACTTAGAGCGTCTCTACACCAACAAGAACTGGAGCAAACTCTCGTCTGCTCGTTTCTTTGCCCAAGAGTCTTACACGATGTGCAGCACAGTTTGTGTCGCAGGTAGCAAGCTCAAGAAGAGAGCGGCGAAGACGAATGCCTATATGCAGCATCCCGCGCGGCTTGCCTTTGCGTCGGATGCTCCTGACACAACGGCGAGAAGTTTCTACGAGACGCGCTACCTTCCCTTAATCGACGGCTGGGCTCCAGTAAACAATTCTCAGCAGACCGGTGGACTCAGCCTCTCGCAGATAGAAGGTCTCGTGAGCCTGCAGGTCTATGCCGCTCGGGCTTGGGATACTACGGCGCATCCATACGCCGGCTCGCGCATCGGCGTGCGCTGGACGAATGCAGTGACATCCAACTGGACCACAAACGATAGAAGATTGCTCGCAAACAGAATCGCGCAATCTGTCGCCGCGGCCTACAACTCGGACGGAAGCGCTAAAAAGGTATGCAGAACCGTTAAGCATTGTATGCCGGTAGTGGAGAATGCATCCTTCACCAACGCTTGGACCAAATTCCAGAAATGGACAACGCCGACGGGCAATAAGAAACCCTCTCCGCCCAATCCTGAGATCGCAACGGGCGATCCAGAGAACTATTCCGAGCTCAGCCTTGCCTTCGATCCACCAGACAGCTGGCAGAGCGCTAGCCCACTCACGGTTACCTACGAGTGGAAGCTTTGCGACAGCTGGAGTACCGACGAGTGCGATGCCACGAACACCTGGCAGTCCATAACACAGACGACGGACGGCCAGTATCAACCGCCCGCCAACGCCTGGCAGATATGGGAAGGAGAGTTCTTAGAGGTAGTCGCTACAGCTACGAACTCCAAAGGTTCGACTACTACTTCTCACGTTTGGCAGATCACAAGGGGTACTCCGGTGCAGATGGCGCTGACCGGCAATCTCGTCGAGCCGGGCACAAGCGTGAGTGATGAGACTGTCGGCAGACCAGGCTCGGACGGGACATGGGATGGATGGACGATAGACGACTGCGACAATCAGGGGAATTGCTTCATCTACCCGGCTAGCTATTCCGATTTCCAATGGAATCTCTGCACCTACACCTACGACGCCAACTGGCAACCAGATTGGGAAAATCCACTATGCGGGCAGCTCTCTGAGACGGGGCCTGTCCTAAACATCCCAGCTGGCCTCATCGGGCCTTACGGCGGTTCGTCGAGTCCGTGGTCTGGGTTGGCAGATATGCCGAGTCAGATCTTCACCGCCTTCGGCCTCGATGTTCCCGGCGGTCAGTGCGGCGATGCGTGTGAAGGGTGGAGCGATCCGAGTGCCTCGATGATAGATCTGTTCTGGCGGTATGAAAACAACTGGTACCCACCCTGGCTCAGTGTCTCCTAGGCGGTGACTAAGACCGGGCCAGGCAAGCCGATTTCCTTAGGATGTAATAAGGGACGTCGCCTTTACGTTCTGGTTCGGTACCGCGTCGCGGCCCCGCCGGTGGGTGGAATGGGAGGGGCGGCAGAACGTGGTGCCCTGAGCATCGAGCCCGCGTCAGCTCGAATCCAGGAGCGCATTCGGGCAACGTCCGCGACGAGTTTGCTTGTAGGCTTCCGTCCATGCGTTATCGCAAGCTTGGCCGGACGGGGCTCGAGGTCTCCGAGATCGGTTTCGGGGCCTGGGGCATCGGCGCGGATGCCTGGAAGGGCGCCGTGGACGAGGTCTCGCTCGCGGCCATGCGGCGGGCGATCGAGCTGGGCGTCAACTTCATCGACACCGCCATCGTCTACGGCTCCGGTCACAGCGAGAAGCTGGTCGGGACAGATCAAGCGCGAGCACCCCGAGGTGATCCTGGCGACCAAGGTCAACCCGGCCAACTGGGAGTGGCCGGCCAAGCACACGACACCCGCCGACGAAGCTTTCTCGGCGAGCCACGTGATCGCGCGCACCGAGGAGAGCCTGCGCAACCTCGCCGTCGACACGATCGACGTGCAGCAGTTCCACGTCTGGTCGGACAGCTGGGTCGATCAGGGCAGCTGGCTGGAGGGAATCGAGCGGCTGAAGCGCGACGGCAAGATCCGCTTCTTCGGCGTCTCGCTCAACGACTCCGAGGCCGGCTCGGCCCAGAAGCTGGTCGAGAGCGGGCTCGTCGACACCGTCCAGGTGATCTACAACGTTTTCGATCAGGCCGCAGACGACGAGCTCTTCCCGGCCTGCGAGCGCCAGGACGTCGGCGTCATCGTCCGCGTCCCGCTCGACGAGGGCGCGCTGACCGGCAAGGTTCGCCCCGACACGGTCTTTGCCGAGGGCGACTTCCGCAACGACTACTTCTCCGGCGATCGCAAGGAGCAAGTCTGGGAGCACGTGCAGCGGATCGCCGCCGATCTCGACATCGAGATCGACGAGCTGCCGCGGGCGGCGCTTCGCTTCTGCCTGGTTCCCGACGCCGTCTCGACGATCATCGTCGGCATGCGCTCGATCGAGCACGTCGAGGCGAACGCCGCGGTCAGCGACGCGGGGCCGCTCACGCCCGAGCAGGTCGAGCTCCTGCGCCCGCACCGCTGGGTGCACCAGTGGTACCACTGAGCGCCTGCCTCTAGGTTTCCAGCGGACGGATTACACGGCGGCAGCTTTGGCTGCGCCCTCGCAACCGCGGCGCACGATCGCGACCGCACAGCGCGCGTGATGCGCGCACTGCTGGCTGACCGAGCCCAGCATCAGCTCGCGGAAGCCGCCCCGGCCACGCGAGCCGACGACCAGGAGCTCGGCCTCCCCGGCCTCCTCGACGAGCACGTCCGCGGGCTGGCCCTCGCGAACGACCGACTCGATCTCGATCGATCCGGCGCCTTCTTTCGCCGTCCCGAGCGCGTCTTCCAGCACCTCTTTCGCGGCGGCTTCGGAATCCTCGGCCAGGTGGGGAGGTGGTGGCGACCAGCCGGCTCCGTAGGCGGACAGCGGCACGTGCCAGACGACGACAATGCGCAGCTTCGTCTGCCGGATGCGAGCCTCGTTGAGAGCAAACCTGAGCGCCGAGCGCGAGCACTCGGAGCCGTCCACACCGACGACGATCATCTGGCGCCTCCTTCCCGACGAAGAGCTTTAGGCTGTTAGGCGAAGTCTCTCTCGGCGGCGGGCTGCGAGCAAGTCTCTCTCCCTCTCGCGATAGCTGTTAGAAAGGAGTGCGATGCAGAGGCTCGCTCCCAGCTTTACCGCGCTCGCCCTGGCCGGCGCCATCTTCGTGCCCGCCGCCGGCTCGCAGGCCCAGCCGCCCTTCCGCTCCTCGGTCTCGCCGATCGGGGCGACGTTACGGGCGCAGATGACCTCCTGGCACAAGGGTTGTCCGGTCCCGATCTCGGATCTGCGCTTGGTGGAGGTCAGCTTCTGGGGCTTCGACGGCCGGGCGCATCAGGGCAAGCTGATCCTGCACGAGGACTACACGACTCCGGTCGTCAAGGCGCTCAGGACTCTCTACTACGAGCGCTTCCCGATTCGGCGCATGCGACTGGTCGAGGCCTACGGCTCCAGCGACGATCGCTCGATGGCCGCCGACAACAGCTCGGCCTTCAACTGCCGCGGCGTCGCCGGCTCGAGCTCCTGGTCGGAGCACGCCTACGGTCGCGCGATCGACATCAACCCGCTCGAGAACCCCGAGATCAGAAACGGCGTCGTCTCGCCGCCGGGTGGCCACAAGTACGTCGACCGCCGCAAGCGGGCGAAAGGGATGATCCACGCCGGCGACGCGGCCGTGCACGCCTTCGAGGCGGTCGGCTGGAAGTGGGGCGGCTACTGGCACTCGCTCAAGGACTACCAGCACTTCTCCTGGAACGGGCAGTGAGGCCTGGCGCCAGGCCGTGAATCCACGCAGGGTTTATTGCTTCTTGAGTCGACTGCGTTTTACTTGGTGTGTGAAGCGCTCGGCGATCTCGTTGCTTACCGCCTCGACTCTCTTGCTACTCAGCTCGTGCGGGTCGAAGCAGGAGGCCGTCAAAGCACCCGGTGCCGATCGTCTGCTCTCGCTGGCGATCGACCAGGCGAAACGGATTGGCGCCTCCGACCTTTCGACTATCGGCTTTACCAGCTCGGGCGGCGAGGCGACGCTGCTGTTCGGGGTCGAGCGCGGTGGCGGAACTCAGAACTACCGCGCCAGAGTTGACCTGAAGAGCGGCAAGGTCTCGCCCACCGAGCCGGTGGCGCCCCCGGTTGTCACGGGCGGTACTGCCGCGGCGCGCTCGCTGGTCGGGGACGTGACGACGAGCCTGGGCATGGACTCGCGAACGCGGATTGCGATCGAGCCTGCCCGCAGACGACCCGGGCTCTCACGGTCTTTCACGATCGTCTTCGGCGGCACGGAAGGCAAGGACAGCGAGTGGAAGCAGGCGCTGGCGGCCGAGTTGGCGACGGGAGATACGAAAACGCCGATCGTCTCTTACGAAGGTTACGACGGAAGGGCCTTCGAGCCGATCCGAAACGTGATCTGGACATGGCACAGGGAGCACTACCCACCCTTCTCACTGCGCCAGAAGCTCACCTTGGCGCGGAAGCTGGTGGCCGCCGCCGAACGAGACGGAGCCGCCGTGACCTCGTTGATGCTCTACCGCTCGTCGGGCTCAGCCCTGGCCCTGACTATCGAGACGCCCGAGCCCGCCGCCTATCTGAAGCACGACCTGACTCGGGCGCTGAGGGTCGCCGAGCCGCCTGCCTCGCCGCTAGCCGGAAGCTATCTGCGCGTCCTCGACGAGGAAGGGAAGCAGGCTTTAATCACGTGGAGCGTTACGGGCGTCGAGGGTGCCGTGGGAGTTGCGCCCAAGCTGGAGGGATGCAGCCCGATCGTCCACTCGGAGCCGTACGGTTACCGACCGAGGCCGTGCCCGGCCTCATAGGCAGGCCGCTCAGCCCGCGCGCCTGATCTCCACGCCCATCGACTCGAGTTGCGCCAGCGCCGTACGGTGTATGACCTCGGCCGTGAAGCTGCCGGCGCTGGAGTCGATCGCGCGCGTCCCCGTCGCCCTGGCGTCGATCGCCACGTTGAGCCCACGCATCAGCGCCTCGCGGGCGGTTGTCGAGACGCACATGTGAGTCAGAAAGCCGACCAGCTCGATCGCGTCGGCGCCCTGCTCGTCCAGCCAGGCGCCCAGCTCGCTGCCTGTCAGCGCGCCGAAGACCGTCTTGACGAAAACGGGCTCGCCCACCGCCGGCAGGAGCCCCGGCGAAAGCTCGGCACCCCAGCTCCCGGGCCGGAAGCGTTCCGCCTCAGCGCCGTTGTTGTGAACGATCCAGGCGACAGGACGGCCCGCCTCTCGCGCGCCGGCAACCCGCCCGGCGATCTCCTCCAGCGCGGCCGCATGGCCCTCGACCGACATCGCCCCCCGGGGAGAGAAATCGTTCTGTGCGTCGATCACGACGAGGGCTTCCATAGCGCGTCCTTCCTGTCGGGTACAAGCTGAATAGCAGCCGAAAGAGCGGCGGAGCGCAAATCCGAGCCGTCGCCGGTCGAGAGATCGGTATTCGCGTTTACGCGAGATTCAAATCTGGCGCCGGCTGGTCGATTCCCTGGAGACAACCGCGGCCCGGGGAGACTCCTTGCCTACAGATCGATTCGCGCTTGCATCGAACGACCGCTCAGCCGTGCCGGCGCTGCCGCTCGGCGAAGCGCTGGTCGCTCGTGGCCTTATCTCGAAGCTCCAGCTTCGCTGGGCGCTGGAGACGCAGGAGCGAACGGGCGTGCGGCTGGGGCGGGTTCTGCTCGCGGCCGGACTGGTGCGGCGCCAGCGGCTCTACGAGGTGCTGGCCGATCTCTGGGGCTGCGACTTCGTCGATCTCGTCGATGACCCTCCGGATGCTGAGATCGCAGGCGAGATCGAGCGCAGCTTGATGGTGGGCGAGGGCTGGATCCCGTTCCGGCTGATCGGCTCGACCTTGCAGGTGGCGACCTCCGAGCCGCCGAGTGGAGAGCTGGCCGGGCGCGTCTTCGCCGCCTGCCCCGAGAGTTTGTCTGCCCGCATCGGCGCGATCGAGTTCCTGGCCACGACCGACTGGGACGTCCAGGTCGCGCTCGGGCGCATCTTCCGCAGCGACATCGGCCGCGACGCAGCCTACGGGCTCTCGGACCGGAATCCGCTGTTGGGTGCGCGAGGAGGCCTGGCGCTCGGGCAGAGGCTCTCGCTGGAGCTGCTCGCCGGAGCGCTGGCGATCGGAGCGTTGCTCGATCCGCGTGCTCTGCTCGTCGCGCTGATCGTCTCGATCGACAGCGCCTTCGTGCTTGCCGTCCTGTTCAAGTTCGTGACCTCGCTGGTGGGGGCGAGCGCCGCCAGGAAGCGTGATCGCCGGGTCGCGCCGGCGCGGGTGCCCGACGACGAGCTCCCCGTCTACACGGTGCTCGTGCCTCTGTTCAAGGAGGCGAACGTCGTCGGCGACCTGATCGAGAACCTGCGCCGGCTCGACTACCCGCAGGAGAGGCTCGAGATCCTGCTCCTGATGGAGGAGGAAGACCGCGAGACGATCGAGGCCGCCAAGGCCGCCGATCCGCCCGACACGGTCAGATTCGTGCTGATTCCCTCCGGCTCGCCGCAGACCAAGCCGCGCGCCTGCAACGTCGGCCTCTTCTTCGCCCGCGGCGACTATGTCGTGATCTACGACGCCGAGGACCGGCCCGAGCCCGGGCAGCTGCGCGACGCGGTCGCCGCCTTCCGCGCCGGCCCGGAGTCGCTGGTCTGTCTGCAGGCCCGGCTCAACTACTTCAACGCCGGTCAGAACCTGCTGACGCGGATGTTCACGCTCGAGTACTCCTACTGGTTCGACTGCATGCTGCCGGGCCTCGACCGGCTGCGCTTACCGATTCCGCTCGGCGGCACCTCGAATCACTTCGACACCGCCCGGCTCCGCTCGCTCGGCGGCTGGGACGCCTTCAACGTCACCGAGGACGCCGATCTGGGCGTTCGCGCCTCGCTGCGCGGCTACACCGTCGGCGTGATCGATTCGACCACCTTCGAAGAGGCCTGCTCGGAGCTTCGCCCCTGGATCCGCCAGCGAACGCGCTGGATCAAGGGCTACATGCAGACCGCGATCGTGCACAGCCGCTGCCCGTTCTCGCTGGCCCGCCAGGCCGGCCTGCGTGGCGTCGCCGGCTTCCTGCTCCTGATCGCCGGAACGCCGCTCACCTTCCTGGCGGTGCCGGTCATGTGGCTGCTGTCTCTGCTCTGGTATCTCGGGCTGCCGGGAGGGACGGAGATCGCGCACATCTTCCCCCATCCCTTCGCCGCGGTCATCGCGATCAGCTTCCTCGCCGGCAACGTCGTCATGATCGGGCTCAACATGCTGGCCGTCGTCCGGCGCAGGATCTACCGGCTCGCGCTCTGGTCGCTGGCCGCGCCGTTCTACTGGCTGCTGCACTCCTTCGCCGCCTGGAGAGCCCTCTTCCAGCTCGCCTACAAGCCCTTCTACTGGGAGAAGACGCCCCACGGCCTGGCGCCGGTCGAAGTCCTCTATCGCGCCACGCCGCCTTACGTGCTTGCGCTGTCCGAGATCGTCGAGGCCGAGCGGCGCTCGGCCTGAGCGGCCGCTCTCTTCCTGACGGCGTGTCGGTATAGTCCCAGCTCAGCGCGATGAGGCTCGCGCCTAACCGTCCCTCGGGACTGATGGCCTCTACACGATTCTGGCTGTCGGTTAAGAGGAGATTGGACTATGGACGCAGTACAGCTAGCGGCGGTTCTCGCAACCGTTGTTCTTCTTGCCAGCATGCTCTCGGTCGAGCTGGGGGTGACGGTTGCTCTGCTCGAGCTGACGCTTGGCGTGGTCGCCGGCAACGTCTTCCATCTCACATCCTCGGGCTGGCTCGATTTCATCGCCTCCTTCGCTTCGGTCGTGCTCACTTTCCTGGCCGGGATGGAGGTCGATCCCGTCTACCTGCGCCGGCGGGCAAAGGCCTCCGTCTCGATCGGGCTGGTTTCGTTCGTCGGTCCGTTCGTGATTGCCTCGGCAACCGCTTTCTTCCTACTCGACTGGACGGTCCGGGCCTCGCTGATCACCGGTACTGCGCTCTCCACGACCTCGCTGGCGGTGGTCTACGCCGTCCTGGTCGAGCGCGGTCTCACCGATACGAGCATCGGCAAGTTGCTGATGAGCGCCACCTTCGTCACCGATCTCTGCACGGCGCTGACGCTCTCGGCCATCTTCATCAAGCCCAACCTCTGGTTCCCGGTCTTCCTGATCGTCTCGCTCGCGCTCATCCTGGCTCTACCGAAGGTCGCGCCCTGGTTCTTCCGCCGTTACGGCGACCGCGTAATCGAGCCCGAGATCAAGCTCGTCTTCGTCTGCCTGCTCGTGCTGATGGTGCTGGCCGACGCCTCGAACGGACACGCGGTTCTGCCGGCATTCGTGCTCGGCCTCGCGATGAGCCGTCACTTTGCCGAGCACCGCGAGGAACAGAAGCGCCTGCGCGTGGTCGCCTTCGCCTTCCTGACGCCGTTCTTCTTCATCAAGGGGGGGATGAACGTCTCGCTCGGCGCCGTTTTCGCCAACCTCGGCCTGCTCGGGATCCTGCTCGGAGCCAAGATGTTGCCCAAGCTCGCGCTCGTCTACCCGCTCGCACGCCGCGCCGACCGGCGCCACGGCACCTTCGCGACACTACTCATGAGCACCGGCCTCACCTTCGGCACCATCTCCTCGCTCTACGGCCTGAATGCCGGCATCATCGACAAGACGCAGTTCTCGCTGCTCGTCACCGTGGTCGTCGCCTCGGCCGTGGTGCCGACCGCAATTGCCGAGCGCTGGTTCTTGCCCCGGGCCGAGCGCGAGCGTCCACACCATCGGCGCGAGGCGTTCGCCGAGAGCGAGGAGTACGTGTAGCCGAATCGCCCGGATCGGCTCGGGAAAGTTACTTTCGGCATACTCCGCGCCGGTGAGCGTCGAGGCGGCAGAGACGAGTGACTGGCGGCGCCCGTCGCCGCGGTTGCTCGTGCTGCGCCGGCTGGAGGTTGCGGCGATCGCGCTCGCCGTGTTGATCGCCGCGGGCGTTATCGCGGCGCTAGGGCACACCGTGGTCGGGCTCGCCTGCCTGGGCGGAGTGCTCGTGCTCGGGCTCGCGGCGGAGCGATTCGTCTCTCGCCGCTTTCGCGCCTGGGGCTACGCGGAGCGCGAGGACGACCTGCTGGTGCGGCGCGGCGTCATGTTCTCGCGCCTGTCGGTGGTGCCCTACGGGCGCATGCAGTTCATCGATGTCACGGCCGGTCCGCTCGAGCGGTCGTTCGGCCTGGCGACGGTGCGCATGCACACGGCCGCGGCCGCCAGTGATGCGCGGATTCCCGGGCTCGCGCGCGAGGAGGCGGCGCGGCTGCGCGATCGCCTGGCCCAGCTCGGGGAGGCTCAGGCGGCGGGACTGTGACGGGTTGGCGGCGGCTGCACCCGCTGTCGCCGATAGTCCGCGGCGGCAGGGCCACGATCGGCGTGGTGATTCTGCTTCTGCTCTCGCTCGCCGGCGGTCGGAGCGGATCGAGCGACTCGTATGTGGAGCTCGGGATCGCCGCGGTCGTCATCGTGCTCGGCTTCGTCTCCTGGCTGGTCACGCGCTGGCGGGTCGACGGCGACGACCTGCGCATCGAGTCGGGCGTGCTGCGGCGCCAGTCGCTGCGCTTCCCGCTCTCGCAGACACAGGCGATAGACATCGTCAGGCCCGGGCTGGCGCGGATCTTCGGCGTGGCCGAGCTGCGCCTGCGAACCGGCGGCTCGAGCGGCGCGACCGCACGGCTCGCCTACCTGGCCGCGCACGAGGCGGAGCCGCTGCGCGCACGGCTGCTCGCTCTCGCCGAGGGAGCCCGTAAGCACGAGGAGACGCCGGCGGCGAGGCCGGTCGTCGACGAGCACGTACTGACGACGGTCCCGACGGGCCGGCTGATCGGCTCGATCCTGATCAGCGACGTCGGGATTCTCGCCGAGGCGGTCGTAGTCGGCCTGATCGTTGTTGCCGTGCTCTCGCCCACGGCGGCGGTGGGCGTGGCGAGCGCCGGAGCCGTCTGGATCTTCACTGCGCTGACCCTCGTCTGGCGCCGCTTCAACCAGGAGTACCGGCTGAGCCTGGCCGAGGCTCCCGACGGGCTGCGTCTCCGCTCCGGTCTGATCGCGCTCAGCGCCGAGACGATCCGGCCCGGCCGAGTACAGGCCGTGCGCATGGTCGAGCCGCTCCTCTGGCGGCCGCTCGGCTGGTGCCGGCTGGAGGTCGACCTGGCCGGCAAGCAGCGCTCGAAGGGAGAGAGCCAGGCCGAGCGCCGGCCGCTGCGTGCGGTGCTCCCGGTGGGAAGCCGCGCCCTGGCCGAGGAACTGCTCGAGCGCATCGTCCCCGACCGGCCGGCCGCTCAGACGCCGCCGCCGCGGCGCGTGCTGCTGAAGAGCCCGCTCCGCTACCGCATGCTCGCCTGGGGGCGGAGCGAGACCTGCGTCGCCACGACCAGCGGGCGGATCCGGCGCGTGACCGTCTGGGCGCCGCTCGAGAAGGTGCAGAGCCTGCGCCGCGTGCAGGGCCCGTTGCAGCGCCGCCTGCGCCTCGCCACCGTCCACGTCGACACGGCGGGCCACAGCGTCCACGCCGCGATCCGCGACCGCGACACGGCCGAGGCCGACCGCGCCCTCAGCGAGCTGAGCGACCTGGCGCGGGCGGAGCGGCGGAAGAAGAAGCGCTAGCGCCCGCTGCCGGAGCCGACTCCTCATGTCGGGGCTACCGGTGAGGAGCCGTCTAGGCGAGCACACGGCTTCAGAGCTCTCGAGCCAGGGCTCGCGACGAGAAGGTAAGGGCCGCACGTCGGCGGCCCTTACGAATACATCCCTGTCACGTACTCACAGGATATCCCTGACGGTCTGAGCGAGCAAACTCGCCTTCGAAGAACTCTGGGGGTCGGGCTCGAACCGACATCTCATCCGTGACAGGGATGCATCTTTCCTTTAGAAGACCCCAGAGTGATGCAGCTCCCGGCTGTTGTTATTCCGCGTCACCAGAACCACCAGGAACTGCCGCTCGAGATTCTGCCGGACTCTTCTGGCTTCTCCTTCGGATTTTCCGCTTTTGTTTCACGTTTGTTGGGGTTGCAGGCGAACTCATGTTCGATGTAGAACATATGTTCCCTATGATCGCCTGTCTGCTCATTCCGGGGTTCGAGTTACGGGCCGTTCTGGCCGGGCGAGAGGAATTTCTTTACAAGGCATTTGCACTAGAGCCACTGCCTGGCAGCGACAATGTGATTGGGCCGGTGACGGCAAAAGCCGCAGGGGCAGGGGTCAGGTCGGGGATGCGCCTGGGGGAGGCGCTCGCCGTGTGTCCGAACCTCTGCCTGGTTGAGCCCGATCCGGCCCGTGTCGAAGCCGAGTGGGAGCATCTGCTGAGAAGGCTGGAGGACGTCGGCATCGCCGTCGAGCCGGAAGAGCCGGGCTGCCTCTACTTCGAGACGCGCCACGTCGAGCGGCTTTACCACGGGCTGGAGCAGGTGCTCGAGCGCGCGCTGCTGGCCGTCGGGCCCTTCTGGGAGCCCCGCCTCGGCGCGGCTGCCAGGCGCTTCGCGGCGCTGGCGGCGACGAGTGTCGCCCGCAGCGGGCAGGCGCTGATCGTGCCCGAGGAGCAGACCGAGGAGTTCCTGGCGCCGCTTCCGCTCGAGCTGCTGCCTCTGCCGGCACCCGAGCGCGAGCAGTTGCAGGAGTTGGGCGTGCGCACGATCGGGCAGCTGCTCGTGATCCCGGGCGGCTCCGCCGGCGAGCGGCTGGGCAAGGAGGTCAAGCGGGCCTGGGAGCTGGCGCGCGGCGAGCGGGCCGGGCGCGTGCTGGGGAGGGCACCGGCCTGCGAGATCGCCGAGTCGATCGCCTTCCCCGAGGCGGTCGCAAACGAGCTGACGCTGAGGCGCACCTTCTCGGTGCTGGTCGAGCGCCTGCTCGCCCGGCCCGAGCGGGGCGGGCGCTTCATCCGTTCGCTCGCCCTCTCGGCGCGACTCGCCGGCGGCGGCTCCTGGCGCCGCAAGGCCACCCTGCGCCAGCCCAGCGCCGAGCGCGGCCGCATCACCGCGGCGCTCTCTTCCAAGCTGGCCGAGATCCCCTCGCCGGTGCTCGAGCTGGGGCTGGAGCTGGAGACGCTGGCCGAGGAGACGGGCGAGCAGCTGCAGCTGGCGGCAGGAGGCGAGCTGGAGGCGAAGCTGGCGCAGGGGCTGAAGCAGGTGCGGGCGAGCACGGGGCCGGGGTCGGTCTGCGGCGTGGTCGAGGTTGCGCCCTGGTCGCGCATCCCCGAGGCGCGCGCGCTGCTCGTCCCGCGTGACGAGTAGAGGCTGAAATGAGCAGTACGGCTCGCGTTGCGAGCGTCGAGGGCGGTGACCGCCATTCCTCTCCGACCCCCAGGGGCCGGGCCAGAGCCCTGAACGCGCCGCGCTCTGCGCTGGTCGAGACGAACGGGGCCGGGGTGCCCGTCCTGATCAACCGCCAGCAGGTCGCGCTGCTGCGCGAGGAGTGGCGCGTGGTCGATCGCTGGTGGACCGAGGAGCCCGTCTACCGCCGCTACTTCGACTGCGTGCTGGCGGGCGGGCAGGCCGTCGTCGTCTTCCACGACGCGGTGCGCGGGGGGTGGTTCGGACAAAAGGCCTAGCGAGTCGCGGGATGGGCCACTCCTAATGGGATAGGCCCTAAAGCCGGGCCGGTCACTGTCGATCAACAAGGCGAGCTCTATGACTGGACGCCGCTATGCAACTCGAGTGTTGGCAGGGGCCGGCGCTGCCGGCGCGCTCCTCGTGCTCGTGCTCTTCGCTGCCTCGGTGTCGACACTCCAGCCGTCCGTAGCGACAGCCGCCGCCCCGCGCTGCTTCGCCGTCAACGTCGTCGGCCGGACGGTCCAGCAGGCGACAGCGCTGCTGCGGGCGCGTGGATGTAGCCCCGGCTTCATACCAGACGGTCGCCACTATTTCGTCACCAAGACCTGCCGGCCGCTCTCCGACTTCGGCAAGGTGTTCGCGCAGAGCCCGCGAAACCGCCTGCTCGGCCCCAAGGAGCAGCTGATCGTGAGGGTCGGCATCCGGCGGACGGCCGATGGACGGATCTGCGGCGAGATAAAGCCTAACCCCGGTACTCCGGCGAGCCCCGCCGACTACAACGGTTCCTATAGCGCGACCTTCACAGTCACCAAGTCGACCACCGGTCTCGCGCAGGTGGGCCAGATATTGACCGGGCTGGCCTTCACCGCTCGCAATGGCAAGCTCGCCGGCGACATCACAGGCGACGTCACCGCCGCCGGTCGCAGTGCCAACGCAGCCACGAACCTGTTCGGCGTCGCCTGCCAGAGCACGTTGACCTTCGAGTCCAGCGGTAGCGCGATCACGGTTGCCGGTACGGCCACCTGCAAGTCAGGAAGCACGACCGTCACGGGCAAGCTAGCCGGCCGGCGCACCGGCTCCTGAAGCCGGCCGTCGGGCGCACGCTTCTAGAGCATCGTAGGATCGACGCGGTGGGCGGGGGCTGGCTGGAGCAGAAGGCGTAGACGAGGCAGGTCACGTCTGCCACCGTTTGACGGACTTCGTAGGTCGTCTGATGCGGCTCGTACGCTTTCTGAGTGGAGAGCGAGCCGGAGTACTCGGATAAAGCCATCGCGGCGTTCAAGGCATTTCGCAGCGAACTTGCGCAGAGCGTCCTGCGTCAGCAACAGGCGTATGACCAAACGGTGCTCAAACTCGCAGCTGCAGGGCTAGGCCTCACAGTGACGCTTGCGACCGCCCTGATTGCGGCGGACGAGCCAATTCGACATCGATTCCCTCTCTTATTGGCTTGGCTGTTTCTCTCGGGATCTCTCGGCTCCGTGCTCGTTTCGTTCATCTCAAGCCAAATCGAATCAATCAAGCGGATCGCCCTGATCGATAAGAAGAAGTACAAGGAGGCGAGTGCTCCGCAGTTAACGAGGCTCACCAGTTGGCTCAACTACTGCTCGGGCGGTTTACTTATCGCAGGCGGCCTCTGTCTAGCGCTATTCATCACGCTCAATATCTGAAAGGAGGGAAGAACAATGACCGATGAGAAGCCGATCGTGAAAGGCGAAACGCCAGTTGCGCCCGACTTGACGGTAACAACTGGCGAGATACCTGTACCGCCGTCTATCTCGACGGAGGAACGAGGCGAGACGCCAGTGCCGCCTCCGGCCGCGGATCAGTCCGAGAAGTAGGGATTCGTCTCCCGAAACTCTCTCCGTTAGGTCTGACGCGGGGTGCTTTTACTTACTTTGGGACGCGTCATCTTGAAACTCGGTCGAGCTTTCGGTAGTCGACTCTTTGATCGCCGCTAGCGACTTCTGGACTGCGTCGAAAACCGAACCCCAGCCGAGATCAGGCCACCGCTCCGAGATAGGGCGTAATAGATCAAGTAAGAAGTACGCCCCTAGCTCGTAGCTGTCGTAGTTACTTAACCCGAAGTCGGGCTCAGTCCTGATCATCGTTAGTCCGCTGTCGTCCTTGGTGAGCGTGCCATCGATAACAAGCGCAGTCGCGTGCACGTCCGCCTGAGACTGGAGCCGGTAGGCGAGGTCGTACGCGAAGCCAAGGCCGACTTCATCTGCCATCTGCTTTAGCGGCGGGAGCCCGCTCTTCCGCTTCTTGGGCGAGCGACCGCAGGTCGGGCACGGATCTTCAGTTCCGGTCTCCTCGGTGTCATTCGCCTGGTCGAGAAGTCCCTTTGCCTTCTCGTGATGGAATCCCCGTTCGTTGAGGAGAGCTTGCTTGACCTTCTCGCCGACCTCGTTGTTGGCGATCATGCTCTCCCAGACAACATCTCGCCTCCGAAGATCATCTTTGGCCCAGATCGGGAGTCGCTCTTTCGGATCGACCAGTAGCCAGCGGCTGACGATCAAATACTCGTGGAGCACTCGCAGTAGCGGCGCTGCCTCGGCACGTTCATCGTTGTCAACGAGCCTGTAGGCGGCTCTGAGTAGTCGACGGCCCCGCGCGGCAAACGCGAACAACGCCCAGTCCATCGGATCGACACCTGGCGCGAGAAGCGCTTCTTCCTCCAGACAGGCTGTGGCGAGGATTAACGCGACACCCGAAGCGCGAGAAATCTCGCGCCTGGCCTTTGCGTTTCGCCCAACCTGATCACCGTGAGGCGATTCGAAAGTCTCGCTATTCACGCTCTCACGGTACGTAGAGCATCAGACGAATAGCCGTCTATCAGGTATCAGCAGTGTTTTAGTGCGAACATACGTTCGCTACAATAAGTAAGTGAAACAGGCCGGCTTTCACTCTCCTTCCTACGTCGAGCTCCACGCCCACTCGGCCTACTCCTTCCTGGACGGGGCCTCGCAGCCCGAGGAGCTGGCCGCCAGGGCGGTCGAGCTGGGCTACGAGGCGATGGCGCTGACCGATCACGACGGGCTCTACGGCTCGCTCGAGTTCGCTCATGCGGCGAAGGCGCTGGGGCTGCGCCCGATCACGGGCTGCGAGCTGACGCTGGAGAGCGGCTCGCACCTGACCGTGCTGGTCGAGAGCCGCCGCGGCTACTCGAACCTCTGCCGGCTGCTCACGCGCGCGCACGCGCACACTCGACCGCCCGGGAGGGAGCGGGAGCTGCGGCCGCCGGCTCTTCCCATCCGGGAGCTGATCGAGCGAAACGAGGGCCTCGTCTGTCTCTCGGGCTGCGCCCGGCACGGGCTGGGCGTGCGCGAGCCGAACGCCGTTCGCGAGCTGGCCCGCGCCTTCGGGCCGGAGCGCCTCTTCGTCGAGCTGCAGCGCCCCTACGAGCGCGGCGACGAGCGCCGAAACGCCGCCCTGCGCGAGCTCGCGAGCGATCTCGGTGTCGAGACCGTGGTCATCGGGTGACGTGCATGCCCACTGCCGCCGGCGCACGCTGCTGCAGGACGTGCTCGTCGCCATCCGCGAGAACACCTCGCTCGAGGGCTGTGAGAGCGAGCGGCGCGGAAACCACGAGAGCGTCCTGCTCTCTCCCGCCGAGATGGCGGCGCGCTTCCCGGGCGACAGGGATGCGGTCGCGCGCGCGGGCGAGCTGGCCGACCGGCTCGAGTTCGACCTGACCGAGGAGCTCGGCTACCGCTATCCCGACTTCTCCGACGGGGAGCCGGCGATCGGGCGGCTGAGCGGGATCTGCGAGACGGCGTTCGCAGAGAGGTATCCGCCCGGCGCCCGCTTCCGCCGCGGCGCCCGGGCCCGTCTCGACGAGGAGCTGCGCTTGATCGAGGAGCTGGGGCTGGCCGGATTCTTCTGCCTGCATCACGAGGTGCTCGAGCTGGCGCGGGAGGTGGCGGTGAAGGTGCGCGGGACGGGCTCGCCGCGCAGCATCTTGCCGCCGGGGCGCGGGCGCGGCAGCTCGGTCGGCTCGATCGTCTGCTACCTGACCGGGCTCTCGCACGTCGACCCGGTCGCCGCGGGGCTCTCGCTCGGGCGCTTCCTCAACCGCGAGATGGCCGGCGTCCCCGACATCGATCTCGACTTCCCGCGCGACATTCGCGAGCAGCTGATCGTGCGCATCGTCGAGCGCTACGGGAAAGAGCACGCGGCGCTGGTGGCCAGCTTCTCCAGCTATCGCTCGCGCGGTGCGATCCGCGACGTCGGCAAGGCGCTGGGGCTGCCCTTCGGCGAGTTGGAGCGGCTGGCGCGCCTGTCGGACACGTGGGACGCGCGCGAGGTGGGAGAGGAGCTGAAGCGGCTGCCCGACGCCAAGATAAAGCTCGGCTCGCGCCGCTGGCGCGCCTTCGCGGCCCTGACCGCCGAGATCGCGCGCCTGCCCCGCCACGTCTCCCAGCACCCGGGCGGAATGGTCATCTCCTCGCGGCCGCTCGTCGAGCTGGTGCCGGTGATGCCGGCGGCGATGCGCGGGCGCCAGATCTGCCAGTGGGACAAGGACTCCTGCGCCGATGCCGGCTTCCTCAAGATCGATCTGCTCGGGCTGGGCATGCTCTCGGCGGTCGAGTCCTGCGTGGAGGAGATCGCGCGCCTGCACGGCGAGCCGATCGACCTCTCGCGCATCCCGCTCGACGACCCGCTCATCTACGGCGAGATTCAGCGCGCCGACACCGTCGGCTCCTTCCAGATCGAGAGCCGGGCGCAGATGCAGAGCCTGCCCCAGACGCTGCCCGCCAACCTCGACGACCTGACCGTGCAGGTGGCGCTGGTGCGCCCCGGCCCGATCCAGGGCAAGGCCATCCATCCCTATGTCGAGAACCGCCGCCGCCTGCGCGCCGACCCGTCCTTCCAGCCGCCGCTCGATCATCCGCTGCTGGCAGAGCCCTTGCGCGAGACGCTCGGGGTGGTCGTCTTCCAGGATCAGGTGCTGGAGGTGGCGATGGCGCTGGCCGGCTTCAGCGTGGGCGAGGCGGAGGGGCTGCGCCGGGCGATGAGCCGCAAGCGCAGCGCCGAGGCGCTCGAGGCCTACCGCGAGCGCTTCATCGCCGGCGCCGCCGCCAAGGGAGTCGGGCGCGAGACGGCCGACCGGGTCTACGACAAGCTGGCCAGCTTCTCGGGCTTCGGCTTCCCCAAGTCGCACGCGGCGGCCTTTGCGCTGCTCGGCTACCAGTCGGCCTGGCTGCGCCACTACTACCCGGGCGAGTATCTGGCCTCGCTGCTGAACGCGCAGCCGATGGGCTTCTACCCGCCGGCGGCGCTGGTGCGGGATGCGCAGCGCCGCGGCCTGACCGTGCTGCCGGTGGACGTGAACGCGAGCGCCGCCACCAGCCGGGTCGAGGATGGGGCGGTGCGGATCGGGCTCCTGCTCGTGCGCGCGCTCGGCGCCGAGGGCGCGAAGGCGCTGGTGGCGGAGCGGGAGCGGGGAGGAGCCTTCGCGGACGTCTGCCAGCTGGCGCAGCGAAGCGGCCTGGACGAGAGGACGCTCTCCGCGCTGGTGGCGGCGGGCGCCTGCGACTCGTTCGGCCGGCCGCGGCGGACGCTGCTCTGGCAACTCGGCCTGGCGCCGCGCGACAAAAGCGTCCCGGGCTCGGGCGGGAAGGAGCGCCAGCTCGCCCTGCCCCTTTCCCCGACCGTGGCCACGCCCAGCTTGCCCGAGCAGTCCGTCTGGGAGCGAATGCTCGCCGACTACCGCTCGACCGGCCTATCGACCGGCGTCCACCCGCTCGCCCTGCTCCGCCCCGAGCTTCCGCCGGGCACACTCTCCTCGCTCGATCTCCCCGTTGCGCGATCGGGCTCCCGCGTCACCGTGGCCGGGCTGGTCGTCGCCCGCCAGCGCCCGCCGACGGCGAACGGCGTCACCTTCCTGCTGCTCGAGGACGAGACGGGGCAGCTGAACGTGATCGTGATGCCACCCCTCTACGCCCAGAACCGCGCCCTCGTCCGCGACGAGCCGATCCTGCTCGCCCGCGGCCGCCTGCAGCGCTCCGGCGGCACCATCAACGTCATCGCCGAGGAGCTGAAGAGCCTGGTTCCGCTGGCGCGCCGGTTGTCTGCGGGCGCCGATGTGCACGGCTCGCTGCCCGGGATTCACAGCTTTCACTAGTGGCAGACGATGATCCTCGGGCCGCCATCTCGATGCCGGTGTTTTGAGCCGACCGGTAACCACGTAATAATCGGCAAAGTGGTCAAGGCGTCCTGCTTACTTGCCGTCGCACTACTCCTCGCCGGCTCCGGGGCGGCCTACTCACGCAGCCAGACGGGCCCGACCAGGCTCGTCCGGACAAAGGGCCCGATCGAGGCCTTCGCCCAGGATGGAGGTCAGCTCGCCTGGGCGAGCATCAACAACCATGAGAAATGCCCCTGGCAGGTCTGGATACGGGTGCTCAGCCAGAAAAAGGCGAAGCTCGTCAGCAAGCCCGCCGGGCCGACGTGCCACAGCGACACCGGGTTTGATCCCGCTCATACGACCTTCCTCGCTCTCGCCGGCAAGCAGGCCTTGTGGACCCTCTGGGATTCCGGCAATTCGACCTATGTGGACCTCGTCACAGCGTCGTACACCGGCACCCGGGACGCCAAGCTCGAAGAGCTCGTGTTCGACAACGGTCTCGGTGACGGCGACCATCTCGGCGGGATCGCCGGTGACTCCTCGACGCTCGTATACGGGGTCGCTACGGTCGGGCTCACGGGGCCGGCGGACTGTGACATCAATGGAACCTGCACCGCCGTGATCTCGGGTGGACGTGTCGAACGGGTAGCCGGTAGCTCCAAGGTCGCGATTCCGGGTGCGCCCGCGCCTCTCATGCTCGCAGCAGCCGGTCACCGTTTCGCGGCCGTCGTTGCCGCCACGGCATCCACCAACGGGACGATCGGCCCTGCTGCTCCGGCCAGCGTGGTCGTCAAGGACGCCGTCAGCGGAGCCGCGGTCGGCGCTTTCTCGCCCTCGGGAACGCCGCTCGCTCTCGCCTTCGCGCCCTCCGTAGTCGCCGTGCTCGAATTCACAGCTGGCGGAAGGCAGATCGAGTTCCGCACACCCGCGGGAGCCCTGGTGCGAACAGTGGCGATGCCGGCCAAGGCGACGGCGCTCTCGACCAGCAACACGCGGGCCGTCTTCCGGGTCGGCAAATCGATTCGAACCGTCCCCGTCGCGGCGGGCCCGGTCACGACGTTGGCAACTGCCGCGGCCACACCGATCGGTCTCTCGATCGAAGGTACGCGCGTAGCCTGGGCCGAGGACGTGACCATGGGCGGCGTTCTTCGCGGGCGCATCCTCTCGATCACCGTTCCGTAGCCGCGATCTCGTACGCCGGCGCCGGGCGAGCTCGGCGGTTACGGGGCCTGTCCGTCTGGTCCACCCGCCTCGCTACGATGGTCTCTCCGGCCCGGATCGAGCGAGAGGAGCAGCAAGATGGCAGCCGAGAGCCTTGACGAGTTTCGATCGGCCGGTCTGAGCGAGGTCGATCCCGACATCGCCGCCCTGCTCGAGCGCGAGCTCGAGCGCCAGCGCGGGACGATCGAGCTGATCGCCTCGGAGAACTTCACCTGGCCGGGCGTGCTCGAGGCGATGGGCTCGACGCCGACCAACAAGTACGCCGAGGGCTATCCGGGCAAGCGCTACTACGGCGGCTGCGAGGTCGTGGACGAGATCGAGCAGCTGGCGATCGACCGCGTCAAGGCGCTGTTCGGCGCCGAGCACGCAAACGTGCAGGCGCACGCCGGCGCGATGGCCAACACCGCCGTCTATCTCGGCGCCCTCCAGGTCGGCGACACGATCCTCTCGCTCTCGCTCGCCCACGGCGGCCATCTCTCGCACGGGCTCAAGGTGAACATCTCCGGCAAGCTCTTCAACATCGTCTCCTACGGGGTCAGCCGCGACGACTACCGGATCGACTTCGACGAGGTGCGGGCGCTGGCACTCGAGCACAGGCCGAAGCTGATCATCTGCGGCGGCTCGGCCTATCCGCGCATCGTCGAGGCCGACAAGTTCCGTGAGATCGCCGACGAGGTGGGGGCGCTCCTGATGTGCGACATGGCCCACTTCGCCGGGCTCGTCGCCGCCGGCCTGCATCCCAACCCCGTGCCCTACTGCGACTTCGTCACCTCGACCACGCACAAGACGCTGGCCGGCCCGCGTGCCGGCTTCATCCTCTGCAAGGCCGAGCACGCGCAGGCGGTCGACCGCGGCATCTTCCCCGGGCTGCAGGGCGGCCCGCTGCTGCACACGATCGCCGCCAAGGCGACCTGCTTCAAGATCGCAGCCTCGGAGCCCTTCAAGGTCTATCAGCGCCAGGTGCGCGCCAACGCCGACCGGCTCGCGGCCGAGCTCGTCGCGCACAGTATCGACATCATCACCGGAGGCACCGACACCCACCTGATGCTCGTCGACCTGCGCTCGACCGACTGGACGGGCAAGGACGCCGAGGACCGGCTGCACGAGGTGGGAGTGACCGTGAACAAGAACGGGATCCCGTTCGACGAGCGCCCGCCGACGGTGACCTCGGGCCTGAGGCTGGGCTCGCCCGCCGTCACGATGCGCGGCTTCGAGGAAGAGGACATGGCCGAGATCGCCTCGATCATCTGCAGCGCTCTGGACAAGAGCGCCGATATAGCCGTGCTCGCCGCGCGCTCCGCCGACCTCTGCGAGAAGCACCCGCTCTATCCGGGCTTTCGTGGTTACTGCTCGCACGAGAGTTAGTATCGGCGCCGAGTAGCGATGCCTATCTCTCTCGCTCCCGCTCGCCGTCTTGGACATGCCCCGCGAGGTCGTCTTCGGCTTTGCGCTCGCGCTGCTCATCGTTCTTCTCCTGACTCCGGCGATCGGCTCGCTGGCGCGGCGTGCCGGCGTGGTGGACGAGCCCGGCGGGCGACGCCTGAACGAGCTGCCGATCCCGAGGCTGGGCGGGATCGCGCTCTTCTTCGCGATCTTCGTTCCCTCGCTCGCCTTTCTCGATCTCTCCAAGCCTCAGCGGGCGATCCTGATCGGCGCGGCGATTGCGACCGTGGTCGGGGCGATCGACGACGCCCGCAGTCTCGTCTGGTGGCAGAAGCTGAGCGGACAGACGCTGGCCGCCGGGGTCACGGCCGGGCTCGGCGTCTACATCGATCACTTCACCGTTCCCGTCCTCGGCGTGGGGGCGCTGCCGGAGTGGGTCGGGATCTCGCTCACGATCATCTGGATCGTGGCGATCATGAACATGGTCAACTTCCTGGACGGGCTGGACGGGCTCGCCGCCGGGGTCTGCGCGATCTCGGCTCTCACCTTCTCGCTGATCGCGCTCTCGCTCGACCGCGCCCAGCCGGCGATCCTGTCGGCGATCGTGTTCGGGGCGGC
This sequence comes from uncultured Actinomycetes bacterium, assembly GCA_963765455.1. Classification (GTDB taxonomy): domain Bacteria; phylum Actinomycetota; class Thermoleophilia; order Gaiellales; family Gaiellaceae; genus Fen-549. The sequence goes on from CAVXWH010000001.1 coordinate 355,868, forward strand.
GCTCGGCTTCCTGCGCCACAACTTCTACCCGGCGCGGATCTTCATGGGCGACTCGGGAGCGCTTCTGCTTGGTTTCGTGCTTGCGGCGATCTCCGTCCAGGGCTTGTTCAAGACGGCCGCGGCCGTCGCGCTGGCCTTTCCGCTGATCGTGCTCGCGATCCCGATCATCGACACCTCGTTCGTCGTGGCCAAGCGGATCAAGCACGGCAAGCCGATCTACTCCGCCGACCGCTTCCATCTCCACCATCGCTTCATCGATCGCGGCTTCAGCCAGCGCCAGGCCGTGTTGACGATGTACGCCTGGTGCGTGACGCTGGCCGGCGCCGCGCTTGCCACCCGCTTCCTGGCACCGCACGCGCACGGCCGCTGGCAGCTCTGGCCGACCATCGTCGATGCGCTGATCGGGCTCGCCGTTCTCGGCGCATCCGCCTACATCGTCTACGTGCTGGAGATCGTCAAGGTCGAAAGTCCGCGTACCCGGCGGCGAAGAAGGGCGGCCGAGCAGGAACGTCGCTCTGCTTGAGCCGGTTGCGGCGGTCTACTACAGTCACCGTGAGATGCCGCCGCGAACCAATCTCGGTTCGATCTTTCGTCTCGCACTGACAGTCGCCGTCGTGCTCTCTGTTCTTTCCGGCTGCGGCGGCTCGAGCGCGAAAAAGGCGGCGAAGGCGGTTCCCGATTCCAGCGCCGCAAAGTGGCGTGCTAAGGACTGCCAGGCGGCCGGCAGCCACGGCTCGGCCTCGTACCTGCTCTGCCGGCGGCCGGTCGGGAACCAGCACGGCACTTCCTCCGCGTTCGAGGAGGAGAGAAGACGATGCTGCCGCTCGCTCGGCCCGGCGCCGACTCCCACGTCCAAGTACGGCGGCCGCTACGGGGCACTGGTACTGGGCGGCGCTCTCTCCGGACGGCACGCGCTTCCTCGCCCAGTGGAGGGGCGACTGCGAGGCTCCGACAGCTTTCTTCGTCTCGCTCGGCGGCGGCAAGCCCACCCCGGTCACGGGCGAGAGCGACTGGCTGAAGAGCCCGAACACGATGGCCTACGGCTGGACGACCGACGGCCGTGCGATCGTCTTCATCCCTACCAAGCCGGCCTGCGGCACGGGCGTCTTCCGTCCCGGCATCTATCTGATTACGGCCAGCTGCCGGCTAGAGCTGGTCTGGGCCGGCAAGGAGCCTCCGGCCAAACTCGAGCGCTCGCCGGAGCCGCGCAGCGTCCGGCAGCTGAAGGCGATTCTCGGCCCGAGCGCCAAATAAGCGAAATCGCAGCGGAAGCGCTCCGAAGCTGACACCTTGAGCGATCGTTTGGTATTCCGAGCAGGTCGTTTGCCGAGATAGGGTTGCGGCCCGCTTCGCACGTACGGCTCGCGCTGTCCTGTTACGATGCGAAAGCGGTTCGACGCGTTCTGAGAAAGGGGTCACGATGCCGAAGTGCGACGCTCGGATCGGAGGTCGGAGGGCTCGCGTGGCCACGGTAATGGTGGCATGCTCGCTTGGATTCGGGGCGTTAGCGACGATGGCTTCCTCTGCGCCTTCGGTACCCAACGGGAGCTACCAGGGAAAGACATCGCATGGTCTCACGGTCGCGTTCAAGGTCGCCGGTGGCAAGGTCGAAGGGTTCACCGCGGGCGTTCACGCCCAATGCGTTTCGGCTGCGGCAATGAACGGCTACTTGGATCCGGTTCTTCACCACATAACCCCGCCAGCGATGAAGCTCAGCCACACCGGGACATTCAAGGGCGAGTACCGATGGCCGAACGTCCAGTACACGCACGCCACGGCCGATGGGCGAGTGACTAGCACGTCCGCCAGCGGCCACTTCCAGATCTCGTACGACACCAATAAGGGCTCCTCCCTCTATTCCTGCCAAGAACAGGGCACCTGGAAGGCGACCCACCGCTGAGTCGCGGTCAGGCCGGACCGGCGCGCCAAGCAAGCGGCGCCGTCGGGACAGCAGGCGGAGCTTCCGGCCAATCTCGGGCGATCGCTGGAGCCGCGCACCGTCCGGCGGATAAAGGCGATTCTCGGCCCAAGCGCCCGATCAGCGAAATCACACCGCTAAAGCGCGTGATCCGGCGTTCACCCGCGCTCTAGCGCTGGTATCCTCGGCGCCTGCATGGAGCCTTCACCGCGCCCGTCGTTCGAGCCCGCAGGGGCCGGCGGACTCCTTGTTGCGACGACCGTGATACTGGCGGGAATCGGCGCGCTTGTCGGCTGGGCGCTGGGCAGTGTCGGGGTTGGAGCGGCGGTCGGAACGGCCGCAGGCATTCCCGCGGGCATATTCGCTGTCTACCGACGTTACCGGGAGTACTTCAGCTGAGCCCACGAGCGCCAAGCCAGGTCACAGCCGCGCGCCCGCTGCCGAGCCGTAAGCTGCCCGCGCTCGCCGCGCTGCTCGTGCTCGTCCTGGCTCTGCCCTTCTTTCTGATCGCCGGCTGGCCGATCGTCGCCTGGGCGCTGGCGGCTGCCCTCTGGGCCGGAGTGGAGGCTCTCAACCTCGTCGCGATGCGACTTGCTTCTAGTGGAGCCAGTCTCCGGGCCGCCGGCCTGGCCGGTCTCGTGCGCATGTTCCGCCTCTTTGCCGTCGCGATAGTGCTGGCGGTCGTGGTCGAGGCGAACCGTGACCTCGTGCTGCCGCTGATCGCCGTCTTCGCGCTCGCCTACACCTTCGAGCTCGGCGTCTCGCTCATCTCCTACTTCGGGAACGAGCCGCTGTGAAGAAGGCGCGGCCGATCCTGCTCGTGCTCGGGCTCGTGCTGGTCGCGGCGATCTACGCGTTGACGACGCATACGCCGCAGACGTTCGATGCCGAGCAGGAGTTCACGCTCAAGGCCTGGGTGCCGATCCACCTCGGCCCGCTCGACCTCTCGATCAACAAGGCGGTCGCCTACCTGGCGCTGGGCTCGCTGGTGACGATCCTTCTCGGCATCTTCCTGATGCGCAGCCGGCTCGCGCTGCTACCGGGCAAGCGCCAGACCGTCGGCGAGGCGATCTACGAGCTGACCCAGACCCAGATCGCCGAGCAGGGCCTGCCGACCAAGGCGATCGGGCGCTGGTTCCCCTACGTCGCCTCGCTCTTCCTCTTCATCTTCACGCTCAACCTGATCGGCTTCATTCCGCTGCCGCTCAGTGACCAGAGGTTTCACCTGGGCGGCGTCGCGCTGCCCACCTGGGGCGTCTATGCGGTCACCTCGCAACTGTCGGTCACGCTCGTGCTGGCGCTGATGAGCGTGGTCTTCACTCACATCGAGGGCTTCCACTGGAACGGGCCCAAATACGTGAAGAGCCTCGTCCCGGCGGGCGTACCGAAGCCGATGGTGCCGGTGATGGTCGTGCTCGAGACGATCTCACACCTCTTCCGCGTCGTCAGCCTGAGTGTCCGTCTCTACGCCAACATGCTCGCCGGGCACATGCTGATCCTGATCTCGATCGGCCTGCTCTTCATCCTCAGCGGCGCCACCGCCTACATCGTCGCCCCCTTCTCGCTGGTGATCGGCATCGCCTTCTATATCTTCGAGGTCGGGATCGTGGTCACGATCCAGGCCTTCATCTTCTCCATCCTCACCGCCATTTACATCGGCTCGGCAATCGAGCCGTCCCACTAAGGAGGAATCCGTGCTCTCAACAGTCTTAGCTGCTACTTCGGGCTCAGTCGTCAAGGCCGCCCAGGCGCTCGGCTTCGGCCTCGGCATGGGGCTGGGCTCGCTCGGAGCCGGCGTCGGCATCGGCGTCGTCTTCGGCTCGATGATCCAGTCGGTCGCCCGCCAGCCCGAGCTGCGCGGCGAGCTGCAGGGAATCATGTGGCTCGGCTTCGCGCTCACCGAGGCCGTCGTCTTCTACGGCCTGATCGGCGGCTTCCTGGGCTTCGTCCTCGTCAAGTAATGGTCTACGTAGCTCCCATAGTCGCCAGCTCGAGCCCGCTGACGAAGGTCATCCCGGGCCTGATGATCTGGACGGTTGTTTTCTTCCTGCTCACCTTCTGGATCCTCAAGCGCTTCGCCTTCGGGCCGATCCAGAAGATGATCGACCAGCGCCGCGAGCAGATCGCCCATTCGATCAAACAGGCCGAGGCCTCCCGTGACGAGGCGACCAAGCTGCTCGAGGAGCACCGGGAAATGCTGGTCGAGGCCCGCACCCAGGCCGAGCAGATCCTCGAGGACGCGCGCAAGGTCGCGGACTCGCTGCGCGAGCGAACGCGCGTCGAGGTCGACGCCGATCGCGCCCGTCGCCTGGCCGAGACCGAGCGCCAGATCTCGGCCGAGACGCAGCGCGCGCTCGACCAGATCAAGAACGAGATCGCCGAGTTGACGCTGATCACCACCGCCAAGGTGACCGGCAAGCTGCTCACAGGCGACGATCAGCGCCGCCTGATCGACAGCGCCGTCGAGGAGCTCGACTTCTCGGCCCTGGAGGAGAGCCGGAACTAGTGCCGGTCGCCGCGAACACCAGTCGGAAGGGCGGGGGCCGCTAGTGGGCATCGCCGAGCGAAAGTACGCGCAGGCCCTCTACGACGCCGCGCTCGACAAGGAACGCCTGGTCGAGGTCGGCGCAGGCCTGAACGACTTCCTCGAGGCCGAGCGCAAGGTACCGGAGCTGGCGACGGTGCTCGCCAACCCCGAGCTCGACTCGGCCTCCAAGGTCGCGCTGCTCGACGATCTGCTCGCGGGCGCTCAGCCGCTGGTGCGGAACTTCCTGCGCCTGCTGGCCGAGAAGGAGCGCATCTCCGCGCTCGGCGAGATAGTGCGCGAGTTCGAGGCGCTGGTGGCCGCCGGCGAAAAGCGCTTGCGCGTGGTCGTGACGACGGCGCAGGAGCTGAGCGAGGAGGAGGCGCGCTCGCTCGTGTCCAGGATCGAGGCCGCGACCGGACGTCCGGTCGAGGCGCGCCGCCACGTCGACCCGTCGCTGCTCGGCGGGCTGGTGATTCAGGCGGGCTCGCTTCGTCTGGACGCCAGCGTCCGCGGCCGTATCGAAAAACTTCGTACCGAGCTTGTCGAGACAAGGAGCTGAGGAAAGCCGTGAAGCTGCGTCCTGAAGAGATCACCACCATCCTCAGGCAGAGGATCGAGCAGTTCGAGATCGAGACCGATCTCTCCGAGACCGGCACCGTGCTGCAGGTTGCGGACGGTATCGCGCGAGTGCACGGCCTGGAAAGCTGCGTCGCGCTCGAGATGCTGGAGTTCGAGTTCGGGGTTGTCGGCCTCGCCTTCAACCTCGAAGAGGACAACGTCGGCGTGGCGCTCATCGGTGAGTGGCAGAAGCTCTCCGAGGGCTCGAGCGTGCGCCGGACAGGCCGCGTCGCCAGCGTCCAGGTCGGCGACGCGATGCTCGGGCGTGTCGTCGACCCGCTCGGCAACCCGCTCGACGGAGCGGGCTCGATCAACGCGGACGAGCGCCGCCCGCTGGAGCTGAAGGCGCCCGGCGTGATCGCGCGCCAGCCGGTGAAGGAGCCGCTGCAGACCGGAATCAAGGCGGTCGACGCGATGATCCCGATCGGGCGCGGCCAGCGCGAGCTGATCATCGGCGACCGCGGCACCGGCAAGACTGCGCTGCTGGTCGACACGATCCTCAACCAGGCCGGCAAGGACATGATCTGCATCTACGTGGCGATCGGGCAAAAGGCCTCGACCGTCGCCCAGGTTTACGAGCGCCTGAAGGAAGCCGGCGCCATGGAGTACACGGTCATCGTCAGCGCCGCCGCCCACGAGGCCGCCCCGATCAAGTGGATGGCGCCTTTCGCCGGCTGCGCCCTGGGCGAGCACTTCCTCTACTCCGGCCGGCACGCGCTCTGCATCTACGACGACCTCTCCAAGCACGCCGATGCCTATCGCCAGCTTTCGCTCTTGCTCCGCCGCCCGCCCGGCCGCGAAGCCTTCCCCGGCGACGTCTTCTACCTGCACTCGCGGCTGCTGGAGCGCGCCTGCAAGCTCTCCGACGAGCTCGGCGGCGGCTCGTTGACGGCGCTGCCGGTGATCGAGACGCAGGCCGGCGACGTCTCGGCCTACATCCCGACCAACGTCATCTCGATCACCGACGGTCAGATCTTCCTCGAGTCCGACCTCTTCTACTCGGGCATCCGCCCGGCCATCAACGTCGGCATCTCGGTCTCTCGCGTGGGCTCGAACGCGCAGACCAAGGCGATGAAGAAGGTGGCCGGGCGCCTGCGCCTCGACCTCGCCTCCTTCCGCGAGCTGGAAGCCTTCGCCCAGTTCGGCTCCGAGCTCGACCCGGCGACCGTGCAGACGCTGGCCCGGGGCGCGCGCATGGTGGCGACGCTCAACCAGCCCCAGTACGAGCCCTGGCCGATGGAGGAGCAGGTGGTGGCCATCTACGCCGGCATCCACGGCTTTCTCGACAGCGTCCCGCCCAGCCAGGTGCCGCGCTTCCAGGAGGAGATGCGCGAGCAGCTGCGGAGCGAGGGAACGATCCTGAAGGAGATTCGCGAGACGAACGATCTCACCGACGAGCTTGCCGCCCGCCTCGACGTCGAGCTGCGGAGGTTCGAGCAGGTCTTCAACGTCGAGGAGGAATCGGGCCTGGTCTTCTAGGCCAGCGACGTCATGGCCTCCCAGCAGGACATCAAGCGACGTATCCGCTCCGTTCGCTCGACACACAAGATCACCAAGGCGATGGAGCTCGTCTCGGCCGCCAAGCTCAGGCGCTCGCAGCAACGGATAGTGGCCATGCGTCCCTACGCGAACCGCATGCTCGAGCTGATCACCAGCACGGCGCAGGCGCTGGGAACTCTGCACGGGCTGCCCCTGCTCGAGGATCGTGAGACGCGCGCGGTCGCGCTCGTGCCGCTGACCGGCGACCGCGGGCTGGCCGGTGCCTTCAACGCTCAGGTGCTACGTAGGTCGTTCGCGCTCGAGCACGACCTGCAGGCCCAGGGGATAGCGGTCAGGTGGCTCGTCTCGGGCAAGCGCGGCCGCTCCTCGCTTCGCTTCCGCAAGCGTGAGATCGACATGGACTGGAGCGGCTTCAGCGACCGGCCGGAGTTCGCGGAAGCCCAGGCCGTGGCACACCACCTGGGCGAGCTCTACGCGACCGCCCAGGTCGATGCAGTGCTGCTCGTCTACAACCGCTTTGTCACGCCGATCGTGCAGACCGTCGTCGAGCAGGAGATCCTGCCGCTCCCCAAGCAGGTTCTGGAGGGCTTCGACGAGGGATCGATGCCGCCGCCGGTGCGCGGAGAGGTGCTCTACGAGCCCGATCCGGAGGTCATCCTGGGGCGGCTCATTCCGGCCTACCTGGAGACCGAAGTCTTCCGAGCGCTGCTGGAGTCGGCCGCCTCGGAGCACGGCGCCCGTATGAGCGCGATGCGAAACGCCAGCAAGAACGCCGAGGAGTTGATCGAGCTTCTGACGCTGATCATGAACCGCGCCCGCCAGGCGGCGATCACGCAGGAGATCCTCGAGGTCGTCGCCGGCGCCGACGCCCTTTAGGTCCGTCGGAAATCTGTGATTTCCGACGGCGGGACGAACAAGGCGTTGAGCGCGTCTTTGGCGCTTGTTCATCGCGCGGCCGAGGTGCGTGCTTGTTTGGCCGATCGCTTGGGCGGGGTTCGGGTTGAGGTTGGGGACGAGTGCGGGTTGAGCCGCGCATCTCAGTCGCGGCGGCCAAGCGGTGTGCGTCACAGAAAGTCCTCGAACCGGCAGACTTTAGTGGTGGACTTCGAGATCTCGTTTATCGACGACGAGCAGATCGTCGTGGTCAAGACGTCCGGGCGCGCCACGCTTGAAGGCTTCGACGCGTACCTGGACGCCATGACCTCGGATCCGCGCTGGCGGACGGGAATGAGCATTCTGAGTGACCACAGCGAGCTGGACACGAGCGATCTTTCCCAGCACGACATCGAGAATCTCGTGAGCCACCGCCTTTCCGAGACCGCTGTCGTCGGTGGCGGGCTCTGCGCGATCGTGGCCGGCACACCTCTGAGCTTCGGGCTCGGGCGGATGTTCGAAGCCTACGCCGAGGATGTGCTGCCGCTCCGCATACGCGTGTTCGCCACGACCGACGAGGCGCTGGCCTGGTTGCGCGAGGAGCGCGCAGCGCGCTGAGAGTTTCTTCCGCTCGAACGCCTGATGACGCGATAAGAGCCTTGGGCGTGGGGGCCTGGCGGGACAGGCTATAAGTCCCGAGACGCACCTCACGGCTATCTCTCGCGGTACGTCGGAAAGGCTTTTCTTACCTTTCTCTAACAATTGGCCGAGGCGACCGTCCTAATTCGACGTGAGCCCGATGAGTGGAGATCGTGTCTGCGCGGATACGCTGGGCTTGCTCTCGCTCTCGCTCGATCAGGAGCTGACCCCCTTGGATCGCCGCAAGCTGGAGCGCCATCTCCTCTACTGTCCGGATTGCAGGCGCAAGGGCGTAAGCCTCGAGACGATCACGCTGACGCTCAGGACTCTTCCGCCCGAGGCTCCCTCTTTCTTCTTGCTCCCACACCTGCCCTGGCGGCGCCGGGTTGCCCGTAACAGCCTCCCCGCCGCTGCGGCGGTGATCGTTGCCTCGCTCGGGCTGGTGGCACTCCAGGGATCGGTCGGCACCAGCTACGGCGACACGACTCCGGCGCTGACGGTATCGAACACGCCGACGCCGTCACCGGTCACTTACGCGATATCGCCCCAACAGCAGCTGCCCGCGTATACGGCCGTCCAGGCGCCGTAGCAAGACAGGCGGCCTGCAGTGCGCGAATCGACCGCACTCTCGAGCGCGAGCACGCCCGTTCGCGGACCGACCGTTCGCCGGGCAAAGGCGTTGGCTAGACTGGCGCCCGGTGCCCGCATGAGCACTGCCCGCCTGTTCCGTCAGTTTCACCTCGTCGTAGGAGAGAGATGACCGAGCCAACGAAAGACGCGCGCAACACCGGGAGAGTGGTCGAGGTCAAGGGCGTCGTGATCGACGTGGCCTTCAGCGGTCATCTGCCGGCGATCTACAACGCGCTGGAGATCGACATCGCGCCGTTGAGTGAGGGTGAAGTGGCCCGCAAGCTCACCGCCGAGGTGCAGCAGCACCTGGGTGACGACCGCGTGCGGGCGGTCGCCATGGAATCGACCGACGGGCTCGCGCGCGGCGCGGTCGTGAGCGACACCGGCAGCTCGATCACCGTTCCCGTCGGCCAGGAGACTCTGGGACGGCTCTGGAACGTGCTCGGGCAGGCGATCGACGAGCGCGGCGAGCCGCCTGCGAACATGGAGCGCTGGCCGATCCACCGCGATCCGCCGTCTTTCCGCGATCTCTCGCCCAAGCTTGAGATCTTCGAGACGGGCATCAAGGTCATCGACCTGCTCACGCCATACATCAAGGGCGGCAAGATCGGCTTCTTCGGCGGTGCCGGCGTCGGCAAGACGGTGCTGATCGAGGAACTGATCCACAACATCGCCAAGCAGCACGGCGGCGTCTCGGTCTTCGCGGGCGTCGGCGAGCGCACGCGCGAGGGCAACGACCTCTGGCTGGAGATGAACGAGTCGGGCGTGATCGACAAGGTCGCGCTGGTCTACGGGCAGATGAACGAGCCGCCCGGAGCGAGGCTGCGCGTTGCCCTGTCCGCGCTGACGGTCTCGGAGTACTTCCGCGAGCAGGGCCAGGACGTGCTGCTCTTCATCGACAACATCTTCCGCTTCGTCCAGGCGGGCTCCGAGGTTTCGGCGCTGCTGGGCCGCATGCCCAGCGCCGTCGGTTACCAGCCGACGTTGGCCACCGAGATGGGGCAGCTGCAGGAGCGCATCACCTCCACCCGCAGCGGCTCGATCACCTCGGTGCAGGCGATCTACGTTCCCGCCGACGACCTCACCGACCCGGCGCCCGCGAACACCTTTGCCCACCTCGACGCGACCACGGTGCTGGCTCGCTCGATCGCCGAGAAAGGCATCTACCCGGCCGTCGACCCGCTCGACTCGACCTCTCGTGCCCTGCAACCGGGGATCGTCTCGGCCGAGCACTACCGAACCGCCACCGAGGTGCAGCGGATTCTCCAGCGCTACAAGGACTTGCAGGACATCATCGCCATCCTCGGCATCGACGAGCTCTCCGACGAAGACCGTCTGATTGTGCAGCGCGCCCGCCGCGTCGAGCGCTTCCTCTCGCAACCGAACTTCGTTGCCGAGGTCTTCACCGGTATCCCCGGCGAGTACGTCAAGGTCGGCGACACTATCGCCGGCTTCCGCGCGATCATCGACGGCGAGTGCGACGAGCTGCCGGAGCAAGCCTTCATGCTCACCGGCACGATCGACCAGGTGTTCGAGAAGGCAGAGGTCGAGCGTAAGCAGGCGCCGGCCGCCGCCACCGTTTAGCGCTCATGACCGAGCACAACCCATTCAGTGTCTCGGTGGTGACACCGGAGCGGGCTGTCTTCGACGGCGACGTCGAGATGCTCGTCGTGCCGGGGGAGGCGGGCGAGATCGGTGTGCTGGCCCGGCATGTCGCGCTGGAGGCGCTGCTCGAGTCGGGCGTGACCCGCATTCATCTTCCCAGCGGCGAGAAGATCGAGCTGGCGACCGGGCCGGGGTTTTTCGAGGTCCATTCGAACCGGGCGCTCGTCCTCGTCGACGACGCAGTCGACCTGCGCGAGATCGATCCCGGGCGCGCGACCGCCCAGCTCGAGCAAGCGAGGGCCGAGCTCGGACGCCTGGAGCAGGGCGAAGTCGAGGGCGATCGCTGGCGAATCGAGCAGAAGATCAGGCACGCCGAGAACCAGCTGGCGTCCATCGGTCATCGGTAATCGTGGGTCGGTAACCTCTCCGGACCGGCCGCGAAGGTCGCTATGCTGACGGCCGCGAGTGCACGGGCGTGCGCTTCGCTTTTTTCGCATGCGGACGACGCTGAAGAGAAGGATCGGACGCTGGGAGCAGATGGCGGGCAACGGCCGTGCTGCCTCGCGTCCTCCGGTGCCCAGCAGGATCAGCCACTACCAGCAGCCGGTCGCGAGCTGGCGCGTTCTGCGTGGCTTCGGGCGTTTCCTGCTCAACACGGCGCTCATCCTCGCCATTGTCGCGGGCGGAGCCGCCGGCGGGCTCTACCTCTGGGCGAACGAGAAGATCGGCGAGACGGCGGCTCACACGAAGGACACGAAGAAAAGCGAGAAGTACCTCAAGGTTGTGGTTCCGAACCAACCGGTGATCGCGCTCGTCGCCGGCTATGACAAACGCCGGGGGCTGGTCGGAGATCCCGGCCGCTCCGACACCCTGATGCTCGTCCGTCTCGATCCGCGCAAGGGCAGCCGGAGCATCTCGCTGCTCTCCTTCCCGCGCGACCTGCGCGTTCCGCTTTATTGCAAGCCGGGCGTCCCCTTCGGCACCGGCAAGATCAACTCGGCTTACGCGAACTGCGGTCTGACAGGCGCTCTGTTGACCGTCGAAGCGCTGACCGGGTTGCCCGTCAACTACGACGTGGCGGTGAACTTCCGGGGCTTCAGGGACATCGTGAACAAGATGGGCGGCGTCTGGATCGACGTCGATCACCGTTACTACGTCCCGCCGGGTGCCGGCTACGCGTCGATCGACCTCCAGCCCGGCTACCAGCGCCTGCGCGGCGGGCAGGCGCTCGACTATGCCCGTTACCGCCACGGCGACTCCGATCTCTACCGGATCATCCGCCAGCAGGCCTTTCTTCGCTCCTTCCGCCAGCAGCTCTCGAAGCTGTCGTTCACCGACTATCCGAGCATCGTCAATACGATCGTGGCGAACACCGAGACCGGCAACAAGAAAGGTGGCTCGATTCCGTTTTCAACGCTGCTCGGCTATATCCAGGTCGTCCACGGGCTGTCGGGCAGCAGCCTGATTCAGGACAAGATCGATAACGTCACCAACGCCACCGACGGCAGCACCGACCTGCTCGCCTCGCCGAACAGCATCGCCAACGCGGTCGAGCAGTTCACCAACCCGGACCTGAGCGCCAACACGCGCGCGGCCGACCAGAGCAAGGTCGCCCATCCCAAGACGCAGGCGGAAGCGGCGCCGCCACCCGAGAACACAACCGTGCTCGTCCTGAACGGTAGCGACACCGCAGGGCTTGCGACCGATACCAGCTTCGGCCTCTCCCAGCGCGGCTACAAGGTCGTCCAGCCCAGCGGCGGCGTCGCGGCCAACTACCCGAGCAGCGCGCCGCTCTGGCGCTCGATCGTCTTCTACGACCCGGCTCAGGCCAAGTCGAAGGCGGCGGCGAGCAAGCTGGCGACGTTCTTCAACGTTGCGAAGGTGGAAAAGATGGTGCCCAAGGTCGCCGCCATGGCGAACGGCGCGATGGTGGTGGCGGCGCTAGGTCAGACCTTCGACGGCACGCTGCCCCCGATCGTTCCGAAGGTCGAGCTGCAGCCTGTGCAGCCGCCCAGGGTCACGACCAACCCGGGCCTGACGGCCGGTTCCCTGCGCGTCCTCCAGCCTCGCTTCAATTTCCGGCTCGAATTGCCGTCTCGGGTCGCCAGCTCGTCGTCTTTGGCCTCTGAATCGCCGCTTCGCGTCTATCGCATAGCCGCCAAGCAGAAGGCGCTTTGCCTGACCTTCGACCTGCCGGCCTACCTCGACGGGTACTGGTCGATCGAGGAGACCGCCTTCAGCGACGCGCCGATACTGGCCGATACGCACTTCACGAAACGCGTCGGTCGACGCACGTTCGATTACTACTTCGAAAGCGGTCAGCTGCACATGGTCGTTCTGCGTGAGAACGGGGCTACCTACTGGGTGACCAACACACTCGACAACCTGCTCTCGAACGAGACGATGAAGGCTATCGCCGAAGGCCTGCGTCCGGCCGGCGGTCGGATTCACAGGTAGCGCGAAGATCGTCGTCTGCTGAGCAGTTTTGTTGTGCGGCCGCTGCTCGCGCTTGAGTAAGCTTCGCCGCGCATGAACTCTGACGGCGAGACAATCGGGATCATCGGCGCCGGCTGGGTGGGGTTGGTTACCGCCGCCTGCTTCGCCGATCTCGGCCATCGCGTGATAGTCCGCGACGTCGTGCCCGAGCGAATAAAGAAGCTCGAGGCCGGCGAGGTACCGATCTACGAGCCAGGCCTGGCGGAACTGCTCGAGCGCAACCGGGAGCGCATGAGCTATACGCTCGAGATCGCGGACGTGACCGACGAGGCGGACTTCCTCTTTGTCTGCGTCGGCACGCCTCCGACCTATTCCGGCGACGCCGACCTCTCGGCCGTCTGGACTCTCATCGACGAGCTGCCGCCGCTCGAGCGGCGAGCGATCGTGGTCATGAAGAGCACCGTGCCCGCGGGCACCGGCGAGAAGGTGCGCGCGGCTCTCGCAGCGCGCGGGCTCGGGCACTTCGGCTACGCCTCGAATCCAGAGTTTCTGGCCGAAGGCAGGGCGGTCGAGGACTTCGTCCACCCGGACCGCGTCGTGATCGGCTCCTTCGAGCCCGCCGACGGCGAGCGGGTGGGAGACCTCTACAAGGGCATCGAGGCGCCGATCGTCTACAGCGACGTGCCCTCGGCCGAGATGATCAAGCTGGCCTCCAACGCCTTTCTCGCGACACGGATAAGTTTCATCAACGAGATCGCCAACGTCTGCGAGCTGACCGGCGCCGACGTCGAGCAGGTCGCCGAGGGGATGGGCCTCGATCGCCGTATCGGGCCGCACTTCCTGCACGCCGGAATCGGCTACGGCGGGAGCTGTTTCCCCAAGGATGTCACGGCGCTCAAGCAGCTCGCCGGCAACTCCGGCTATCACTTCCAGCTGCTCTCGAGCGTGATCGAGGTGAACGAGCTGCAGAAGAGGCGCGTGATCGGCAAGCTCGAGAAGCATCTCGGCACCCTTGCGGGCAAGACGATCGCCATTCTCGGCCTCACCTTCAAGCCCGACACCAACGACATGCGCGAGGCCGCCTCGATCGTGCTCGGCTCGCGACTGCTGGCGGAAGGCGCCGAGGTGCGTGCCTGGGACCCGATGGCCGAGCGCGACAGCTATCTGCACGGCGCGAAGTTCTGCGAGAGCGTGCTCGAGGCGGTCACGGGCGCGGATGCGGCCGTCATCGTCACCGAGTGGAAGGAGCTGCGCGAGCTCGCCTCTGAACCGGTGCGCCTGGCCATGCGCAACCCGCTCATCGTCGACGGTCGCAATCTCCTCGATCCCGATCAGGTCAGCGCGGCGGGGTTCGCTTACGAATGCGTGGGGCGGCCCGGACGCTGCAGCCCGCCCCTCGGCGACGCCGACGCCTCCGAACCGAAGCCGGAGTGATACCCCGCGAAGCGATCATCCTCGCTGGCGGTAAGGCCGAGCGCCTCGGTGAAGCGGCGAAGGGAAAACCAAAGCCGCTGGTGTCGGTTTGCGGGCGTCCGCTGGTCGCACATCAGATCGTCCACCTGCGCGACGCGGGGGTCGAGCGCGTTCTGCTCGCCTGCTCGGCGGGGAGAGGAGAGGAGTTCAGCTCCGAGCTCGAGGGCCTGGGTGTCGAGATCGTCGTCGTCGAGGAGCCGGAGCCGCTGGGGCGCGGCGGGGGCATCCGCTTCGCGGCGGCGAAGCTGAGCGAGCAGAGCACGATCTTCGCCATGAACGGCGACGAGCTGCTCGAGGTTGATCTGGCCCGGCTCTACGAGGCGCACAGGGCTTCGGGCGCGGCGGCGACCGTGACCGTTACGCCGCTCGTCTCGCCCTTCGGTCTCGTCGAGTTGCGCGAGGACGGATTCGTCTCGGGCTTCAGCGAGCAGGCGCCGCGACTACCGCACTGGGTCAACGTGGGCCTCTACGTGCTCGAGCCGGAGGCGCTGGCGCGCTTTCCCGAGCAGGGCGACCACGAGCTCACGACCTTCCCCGAGCTGGCGCGTGAGGGGCGCCTGTATGCCTTCCGCTACGAGGGGGTCTGGTTGACCGTCAATACGCCCAAGCAGCTTCGAATCGCCGACGAGTACGTTGCAGCCCATCCCGAGTGGCTGAGATGAGGGCTCGGCTCAGAGCCCGCCGTCTCGTTGCCGTGCGTTCCTGACGGAATAGGCTCTAAGATGAGCGCGCCCGGAACCCGCCGATCCGGACACGAGTGCCGACATGACCAATCTTTCCTCACCCAACTTCGAAGGTCTCGATGCCTTCACCTTCGAGCAGGAGCGCATCGAGAAACCGTGGGGCTGGGAGCAAATCTGGGCCAAGAGCGACCAGTACGTGGGCAAGATCCTCTTCGTTCGCGCCGGCAACGCGCTCAGCCTGCAGTTCCACAATCAGAAAGACGAAACCTGGTACTTCCAGTCGGGACGCGCCGAGGTCGAGCTGGCTCTGGCCGGAAATCCGGTGACCAACCGTGAGATCGTCGGGCCGGGCGTCGCCTTCCACCTCAAGCCGGGAACGGTTCATCGTTTGCGCGCGATCGAGGACACGACCGTGTTCGAGGTCTCCACGACGCAGCTGGACGATGTCGTGCGGCTGGAAGATCTCTACGGGCGAGAGGGCACCTCAGAGCGCTGAGCCCGAGTAGCGCTCGAGCGGGCTTCGAGACAGCGTAATCACGAGTGGAAAAGGGGAGCGAGTTGAGCAGCGTGGGCCATGACGTCAAGGACCTCGGGCAGGCAGCCGAGGGGGTGCGCAGGATCGAGTGGGCGGAGCGGGAGATGCCGGTACTCAGGGCCATTCGCGAGCGTTTCGAGCGCGAGCGCCCGCTGGAGGGGAAGCGCATCGCCGCCTGTCTCCACGTCACCACCGAGACCGCCAACCTGATGCGCACGCTCAAGGCCGGCGGTGCCGTCGGTCGCGCTCTGCGCCTCCAATCCACTCTCGACTCAGGACGACGTCGCCGCCGCGCTCGTGGGCGAGTACGGGATCTCGACCTACGCGATCAAGGGCGAGGACAACGACACCTACTACGCCCACATCGAGGCGGCCTGCGACACGCATCCCGAGCTGACGATGGACGACGGCGCCGACGTGATCAGCTTCCTGCACGGCAAGCGCCCCGAGCAGCTCTCCGAGGTGATCGCCGGTACCGAGGAGACGACGACCGGCGTGATCAGGCTGAAGGCGCTCGAAGAGCGAGGGGCAGGCTCGCCTATCCGATCATCGCCGTCAACGAGGCGCTGACCAAGCACCTGTTCGACAACCGCTACGGCACCGGCCAGTCGACCCTGGACGGCGTGATCCGCGCGACCAACGTCCTGCTCGCCGGGCGCAGAGTGGTCGTGGCCGGCTACGGCTGGTGCGGGCGCGGAGTCGCCATGCGCGCCAAGGGCATGGGAGCCCACGTGATCGTCACCGAGATCGACCCGCTGAAGGCGCTCGAGGCGGTCATGGACGGCTTCGAGGTGATGACGATGGAGCGCGCGGCCGAGACCGGCCAGGTCTTCATCACGGCGACCGGCGACAAGAGCGTGATCACCGGTGAGCATGCCGAGCGCATGCGCGACGGAGCGATCCTCGCGAACACTGGCCACTTCAACGTCGAGGTCGATATACCGTCGATCAGGGAGCGAGCCCGCGGCAGCGCGCGACGGCGCGAAGTTCGTCGAGGAGTTCGAGCTCTCCGACGGCCGCCGCGTCTACGTGCTCGCCGAAGGGCGCCTGATCAACCTCTCGGCCGCCGAAGGGCATCCGGCCATGGTGATGGACATGTCGTTTGCCAACCAGGCGCTCGCGTCCGAGTACGTGATCCAGCATCAGGGCGAGTTCGAGCACAAGGTCTACGACGTGCCCACCCCGATCGACGAGGAGATCGCGCGCCTGAAGTTGGAGACGATGGGCGTCGAGATCGACGTCCTGACCGAGGAGCAGAAGCGCTACCTCTCGAGCTGGAGCGAAGGCACCTGAGCCGGCCCGTGCCCGGCGGTGTCAGGAGCCGAGCGTAGGATCTAGCGAGATGAAGGCACTGGTACTAGCGGCCGGGTATGCGACCCGTTTGCGGCCCCTGACGGACGAGACGGCGAAGCCGCTGCTCGAGCTTGCCGGCCGGCCGATGATCGACTACCTCTGCGACAAGATCGACGAGGTTGTCGAGGTTGCAGAGCTGCACGTCGTCTCCAACGCGCGTTTCGCCGCCGACTTCGAGCACTGGGCGGCATGCTCGCGAGGGTCGCCTGCGCCCGCTCGTGCACGACGACGGTACGCACTCGAACGAAGAGCGGCTGGGCGCGATCGCCGATATGCAGCTCGTGATCGAGCGGGCCGGCCTCGGGAGCGAGGATCTGCTCGTCGTCGCCGGTGACAACCTGTTCGACTTCTCTCTCGGTGCCGAGGTCGAGTTCTGGCGCTCGCGCAGAGAGATCAACCAGGGCGCGGCCGTGAGCTGTGTTGCCGTGCAGCACTGCCCCGACCCGGAGCGAGTCTCCTCCTACGGAGTGGTCGAGCTGTCACCGGAGGGGCGCATCACAGAATTCGTCGAGAAGCCCGAACAACCGGCGAGCGACCTGATAGCGACTGCCGCCTACATCTACGCGAGCAGCCATGTAGCCCTGATCAAGCGCTATCTCGCGCAGGGGAACTCGCCCGACCAGCCCGGCAACTTTCTCGCCTGGCTTTATTCGCGAGAGCCGGTCTATGGCTTCGTCTTCGCGGAGACCTGGCTCGATATCGGCAGCCCCGAGCAGTTGCGGGACGCCGACGAGCTGCTGCGCGGGCGCCTGTCGGATTTCTGATTCGGCACGAAGTCGGCACGAAGCCGTCACGCTCCGCGCTCTAGCGTGAGTGCGTGTCCCTGCTCGAGCTTCTGCTTCCCCTGCGTTGCGCAGCCTGCGGAGAGCCGGGGAGTGAGCTCTGTGAGCGCTGTCGCGAGCGCCTGCCGCGTATCTGCGGCCCACTCTGCGAGCGCTGCGGAGCACCGACCGCCTGGCCGGTCGCCCGCTGCCTGGAATGCGCCGGCCGCCGGATCGCTTTCAGCCAGCGCACGCTCGGCGCTTCTCTACAGCGGCGCCGTCCCGAAACTGGTCGGAGCCTGGAAGGAGCGTGGCCTGCGGCGCCTGGCTGTGGTCCTGGCCGAGCTCGTCGCGGAGGTGATTCCGGCTCCGCAGGTGAAGGCGCTCAGCTGCGTGCCGGCGCAGCACGAGCGGGCGCTGAGTCGCGGCTTCCACCCGGCCCGGGCGCTGGCGCTCGAGCTGGCGCGCATCTGGGAGCTACCGTTCCTGCCCTTGCTCGCGCGCGTGGGCTCGCCGCGGCGCCAGCGCGGCCTGGCTCTTTCCGAGCGGAGCCGAAACGTCGCGGAGGCCTTCATCGCCTTACCGGGAGCCCGGCCGCCCGCGAGCATCGGCCTGATCGACGATGTCTACACGAGCGGCGCCACCACTTCGACCTGTGCCGGCGCGCTGCGCAAGGTCGGCTGCCGGCGGGTTGAGGTGATCGCCCTGGCGAGGGCTGTTCGAGAACGCTAGAGCGGGGTAGAGTGGAGGTGAAGGCGAGCGACCGTCCGGACGAGCGGCCAGTGCACCAAGCTAAGACCCGATACATACACCGGACGCAAACAGGCGGCGTCAGTTCCACCGCCCGCAGTCGCTCGTGTCGAACTTGTCTCAGGATGGTGCGCCGTCGCGCCGTCGCAGGCCGGCAGCGGTTTGCATTCCCGGACGAGCTCACAAATCGGACGGGCCGCGTGCCCGTCACACCCCGGAGACGAAGGAGCGCCTGATGCAGCTTCAGATCAAGGGTAAGAACGTCGAGATGGACGACGCGATCCGCAGCTATGCGGAGGAAAAGCTCGGCAAGCTCGGGCGCCATCTCGCCGATCCGACCAAGGTTGAGCTCGAGCTTTCCTTGGAGAAGAATCCCTCGATCGCCGACAACCACATCGCCGAGGCGACGATCTGGACGAAGGGCCCGACCTTGCGAGCTCGTGAGAGCTCCGTCGACTGGCGCGCCTCGATCGACGAGCTGGTCGACAAGCTCGAGCGCCAGGCCAAGCGCTACCAGAACAAGCGCCGCAACCACCACCCGCACGGCGGCTCGGCGCCACAGCTCGCTCGAGAGGTTACGACCGAATACTCACGCGGCACGCCCGTCGTCCCGGGCGAGCCCGAGCCGATGATCGTGAAGATGAAGCAGTTCCCGGTCAAGCCGATGACGCCTGAAGAGGCGGTTCTCCAGCTCGAGCTGATCGGCCACGATTTCTTCGTCTTTCGAAACAGCGAGGCCGGTGAGGTAGCGGTCGTGTATCGTCGCCGCGACGGCAACTTTGGACTGATCGAGCCCCAAGCGTGAAGAAGCCCTGGAAACGTGAGGAACCGGTGCACGAGCAGCTTCACCGCGAGGCGGAAGCGGAAGGAGCGGCTGTGGACATGGGCGAGGACGATCTGATCGATCGTCCCTCCGAGCCGGTGCCTACCATGGTCGATGCCTTCGCCGGTTCCAGTGGCGATCGCGGCGGGCTCGCTTTCGCGGGGGTTCCGCGCCTGCGCGGCGACTGGGATCTGGTCATCACGGGCGAAGCGCCCGGCCTGACCGGCGCCGACGAGCTCGGCTTCGTGGCCGTCGAGGATGGTGACATCTTCATGGACTCGCACCTGCCCGAGGGCGACGTAACTCCGCTCGCCGAGGTGATCGAGCTGCAGATCCCGCCGCCCTACCGCGCCTACGGCGTCCGCCGGGAAGGCGACCTGTGGGCGGTCTCGGCGCGCGCGATCGAGCTGACGCGGTTCCAGGCGATGGGCGACGAGATCGAGCTCACCGTGAGAGAGGGAAGGCGCGAGCTGCTGGTGGACGGGCTGGTGTCCTTCGGCAGCGTGCCCGAGCTGGAAGAGATCGGCAAGGAAGCCTCCGAGGATTTCTTCGCTCGGGCGGTAAGGGTCGAGGACGATCTCTGGGAGATCACGGTCGGCTCGTTGTAGGGGCTGCACGCGAGACCGAGCACGACGAGCCGAAAGTCCGCGTTGAGCGCTCGTCGCAACGTGCCGATACCTCCATGATCATGGAAATCGAGTTCAGCTGGATCGAGCCGTCGCTGGTCGTCTCGCGCCCGTCGGGCAAGGCGTCGGTGGAAGGCTTCGTCGCGTTGTTCGAAGCGCTGGTCTCGCGGCCGGAGTTCGGCCCGGGAGTGAAGATCCTGACCGATCTTTCTAAACTGGACATGTCGGCCCTCAAAGCCGACGACATACAGCGAATCGCCGATGTGCGAAGGACGAGCAGCGGAGGAATGGAGATGCCCGCCGCGCTCGTCGTAGGGCGGAGCTCACCTGCAAAATACGGGCTTGCCCGCATGTTCGGGGTGCGCGTCGACGAGCAGGACAAAGGCACGGTGAGGGTGTTCGAGAGCTTCGACGAAGGCCTGGCCTGGCTGCGCGCGCTGGACGTCTCTTCTCAGCCCGGCTCTGCGGTCGATGATGCAGCAGTCGATATCGATCCGGCGAGGTAGTGCCGGTCGCCGTTGACCGCTCGCCGAATCGCGCCGATACTTCCGTAATCATGGAGTTCGAGCTCAACTGGGTCGGTCCGTCACTGGTCGTCTGCCGAAACTGGGGAGTGGCCTCGGCGAAGGACTACGAAGCGCTCCTACGCACGTTGACCTCGAGCCCCGAGATCGCGCCCGACACCAGGGTGTTGATGGATTTCTCGGCCGTCAACGTCTCGGGCGTCACGGCGGCCGATATGGAGCAGGTCGCAAACCTCCGCTCGCGCTTCGCGGGCGACCGCATGACTCGGGCCGCGATGGTCGTCGGGTCGGGCTCCCCGCTCAGGTACGGGCTGGGCCGCATGTTCCAGGCACACCTCGAGTCGCAGGCGAAGATCGAGGTTCGGATCTTCACGGAGTTCGACGAGGCGATGGCCTGGCTGCAGGCGAACGACTGAAGCCGGCGCCCGCGCCCACCGCTACGCCGTAACATGCTCCTGTCGAGCGAACGAGAGAGAGGCGCGCGTTGCCAGCCGAGGAGAACGACAAGCCGCTGTACAAGCACCCCGAGAGCGAGCAGGAGCTCGTCTCGGGCTTCAAGAGCGAGAAGGTCGCGGACGAGGATGCGGGAGAGAGCCCGGCGCCCGCGTCGCTGCCCGGAGCGCCCGAAGTCGCCGCGGCGGCCGCAAGCGAGCAGGAAGACGAGAGCGCCGAGGAGTCTCGTGGCGTCGTCGCATCCCTTCTGGCGCCCGATGTCGCGGGTGACTATGCGGTCTTCGTCGCGTTGCCCGAGCGGCTGCTGATAGTCGAGGAGCAGGAGGGCGACAGCGACCTGGGCGTCTTCGCCGACGTGATCGAAAGCCGGCTCGCGGCTCCCTACCGGGCGCGCGCCCTGCGCGTCGATGCGCGCCGCTTCGTCGTTGTGGCAAGCGAGATCGAGACGATCGAGCTGCCCGGGCTCGCCGGTGACGAGCTGATCGTCTTCGCGCTTCCGGACGGTCAGCGCACGGCCGTGCTCGACGGCGAGAGCCATCAGCTCTCCCGGCCCGAGCTGGTGCCGATCCTGAAGGAGTCGGCGCCCTGCCTGCTCAGGCTCGAGAACATCGACGAGTCGGTCTGGGAACTGAACGTGGATCTGCTCTAGTAGTGCGCAAGCTGCTCCGTCGTTCCTCCCTGTAACCTTTCTCTATGACCGAAGTCGGGGAATCCTTCGAACGATTGCTGCGCGTCGGCGAAGGCCGGCGGCTGAAGCGGATTCACTCCACCGCGGCGCATATCACCACGCTCGAGCCCGATTTCGTCAAGCTCTCCGATGCCGAGCTGCGGGCCAAGACGGCCGAGTTCAAGCAGCGGCTGGAGAACGGCGAGTCGCTCGAGGATCTGCTGCCCGAGGCCTTCGCCGCCGTGCGCGAGGCGCGCCGCCGCGAGTCCGACCAGCGCATGTTCGACGTCCAGCTGATGGGCGGCATCGTCCTGCACGAGGGTGACATCGCCGAGATGAAGACCGGCGAGGGCAAGACCTTCGTCGCCACGCTGCCGCTCTACCTGAACGCTCTCACCGGCAGGGGCGCTCACCTGGTCACCGTCAACGACTACCTGGCCAGGCGCGACGCCGAGTGGAACCGGGGCGTCTTCGATCGCCTCGGCATGACCGTCGGCTTCGTCCAGAACATGATGCCCTTCGCCGAGCGCAAGGCCTCCTACGACTCCGACGTCACCTACGGCACCAACTCGGAGTTCGGCTTCGACTACCTGCGCGACAACATGGCCGTCGCGAAGGAGGAGCTCGTCCAGCGCGGCCACCACTACGCGATCGTGGACGAGGTCGACTCGATCCTCATCGATGAGGCCAGGACGCCGCTGATCATCTCCGGCCAGCCCGAGACGGCGGCCAAGATCTACTACGACTTCGCCCGCGTGGTCAAGCAGCTGCACGGCGTCCGCGCCGACCCGCTGCGCAAGGAACCGCCGCCCGAGGCCGACTACGAGTACGACGAGAAGCACATGACCGTGTCGCCGTTCCCGCCCGGGATCGAGAAGGTCGAGCGCGCGCTCAGGATCGACAACCTCTACGCGCCCCAGCACTCGCAGCTCGTCAACCACATGATCCAGGCGATGCGGGCCCAGTCGCTCTACCAGCGCGACGTCGAGTACGTGATCCAGGACGGCGAGGTCAAGATCGTCGACGAGTTCACCGGCCGCATCATGGAGGGCCGGCGCTGGTCGGAGGGCCTGCACCAGGCGGTCGAGGCCAAGGAGGGCGTGCGCATCCGCGAGGAGCACGTGACCCTGGCCACGATCACCCTGCAGAACTACTTCCGCCTCTACGAGAAGCTCGCCGGCATGACCGGCACGGCCAAGACGGAGGAGAAGGAGTTCGTCGAGATCTACAACCTCGGCGTGATCGAGATCCCGACCAACGAGCCGGTCGTCCGCGAGGACAACAACGACCTCATCTTCAAGAACAAGGAGGCCAAGTTCTCGGCCGTCGCAAAGGACATCAAGGAGCGCTACGAGCGTGGCCAGCCGGTGCTGGTCGGAACGATCGCGGTCGAGACGTCGGAGTATCTCTCGGAGCTGCTCGAGCGCTCCGGCGTACCGCACAACGTCCTGAACGCCAAGCAGCACGAGCGCGAGGCCGAGATCGTCAAGGACGCCGGCCAGCCGCACGCGGTCACGATCGCCACCAACATGGCCGGCCGCGGCGTCGACATCCAGCTCGGGCCCGGCGTCGTCGGGCTCGGCGGGCTGTATGTGATCGGCACCGAGCGGCACGAGGCGCGCCGCATCGACAACCAGCTGCGCGGCCGCTCCGGCCGCCAGGGCGACCCCGGCGAGACTCGTTTCTATCTCTCCGGCGAGGACGACCTGGTGCGCCTCTTCGCCGGCGATCGCATCAAGCGCGTGATGGAGATCTCGCGCGTCCCCGACGGGGAGCCGATCCAGCACCGCATCCTCTCGCGCCAGATCGAAGGCGCCCAGAAGAAGGTCGAGGAGATGAACTTCGTCTCCCGTAAGCACGTGCTCAAGTACGACGAAGTGATGAACATGCAGCGCCAGGTCATCTACGAGCAGCGCCGGCGCGTGCTCGACGGCGAGAATCTCTCCGAGGAGATCAGGGCCTGGATCACCGAGGCGGTCGAGCAGGCGGTCGACAACTTCACCGCCAGCGAGTACGCGGAGGAGTGGGACCTGGCCGGGCTCTGCGGCACGATGCAGGCGCTATACGGCTCGACGGTCACCGCCGAGGAGCTGACGGAGGACGAAGTCCCGCTCGAGCGCCCGGCTCTGAGCGAGGAGTTCGTCGCCGACGCTATCGACGAGTACACGGCCAAGGAGGAGGAGTTCGAGCAGATCCAGCCCGACCTGATGCGCGACCTCGAGCGCTTCATCCTGCTCCAGGTGGTCGACAACCGCTGGCGCGAGCATCTCGACAACATGGACTACCTGCGCGAAGGCGTGCATCTGCGCGCGATGGCGCAGAAGGACCCGCTGGTCGAGTACACGGCCGAGGGCCACAGGATGTTCGACGAGCTCGGCGCCGCGATCCGCGAGGAGGTCGTCTTCACCCTTTACCACGTCCAGATCGAGCCCCAGGATGCCCAGGCGCTGGTGGAGCAGGTGGCGCCGAGCGCCGACACGACGCCCGGCATGGGCCTCAGCTACGAGCACGACTCGGTGGCCGGCGCCGACGCCATCGCCGCCGCCGGAGAGACGGCCGGCGCCGCGCTCGCGACCGAGCCGCGCCCGCGCAGACAGGCTTCCCCGCAACAACGGGTCGTCTCCGAGCACGACAAGGTCGGCCGCAACGACCCCTGCTGGTGCGGCTCGGGCAAGAAGTACAAGCGCTGTCACGGCGCATAACCCGCGCAGCGGGTTATGCGCCGGGGACTAACGAAGCGCTGAGCGCGCCTGCGGCGCGTGCTCAGCGGCTGCTCCTACCTGCGGGGCGGGGGCTGGTCGGAGTGTTCTGCGGGGTCCGAGTCGTGGCGGGGACGAGCGTTCGTGAGCCGCGCCCGCACAGGTCGGTCGCGGCGGCTGCCGGCGATCTGCCGCCTTTCGGCATCGATCCCCGGCTTGGTCTGGGGTCAGTTCTTTCGCGCGACGCAAAGCAGGTGATCGGAGGCAGCCAGCATCTGCGGATCGCGGCCGATACGCTCGTTCAGCTCGACCCAACACTCCCAGTCCTCTCCCTCGAGGGCGTTGACGCGCTCTTCGTGCCCAGCGACAACACCCTCGCACCCGATCAGCTCTAGCAGCTTGAATCCGGCCGACTCGATCTCTTCCGCGGCGTCGCCGGGGTGGGCGTAGTAGCTGTCGGTGAATTCAATTGCTCGGTCGTGTATGCCTGTCTCTAGGAGACGCTCGGCATAGGCGCGGTCTTGACGCAGTCGTTCGGGCTGGATTCTCGCGTCGTGGCGAAAGGACGCGTAGCGCGTGACGTAAGCGGCGAAGAGCAGACCGTCGGCTCTGAGAACGGACAGCGCTCCTCTCAAGGCCTGCTGCCTTTCCTTCCGCTCGAGGAGGTGATAGAGGGGGCCGAGCATCAACACTGCGTCGAAGTCTCCGGCGCCGACGAGAGCGGGCAGGTCGAGCCCGTCGCCGTGGACCGCGGAGAGCACGACGCCGGCCTCGTCCGCCTTTTCCCGCGCGAGCGCAAGGCACTCTCGGGATAGATCGACCACGGTGAGCTGATGGCCGAGTTTCGCCAGCTCGATTGCGTAACGGCCGGGGCCGGAACCGGCATCGAGTACTCGGCCGCTAGCCGGGAGGTGCCTCCGAAGCGTCCTTCGCGTGATCTCGAACTCGGTCCGGTGCCTATCGAGCCGATCCCACTCGGCTTGCGCCTTGGAGTCGTAGTAGCTGCGGACACGCTCCGCGCGAGAATCGTCGCCTTTTCGAACCATGGGGGAACTGTAAGGCCTCGTTTCTCGCGGTGGGCCGTAGAAGGCATTCTTCTTTACTCTCTTCCTAGGGCCGACAGTTGCGCCCACCGTACCGTTCTCCGAAAGGACGAGACAATGACCGAACCACTGCGCTGGGGAATGATCGGAACCGGTTGGATCGCCGCTGTGTTCGCCTCTGACATGGCTTACACCGGCTCGGGACGGGTCGCGGCGGTCGGGTCGCGGCGGATCGAGACGGCGAACGCGTTCGCCGACCGCTTCGAGATTCCCAATCGTCACGGGAGCTACGAGGAGCTGGTCGCCGATCCCGAGGTGGATGTCGTCTACGTGGCGACGCCGCATCCGTTCCATCGCCAGAACACGCTGCTCGCGCTCCGGGCCGGCAAGCCGGTACTGGTGGAGAAACCGTTCACGATGAACGCCGCCGAGGCGCGCGAGCTGGTCGCCGCTGCCCGCGCCGAGGGGTTGTTCCTGATGGAGGCGATGTGGACGCGCTTCCTCCCGCATATCGTCCGGATCCGGCGCCTGCTCGAGCAGGGAGCGCTGGGGGAGATCGTCACGGTCAGCGCCGACCACGGGCAGTGGTTCGCAAAGGATCCCGGCTTCCGCCTCTTTGCGCCCGAGCTCGGCGGCGGCGCACTGCTCGACCTCGGCGTCTACCCGGTCTCGTTCGCGTCGATGCTGCTCGGCGCCCCCGACACGGTCGTCGCCCTGATCGAGCCGGCCTTCACCGGCGTAGACGGGCAGACCTCGATGCTCTTCGGCTACGCCTCCGGCGCTCAGGCCGTTCTGAGTTGCACCTCTCTGGCCAAGAGCCCGACTCGCGCGGCGATCGTCGGCACGGAAGCCCGCATCGAGATCGATGGTGACTTCTACACGCCCGGTTCCTTCGAGCTGATCACGAGGGCGGGAGAAGTGACCCGTTTCGACGAGCCCTACGAGGGCCGCGGTCTCTGGTACCAGGCCGACGAGGTCGCCCGCTGCCTGCGCGAGGGGCTGCTCGAGAGCCCGCTCATGCCGCTGGAGGAGAGCATCTCGATCATGCAGACGATGGACACCGTGCTCGCTCAGGGCCCGCGCTGATGAGCTGTGCCGGAAGCGCGACGAGATTAACAAGACGCGGTCATTGAGCGGTTGATGATATAGTCACGGTATGAAGGAAACCGTCGCGCTCGTGCTCGATCTGGCTCTGGCTCGTACGCTCGTCGTTCGCGACGTCGACAACGCGCTTGGCGCCTATCACGGCCTGGGGCTGAGCGACCTGGCGGCACTGATCGAGCTTCAGGCCGCGCCGCGGGGACGGATGCGCAGGGTCGAACTGGCCGGGCGGCTCGGCGTGACGACTTCCGGCATCGCGCGGCAGCTTGGCCCACTCGAGCGGCGCGGCATCGTGGCGCGGGAGTCGAACCCGGCCGACGCCCGGCTCGCCCTGGTAGTGCTCACAGAGGCCGGTGCGAAACTGCTCGCCGAGGCTCTGGAGACGGCCGAGACGGAAGCGGAGCGAGCGCTCGCCAAACGCTGGTCGCTCGCCGAGCAGCAACGGCTGGGCAAGCTCCTACGCGCCGTTCGAAGCTGAAGCTCCAGACTGAGGAGAGCTCCAAGCGGGTGGCGAGCGGAGTCGCTCCGGTATTTCCTAACTGAGACACCGGTGTATCATCTGGCCTGCGGTGACTCGGCCGACTCCAGCTCCCGATCCGCCCGATCGCGGCTTCGTGGCGAAACGCCGCGGCCACGGCCGTCCCTGGCTGGCGCTGCTCGCGGTCTCGCTCGGGCTGATGATGGTGATGCTCGACGCCACCGTGGTCGCGATCGCCAACCCCGCGATCGGTCTCGATCTGCACGCCTCTCTCTCCGGCCTGCAGTGGGTGACGAATGCCTACCTGCTCGCGGTCGCCGTCCTGATCATTACGGCCGGCAAGGCAGGCGACCGCTTCGGGCGCAAGCGCATCTTCCTGACCGGAGTTGTCGGCTTCGCGCTCGCTTCGGCGGCCTGTGGCTTTGCGCCTTCGATCGGGGCGCTGATCGCCTTCCGGACGGTGCAGGGCTTCATGGGCGCCCTGCTGATGCCCTCGACGCTTGCGATCATTCGCGCCGCCTTCCCCGATCGGTTGCTGCAGCAGGCGATCGGCATCTGGGCCGGCGTCTCGATGGCCGCGGTCGCCTCGGGCCCGATCGTCGCCGGGCTCGTGGTCGAGCACGCCAGCTGGCGCTGGGTCTTCTTCCTCAACGTGCCTCTGGCGATTGTCGCCGTCTGCGTCGGCGCCTGGGTGATCGCCGAGTCGCGCGACGAGAAGGCTGCGGAGGAGCGTTTCGATCTGCCCGGGATGGCCGTGTTGTGCGCCTCGCTGTTCGCGCTCGTCTGGGGCATCATCAAGAGCCAGGCTCTCGGCTGGGGCGACTGGCAGGTCATCCTCTCACTGGCCGCGGCGGCGATCGGGTTCGCCCTCTTCGCCCTGCGCGAGCGCGAGGCCGCGCATCCCCTGCTGCCGCTGCGGCTGTTCCGCAAGCTCTCGCTCAGCGTCGGGGTCGTTCTGATGCTGATGCTCGCCTTCGCGCTCTTCGGCGTCGTCTTCTTCCTCTCGCTCTACCTGCAGCGCGTGCGCGGCTACTCGCCGGTCGAGACCGGTGTCCGCACGCTGCCGCTGACCGCCACGCTCGTCTTCGCCGCGCCGCTGGGCGGGATCATGAGTGCGCGCCTGGGGCCGCGCCTTCCGCTCGTCAGCGGGATGGCCTTGCTCGGCGCCGGCATGCTCGGTCTCTCGAACCTCGCCTGGCGCACCGACTACAGCGACATCTGGCCCTGGCTTCTCTTGATCGGGCTGGCGCTCGGTCTGGTACAGGCGGCGGCCACGCAGACGATCCTCGGCAATGCGCCGGTGCGCATGGCCGGCGTCGCCGGCGGGCTGCAGCAGACCGCGCTGCAGATCGGCGGCGCGCTGGGGACGTCGGTTCTCGGCGCCGTCCTCTCCGGCCGCGTGGCCGCGACGCTGCTCGGCAAACTGACCGCCGCGGGGGTCTCGCCTGCCGTCGCTCATCAAGTTATTCCGTATCACGGCTACGTCGCGGAGGGGATAGCGCCGGTGAGCCCGATCATGCCCGCCGTGCTGAAGGCCGCCGTCACCAAGGGCTCCTTCGAGTCCTTTGCCAGCGGGCTCGACGTGGCCTTCGTGGTCGCGGCCTGTATCGCCTTCGCGGCCGCGCTGCTCGCGCTCCTCGTCCGCAGGGGCGGCGCGGACGAATCGGAAAGCTCACCGCTCTCGGAGGGAGAGCGTGCCCGGAGCGACGGGATCGCGTAGAGACCGGACTGCGCTCGCCATCCTCGAGGCGGCGGCGCGAGTGCTGGCGCGGCAGGGTCAGGGCGCGACGATCAACGATGTCGCCGCCGAGGCCGGGATCGGCCGCGCCACCGTCTACCGCTACTTCGAGACGCGTGAGCAGCTCGTCTCGGCGCTCTGGGAGGCCGCTCTGTCCGAGATCGACGAGCGCCTCGCGGCGGAGCGGCTCGAGCTGGTTCCCTTCGAAGAGGGCATCCTTCGGTTCGTACGGGCAATCGCCAGTGTGGGCGAGCGTTACGCGGTGCTGCTGCGCGAACAGAGCCGCGACGAGCTCGAGCGCGGCCGGGAGGTGCTGGGCGCCCCGGTTCGCGGGCTGCTCGAGCGGGGGCGGGAAAGCGGCGCCCTGCGCGCCGATATCTCACTCGACCTCCTGGGAGAGATGTTCGGCGGCCTGGTTCTCGCCGGCTTGAGGCGGGCGCTCGACGACGGTCTCGATATCGAGCAGGCGAGCTCGTCGGTTGTCGCCGTATTCCTGCGCGGCGCCGGCCGGTAAGCGCTGAGAGTTGCGAGCCCGCGGAGGGCTTCGCTGGCGAGGGTTCTGCTTGATGCGTCGATTCGGTAGAGAACCGGCACATTTCCGCGCGCGTTTATCTGGACGGAGGGTCTCCGAACGCTAATCAGTACGGATCTGACAAACCGTTTGGCGGGTCTTCATTCCGCTAGCGCGCCAACGGCCCGTCGCGGCGACCAGCTAGCATCGGGAGCGATGAACGAAGAACACGTCTCGGCGCAGCATCAACTCGAGGAGATCAGGGTCCAGCTCGCTTGGGTCCGTGATTACCTTTGACCCCGATTCGCTGAAGACACGCGCCGCCGCGCTCGAGCAGGAGATGGGCGCGCCCGGCTTCTGGGACGACCAGCAGCGGGCCGCCTCGGTCTCGGCCGAGCACGCTCGCCTGACGAAGCGCCTCGATCGCTACCAGCGGCTAACCCGCGAGTACGAGGACGCCCGCGACCTGCTCGCGCTGGACGGCGAGATGGAGGACGAGATCGCTGAGTCGATAGCGCCGCTGCGCAAGGAGCTCGAGCGCCTGCAGGAGGACGCGCTCTTCAGCGGCGAGTACGACGCCGGCGACGCGATCGTCACGATCCATGCCGGAACCGGCGGCACTGACGCCCAGGACTGGGCCGAGATGATGCTGCGCATGTATCTGCGTTGGACCGAACGGCGCGGCTTCGCCACCGAGATGATCGAGGCCAGCCCGGGCGAGGAAGCGGGGATCAAGTCGGCCACGCTCACCGTCAAGGGCGAGAACGCCTACGGCATCTTCAAGGCCGAGCGCGGAGTGCACCGCCTGGTGCGACTCTCTCCCTTCGACTCGGCTCATCGCCGTCACACCTCCTTTGCCGAGGTGATCGTCAGCCCGCTACTGCCCGACTCGGTCGCGCTGGAGATCGATGAGGAGGAAATCCGGGTCGACACCTACCGCGCCAGCGGCGCCGGCGGGCAGCACGTCAACAAGACCGACTCGGCCGTGCGCATCACGCACCTTCCGACCGGCATCGTCGTCCAGTGCCAGAACGAGCGCTCGCAGAGCTCCAACAAGCAGACGGCGATGCGCATGCTGCGCTCGCGGCTGATCGAGCTGGAGGAAGAGAAGCGCGAGGCGGAGATCGCGCGCGAGCGAGGAGCGGCGCAGGACATCGGCTTCGGTAGCCAGATCCGTAGCTATGTCTTGCACCCGTATCAGATGGTCAAGGACCATCGCACCGAATTCGAGCTGGGGAACACGCAGGGCGTGCTCGACGGCGACCTCGACGGTTTCGTGCGCGCCTTTCTGCTGGCCAAGGCGACCGGCAAGGTCGTCTAGCGGCTCCGGCGACCTGCCCGGCGCTCTCGCTGCGGTCGTGTTTCGGCGCTAACCCGTCACATTCCCGTGCGTTCAGACCAACTACTGTGTTCCGCACGCCCGCGCGGTGCCAGGAGCTCCTTTCAAAATGACCTCCCGAGACGACGCCAGCAGATGACGGCGCAGCCGAGCAGGAGAAAGGCGAGATAGAGGTCGTCGCGGCGCTCCCAGCGAGTAGCGAGCCGGCGGAGATAGGAAAGCCAGGCAAAGGAGCGCTCTATCACGCTTCGCTCTCTGGCCTGCGAATCTCGCTTCTTACCCTCTCCCGGCCGGTTTCGGCGGGAGATCCGGGGCTCACATCCGCGCTCGGAGATCCCGTCTCTTACTGCCTTGGCGTCATAGCCCCGATCCGCCAGGACCTCCTGTCCGGAGCCAGGGGTCTCGCCTAGGAATCGGTCGAGCAGGGGCAGGAGCTGTCCGTAGTCGTTGATGTTGGCCGCTGTGATGTGAGCCGCCAGGGGAGTGCCCTCTCCGTCTGTGATCAGGTGCCGCTTGGTCGCGGTGCGGCCACGATCCACCGGGCTTCGCCCCGTCTTTTGGCCCCTTTTTTGGCAGGTGCGATCGACGAGTCGACGATCAGGCGTACTTCGTCGAGCGCCTGACGCTCTTCGAGCTCGGCACGCAACAAGGAAAGCAGTCTCTGCC
Organism: uncultured Actinomycetes bacterium; assembly: GCA_963765455.1. Classification (GTDB taxonomy): domain Bacteria; phylum Actinomycetota; class Thermoleophilia; order Gaiellales; family Gaiellaceae; genus Fen-549. The sequence goes on from CAVXWH010000001.1 coordinate 386,837, forward strand.
AGACCCCGCTCCGCTGCCATTCCTCGAGCCGCCGCCAGCATGTGACTCCCGAGACTTGAAGCTCGGTCGGCACCGCCTCCCAGGGAAGCCCGGAGAAGAGCACAAACAGGATCCCCTCCAGACACTGGCGATCGTTGATTCTCTGTCTGCCCGGATAGCGAAAGCGTCGTTCTGTAACGGGCAGGAGTGATTGCACCCTTTCCCAGAGACCATCAGACACCCGCCAAGGCTCCCAAGTCATCGTCGACCTCCAGTCTCGCCAGCTCAGATGACGGACTGATTCGCCTTGCATGGACGGGTCCCTTCTTTTTGAAAGGAGTTCCTGGCACCGCGCGGAGCGCATGTGCCTGGACGGGGGGTACCTGACACCCCGTGGCTGTCGGCTCCGAGCGAGGTACTGCGCGCCAGCTCCATGTGGTGCCGTGTCAGGTAACCCGAGACGGTCTACCACCGTGTTCCGAAATTGGCACGAAACCGGCACATCGAGGCGCTTTCTTAGGCTTGACGGGGCGGTACTTTGTAACGACCCCGCGGGCGGGTTTTTCTGAGCGCCAAGCGAAACGAAGCACTCCACCGCCTGGCCGCGCTCGGCAAGCACGATTCGTTGTCCTCGGCCTCGCCCGTAGCCTCCAGCTACGAACGAGGCACTGCGTCCTAGCCTCGCACTCACCGATCACGCCCAGTCAACGGGTCTTCATTCCGCTTGGCGCTCGGGGTGGCGGGCAGCACAACTTGACGCCACAAGCCGACAATTTCCGTCGCGGACGGAGTTGACACAGAATCGACACGCTGGAGGGCGATTTACGCTGCGAAAGGACAGTACTTTGTAACGACCCCGCGGGCGGGTGGATCGGTGGCGGGCGGCGGAACGCGGTGCCGTCACAAGAGCACCGAGAAAGGGGCGAATTGCAGCTCATTCCTCGCGCTCGAGCGGGCGAGCAAGAAGCACGTCGAGCCTCCTTTCAGAGGCTTTCATCGGCCGACCGCCGCCCCGAGAATCATCTCGGTCGGAGATAACAGGTGTGCCGTTCTCCACCCAGGGCGACCGAGCACTCGGCTAGACTCTCTCGGCGATTCTCAACCGGCTGCGGCCAACGAACCGCCGTCGCTACGACTCCGGCACAGGACGTGGATCTCGAAACACAGAACCCCAGCGAACTACCTGCGCCCGGCGCTGCTCCGGAGACGGTAAGCGCCGGTGCGATGATCGTCTGCCAGGGCGTGACGAAGATCTACGATCCGCACGTCGTCGCCCTCGACAACGCCTCCTTCCAGATCGACAAGGGCGAGTTCGTCTTCATCGTCGGCGCCTCGGGCTCCGGCAAGTCGACGCTGATCAGGCTGCTGCTCAAGGAGATGGAGCCGACGCGGGGCACGATCATCGTCGGCGGCCGCGACATCTCACGCCTGCGCCCATCGCGAATCTCACAGCTCCGCCGCAACATCGGCTGCGTCTTCCAAGACTTCAAGCTGCTGCCGAACCGCAGCGCGGCCGAGAACGTCGCTTACGCGCTCAAGGTCCAGGGCGAGCACGCCCAGAACATCCGCCGCAAGGTGCCGGAGGTGCTCTCGCTGGTCGGGCTGGTGGACAAGATGGACTCGCTCCCGACCCAGCTCTCCGGCGGCGAGCAGCAGCGCGTCTCGATCGCGCGCGCCTTCGTCAACCACCCGCCGCTGCTGGTCTGTGACGAGCCGACCGGGAACCTCGACCCCGACACCTCGGTCGGGATCATGCAGCTGCTCTACTCGATCAACCGTACCGGCACGACCATTCTGATGGCGACGCACGATCGCGAGATGGTCGACAAGATGCGCCGCCGCGTGATCGCGCTCGAGGACGGCCGGATCTCACGCGACGAGCGCCGAGGGGGCTACTCCTCCTAATGAGCCGCTTCCGCCTGCTCCTCTCCGAGGCTCTGCACTCGATCCGCGCCAATCTCTCGACCACGGTGGCGGCGACGATGACGGTGTTCATCGGCATGTTCCTGCTCGGGGTCTGCATCGCGCTCGGAAGCTGGATGGTCTCCTGGAGCAACCACACCAAGCAGGGGATCGTCGTGAACGTCTACTTCTGCGCCGCGGAGACCTGCGACAAGGCGGCGAGCCCGAAGGATAAGGCGCTGACGCGCTTGCGGATCAACCAGATAACAAAGCAGGGCCTGATCAAGAAGGCGGTTTACGTCTCAAAGGAACAGGCCTGGAAGAAGATGCAGCACGACGACCCCGATCTCACAAAAGGGCTGAGAGTCAATCCGCTTCCCGACGCCTACAAGATCACGCCGACGCGCGGAGAGGATGCGAGCAAGATCGCAGCTGAGCTCAAGAATCCGAGGCTCCCGGGCGTGCCCAGCGGCTCGCAGGGCATCACGTACAACCAGAAAGTGAGCGAGCGAGTGATCAAGGTGGCGAAGGTGATCGAGTTCTCCTTCGTGCTCATGGTGCTGATACTGCTCGCGGCCTCGACGGCGCTGATCGCCAACACGATCCGGCTCTCGATCTTCTCGCGCCGGCGCGAGATCGAGGTGATGAAGCTGGTCGGTGCGACCAACTGGTTCGTGCGCCTGCCCTTCATGCTCGAGGGCCTGATCTGCGGCTGCGGCGGAGCGATCCTGGCCGTGATCCTCCTCTCCATCACCAAGGTCGTGGCCATGCCGGCACTTCATCTCGACGTAAACGCGGGCACCGACGTGCACGCCTGGCCGTTCGCGCTGACTTCCCTACTCATGATTCTGACCGGGCTCGTGCTCGGCGCCGTCGGCACGGGCGTCACGCTGCGCCGCTTCTTGCAGGTTTGACGAAAAAGTGAGCTCGGCCCCTGAGCTCGCGCCCACCGTCGTCGCCGAGGTGATCCGGCGCGGCAAGCTGGTCTACGCCGAGCCCTACTTCGCGCCCGGGCTGCCGCTGCTGCTCGAGCAACGGGTCAGGAGCGAGGTCAACCTGGGCGATCTCGTCGTCGTGCGCCCCGGTCGCAAGCGCTCTCGCGTGGAGCGCGTGCTCGGGCCGGCCTCGCGGATCGAGACCGTGCTCGAGGGGCTACTGGTGGAGACGGGGCGCCGGCGCGGTTTCGAGCCCTACGAGCTGTCCTCGCCGTCGCTCGAAGACCGTGTCGACCTGCGTGAGCTGCTCACCTTCACCATCGACCCCGAGACGGCCGAGGATTTCGACGACGCGATCTCGGTGCGGGCGGAGGAGGGGGGAGTGCGCGTCTTCGTTCATATCGCGGATGTCTCGGCCTACCTCCCGAGTGGCGCCCCGCTCGACTACGGCGCCGCCGAGCGCGCCTTCTCGACCTACGTGCCGGGGAACGTGGCGCCGATGCTGCCGCCCGAGCTCTCGGAGGATGCCTGCTCGCTGCGCCCGCACCAGGACCGGCTCTGCGTCACGACCGAGGTTCTGCTCGACGGCGACTACCGCTGCGGTGAGCCGCGCTTCTACCGCTCGCTCATCCGCAGCGACGCCCGTCTCAGCTACGGCCAGGTCGAGCGAATCCTCGCCGGCAAGGAAAGCGCCGAGCCCGAGCTGGCCGCCGCCCTCGCGCTCACGGGCCGTGTCTCCGCGGAGCTCAGGCGCCGCCGTTTCGCCCGCGGCGCCCTGACGATCGAGCGGCCCGAGCTGGAGTTCGCCTTCGACGGAGAGGGTGGCATCGCCAGAGCCTGGTTCCAGACCGAGCCGCAGGCGCACGCCCTGGTCGAGGATCTGATGATCCTGGCCAACGAGGCCGTCGCCGAGCTGCTCGCGGAGCGGGGCAGGGAGGCGCTCTACCGCGTGCACGAGCGCCCCGATCCCCAGTCGCTGACCGCACTGATCGCGAAACTCGCCGCGCTGGAGGTGCCGACGCCGCCGGCGCCCGAGGAAGGCTCCTTCACCCCGGAGCAGGCCGAGCAGCTGGCAGCCCGTATCGCCGAAGGCGTGAACCGGTATGTAGCCCGGGCCGGCCGGGGCCGGGAGGCCTTCCCGACGCTTGTCCTGCGCGCGCTCAAGCAGGCCCGCTACGACCCGCGCAACCTCGGTCACTCGGGCCTCGCCAGCCGGGCCTACTGCCACTTCACCTCTCCCATCCGCCGCTACCCCGACATCGTCTGCCACCGCGCCCTGTTGCGCGAGATCGGCCTGGGCGACGACGCGCAAGCCGGCGATCTCGACTCCATCGCCGAGCACGCCTCGGCGACCGAGCGCCAGGCCGCCAAGGTCGAGTTCCAGGCCGACGAGATCTGCCTGGCCTGGCTGCTCGAGCGCCGCCAGCTGGCCGAAGGCCCGGAGGAGCGCTTCGCCGCCGAGATCACCGGTCTGATCGGGCCGGGGCTGTTCGCGCGCTTCGGCGAGGTGTTCGAGGGGTTCTTACCTGCGCGGCGCCTGGGCGGCGACTACTACCAGCTCGATCTGCTCGGCACCGCGCTGGAGGGGCGACGTGGCGGCCGCTGGCGTCTCGGCGACGAGATCGAGGTCGAGGTGGAGAGGATCGAGCGCCATTCGGGCAAGGTCGAGCTACGGCCGGCCGGTTCGGAGCGCCGGCCGCATAGAAAGAGCCCGACTCCCGTGTCTTCCGGCCGCCGCAACCGGCACCGCGGGCGCGGCTGACTCGACGCAGTCCTCCGACTCGTTAATCGCGGACGCCCGCCGGCAAGCGCCGGTCGCCGTCCTCGCTCGGAGGAGAGGAGCGAGTCGCGAGCGCCACAGGCGCGGTCACTAGCAGTGGCCTGCGGTATCGGCGTCGATCGGCTCGTCCGGCCCGGTTGTCCAGGCATACCATTCGCCGACGTTGTCCTGGAGGCAGTAGGAGTCGTCGCTCAGATCCGAGATCTTGTAGTGAGAAGCGGCGCTGTCGTCGATCTGCAGGTCGTAGCTGTCGCGCAAGGTCGTCAGCGTGGCGCCGACATAGGTGGAGTTCTCGGTGTAGTAGGCGGCCATCGCCGGCACGACGGTGCGCACGTTCGCCTTCGCGACCGTACGACTTGCTCGCTCGCTGAAGCCGAGGTAGCTGACAACCGCAATGGCCATCAGGACGCCGAGGATGACGATCACGACGAGAAGCTCGACCAGCGTGAAACCGGCTTCCTCTCCAGCCTTTTTTCGAACTCCTTTCGAAACGAAGCACTCCATCGCCTGGCCGCGCTCGGCGGCACGATGCGTTGTCCTCGGTCGCGCCCGTAGCCTCCGGCTACGAACACGACACTGCGTCCTAGCCTCGCACTCACCGATCGCACCCAGTCGACGGGTCTTCATTCCGAAATGAGTTCTAGGTCGCTCTGCCGCAGGCGAGTGCATCCACCTCCTTTTCTGCCTTGTTTTCTGGTGACCTGCAATACCGTGTAAGGGGGAGACCCTCCACCCCGCATACAATCGTGGCTATGCCTGCAGCCGGAGAAAAGCTGATCGTCGACAACCGCCGCGCCCGCCATGACTACCACCTGCTCGAGCGCTTCGAGGCGGGCTTGGCGCTGAGCGGAAGCGAGGTCAAGTCGCTTCGCCTGGGACAGGCGACGCTCACGCGCGCCTTCGGCGAGATCAGGGCCGGCGAAGCCTGGCTCGTCGGCGCCCACATCGCTCCCTACGAGCAGGCCTCGCTCGGCTCGCACGATCCCGACCGCGAGCGCAAGCTTCTGCTCAAGCGGCACGAGATCGACTCGCTCAGCGGCGAGCTGAACGAGAAGGGCCTGACGCTCGTGCCGACCCGGCTCTATTTCAAGGCCGGACGGGTAAAGGTCGAGCTGGCGCTGGCACGCGGCAAGACGGGCCGCGACAAGCGCGAGGACATCTCCCGGCGGGACGCGCAGCGGGAGATCGAGCGCGCACTCAAGACGCGCCGCTAATGGTCGTTTGTTACTACTGAGGCTACGTCCATACCAGCCGAGACAGCTGTGATCCTTAGCACATGAGTAACTACTACGAGATCCTCGGTGTCTGGCGCGATGCCTCGCCGGACGACATCGACCTTGCGGCACAGGCGCTCTCCGATCATTGGCAGGGGGCGCTTGCCCTTCACGATCCGTCGGCCGGCGACTGGCTGCGGATCATCGAGCAGGCTCGCGCGACCTTGATCGATCCGCAGACGCGTGGTGCATACGACCAGCAGCTCGCCGCCTCGGCCCAGGAAGAAGAAGAAGAGGGGCCCGTCTACAGCCCCGGCTTCCCCTGGCGGCCCTATGTCTGCGCGCTGCTTTCCGTGCCTGCGCTTTTCGCGGCTCTCATTCTCGTCCTCGATGCGATCGCGAACCACGCCTCCCTGACCGACACCTTGGCGTTCCGAGACGCACTTCAAACGACCATGTTCGTGGCCAGCGCAGTGGTCTTTTCCTGCGGCCTGGTGGTGCTTCTGATCGCCACTCGAGCACGAAACGAGCAGCACCGCCTGCGCCTGCTGGTGATCGAGGACGATGTCGACCCGATGACGCTGGCCGAGCTCGAAGCCTCCGGCCGGATGTCGGAGTACACCGATGCAGCCGTCTGGGTGATCTGGGGCGCCGTGCTCGTCGTCGTGGTTCTGTGGGTCTGGCTGGCCGTACTGGCACTAGGCATCGCCTAAGAGCGTATTCCGCCAGACCTGCACGCCCGACGCGGCCGATCCGCGGCGCTAGTGACCGCAGGGCTGCTCGCCGCACTACCAGTGCGTCTTCATAACCCTACGGCTACTGAACATCGACGGCTTGACGTCCTCGACGCACATCCCTACCGGAATAGCTCTGCGCGCTCGCGGCCAGGAACGCGTCTCTATTTCGTGGCGAGCCGCCCGCGCCGTGTGCAGCGAAAACCTTGCGACTACAATCAAGGAGAAGAAAACATACGGGGGCGATCAGGTTTCGACGTGGTCGGTTCTCCGGTCGAGCTGCAAGCCGAGGTCCCCGGTTGGCCTCGTTAATCAACCGGGAAAACAACGTAAGTGCGGATAACAACCTCGCACTCGCTGCCTAGGTAACTAGGTGACGCGTCGCTCCGAATTGGGCCCGTGGTTCGGGTAGCGGCGTCAACTAACGGGCTCGGCGCCAAGGGAGAGCCACTCGCCCGCGGCGTGACCACCAAGGAGGGCTAGTCCGGCGGTAGGCCGCCAGCGAGCCGGCCTCCGGGCGAAACTAAAGCGCTGGACAAGCTTGTAGACGTTCGATCGGTGCGGCTGCGGACGCGGGTTCGATTCCCGCCGCCTCCACCTTTCCGCCGAAGTCCGCCCTCCTTCGGAGGGCATTGCGACTTTCGGCGGCGTGCAATCGAGTACGAACCTCTGCGCCTTCGGCGCATGCGACTCGTCTGCTCCGAGGAGCGGGGCGGGCTGGTCGTTGGTGTGGTCGGAGTTCGGTGTGTAGGAAGCGGGGGACGGCGTTAGGTGAGCCGCGCCCGCGCATGTCGGTCGCGGCGGCAGATGTGAGTAACGCCTAACCAGTTGTTGCGTCGACCTATGAGCGGTCGTCAGAAAAGACTGCGTTGCGTCGGTAGCGCCGCTCTAACCAGTCAGTAAGCCGCTTATCTATTGGGTCGACGAGCGTCTTCGCGGAGATACCCCATACGTTATTAAGCACGAATACGATAGCGGGGATTCCGATAACGACAAGACCGCACGGAATTGCTAACCACGTGGGTAGCGAACGTGCGAGCGAAACACGGTCGGAAACGACATCGCCGGCATACGGCAAAGTCGAGATGGTTAGGAGTAGACAGAGGACGAAAACGACACCGAAGACCGGTCGCGTTATCCACTTCGCTCGCCGCTGCGCGCGTCGAGACAGAAGCCCTGCCTCGGTCTCGCGGGCCGATTCGTGGGCCTTCTCAAGGCGCTCGAGGCGTTCCCGTAGGGTCCGGTTTTCGCGTTCTGCGTCCGCACGAGCTTCGGTTCGTATCTGCTGATGTCGTTCTTCGAGCGTGTCGAGGATCGTCTTAGGTGTGACGTTATTGGCGCTTCCGAGCGTCCGTCGCATCATGATCTGGCGCGCCTGAACGTCGTAACGGAGTTCGTGAACGTCGTGTTCTGTGATTGTGCCGGCTACTCGGAGCGCTTCAGCCTCTGTCGTATATCGAGCTATCAGCGCCTCGCTCGGACGAACGGCAGCGAAACAGTCCGCGGCGATCCGCAACTTCGGAAGGTCAGGCGCCGATCTCGGCTGCTTTAGCCAGGCGAGCGTAGTGAGATCACACAGCGGTATTGCGATCGGCACTGCGTCACGGCGAGTCGGTAGGACCTTCAACGCAGCGTAGACGAGCGGTGTATTCGTGGTCGCGAAAATAGCTCCGCAGGACTCGATTCGGTACGAGTACACGCCTCGCCGCAGGCGATAAGTTGCGGTAAGCGAATCAAGGTCATAGCGGAGGGCCGCCTTTGGTCGCGGATACTTAACCGCATTCCGCAACACCTCCTCGGCTGCCACTTCGTCGATCGTCAAGCTTGGATCGTGCGGAGGCTCTGTCTTGACGGTGATTCCGAGCCGCGCCAAACGTTCCCGTACGTGTCTACTTGATCCTTCTAGATCGGCTGGGGCTAGACCCATCTGCAAGGCGTGCTCTTCAACACTTCCGACTGGCCCTAGCTTCCCAAGCCCACCGCGGAGATTTTCCGCAGCGTGCGACAGTACCGACCCGATTTCAGCGACCGTGTGTTCAAAACAACAGAGCTTCGCTCCGACGCTGCTAATGAGCCGAAGGGATTCGAGTTGGGCCTGCTTCGGGGGGTCGCCGGCGTGTCCGAGCGCATCGATCAGAGTCGGTGTGTCTAGATAGACCTCGACACCCTCGAACGAACGCTCGATCTCCGCAATATCCTCGGCGTAGAGAGCACTAGCTATCATGGTCCCGACCACGAGTCGCTCAAGGTAATTGGCCATCTCCGGCTCCCGGTCGAGCACGCAACCGACGAAGCTCCCCAGCACGTACTCGAACTCCTGCGCGTTTTCCTTGTTCCACAGCTGTGATCCATGCGCTGAGGCAAGGATCATCGACGCGTGTTCTTCGATGTAGCCAACCAAGGCAGACTCGGCCTCCGGTCGCGATAGCTCGAAGTTGTGCTCTTGCTTTGCGTATTCACGCAGACGCTCGACTAACGCTAATTGCTCGCGCGATGAGGCGGCACGGGCGGCGCGGCTGTCGAATGAAGTCAGCTTCGTGGTGTCTGGCTCGAAGCAGTTCTGCCGTACTCGACCGGTCTTTCGCCCTTCCTTGCCATTTAGGAGCGTTTGGATCGCGCCGTTCGGCATCTTTATGCCAAATTCGTTTGTTATCGCTCTTTTTAGTTCCGTGAGAGGAATCGCTGGCCGGCCGTCGATTCGGGCGCACTCAAGCACGAACGGTAAGAACGTGTCGACGTAGCTCCGTTTCTCTTCCCAATGCGCGCGAAGCACTGCTAACGTCGCGAGGCGCCGTTCGCTTATTTGTCGTTTGGTACCCGTATCCAAGGGGCCACCAGTCTAGCGCTGGCTCAGGACTGCATCGATCTTCCGAGAAGGCCGCTTCCTCACCCCGCAGTAAACCCAACGATCAACTCCGCCGTCTCGAGCGGGATGTCGAGCTGGGGACAATGACCGACCCCGTCCAGCACGACCCAGTCCGCCTGCGGTAGCCAGTCGTCGCGGAAGCGGGCGGCGGCCGACGGCCAGGGCAGGAGCTTGTCGTCCGTGCCCCAGACGATTCGCACCGGGCAGGCGATCTTCTCCGCGTCGAGCGTCCAGCCCTCGCGCAGCGCGTTTTCAATCATTGCTCCCGCTCCCTTGCAGGCGGCGACGCCGCTCATCAGGTGGGCGATCAGCTCTGCCGGAATGTGCTCGTAGTTGGAGGTGATCAGGTTTGTCGCGCTGCGACGTCCCTTCTTGGTGGCGACGATCGCGTCGGCGAACGGGGCGGCTGCTTTCGATAGCCGTTGTAGCGACTTCTGGTAGGCGAGCGTCTCTTCGTAGGAGTTGTCGACCCAGCCGCCGGCCGGGGCGAGTGCCACGACCGAATTCGCCCGGCCGCGCGCGGCAAGCCGCAGCGCCACGTAGCCGCCGAGCGAATTGCCGACGATTTGCGCCGTCTCGAAGCCCGCTTCGTCCATCGCCCGCTCTACCGCGTCGACGATCGCGGCGCCCGTGATCTCACCCGCGAGCGGCGGGCCGCCGGCGTGACCGGGCAGCGTCGGCGCCAGCACGTCGTGCCGGCGCTCGAGCAGCGGCAGCACCAGCTCCCAGGTCCGCCAGGTGTCCATGAAGCCGTGCAGGCAGAGCAGCGGCGATCCGGAGCCGCCGCGATGCGACGGGGTGAAGGTGGAGTACACGCTTTCAAGGTTAGTGATGGGTAAGGGCACGCTCGCCCGTCCGTCCATCCCGTCCTCTGCCTGTGCGTTCACGCTGGAAGGGCAACCGTCCGAACGTAGGTTCAACGCGGCGCACTGAGCCCCTGACAAAGGGGCGCCGGTCGTTGGTCGTTATCGGCTGAAGCAGTGCCTCTTTTCGCAAGAAACGCCTTTGACAGAGGCGGTGCCACTTGTAAGTGTGCTGTGCAATCGAGCGAAAGAGGGTGAAACATGCGCAAACTATTCAGGAAGCCGTCACCCGCGATGATCATCGCCTGCTTGGCGCTGTTCGTCGCCTCGACGGGAATAGGGTTCGCCTCCAGCAGGAGTGGAAGCGTCCATGGATGCAAGAATAAGAAGACCGGCGCGCTTCGGATCATGAGCGGCTGCAGCAAGAGTGAGGTGGCAGTCGTGTGGAACCTCAAGGGGTCAACCGGGGCGAAGGGGTCAACCGGGGCGACAGGCCCCAGCGACGCCTGGGAGGCGAGAACTCCAGGGTCGACCAGCGTCACGGGCGTGTCCGTGGGACTGCTCTCCATCGCGGTGCCGGCCGGCAACTATGACGTCACCGGCAAGGTGGAGGAAGAAAACGACGGCTCGGGGATGGCGAAGTTGGAATGCTGGCTGAACGCGGGCACCACGACTCTCGATGACATGGTCACAACCGCCCCCGCGGAAAACTCGGGAACCTACGGCGCCGGTAACGCGACGAACATAGTTCACGCTGGCTACACGGCCTCGGCAACCACAACGCTCTCGCTCACTTGCAACGGGAAATACGGCAGCCCCGTGGCTGCGGTTAACCCGTCGCTCAGCGCTATCAAGATCGGGACATTCCACTGAGGATCGATGGACAACGAGAGGGCTTCCGGCTGTCGTGCGCTCGCCGTGGCACGCCATGCGACTCCGTTGAGACCTCTTCTGATCGTGAGCTTTCACAGCCGAGACCTCGCGGGAAGGCAAGCCAGCCCCGCCCGTAGGAGCAAACGAGTCGCAAGCACCGCGGGCGTGCGGCTCGTATAGAGATAGCAGGGCCGAAAGCCGACGTCCGCAAAGCGGGCGGGCCTTTGGTCCTGCTAGCTCTGGCGACATTCCCGCACGCTCGCCCACGTCAGCGCTGCCTACCTAGAACGTTTCAGTAGTGCGCGAATGGAGAGCATCCACGTGGACTAATCGGAACAACGCGGAAAGGACACGAAGATGGCTCTCGGCTTCTATTTCACTCCCAGCTCGTTTTCACCGGCAACGTACGACGAGACGATCAAACGACTCGAAGCGGCCGGCGCCGGCGCCCCGGCCGGCAGGCTCTATCACGCCGCTCTCGAGGTCGATGGACAGATCCGGGTGTTCGACATCTGGGATTCCCAGGAGTCGTTCGAGGCCTTTGGGCCGACGCTGATGCCGGTCATGTCGGCGCTCGGGGCCGATCCCGGTCAGCCGATGGTCGCCCCGGTGCGCAACATCATCAAGGGCTGAGTGGGCAGCACGGCTACATGACGACGAATTACGAGCGCGCGTTCATCGAGCGGCCCGACGTCTACAGGGCCTGGGAACAGCTGAACGGCGCGATCAAGGCGGGGATGGACCGCCGCCGCTACGAGCTGGCGACGCTCGCCGCCGCACGCCGGATGCGCTCGAGCTACTGCTCGCTCGCCCACGGGCGAGAGCTGGCCGAGCGCTTCGACGCGCCGGTGCGCGAGATCGCGCTCGATCGCCGCGCCGCCGGGCTCGACGAGGTCGACATAGCCGTGATGGACCTGGCCGAGCAGGTCGTAGACGACGCGACCTCGATCGACGACGTCTATCTTCAGCGGCTGCGCGACCTCGGCCTCTCGGACAGGGAGATCATGGACGTCGTCCTGGCCGCGGCCGCGCGCTGCTTCTTTTCCAAGACGCTCGACGCGCTCGGCGTTTGCGCTGACGCGAGCTACCGGGAACTGGCGCCGGAACTGCTCGAGGTCCTCGTTGTCGGTAGGCCGATCGCCGACGCCTAGTGAGCCTCGTACGCGGCCACGATCCGGTCGAGCCGCGCGCCCCTCTGCTCGCACTGCCGGAAACCCTTGAATACTTGAGAGCTATATCTCTATGAGTACTCGAGGAAATATAAGACGATGCCAGAGATTACAGCTAGCGACCAACAGATGAGAAACACGGACGTCGCTCGCTTATGAACCAGAAAGTAATTGACGTTTCGTCGGTAGTTCTTAATAGCGAGCACAAAAAAGATGATAAGGCTTATGAATAGTACTAAAGAGAGTGTACCGTGAAATATGCCCAGGCCGGTGATGAGGGACTTGTTAGTGCCGCTCTCGCGGGCAGGCAAACGGTAGATCATATAGCTGATGTCAAAAAGTATCTCGTAAACAACGGCGCCGATAGCAACCTTTTCGGGTAACCGATTGTGTTTGTATCCTTGATAGAAAGTATAAAAGACCGCCGCGGATACGAGAATCTCGGCGAATACCGCTATGGTGCTGTAAAGAGGAGCATGCATTCATTCAGGCTATCAATAGTTTGCTGAGCGTATGCTTTAGCCTAAGCGTCGCCGACTTACTCGAGCGCCTTGCGGGCGAGCGGTGCGGGTCTGTCCAGATACGAGTCTGCGACGATCGGAAAAGCTACCGGGTCGCAGGCCAACCGGCTTCATAAGCCGTCACGATCCGATCGAGCCGCTCGCTCCACTCCTCGTCGATGATCTTCCGGGCCGGGTCGGCCTCGAACCAGGCGAGCGAGCGCGCGACTCCCTCGGCGAAGGGGACGACGGCTTCCCAGCCGGGCACGAAGCGCTTGATCTTGGCGTTGTCGGTCGCACCAGCGCCCGCGCAAAGTCGCGCGTTTTCAATTTGTATGAAAAATGAAATTCATGCTATTCTCGCTCTATGCAGAAGGCACTGAACGGTCAGGACATCGTGCTCGCGCTGCGACTCGTGTCGCTCGGCATGAGCGAGAGTCGGCCCACGCTCGGAAAGATCGGGAGCGCGCTCGAGATTGGACCGTCGGGCGTGAAAGGGTCGCTCGATCGCCTGCAGAGTTCTCGCCTTGCCGATCGCGAGCGCCGGCCGCTACTCCCACAGCTCGAAGAGTTTCTCGTTCACGGCGTGCAGTACAGCTTCCCGGCGAGCGCCGGGCCGCCCGCGCGCGGGATTCCGACCGCTTGGGGCGTGGAGGATCTGCTGCCCGATTATGTGAGCGAAGGCCCCGTCCCGGTCTGGCGCTCTGGCGCCGGAGAGGTTCGTGGGTACGCGCTCGAGCCGCTCTCGAAGCGGGCTCTCCTCGCTCGCGAAAACGACCCGGCGCTCTACAACCTGCTCGCGCTTGTCGACGCGCTTCGTCTCGGCGATGCTCGCGTGCGCGTGCTCGCGGGCGATCGTCTTCGGCAGATGTTGAGCGCGGGTCGATCGGGCCGATGATCGATCTCCTCGAGCTTGCCTGCCGCGCGCTGGGGCCGCTGCGAGAAGAGGTCGTGTTGCTCGGCGGCGCATCGATTCCGCTTTGGATCACCGACCCCGCGGCGCGTCCGGCGCGGCTCAGCAACGACGTCGACGTGATAGTCGAAGTCGCGACTTACGGCGCCTATCAGCGCTTCGCCGAGCACTTGCGCGAGCGAAAGTTCGTAGAAGACACCGAGAGCAAGGAGGTCTGTCGCTTCGTTTACCGCGAGGAGGCAACCGAGCTCGCGCTCGACGTGATACCAACCAACGAGAGCGTCCTCGGCTTCGCTGGCGGCTGGGCACGGCAGGCGTTTTCGGCGGCGGAGCGGATTACGCTGCGGTCGAGCTGCGAGATACGTGCCGCGACCCCGCCGTACCTCTTGGCGACGAAGATCGAAGCCTTCAACGGTCGCGGGAAGGGAGACTTCCTCGTCAGCCACGCTTTCGAGGACGTTGTCGTGCTTGTCGATGGTCGGGAAGAGCTCCAACGGGAGCTCGAGCGCTCGGAGCCCGAGTTGAAGCGGTTCGTCGCCGAGGTGATCGCTCAGATGCGTCGCGATCCGTTGTTCCGCGGCGGTTTGGAGGGAGCCGTCGGTCCCTTCGATCGCGAGCGGGTGCCGATCGTCGATCAGCGGCTGGCGTCGATGGCGGAGCTAGCGGCCTGAAGATAGCTGGGCTTTATCGGGCAGGCCACCTGGCCTCAAAAGCAGCCACGATCCGATCTAGCCGCTCGCTCCACTCCTCGTCGATGATCTTCCGGGCCGGGTCGGCCCCGAACCAGGCGAGCGAGCGCGCGACTCCCTCGGCGAAGGGGACGGTTGCCTTCCAGCCGGGCACGAAGCGCTTGATCTTGGCGTTGTCGAAGACCAGCGAGTGGGACTTGTCGCCGAGCAGACCGGGGCCGAGCTCGGGCTCGCAGGCGGCGATGAAGTCGGACGGGATGTGCGCGATCTCGGGCTCGAGGCCGGCGGCGGCGGCGATCGTCTCCGTTATCTGGTTCCAGGTAAGGACCTCGTCGGAGGTGATGTGGAAGCTCTCGCCGGCGGCCTCGGTGTTGCCGAGCAGCCCCACCAGCGCCCGCGCAAAGTCGCTGTTGTGCGTCATCGTCCAGAGCGACTCGCCGTCGCCGGGGACGATCACCTTCTTGCCGCGGCGCATCCGCTCGACGATGGTGTAGTCCTGACCCTCGATCGCGGTCGGGATCCAGCTCTCGCCGTAGGTGTAGGACGGGCGCACGATCGTGGCCGGGAAGCCGCTCCGCAAGTGCTCGCTCCGGAGGTGTTCCTCGCAGGCGATCTTGTCGCGGGCGTATTGCCAGTGGACGTTCCCCAGCGGCGCCGCCTCCACCGTCGGGAAGAAGGGCGACGGCCGCTGGTAAACCGTCGCCGAGCTGATGAAGACGTAGTGCGAGATCCTGCCGCCGAACAGCTCGATGTCGGTCTCGACGTGCTCGGGCAGGTAGGCGCACCAGTCCACGACGACGTCTAAATCCTCGTTACGAAGCGCCTCGGCGGCAGCGGAGCGGTCGCGGATGTCGGCATGGATCTGTCGCACTCCGTCGGGGAGGGCCACATCTCTCTGCCCGCGGTTGAGCAGCGTCAGCTCGACTCCCTGCTCGGCCAGCAGCCGCGTCGCCGCGATCGAGATGTTGCCCGTACCGCCCATGAAGAGGACGCGCATACCTCAATCCTGCCGTAAATCGTCGCTGGGCTTGTTCGAACGAGTCACTGCGCCTGCAGCCTGCCGCACCCCTTCCGCGGCCGAGACGTCTTTCTACCCGCTTCTCGGTCGACGGCTCTCAGCGATACTCTTGTCGCCCCTGGTCGGCCGGGAGGAAAGGATGGAGTGATGAGCACGGACAAGATGCTCGCCGTCGTCTGCCACGCGCCCTACGACTACCGGGTGCAGGAGCTCGAGCGTCCCCGGCCCGGCCCGGGCGAGATCCTGGTCGAGGTCGGCGCGGGCGGCATCTGTCACAGCGACATCAACTGCTTCACCGGTGCGATCAGCCTCTGGGGCGAGGACGACAAGAGCGGCTTCTGCGAGGCGCCCGTGATTCCCGGGCACGAGTTCGCGGGAACGGTCGCCGAGCTCGGGGAAGGCGCGGGGGAGAGGCACGGAGTGGCGCCCGGCGACCACGTCACCGCCGAGCAGATCATCCCCTGCGGCGAGTGCCGCTACTGCCAGTCCGGCCACTACTGGATGTGCCAACCGGCCAACATCTTCGGCTTCAAGCGCGGCTGCGGCGAGGGCGCCTGGGCCGAGTACATGATCTTTCCGGCCAAGTCGCGCGTCCACAAGCTCGACCAGCGCTTGACGCTGGAGCAGGGCGCCTACATCGAGCCGCTCGCCTGCGCCATCCACGCGGTCGACCGCGCCGGCATCAGGCCTGGCGACACGGTGGTTGTCGGCGGCGTCGGAAACATCGGGCTCTGCGCGCTGCAGGTGGCCAAGAGCTTCAACCCCGGCCGGCTGATCGCGCTCGACACAAAGCCCGACCGCCTCCTGCTGGCGCTCGAGCTCGGCGCCGATATCGCGCTCAACGCGCTCGAGGATGACGCTCCCGCGCGTGTCAAGGAGCTGACGGGCGGCCACGGCTGCGACGCCTACATCGAGATGAGCGGCAACGCGCTCGCCGTTCCGCCGGCGCTCGAGATGACGAGGTGCCTGGGCACCGTGGTGGCCTTCAGCGTCATCCCCGAGCCGGTGACGCTGAACTGGTCGATCATCGGCGACGAGAAGGAGCTCGACCTGCGCGGCAGCCACCTCGGCCCCTACTGCTATCCACGCGCGATCGAGGCGGTCGCCGAGGGGAAGGTCGACGTCGACAGCCTGATCAGCGAGCGCTATCCGCTGGCAGAGTTTGCGGACGCGATGGAGGCCGCCCGCGGCGGCAATTTGAAGACGCTCCTGATCCCGCACTGATCGAGGTCGCGCTCCGACAGGGTGCTACTCCCAGCGAGCTTCGCGCGCCTTGAACTCCTCGAGGACGATCTCCGTAGCGCTCGTACCGATCCGGACGGCACCGGCCGTCAACATCCCCAGCAGCGAGTCCAGGTTGTCGATGCCGCCGGTGGCCTTGACCTGAGTCTCGGGAGAGAGCGTGCGACGCATCAGGCGCACGTCCTCCGGCGTAGCGCTCGTCGGCGCGAAACCGGTGGAGGTGCTGACGAAGCTCGCGCCGGCCGACTCGACCAGGCGGCAGCCGAGCACCTTCTGATCCTCGTCGAGGTAGGCGTTCTCCAGTATCACCTTCACGAGCGCGCGGCCGGAGGCTGCTTCGCAGACCGCCTGGATGTCTGAGCGGACATCGCTATTAGCCCCGGCGCGAAGGCGAGCGACGTTCAGCACCATTTCCAGCTCTTCCGCGCCCTCGGCCAGCGCCCACTCCGCCTCGTAGACCTTGATCTCGGTTCTGGACGAACCGTGGGGAAAGCCGATCACGGTGCCGACCTTCACATCGGAGCCGCGTAGCGCCTCGGTCGCGGCCGCCACGTCGGAAGGCTTGACGGAGACGGACGCGACGCCGTAGCAGCGGGCCACGTCGCAGCCGTCGAGCATTGCCGCGGCGTCGAGCTCCGGGCTCAGCAGGTAGTGGTCGATCGTCTTTGCGACGTAGTCGCTGGTCAGCGTCGCGACGCTGATGTTGATGTCGCTCTCGACCATAGGCTCAGGAGATTGCCGCTCACTGAATATAGTCCGGTTCCAGCGAAAGGCGAGTACCCGATCGCGGGCACGCGGGGGTGATTCGGAGACGATGTCCGTGCTGAGCGCACGGGCCGGAGTCCGAGAAAGGAAGGCCACGGATGGATCTAGGACTGAAGGACAAGGTCGCGGTCGTCACCGGGGCGACCCAGGGCATCGGCCTGGCGATCGCCGAGAAGACTGGCCGTCGAAGGCGTCGAGCTGGTGCTCTGCGCCCGCGGCGGCGAGCGGATCCGGGAAGCCGCGGCCGAGGATCGAGCGGGAGCGTGGGCGTGCGAGCCCCCGGGATGAAGGCGGACGTGACCAAGCCCGCCGACATCGAGCGCCTGGCGGCTGAGACCGAGGAGGTCTTCGGGGCGTGCGACATCCTCGTCTCCAACGCCGGTGTCGGCAGCCACGAGACGATCATGGAAGCGCCCGACGAGCAGTGGCAGTACTACTGGGATCTCTTCGTCATGGCCGCCGTCCGGCTCGCCCGCGGGCTGGTTCCCTCGATGAAGCGGCGCGGCGGCGGCGTCATCCTGCACAACGCCTCCATCTGCGCCAAGCAACCGCTCGGCTACGAGCCGATCTACAACGTCACCAAGGCCGCTCTGATGATGCTCTCCAAGTGCATGGCCAACGAGCTGATCGGCGACAAGATCCGCGTCAACTGCGTCAATCCCGGACTGGTGCTGACGCCCGACTGGTACAAGACGGCCGGGCTCGAGAGCGAGGGCACGGGCAAGACTCCGGAGCAGTACCTCGAGGCGATCGCCCGGGAGAGCGCCCCGATCGGGCGCTTCGCCACGCCCGAAGAGATGGCCGAGTTCTTCGTCTTCCTCTGCTCCGAGCGGGCGAGCTACTGCGTCGGCAGCGCCTACTACGTCGACGGCGGCTGGCTCAAAGTCGTGAGCTGAGCCGCTCGCCGCGAACTTGACGCGCCGAGACGGTCGCGCCGCTCTTCCCGGGGATCAGCCTGCTTCTCCGAGCGAGACCAGGAACTCGCAACAGCTCGCACCCTGGAGAAGCGAGCTTTCGAGCGTGACGGTCACCGGCTTTTCCAGGGCTCGCTCGAAGTTCTCGCGCAGGTTGTGCGCGGAGCACCTGCAGATCAGCGGAGACGTGACCAGCCCGCTCTCGACCAGGTCGCAGGCGCAGCGCGCGTAGCGAACCCTGATCGTCTCGGCTCCGAGCAGCTCGTATGTCGCGTCCGGGAATCCCGCCGCCAGCGCGGCGAGGAAGCTCGTCATGTCGGTGCTGTCCTTCCTGGCTTCCTCGAATACGCCTGCGCTGTAGGAACGGGCGCAGGCCTTGCCGCACTCGCGCAGGATTGTCTCTCGCGCGGGCTCGTCCACGCTCTCCAGCCCGCTCATCAGGCCGGAAAACCAGAATCTCATGAACTGCTTCGGCTCTTCGTTCGTGTCAGGCAAGGACTGACAGGATATTCGTATTGACGCTCGAGGCGGTGGAGACGAGAAACGCCAGCTCGCGCTACGCCGGTTTCCGAAGCGAATCGCACGCCTAGGCCTGCAGCGCGCTCAGCGCGGCGACTCCGAGCGCGGTCACGACCACGCCCGGCGCCTCAAACGGCCCGTACCCCGGCGCCCGTTACGAGCACGTTGATCGGGATCGACGAGCTGGGCAGGCTGGTCGGCCGCCCGTTCAGGCGCAGCTCGAGATTCCAGGGCGCGCCCAGGCGGATCCAGAGCTGCTCGCGGGCGAAGTGCAGCGTGCCGGCCTGCTGCAGCGTGTTCTCGTAGAGCACGGGGCCGGTCTCCGAGCCGGCGCGAATGGAGAGCCAGCAGGAGCCGCGACTCGCAACCAGCACGAGCTTCACTGATTTCGTCGCGTTCTTCTTCGCGGCGCGGGGATGCGAGACCGATTTCACCAGGTGGGTGCTCTGGGCTTTGACGAGCGAGCGTTCATGGCCGCCGCTCGCCTGCCAGGCGATGAGCGACACGGCGAGGGCGGAAACCGCAACGACGAGCAGAGCTCTTCTGGAGAGCATCGCCCGCCGCTCGGGAACGAGCATCAGTGGGCCCGGCTCGTCCTCTTCGAGCTGCAAGTCGAGCTCCTCGAGCAGCGGCTGCGGATCGAGCCCGAGATAGGTGGCGTACTCGCGCAGGAAGCTCCGCGCGTAGGCGTTGCCGGGAAAATCGTCGAAGCTCTCGCTCTCGAGCGCCGCGAGATACCTGACGTGGATCGCGGTGGTTGCCGCGACTTCCTCCAGCTCGACCCCGAGGGAGATTCGGGCTTTTCGAAGCGGCTCTCCGATCGCAGGCATCGTCCTTGCCCTCGCCTTTATTGTCCACCCAGGTGGAAGTACGCCGAATAGATCTCGCGCGCCGCCGGCGCGGCGGCTTGCGCCCCGAAGCCGCCGTGCTCGATCAAGACGACCACGACTACGCGCGGATGATTCGCGGGAGCCCAGGACGCATACCAGGAGTCGTCGCTGCCTGCGGGCGCCTGTGCCGTTCCCGTCTTGCCCGCGACCGGCACGGGAAAGTTGCCGAAGATCGCCGCCGAGGTGCCGTCGGGATCATGGGTCGCACGGTAGAGGCCGTTACGAATCGCCTCCAGGCCGACCAGTCGCAGTCGCGCCCGCGCCGGAAACCGCAGCCGGCGCAGAACCTTTCCGCTGGGCGAGAGGATGGCACTGCCGACGTGCGGCTGAACGATCGTGCCGCCGTTCGCCAGCGCCGAGTAGGCGACCGCGAGCTGGAGCGGCGTCACGAGTAGCGCTCCCTGCCCGATCGAGAGGTTGACCGAGTCGCCCTCGTAGGGTGCCTTCGGAAACTCGGCGGACGCCTCTCCGGGAAGGTCGATTCCGGTGGGACGCCCGATACCCAGCCGCTGTGCCCACTGAGCGAGAGCCTGGCTGTGCTCGGTATAGAAGCCGACGCCGAGCCGGTAGAACCACGTGTCGCAGGAGATTGCGAGAGCCGAGGGCAAGGTCAGGTCGGCGTTGATCCAGGGCTCGACGTTGTTGAACACCCTGTTTCCGACCGTCAGCGAGCCCGTGCAGGGGAGCACGGATGAGCTGCTGATCAGGCCCGACGCGAGCGCGGCCTCGGCGACGATCGGCTTGAAGGTCGAGCCGGGCGGATAGAGACCCTGCGTCGCTCGGTCGATCAGCGGTCTCGCTTGATTCGTGGGGCTGAGCAACTGGGCGAGGTAGCCGGGGTCGCTCGCGGCGGCGACCTGGTCGAAGTCCGGGTAGCTTGCGAGCGCGTCGATGGCGCCCGTGCGCGGATTCATGACGACGGCGGCTCCTGCGTCTGCGTCCGTATGACCAGCCGCGCGGGCAAAGCCGATGCCGTCGCGAAGGGCGCGCTCTGTTGCGCGCTGCAGACGAGCATCGATAGTGAGCTGCAGTCCGCGAGCCGCACCCGACCTCGCAGGCGATTGCGATCCTGCGACCGGTTGCCCAAGGGCGCCGACGGCAATCCGTGTCTCTCGCAGGCTGCCTCGCAGGAGCCGGTCGTATGTCGCCTCGACGCCCGACTGGCCGATCAGCTCTCCCGCCTGGTAGCCGCGGTAGCGCGTCTGTTTGAGCTGTTGGCTGTTGATCTCACCGAGCAGCCCCAAGAACTCGCTTCCGAGCGCGCCCTGCGGATAGCGTCGTACCGGTAGTGCCGTGACCTCCAGGCCCGGGAACTCGGTCTGGCGCTCGAGCAGGTAAAAGGACAGATCGCGCTCGGGCGAGGGGACGACGACGGGGTCGGTGTACGGCGACCTGACGAGCCCGGAGCGGATCCGTGCGATCAGGCTCGTGAGCGGCTCATTCGAGATCCGCGCCAGCGACGCAAGCAACATTCGCCCGCGCGGGCTCGGGCTCCAGTTCCAGTTCGCCCTGATCGAGCCGAGCTCGCGCGGATTAGCCGTGATCACCGACTTGGTGTCCGCGACCGCGAGGAGTCGTTTCTCGGCATCGACGATGACTCCCCGCGGCCGCTGTTGGATGATCACGCGGGTCGACTGCTCTACGGCCGTACGGGTGTAACGCGCAGCGTCCATGACCTGGAGCGACCAAAGACGGAGTGCGAGCAGCGCGAACCCGGCGATGCAGAGCGCGGAGAAGATGCTCAGGTGGAGATACGCGCTCGCCTTTGCGGTCGCAAGTGGTTCGACGAGCGCCATTCGGGGTGTAGGCAGCTGCGCGTGCGACTGTTGCTCGGCTTCCCCCTTGACCAAGCTCGGCGCCATTGCTGTTCCGCCTGAGCTCTCTGAACGCTCACTAGCTCACGGGATGAAGCGAGTCGCGAACGCGCTTCCAGAGCCCATTCATCACGCTCGCCTGTTCCTCGCCGATTGCGCAGCTGACGACTAGTAGGCGCCTATTGGGCTCTATCTCTGCGACCTCGGCGATAGGCACGGTCGTGCGTTGCGGCCGTATACGGCCGGTCCGAACGATAAGCGAGTCGGGGCAGTCGCAACGCGTGTAGAAGCACGTCGTCTCGACAACGCCGACTCTTCCGTCCGGCGACCTGACACGGTAGCCGCTACAGCGGGAAAGCCAGTAATCGCGCCCGTAGTGGATGGTACGCGGCAAGCTGGGACAGCTCAGGGAGGCCTCTTTCGCGACACGGTCCAGCCCCTCTTCGCTGTTTGCTAGCCGAGAAGAACGCCGGGGATCTTTCGTCTGAATAGCTCCCCCAAACCCGTGCGCTTCGAACCCTATTTCTTCCCTCTCGGGTACGGAACTAAACGGGCGCTTGGATATTCGGACTCTTTGTTATCGACGTACAGCAGGCAGAGACCGATTGACTCGACCTAGTGATCCGGCTACGCCGGCCATGTGCTGGATCCGCCCGTCGCTCGAGCGCCTGACGAGCTCTAGGGCGGACTGTCAAGCCTGCAGCGCGCTCAGCGCGGCGACTCCGAGCGCGGTCACGACCACGCCTGCGACTCGAAACCGCCCCAGCTTCTCGCCGAAGATCAGGAAGGCGGCTAGTGCCGAGAGCACCGCGAACTGCGACCCGAGCACGGCCGTGACCGCGATCGCGTGCCGGGCGCCGAAGGCGAAGGAGAAGTAGCCGCCCACCTCGCCCAGCCCGCCCGCGACGACGAGTGGCGCCGCGCGCCGGGTGATCCGGAGCCGGGAGGCGAGTATCAGCGGAATCGCCACGGCCACCACGCCGACGACCCGCGGCGGCAGGACGGCCCAGACCAGGGGCACATCTCCGCTCACGTGCCCGGTCGCATAGAGGCCGAAGCCGAAGGAGAGCGCCGCGCCACCCGCCAGCAGGCTCGCTTCGACGTCGTTCTTCCCCGGCGTCTCCTCGCCGGCCGAGCCGGCCGCGACGGCGACGATGCCGATCACGACCACGGCCAGCGCGACGCCTCTGGACAGCCCCAGCGCCTCGCCTGCAATGACGGCGATTACCGCGGCGATGGCGCCCTCGGTCGAGATGATCGGAGAGACCAGGCCGACCTTGCCGATGCGCAGCGCCGCGTACACGAACAGCAGACCGCCGACGTTACACACGCCCGAGAACACGAGCCAGGCACCGGTCGCCGCGCCGAATTTCGACGGAGAGCCCTCGAACGCAGCCGCCGGAGCGGTGACAGCGAAACCGACGATCATCACCCAGGCGAGCACGGAAAACGGGCCGATCATCCGGCTGGCGCGGGACGAGCAGAGCGTCGTCACCGTCCAGCAAAGGGCCGCGCCGAGGCCACCGAGAATCGCGATCATGCCTGAGCCTAGCCGCCCGGATCGGATGAGCCGAGCGGGCACGTTTCGATCATCTCGGTAACGATACGGAGATGAAGACTCGCAGCATGGGAATCGCCGGCCTCGCCGCCGCCTGCGCCTGGTGCGCACCCGGCCCGGCTCCGCACGTCCCGGCGCTGGCACGGGCTCTGGGCATAAGTCGTAGGCTTCCGCAGCTCGACGGTGTCGCGCTCACCTTCGATGACGGTCCCGATCCTCGCACGACGCCACTGGTCCTGGCCGAGCTCGCTCGGGCGCAGGCGACTGCGACCTTCTTCCTGGTCGGAGAGCAAGTGGAGCGCTTCGCTGAGCTCGCCGCCGAGATCGCCGCCGCCGGGCACGAGATCGGGCTACACGGCTACCGCCACCTGCCGACGGTCCTGCGAACGCCACGCGGCTTGGGCGCCGACCTCGACCGCGCCGAGATGGTCATCGCCGAGGCGACCGGGCGCATGCCCGTCTTCTACCGTCCGCCTTTTGGTGTCTTCAGTACCGCCGCACTGATCTCGGCACGGCGCCGCGGCTGGACACCGCTTCTCTGGTCGTGCTGGGGGCGCGAGTGGGAGCCCGGCGCCACGGCGGAAACGGTTGCCCGGCGCGCTACCAGGTCGCTCACGGCCGGAGACGTCGTCCTACTGCACGACGCCAGTCACTACGGGCTCCCGGGATTCGCCGCGGCCGCCGTAAAAGCGCTACCGGCGATCCTCGAAACGCTTTCGCAGATCGAGCTCGGCGCCGTTGCCGTCAGCCGTTTCGAATAGCGAAGGTCCGCGGGTCTCTTTAGCGACTCGAGCTAGTTTCGCACAGCTGACTCACGGAGACGCCTTTGAGCCCATTGTGCGCCAGCATTTCGAGTAAATCGCCGAGAGCCGCGTTCGCCTCTCGTTGGTGGTCGCCGAGCTCTAGGACTATCACGTCGCCGCGGGTCACTCCTCGCGGTGGGATTGGCTCACCGGGGTTGATATGCGCACCGCTGATCGGGAGCGCTCCCTGCCCGCGGGCGAGCAGGTACTGACCGAGGGTGAGTGCATCGGGAGCGAGGTAGTAGCGGTCGCTCTGCACCCGAAGCGCCGAGAGGAGATCGTCAAGGTGATCTCGCGTGTGGAACCAGCCGGTCGCCTCGCCCGAGCCGAGCGCCGGCAGCGGTTCGTCCTGCGCTCGGGCGAGTAATCTCAGAAGCCCGTCGGCGACCGGTGCGGAGAAGGCGAACGAGGCGTGAGCGTTCCGCCCCCGCAGCGTCGTAACGAGCTTGGGGACGAGCGAAGGCGAAGCGCTTACGACCAGGCCCACGTCTGCCCGGGGGGTTGAGACGACATCGAGAGGCGCCACGTCGAGCGTGCTCGCGGCCAGGGTGTAGGGAAGTTCGGTGGACAGTGTCCAGATTGGGAGTATCAGCGCGGCGGCCGCTAGCGCCGAGCGACGCGCCAAGCGGGCTCGGAGCGTGGGCTCGGCGGTCGGACGAGGCGTAGCTTCAAGCACGAGACGCGCGCAGGACGGCGCGGCAAGAGCCTTCTCCGTTACGGCGCGAGGGCTCTCGAGCGCGTTCCGGAGCGAGCTCGTCAACTCCTCCGGCGAGGCGGCTAGCGTACCCAGACCCTCCTTCGCAAGCGCCTTCGCGGTCAGCTGAGCGTGGCCGGGCGGAGCACCGTAGGCGATCACCGGACAGCCGCGGGCGAGCGCCTCGAGCACGGTCACGCCGCCCGTCGAATGAACGAGCGCGTCGGCGGCGGCAAGCAGGTCGCTCATGCTGTCGGTGAAGCCCCAGACCGATATCCGAGTCTCGGCGGCGAACGCGAGCTCGAGACGCCGGCGTGTGCTCTCGCTCCGCCCGGCGAGGCAGATCACGGAAAGGTCCTCAATCTCTAGCGCCGAGCGGGCGGCCTGCTCGAGCTCGCCGACTCCCCAGCCGCCGCCCGAGATGACGGCGATCGCCCCGTCCTCCGGAAGCCCGAGTGCGCGACGGGCCTGAGCGCGTGTCCTCGGCTCGCGGAAGGCGGGCACGAGCAGCGGCCGGGCGCAACGCGCTCTTCCTCCCAGGCGCTCGACTTGCGCAACGCAACTCTCGTGCATGACCAGGTGGTCGTCGGCGCCCGGGTGCACCCAGAAGCCGAGACCGTCGAGATCGGTGATCGTCGCAAGCACCGGTTTGTCGATCCGGCCGCGTTGGCGCAGGTGGCCGAGCACACAGGTCGCCGGCGGATGGGTTGAGACGATGATGTCCGGATCGAGCTTCTCGACCATTCGAAGCATCGGGCGCGAGCCGAAGGAGACCAGCGTCAACCGGCCGATGCCGAGACAGAACGAGGAGCGCTCGAGCAGTTGGTAGAGGAGCCCGTAGGCGCGAGCAACGTGGCCAAACTGCCAGCGGTAGAGATCGCAGAGGATGAAGCGCAGAACGCGCCCAAGGCCGTCCAGCGCATCGGCGAGCACGACCTCGATCTCGCTGTCCTCCTCCTTCAGCTCGGCCACGAGTGCCCGCGCGGCCGCGACGTGGCCCTCGCCCACCGGCGCGGTGAGAACGAGCACTCGCCGGCGACCGGCGCTACGGCTCTCGGCGACGGTCCGACGCGAACGGGAGAAGCGAACGACCGATCGCAGGAGCCAGAACAAAACAGTCTCAGCGGCGACGAGAAGAAGACCAGCGATGAGGATGAGGAGCACGAGTTCGAGTTCTTCGTCGGGTCGAGAATGCCAGCGAAATTGACATCTCGGAAAGATGCGCGAAGCTTATCCTCGGCGGCGAGCGACGGATCGAGGGAGGTGTCTCGGTCGCTTCGGGCTCGCGATCGGGAAGACCACCGATATAGGCGCTCGAGCGAGGGGAAGAGGCTGTTCAGATCCGCGCAACGTGGGCGATCGGCTCGATCCGGCGCTTGTGCCGAGCTGTTAATCCGGCTTCGACGATTCGCCGGGCAGCCGGTAGGCGCGCCGCGCCAGACCGCAGGCCAGCTCGCCCGCGATCGTCAAGGCCTCCTCCTCGTCGAGGATTCCGAGCAGGGCTCTCTTCGCCAGCCAGGAGCAGGTGACTCGGCGCCAAACGTCGTGGCGCGCCGGGATGGCGACCAGGTTGTGCGCGTCGTCGACGAAGCCGGCCAGGTTCCGGAAGCCGGCCGTCTCGCTGACCGAGTCGAGGTAGCGAATCATGCCGTTACGGCTGTCGTGGAACCACCAGGGCGGCCCCAGGAGGAGCGCGGGGTAGTGCCCGGCGAGCGGGGCGAGCTCGCGGCTGTAACCGCTCTCGTCGAGCGTGGAGAGGACGATTCGCAGGCCCGGGTCGTTGCCGTGGGCGGCAAGCAGCGGGCGTAGCCCGCGTGTCCAGTCGAGTGCGACGGGGATGTCGGCGCCGAGGTCGTGCCCGAAGCGTTCCTCGACCAAAGGGTTGTGATCGCGCATGCTGCCGGCGTGGATCTGCATCACCAGCCCGTCCTCGCGGCTCATCCGGGCCATCTCCCAGAGCATGTGCCCGGCGAAGTGCTCGGCCTGTTCCACGCTGATCTCGGCGTTCAGCGCCCGCCGGAAGATCGTCTCGGCCTCCGTCTCCGAGAGCCTTTCCGTCTGCAAGGTCTCGACGGCGTGATCGGTGGCCGTGGCACCGAGCGCCTTGAAGTGCTCGCGCCGCTCCTGGAGCGCTTCCACGAACGCCCGGTAAGTCCCGATCTCCTGCGCCGAGACGGCTTCGAGCCGCTTCAGCGATTCCCGCCAGCCCGCGGCGCCGAGCGCCGTCACCGCGTCCGGGCGGAAGGTCGGACGCACTCGCTCGCCCCAGCCCTCTTCATGCAGGCGCCGGTGCGGCTCGAGCGCCGACTCGGCCGCGTCGGTCGTCGCCAGAACTTCGATTCCGAAGCGGTCGAGTAACGCTCTGGGAGCGTAATCCGCCGACTCCAGCTTCTCGGCGACGAGGTCGTAGATCGACTGGGCGTTGGCGCCGTTGAGGCGCTCCTCGACTCCGAACGCCTGCGCCAGCGTAGCGGCCGTCCAGAGCCCGCTCGGCGTCCCGGCGAAGAGCCCGAAGTTGTCGGCGAAGCGCTGCCAGATCTTGCGGTCGTCCTCCTCGGCCGGCTCACCGTCGAGCGGGCGCAGGCCCAGATCCTCCAGCCGTGCCCCCTGCGAGTAGAGCAGGCGCAGGATGTAGTGGTCGCCGCTGACGAAGAGGCGCCCAGGTGCGTCGAGCCGCGCTTCGGGGTCGGCCAGCAGCTCCGCGGCGACGTGACCGTGCGGACTGACGATCGGCAGGGCGGCGACCGATTCGTAGAGGCGCCGGGCGAGCTTGCGCTCGGATTCGCTCGCGCCGAGCAGGCGGTCGGCGAACGGAGCCGAGCTAGACGCCAAGGTTCGCGTCCATTCCACCGTCTACGGTGACGACCGTGCCGGTCACGAAGGAGGCGCCGGCGCCGGCCAGCCAGAGCACGGCCGGCACGAGCTCCTCGGGCGCCCCGAAGCGGCCGGCCGGAGTCGCCCTGATCACGCTCTCGCCGCGCTCGGTCAGATTGCCGTCCGGCTCGAGCAGGAGCGCTCTGTTCTGCTCGGCGAGGAAGAAGCCGGGCGCGATCGCGTTGACGCGGATGCGCTCGCCGTAGCGCCGTGCCAGCTCAACCGCCAGCCAGCGGGTGAAGTTCTCCACCCCCGCCTTGGCGGCGGCGTAGGCGACCACGCGGTGGCGGCCGCCGAGCCGTCAGCGAGGAGATGTTGACGATCGAACAGCCCTGCGCCTCGCCCTCGCTCATCGCCCGGGCGAAGACCTGGCTCGGCAGCACCGTCCCGAGCAGGTTGAGCCGTAGCGCCCGCTCGAAGTCCTCGGCCGAGATGTCGAAGAACGACCTCGTCTCGTCGACGATCGCCTCGGGGATGTTTCCACCGGCGGCGTTGACGAGCACGTCCACCCGGCCCCAGCGCTCGAGCAGCGCCTCGCAGGCGCTCTCCAGCTGCGAGCGCTCGGTCACGTCGGCCTCGATCCCGATCGCCTCGCCGCCCTCGCGGGCGATCGTCTCCACCAGGTCGTCGATCGGTCCGCGCCGGCGCGCGAGCACGGCCACCCGGGCGCCGGCCCGGGCCAGCCCGCGCGCGATCGCGCCTCCGAGCGCCCCGCTTCCGCCAGTGACCAGCGCGACCCGTCCCTCCAGGCCGAATAACCGCTCGAGATAACTCTCCCGCTCGGGCAGCGTCATCGCCCTCGCCTCACCAGCTCGTGACCGAGCCGTCGCGCAGGCGGGCGACGGGCAGATAGGCCCGCTTGTAGGGGAAGCGCTCGAGCAGGCTCTCGTCCAGCTCGATGCCCAGCCCCGGCTCTTCGCCCGGGTGCAGGTAGCCGTTCTCGAAGTGGTAGGCGTGCGGGAAGACCGCGTCGGCCTCCTCGCTGTGGTGCATGTACTCCTGGATGCCGAAGTTCGGCACCGAGATGTCGAAGTGCAGCGCGGCGGCCAGGCATACGGGGGAGAGGTCGGTGGCGCCGTGGCAGCCAGTGCGCACGTTGTGCAGCTCGGCCAGGGCGGCGATCTTGCGCAGGTGCGTGATCCCGCCCGAATGGGCGGCGTCCATGCGGATGTAGTCGATCAGCTGCTCGCCGATCAGCTGCTGGCAGTCCCAGATCGTGTTGAAGACCTCGCCGACCGCGATCGGAACGGTGGTGTGCCGGCGGATGATCCGGAACGACTCCTGCAGCTCGGCCGGCGTCGGATCCTCGAGCCAGAAGAGCGAGCAGTCCTCGATCCTCTTGCCCAGCTCGCCCACCTCGATCGGGGTCAGGCGGTGGTGGACGTCGTGCAGCAGGTGGAAGTCGTAGCCGAGCTTGTCGCGCACGGCATGAAGCAGCTTGGGCACGAACTCGAGGTAGGGGCGCGTCTCCCAGACCGTCTCCAGTGGCAGCTCACCCTCGGCCGGCTCGTAGCGGTACTGCTCCTTGCTGATGCCGTACATCTTCTCCAGGCCCGGCACGAGCGCCTGCGCGCGCACCGCCAGGTATCCGTCCTCGAGGAAGCGCTCGACCGCACGCAGGGTGGAGGGGATGTCCTCGCCGTTCGCGTGCCCGTAGACCAGCACTCCGTCGCGCGCCTTGCCGCCGAGCAGCTGGTACACGGGCATCCCGGCCGCCTTGCCCTTGATGTCCCAGAGGGCGAGGTCGACGGCGCCGATCGCGTTCATCGTCACCGGCCCGCGCCGCCAGTAGGCGCCCTTGTAAAGGTATTGCCAGGTGTCCTCGATCTGGGCCGCGTCGCGCCCGATCAGGAGCGGACAGACGTGATCCGTGAGGTAGCTGGCGACGGCCAGCTCGCGCCCGTTCAGGGTCGCGTCGCCGAGGCCGGTCAGGCCCGACTCGGTCGTCAACTTCAGGGTGACGAAGTTCCTGCCCGGGGAGCAGACAAAGACCTTCGCCTCGACGATCTTCACCTCTCACCTGCCTCTCGATCGCTGCGAGCAGGATAACGAGCCTGGAGGCTTCGAGCTCGCTTCCGCCGCAGCGCGCTGTTTGCCGGCGGGCTCGGTTAGCTTGACCCGGTTCGACCGTTTCCCGTATTGTCCCGCGCAATGCCGCGAGCACGGCTCCTGCTGATCCTCGTCTTTGCCGTGGCGGTATGCGGAGTGGCGACGCCGGCCTCGGCGAACGTACACAAGCGTTCCGCGGAGCCGGCCTTTCCTTCCGCCGCCCGGGTCGCCGCAGCGACGAGCTGGGCACGCTCGCGGGCCGGGATCGTCTCCTTCACCGTCGTCGACTCCAGTGGTAAGCGCTACTCGCTGGACGGCGATCGCCAGTTCGTCACGGCCTCGGTCATCAAGGCCATGCTCATGACCTGTTTCCTCAACATGAAGACGATCGCGCACGAGCCGCTCAGCGCGACCGACCGCAGCGAGCTTCATGCCATGATCACGGTCTCGGACAACGAAGCCGCGGACTGGGTCTACAACCAGGTCGGAGACGCTCGCTTGTACGACCTCGCGCATCGCCTGGGCATGCGCCATTTCTCGATCTACGGCTACTGGGCCAATGCGCAGCTGACAACGAACGACCAGTCTCTGCTGATGGAGAACCTGTCCAAGGCCATCTATCCGCCCTACTACGCCTACGCCCGCTCGCTGCTCTCCTCGGTCGTCTCCTGGGAGAGCTGGGGAATTCCCGAGGTCGCCCGGCCGCTCGGCTGGAAGGTCTTCTTCAAGGGGGGCTGGCGTGGGACGGATCGCGGCCAGCTGATTCACCAGGTCGCCCGTCTCGAGCGACCCGGGCAGATGATCGTCATCTGCGTGATGACCGACGGCGACCCCAGCTCGCTCTATGGCCAGCAGACGGTCGAAGGCATTGCAGAGAAGCTGCTCCGCTAGGGCTTGCTAGCTACGGCTCGGGAGAGCAGGGAAGAAGATCGTGAACCTTGTGCCCGCGTTCCGCTTACTGTCGACGAGGATACGACCTCCGGACTCCTCGACGATTCCATACACGGTCGCCAGGCCCAATCCGGTTCCCTTATCGGGGCTCTTGGTCGAGAAGAAGGGCTCGAAGATGTGTGCGAGCGTCTCCTCGTCCATGCCGGAACCGCTGTCCTTGACGACTAGCGCCACGTAGCGCCCGGGCTCGAGTGTGGCGCCTCCCGCCGCCGGCAGCGGCTCGTCGATCTCGAGATCGGCGGTCTCGAGCCCGATCGTGCCACCGCCCGGCATCGCGTCGATCGCGTTCAGGACGAGGTTGACCAGCACCTGCTCGATCTGGCTGTGATCGGCCCTGACAGGCGCGACGGTCGGCGCAAGGGCCGTGACGATGTTGATGTCGCTGCGTATCAGCTCACGCAGGAGCAACCTCGTCTGCACGACGAGCGTATTCAGGTCGAGCTTCACCGGCTTCCCCGCCTCGCGCCGGCTGAAGAACAGAAGCTCGCGCGTGACCGAGGTCGCATGATCCGCCGCGAGCCTGATCTGCTCGGCTTCCTGGCGCCCTTCGCTTCCCTCCGGGAGCTTGGCCAGCAGGAGCTCGCTGTAACCGACGAGAGCGGTAAGGATGTTGTTGAAGTTGTGCGCGACGCCACCGGCGAGCCTGCCGACGGCCTCCATCTTCTGCGCCTGCGTGAGTTGCTTGCCGAGTAGCTCTCGCTCGTGCTCTTGCCGCTTCCGCTCGCTGATGTCGCGGGCGAAGGCGCAGTTGTACTCCTTGCCTGCGAATTGGAGGTATGTCGAGACGACCTCGACCGGAAACTCGCTGCCGTCGGCTCGACGGTGCACGGACTCGGTAGTGAAGTAGCCCTCCCGGCGAAGCTGCTCCCAGCCCTGCTCCAGAGACTCGGGAGTGGCGCTCGGATTTACGACGTTGATCGGCATCCCGAGCAGAGATTCGCATTCGTATCCGAGTGCGGCGCAGGCCGACAGGTTGGTGTAGACGAGCCGGTTGTCGCTATCCATCCAGTAGGCGGCGTCGTAATGCGAGTCGAGGGAGTGCTTCAGAAGCGCCAGTTGCTCCTCGGCCTGCTTCTGCTCCGTGATGTCCCTCAGGGCGTAGATGAGGAAGCGCGATCCGCGAATCGTCACTACGCGAGCGTTGATCAGGCCGATCAACGCTCTCCCGCGCGCTGTTCGTAGCGGCAGCTCGAGATCCACGACCTGGCCGTCTCTATTGATCAGATCGATCACTCGCTTCCTGTCGCTCGGGTCCACCCAGAGCCCGAGCTCAATCGATGTCTTCCCGACGACCTCGTCGCGCCGGCACTCGAAGAGCCGCTCGTATTCCGTATTGACATCGAGCAGGCGACCGTCCTCGGGCTGGCTCACGACCATGCCGGCCGGTGACGAGGTGAACACCGCCAGCAGTTTTTCTTCCGAGTCTGCGAGCTCTTCCTCGGCGCGGCGGCGCGCTGTGATGTCGGTGGCCGACCAGATCGCGCAGCTCGTGCTCTTGATCGTCAACGCTCGAGCGTTCAAGATCAGCGCCAGGATATTCCCGCGAAGGGTACGTATCCGCGCCTCGACGCCCTCAACAGCGCCAGCCTTCCCTATCGATTCGACTATCCGGGCACGCTCGGCGGGGTCGACCCAGAGATCGAGCTCGATCGTGGTCTTCCCGAGGACGTCGTTCGCCGTGCATTCGAACAGTTGCTCGCAGGCACGGTTGAGGTAGAGGAAGCGCCCGTCCTCGAGCCCGGTGACGAGCAGAGCGGTGGGAATATAAGTGAGCGACCAGAGCAGCTGTTCTTCGGAGTTGTCGGGCGTCACTTGCGCCGACGCCTCGTCGATCCCGCCGGCGTCATCCGCAGGGCCCGCGGCTCCGGGCTCTGCGGGCTTGCCGCTCGCCGGCGCGCCGGTAGCCTGCACCGGCTTGGCACCACTGCGTGGGGATCGCTCGGGCGTTATCCCTCCTGAAGAAGAGCGGCGACGCGGGACCAGACCGATTATCAGCCCGGGATGGGCCTTTTGTCTACGAGCGTCGCAGCTCCGCGACCACGACTCCGCGCGGGCTGAGCGAGATACGCTCGAGCCTGGCTCCGCTGGAAAGCTCGTGTAGTGCGCCGCCCTGCTCGAGCTCCGGCGTGAGCTCGAGCGCCTGCGGGCTGTAGCTGAGGAAGAAGGCGAACTCCCTGCCGTCGTCGCGGACGAGGCGGTCGACATGCACCTCGGAGTGCTCGACCCGCACCGGCGCCTCGGCGCCGGCCTCGCGAGCAAGAGCGCGGTAGAGGCGCACCGAGTCGTTTGGATTGCCAGCCATCCCGAGCGCCAAGTACTCGAGCGGATAGACGGAGAGAACGATCGCGCCCGAGCCGACGCGGCGCCGGAGTAGAGCGGGGCGCCCCTTCCCGTCCACGGCGACGACTTCCGCCTCGGTCGCCTCAACCGGCAGGAAAGAGCGTCCGTCCTCGCTACCGCGGGCCTTGAAGCGAAGCTCCTCGCCGGCGCCGAGCCCGCCGAAGCTCTGCTCGAAGCGCCAGACGACCTCGTCGTCCTCGATCGGCGTCACGAGCCCGTAGCGAAGCAGGTGGCGAACGCCGAAGAAGGCGTTCAGGTCGGGATGCCAGAGACCGGGGTGGAAGGGGGTGTCGGGGCCGGGCCGCTCGCCCGTGAAGTAGGAGACGAAGACGGTGGCGCCGGAACGGGCTCGCTCTTCCAGCTCCTGCCAGCAGGGGCCGGTCAACATCTGAGTCGAGGGGACGACGAGGAGCTTTGCGTCCGTGGCGATGCCGTCCAGCTCACGCGTGAAGGTGGGCGCCAGGTCGGCGGCGCGCGCCGTCACGTAGCTCTGCAGGAGGAGATCGCGCACGAGTGGGCGCGTGACCGGGTCGACGAACGGGTATTCGACTTCGAGGTAGGAGCTGACCACGATCGCCGTGTCGCTGTCGGCGCGGCGGCAGCGCTCGAACTCGATCTGCTCGAGCAGCTCGCCGAAGCGGCTGAACTCGGCGAGCTGGGGCTTGGGCTCGCCCTTGACGGTGATCAAGCCGAAGTGCAGCTCGTGAGCGTGGTGCCGGTAGGGGTCCTTGTCGACGCGGTCGAAGTCGGTGTTGTTCCAGGACACCCAGGCGCTGGCGCCGGCCGCCAGCGTCGAGTACAGGACGTGGCGGTAGTAGTCGGCGATAGCCTCGTCGTCGCCGAAGGCGGAGCTGGCTCCGAACTCCTCCATCACCACCGGCAGCCCGAACTGGCCCAGCTCGCAGGCGAAGGCGGCCGTCAGGAGCTGGCGCTGCTCGTCGTTGGTGTGCGGGTAGACGTGCGGTCCGACCCAGTCGATGACGTCCTTGAGCCGGCGCAGGCGGAAGCCGTTCTCCCTGCCGCTGGTCTCGATTCCCCAGGCGCCGTCACCGGGCGAGACGGGCTGAGTGCCGCCACCGTCTCGCACCGCCTTGACCAGCGTCTCGACCCAGTTTGTCACCGCGTCGGGATCACCAGGCCCGGCCAGGAGCGGCATCTCGTTGGTCAGGAGCCAGGCCACAACGGCCGGGTGTGCGGCGAAGCGGTGCACGGTCTCGCGCACGTAGCGCGCCTGCTGCTCGAGCATGAAGGGGTCCGTGAAGAGGTCGCGTCCCTCGCGCCACGAGGGGGATCGATTCTCGCCTGACATGTGCCCGACGATGAAGGTGGGGATCGTCTTCAGCCCGTGCTTCTCGCTCAGGTCGAGGAAGACTCGGTATAGCTCGAAGAGGGAGTCGTCGAAGGTGTCGGGCGCCGGCTGGAAGCGGGGCCAGCTGATAAAGGAGCGAGTGAGCACGATCCCGTGCTGCTTGAGTTGGACGAGCTCCTGCTCGACCACCTCGGCGTCGAACTCCACCCACATGTCCGGCCCGCCGGCCCGCGACCAGTAGTTGACCCCGAGCCAGATCCCGGCCGCGCCGCCGCCGAGCTTGAGATTCGGACGCTTCACCTCGGACTCCCCTCGCCGTTATAGCGACCGGTCCTCTCGCCGTCGCAGTGCCTGGATCGTAGTCGCTCGGAGCAAGCGCACTCGTTCGATCACTCTCCCCCGAGCCTCCGGAAATGGGGGGAAGACCTCTCTTGACCGGCCGATTGCTGCCGATACTGAGCCAGATGCGCTTTTGCCGGACAGATCGGGAGGAGGAGAGGCAGGCTGTGACCGAGCGGCGCCTGATCGTGTACCTGGCCATTCTGGGCCTGGTGGGCGTGCTCGTCGTGATGAGCGCCTATCTGGGCGAGCATTCCGCGGGGCAGAACGCCGCCAGAAACACCTCGGTCGAGCAGAACGAGCTCCTGCTCGCGTTCCTGCCTGTCTATCCGGGAGCGGTCGAGAAGTCTGCGCGGATCACTACCGACCGGCCGGATCCGAGCGCGGGGACCCTCTACGCGACCGGCGACAGCGGCAAGAGCTACTGGACATACGACTCTTACCAGCTTCCCGCTCTCGCCGGTAGCGAGCAGATTCTCGGCTTCTACGCTCAGCAGCTGACCGGCTGGAGCCGGGTGACCCCGCAGGGAATCGTTTGCGAGGTCGACTACCGGCGCAACCGGGCAGCGCTCTCAGTCGATGCCTGCAACGGCGCCTTGCAGCTGGTCGTCAACTACCACTTCTACAGCGGTTAGCGCCCGTTGACCGAGAAATGCTGGTAGTCGCGGTCGCCGCTCCAGTAACCGCCCCAGCCCCAACCGATGGAGCGGAAGGCGTTCACGAGCACGCCGCCCGGATAGGCCATGCCGGGCCTGATCCGGGAGCGGTCCAGGTACGGGCGGCTGGCCGGGTGCGCCACCGAGCCGCTCGCCGTCACGTAGGGGTTCTCGATCGGGTTGACGTCGATCGCCAGGCCGTAGGCGTGGTTCGACCAGTGCGAGGAGCCGGTGGCGTTACGGCAGTTGAAGGAGGAGGTGTTGTCGGCCTCGATCGAGCGGAAGTCGCTGCCGCCGTAGGCGTCCACCGGCACCATGCGCCGGATCGGGAAGCCGGCCGCATACAGCGTGCGGAAGACCGAGACGACCCGACTTGCCACCGAGTGGTTCACGATCAGCCGGCCCGTGTGGGCACGATTGTCAAAGCCCCGGTAGCTGAGCGTCAGCAGGCGCAGGCTCGAGAGCGGCACGGGGCAGCCCGGGTGCCAGGAGACACCGGTCATCTGCGCGCGCAGCGCGGAGCTCAGCGGGGAGATGCTGCTCTGGAAGGTCGCGGCTGAGCTCGAGGCGCCCGGGACGAAAACCGCGGTGAGCGCAAGAGCGAGCAGTACGGTTCGGAACGAGCGGTACATCGAGAAGGTCAGGTTATCGGTGGCGCCGGCTTTCGCGCGTGGGGGTTTCGCTCTACCATCAACGCTGGAGTTCGTGATGAGAAGGCGCCTCGCAACTGTGCTCGCTTGCCTGGCTTCGCTGTCGGCTCTGCTCGTGCTGGGCCTCGGCCCTGCGCTCGCTACGACCGAGGGCGCGAGACACCCGTCGCAGGTTGTGGCGCAGAGCATGCTCCGAGCCGTGCATGAACAGCTCTGCTTCAAGCAGAACGCCTGGCTCAGCGGGAAGGATCCCCACTACGGCCTGGTCATCACGCAGGTCGCCTGTGGCGGAACCTACTTCGATCACTTCTGGCTGCAGCGAAAGAGCCTCTCCGCGAAGGCTGCCTGGACGGTTGTGGATGAGCGCCGCGGCAAGAACGACAGGCTCGCCGGCTGTACGCACATCAAGCGCGTGCCCGACGATATCCGCTGCAAGTAACGGCGACCAGAGCGGGCGCGTCAGCCGAGATCCCAGCCCAGGCGCTCGAGCTCGCGAGCGATCAGCGGCGCCAGCTTGGCGTGACCAGAGGAGCTCGGGTGTAGGCCGTCCACGAAGTCTGTCGGCTCGAGCATCCCGAACAGGCTCAGGAACTCGGCCTGATGCTCGTGCGCCAGCTCCTCGATCACTCCGTTGAAGGCGAGCACCTGCTCGTTTCGCACGCCGTGCGAGTCGTTCCCCTCGTCGACGTTGAGCAACCCGAGCACGAGAATCCGCTCGCTGAACCGCCCGGCCTCGGCGAGGATGCGATCGTAGCGCTCGCCGAAGAGGGCGATTTCCGTGCCCTCAGTGCCGTGCCAACCGAGGTCGTTGGCTCCGATCGAGATGACGATCACGCTGGCGTTGCGTGCCGCCGCCTCGCCGGCGATTCTCCGCAGCAGCTGCTCGCTGCGATCTCCGTCGACGCCGAGGTTGTAGACGCCGACCTTGCCGCGCGCGTTGAACTCGAGCCTGAGCCGGGCCACCCAGCCGCCGTCCTCGCGGTCGTCAGAGCCGACGACGATCGAGTCGCCGAAGACGCAGAGCGTCGGCCAGGTGATGAGCTCGTTCGTCTGCACAGCTGCTCGCTAAGGCTATCTACCGCGTCGCGGTGCCGGCTGCGTTGCAGGAACGCCGCCCGGGCGCTCAGAATTTAGGAGCTATATGGAGTACGAGTTCATCTTCGTCGACCCCTCGCTGGTCATCTGTCGCAGCTTCGGCGTCGCCAGCGTCCAGGGCTTCATCGAGTCCGCCGAAGCTCTGACGTCCGATTCCAGGTGGCGTCCCGGGATGGACACCATCAGCGACCACACGCACCTGGACCTGTCCCGGCTCACGGCCTCCGATGTCGCGCAGATCGCCCGCGGCGAAGGCAAGTACTCCGACGAGATAGGGCGGGGGCGCGCCGCGATCGTGATCGGCCGCCACGCGCCGGCTTCGTACGGGCTCGCGCGCATGTTCGAGGCCTATATCGGGCCGCTCGTCGAGGTGAAAGTGCGCGCCTTCTGGGCCCTGGACGAGGCGCTCGTCTGGCTGCGAGGGCCCGGCTACTCGTTGCCGTCGGAGCTACGTGAAAAACTCGGGCATCCGCTGCCTGCGGAGACGAGCGAGTTGGAATCGGGCTCCACGGAGAATCCGACGGGCAAGCGAAGCTCCCTCGCGCAAGACTGAGCCCGCGCTTGTTACACGCCGCGCGGGCTACCGACACGACCTGACGTTGAAGCACGGCGTTCGGCGGTGGAGAATGCCGGCAGGAGGTTGCCAATGGAGTTCCTAACCGTCGCCATCGAGAAGCCCGAGGACGTGAACGTGATCCTCGGTCAGGCCCACTTCATCAAGACCGTCGACGATGTCTACGAAGCGCTCGTCGGCAGCTCGCCGCACCTGCGCTTCGGCATCGCCTTCTGCGAAGCCTCGGGGGCGTGCCTGGTGCGCCGCGCCGGTAACGACGAGGAGCTGATCTCGCTCGCCGTCGCGAACGCGAGCGCGATCGGCGCCGGGCACTCCTTCATCGTCTTCCTGCGCGAGGGCTTCCCGCTCAACGTTCTCAACCAGCTCAAGCAGGTGCCCGAGGTCTGCCGCATCTACTGCGCCACAGCCAACGCGGTCGAGGTCATCGTCGCGCAGACAGAGCACGGACGCGGGATAGCCGGCGTGGTGGACGGGGCGAGCCCGCTCGGCGTCGAGACCGAGGAGGATGTCGCCGCCCGCCACGAGTTGCTGCGCAAGATCGGCTACAAGCTCTAGCTGCGGGCGGAAGTCTTCGAATTCCTCCCGAGGTCGAAAAGGTTGAGCGTGCGTGTTCGCGCGAGTCGAGGTGGTCGTGAATCGGCACAGAACCGGCACGTCTCGAAGCGTCTTTCGTTTACCCCGGCGGTTACTTTTTCACGACCCCGCGGGCGGGTGGCTTTGGAGGCGGGCGGAGAGAGAAGTGCCGTCACGAGGCCAGACGACAGACCTTCGTTCCACTAGGAATTCTCAGCGCATCTGGATCCGGTTGCCGCTGATGAAGCCCGCCGCCGGCGAGCAGAGATAGGCGATCAACTCGGCCACGTCTTCGGGATGGGCATAGTGACGAAGTGGGCTGGCGGCTATCGCTTCGCGCTCCACCTCGGGCGTGAACCAGCCCGTATCGGTGTGCGGAGGATGAACGAGGTTGGCAGTCACCCCCTGCTCGCCGAGCTCCCAGGCGGCCGAGAGCGTGATGCTCTCGAGCGCGGCCTTGGCGGCGCCGTAAGAGACCTCCCCCGGGAAGCCGTCCCGCCCGCCCGAGGTGAGCGAGACGATACGACCCCAATCGGCAGCGCGCTCTCCGTGGCGGCGCGCGAACTCGGCGATCAGAAGAGCGCTGGAGCGGGCATCGACGGCAAACTGGGCCGTGAACGCCTCGGAGCTGACGGGATAGAGTTGCCGACCGACCCGATCTTCGCCCCCGTTCGAGAAGCTGTCGGGGTATTGCCAGCCGGTGGCGTTGAGGACGAGGATCTCGACCGGCCCCAACTTCTGCTCGGCGTGGTCGAAGAGGCGGACAGGCGTTCGCTCGTCCGTCAGATCGGCCTCGAGCGCCTCGGCCCGGCCGTTCTCGCGGCGGATAGCCTCGACGACTTGCGAACCGCTGCGCGCGCGGGCTTCACGGTAGGCGGGCGGGAATATCGAGTCGTCCGCGGGATCGCTCATGGACAGGTAGTTGACGAGCACGGCGGCGCCACGGCGTGCGAGCTCCACGGCGGTTGCCGCGCCGATTCCCATGTTGGCGCCGGTGACGAGCGCGACGCGCCCGCTCAGTTCGTACTGGTTCGATTCGATACGAGCAGACATCTGATCCTCCGAAGGTAGAAGAGACAAACCACGAACCGGGCGAGAATCAGAGGCTTCGCAAGAAGGTCATCTTATTCGAGCCGCTCGTGCTTTTCACAGGCTCGAGCCAGGGCGAGCGGTGAGGAGATGCGGGGCGCGATCGAGCGCCTGCTCACCACCTGGCGGGACGAGAATCGGGCCGGCGCCGTCTACGAGCTGATCGTTCACTTCGCCGTCGCTGCCGCCAAGTCGCTCTTCACCCTTCGCAGCTGGTGGGCATAGGGGCCGGAGATGATGGTGGCAGGGGTGCTCGGCGGCGGGCTCGGCTACGCGGTTGGTCTCGCCTTGGCCTGGCGGGAGTCAGGCACCCGCCGGGTGCGCGACCGAGAGATCGATAGCGAGGTAGCTCGAGAGCGGCAGGACCCGGTTTTCAAGCGCGACCCGGATTGCCCCTTTGGTATCAACAAGAGCGACGCCGGCCCTGCGGATTCGCCGCTCTCACAGGGCCCCGGCGTCGCTCTTCTCGAGCAACCCGCTGACTCTCGTCTACTTCCGGCCGCGCCGGCGCTTGGGCTGGGCCTCCTCCGGTGTGATTTCCGCGTTGTCGGCCGGCACGGCTGTGTGCTCTTGCGAGGCAGCGAGGTCGGCGAGTGCCTGCGAGTACTCATCTCGGGAGATCTCGCCTCGCGCATAGCGCAGGCGCAGGACTGCGAGCGGTCTGTCAGGGCCGCCCTTGTCGCTCCAGAAACGCCGGCGCCGCCGCCGTCGCTGCCAGGCGTCGAAGAGGAGCAGGCCGGCAATCACCAGGATTGCGATCGCAAGGCCGAGAATGGCCCATTCAATCGGGCTCGCGCTCCCGTCGTGCATGTGGCCGTAGATCTCTCCGTGCCGAGTCATCGGCCCGAACGGGTTTTGGTATCGATTCATGTCTCCATCATCGCGATTGGTCGGTTACGCGAATGCGAGCTGCCGTTAAGGTCAGGCTAAGGTTGTCGCTACCGCCCCGAGCCGGCGAGGCTCCGCGCTGTGGAAGCGGGGCTAGACTGGGCCGGTGACCGAGACCGCGTCGCCGAACGAGCTCGCGAAGGCTCTCTTCGCGCCGATCGCGCCGACCTATGATCGCTACGCGAACTTGCTCTCGTTCGGTCAGGATCCTCGCTGGCGCCGCTTCCTCGTCTCGCGCATCGAAGCCGGTCCGGGTGAACGGGTGCTCGATGTCGCCACGGGCACAGGAGCAGTGGCGATCGAGGTCGCAAGGTGCACGGGGGCGCAAGTCGTCGGCCTCGACCAAAGCGCTCAGATGCTCGCAAGCGCGCGCGAGCGCGTGGCCCGAGCGGGTCTCGCTGACCGGATCGAGCTAGTCGAAGGTCGCGCCGAGGAGTTGCCGTTCGTGGACGGCTTCTTCGCCGCGCTCAGCTTCACCTATCTGCTTCGCTACGTCGCCGACCCGGCGGCGACCATGCGCGGGCTGGCGCGAGTGGTGCGTTCCGGTGGCGTGGTGGCGTCGCTCGAGTTCGGCCTCCCGCCGCGCCTTCTTCCTCGCGCGGCTTGGGAGCTGTACGTACGAGTCGGTCTCCCGGCGGCCTGCGCGCTCGTCTCCGACGGCTGGGGGGAGGTCGGGCGCTTCCTCGGCCCGAGCATCCACCAGCTCTATGCACACGGGGGCCTGGAGCGAATCCTCGACTGTTGGCTTGCCGCCGGGATCGAAGACCTGCGCTACCGGCGGCTCTCGTTGGGGGGCGGGCTCGTGATCTGGGGGCGACGGAGATGACGGCCCGGGCCCGTCCGGCCTTCTACGCGCTCGCGCCGGGTGGATGGCGCGACTATGTGACTCTCCTTCATCCCCCATACACGCTCTGGCACCTCTCCTATGTGGCCATCGGCGCGTCACTCGTTCCCGGGCTGCAGCCACACCGACTCGTCTGGGGCTTGCTGGCCTTTTTTCTCGCGATGGGCATCGGTGCGCACGCTCTAGACGAGTTGAACGGAAGCCCGCTGAAGACGGATATCCCCTCGCACGTGCTGATTGCGCTCGCGGTGCTCTCGATCGGAGCCGCGACGGCGATCGGGGTCGGCGCCGCCCTCGCCTGGACACTCTGGTTGGCGCCCTTCGTCGCCTTTGGCGCCTTCATCGCCGTCGCCTACACGCTTGAGCTGGTCGGCGGTCGTTTCCACAGCAATCTCTGGTTTGCGCTCGCCTGGGGCGCTTTCCCCGTATTGACCGCGTATGTCGGCGCCAGCGGGACGCTGCGCGCCGAGGCAATCCTCGCGGCAGCCTTCGCCGCGTTCCTTTCCGCCGCTCAACGCCGGCTCTCGACCCAGGTACGGAACATCCGCCGCCGTGCGAGCGAGATCTCCGGCTCGATTCTCTACCGCGATGGCAGCGTCGAAATGATCGACGAGCGGACACTTCTCTCCGCCCCCGAGGCGGCGCTTCGAGCCTTGAGCGCCTCGGTCGTGGCGCTGGCAGTCGCGCTTGTCGTGCTCAGGCTCGGATAGACCTGTTGCCGGATTCGAGGCGCGTTTGGAAAACGAGCGTGGTGAAAGATAGGTAGTCCGTTTTCTGGACGACTAACTGCGGAGGTCGAAATGTCTACCATCGTCGTACGCCACACTGTCAAAGACTTCGATACCTGGAAGCCGTACTACGACGAGCAAGCTCTTGCTCGCGATCGCTATGGAATCCAGGACGACGGCGTTTATCGCGGCGCCTCGGATCCCAACAACATCGTCCTGGTCTTCCAAACCGACGATTACGAGCGGGCACGTGAGTTTTTCGAGAGCGATGATCTGCGCGAGACGATGCAGAAAGCCGGTGTCGTTTCCGCGCCGACCGTCTGGGTAATGGACGGCGCTCGGGCCGACTCTCGCTCCAACCTCGTAACTTCGGGTTAAGCGGCGTCCGTTTCGACAGAGTTATTGACGCGACGGAGAGGACGCGGCACTCGAGCCACCGTAGAAAATCGCTTCGCCGATCGCTAGGCTCCACGCCATGTGGGACGTCCTCAGCTGGCACAACGGCACTCTGAGCATCGCCTGGTGGGCTGTGCTTGTGCTCATCGTCTTCCTGCTCGGCATGGCCGGGCACGGCGGTCAGCACTGGCACAAGCACTAGTCGCTACGCACAGATAGTGACGCTTTCGTGATTATCGGCGTATAAAGCGTGACGCTTCGCGGCTGCATTTTCGCGCGTTCACGACCAAGGAGGCACGATGATGAAGGTGGTTCGGTGGAAGCATCGGGGAACCGCTGCGAGGTGCGCCCTCGTCGCGCTTGCGGCGACCCTTTTGCTCATGGCGCCGTCGTTTGCCTCCGGCGCAACATCCGGTCGCACCACGACGGTCGGTATCGGCTGGAACGGTAAGGAGATCAAGCTGAAATCCGGCGACACGCTGGTAGTTCGTCTGGCTGGAAACGAGACGACCGGCTTTCGCTGGGCGATCGTCTCCAGGCCGAAAGCGTTGAGGCTAGTCAGGTCGACCTATTCGACTTCACCGCCGGGACGAATCGGCCAGGGAGGCACGTTCAGCTTCCGCCTCTCCGCGCTGGCCGGGCGGGGGACACTGAAACTCGCATACCGGCGCCCCTGGGAGAAGGGAAAGCCGCCGGCTCAGTCGTTCTCGATCGAGGTGCAGGTCGAGAGATAAAGAGCCCTGACCGCGCTTTTCACTTGCCCGGGCACCTTTTCTTCATCGAGAGGGCTTTCGAATACGTATTTTCCCGTATTGAAGTAGCCGTCCCGACGTGGGAAGATCATCCAACGTCGAGCACGGAACGCGAGTAGGTCGATCCTCCTCCAAGGGGCAGCGGCAAGAGCCGGAAACGGCAAGGGCCGAGGTTCTTAGGAAGAGGGGACGAAAGCGTCACCGGCTCGACGTTTTCTTGGACCTGGATGGAAAGAACGTGCGCCGCTGCGGGATAGGTCCGCTCAGCTCGCGCTGACCGCCTGCGCCTCGGCCACTTCCGTGGCGCCCTCGCCGGTCAGCGAAACCTCTGCGTCGGGATACAGAACGCTCCAGACGCGCAGGTAAATCGCAACTTCGCGCCGCGCCATCTCGCCGGCCTTGCCGGAGTCGGGCGCGAGAAGCTCGATTTCGTTGGGACCAGAGACGATTGTCGCCTGGCCAAGACTCTCGAGAAACGAAGCCAGACGTTCTGTATAGATCGGGTCGCCTAGTCGCAGTTGCATTGTTCCGCAGGTTGGGGCTAGTTCTAGTTTCGTCGGGCTCGAAGGGCCGCGCATCGCTCGATAGGAGTAATCGTTCGCATCTATCGCGATCCGCGTAATTCTGGCGTTTCTTGCTCGAAGTTTGCCAGATACAGCGCATAGCGCATTTACGCTATGGGTTGCTTGCGCGACGCGTCATTTTGCTAGCCTAAAGAGGCTGATGTCGCTTCGGCGGCGTCAGGCCGAGGCGGCCCGATCGATTCTTCCCGGGCGTTATCGGTCGTCGTTGTCGCGTAAGGAGTAGTGGCTCGTGCTTCAAAAAGGCGCTTTGCGCATTCTGATCATCGTGCTCGCGATTCTCTTCTTGCTCTCTCCGGTGCTTGCTGGCGCCGCCAGCAAGCGAGCGTCCGAATTTCGGCAAATACAGCGATTGAGGCACACGACCTGGCACTGGCAGAAAATCATGGGAGTCGCGAAGACGCCCGTCAGCCATCGAGCTCTCAGAGCGTCGAGCTCCAGATATCGGCGCTGGGTTCTGCGGCTTTGGCAGGAGCGAGTCCAAAGCACCCGACGGCGCGCGTGGAGCGTGCCGCATAAGGCCCAATGGCTGTGTATCCATCGCGGCGAGGGTGGATGGACCGCTCACACCGGCAACGGCTACTACGGCGGCCTGCAGATGGATCTCTCCTTCCAGCGCATATACGGCGGCTATCTACTCCGTACCGAGGGAACGGCCGACAACTGGAGCCCGAACGAGCAGATGTGGGTGGCAGAACGCGCCTTCGAGAGCGGCAGAGGCTTCTATCCCTGGCCGAATACAGCTCGCG
Organism: uncultured Actinomycetes bacterium; assembly: GCA_963765455.1. Lineage (GTDB taxonomy): Bacteria > Actinomycetota > Thermoleophilia > Gaiellales > Gaiellaceae > Fen-549. The sequence continues at coordinate 430,848 of CAVXWH010000001.1, forward strand.
CTTGCGGGTTGATCTAGCGTCAGTCGAGCGAAACTCCGCGGCCACTGAACTACACGAAGCGCCTGTGTATGGGCTGAGCGCCAGCACCCGAGCTTATCTCGCACTTTCTATGCGACGCCGTGCAGCCACTCGCACGGCTCGCTCGAGGAGCCGTGCGGTTAGTTACCGACGACCTGAACCAGCCAGTGGCGATTGCGCTCCCGATCCAACTCGATGAAGAGCACCTTTTGCCAGGTGCCCAATACGAGCTCGCCGCCTTCGACCGGGATCGACTCTCCGGCCGGCCCGAGTAACATCGCCATGCAATGAGCGTGGCCGTTACCGGCCTCCATGTCTTCCTCGCAGATGTTCTCGGTGCGGCGGTCCCAGTCATCGTGGGCGTAGTAGCGCTCGGCCGGCACGAGTCGCTGGAGAAGCGCGGCGAAATCCTCGAGGAAGCCACTTTCCAGCTCGCCGACGCGAATGCAGCAGGTGGTGTGAGGTGAGTAGACGCAGGCGACGCCGTTGTCGATGCCGCTCTCACGCACAGCCTCGGTCACCTCGTCGGTGATGTCGATGACGGTCAGGCCGCCCGCTGTCCGCAGCTCGCACTCTTGTAGGAATGCCCTCACTGGATTCTATTGTGCGTGAGAGATCATCTTCCCGCCAGCGAGAGGTGTTCACATCCCTCGGAACTCGGGCGATCGATCTTCCCGTTTCGCGACCAGCATGGTTGCACGAACGCCGCTAAACCGGAAAGATGCGTGGCATGACCTGGGCGACGCTGATCAGGAAGAACCTCTTACGGCGTCCGATGCGTACCGCTTTGACCGCGGCCGGCGTGTCGATCGGCGTCGGCTTGATCGTCGCACTGCTCTCGATCACCGCCGGAGTGCGCAATACAGCCAACGAGCTGATCCATCTCGGTCGCGCGGATTTCGGCCTCTTCCAGTCCGGCACCTCCGACCTGACCAAGTCGATTCTGCCGCAGTCGCTGGAGTCCGGGATCGCGAAGGAGCCGGGCGTGCAGATGGTCGCCGGGCTGCTGCTCGACGTAAGCCAGGTAAACGGTCAGAGCTCCTTTCTGGTGCTCGGGATGCAGCCGGGGCAGTTCCCGTGGGATCGCTTGGTGATAACCAACGGCCGGCTTCCCACCGCCGGCGAAGTCGTGGTCGGCAACGCGGCGCTCAAATCACTACACACGAAGACCGGCGACAGCATCACGATCGGCGGTCATCACTACCGCGTCTCCGGCATTTACCACACCGGCGATCCGTTCGAGGACAACGGCGCCGTGATGCCGCTGGCCGAGCTTCAGCACCTGACCAAACGGCCGAACGAGATCACCACGATAGCGATCACGGTCGTACCGGGCCAGCCCTCGAAGAAGATCGCGAGCGAGATCACGAACAAGTTCGCGCACATCTCCTCGCTGGCCGAGCCGGGCCAGGCCGTCAAGGTCGACACCTCGAGCCGCCTGCTCATCTCGGCGGGCTGGATCTTCTCCCTCCTGGCGTTGATCGTCGGCGGTATCGGCGTCACCAATACGATGGCCATGTCGGTCTTCGAGCGCACGCGCGAGATCGGCATTCTGCGCGCGGTTGGCTGGACCGGTTACCGAATCGCGCTCCTGATCGTGAGCGAGGCGCTCGGTATCTGCCTGCTAGCGATGGGCATCGGCCTGGGCGTAGGTGTGATGGCGGCTCACCTCTTTACCGCTTACGGCCTGATCTCGACCTTCGTCGTGCCCGACTTCACCGCCGGCGTATTCGCCTGGGGCCTCGCCTTCTCGCTAGGCGTCGGGCTTGTCGGGGCCGTCTATCCGGCGCTGCGCGCGATCCGCCTCACCCCGATCGAGGCGTTGCGGCGGGAGTAAGCGGGCCGTCGACCTCCTCGACGCGACCGTCGCGCATGCGCAGCGTGCGATCGCCCGTCGCGGCGGTGGCGAGATCGTTGGTCACTACTAGAACCGTCATCTGGTGCTGGTCGCGCAGTCCCTTGAGCAGCGCCATGATCCGCTCGCCGCTCACCGAGTCGAGCGAACCGGTGGGCTCGTCGGCGAGGAGTAGGCAGGGATGGTTGGCAAGCGCCCGGGCGATCGCCACGCGCTGGCGCTCGCCGCCGGAGAGAGTCCCCGGGTAGGCATCCAGGCGGTGTCCGAGATCGACCTCGTTCAGTAGGCCGCGTGCGCGCTGCTCGCGCTCCTTGCGCGAGAGGTTCGTGCCCAGTAGCGGAATCTGGACGTTCTCGAGTGCGTTCAGTGTCGTGATCAGGTTGTGGAACTGGAAGACGAAGCCGACGATATTGGCGCGATAGTGCGAGGGACGGTGGAGCTGTTCGAGCCGGTGGCCGCCGACGGCGATGTAGCCGGCGTCGGGCCGGTCGAGCGCCCCGATCAGGTTGAGGAGTGTGCTCTTCCCGCTTCCCGACGGACCGATCAGCGAGACGAACTCGCCGGGCTCGATGCGGAGGGAGACATCCTCGAGCGAGCGAATCAGGCCGCCCTCGAAGTCCTTGCGCACGTGGTCGACGACAACCTCGACGCCGTAGCGGCCGCCTGCGCTCGCTGCTTGTTCCGTTTCGGTCAACTACTCAGCTCCGTCATTCCTGTCACCTTCGCGATGTCTCCAGGGTGATCAACTCTCCGATGGACGTTGCCGGCCAGGCGATTGTCTCATGATGTTTGCCGGAAGCGCGGTAGATCTTGCCGAGCGCAGCCGAGGTCGGCTTTTCATTTGCGAACGACCGAGATCGTCCAGTGCAGCTTCTCCGTCTTTCCCTTCGCCGTGACGATCGCCTCGAGGGTGAGTGGGTAGCCGACCGACTCCTGCGGCCAGGTGATGCTCTCGTGGTGGCGGCCGACGAAGTGGTAGACCTTTCCCTTCCCCTTGCCGTTTTTCTTGGCATCGACCTGACCGACGGGCAGACCGCCGGCCAGAACCTGCATGTGCAGCGTCGCCGGGATCGGCTTTCCGGAGAGATCGGTGACCGTGACCGTGATGAACCAGTTCTTGTTCACCACCGGATGATGAGAGGTTGCAGTCAGAGTGGCCTTGAAGGCCGGCTTGGAGGCGGTTGTGGTGGGCGCGGTCGTGCTGGGCTTGGCCGAGGTCTTGCCGCCGCAGGCCGTCGCGATCGCGATCAGGCAGGCGGCGAAAATGGTTAGCTGCAGCGCTCGCTTGTGCATTTGATGATCGTATTGGACGAACGGTGGAATTGGAAACGCGCCGCTAGCCTGCCGGGTGCTTGTTTAGGAGAGCCGAGACGGTCTCGTGCGCGGCGTTGCTGACTGTGGCGAGGAAGGCGATAGCTGCCTCTCTATGCTCGGCCGGGATTTCGCCGGCGGCGCGCTCGATCGCCGCGTGAAAGTCGGCGAGTGACTTCGGTACCTGGGCGAGAGCGTCCTTCGACAGTTCGACGATGACGGCGCGGCGGTCGCTCGGGTGTGGCCGGCGCGAGACCCAGCCGGCGCGCTCGAGCCGGTCGACGAGCATGGTCACGCCGCCTGAGGTGAGCAGGAGCCGGTCGCCGAGCTCGCGCTGGGTGAGCGGGCCATCCGCCTCGAGGTGCTCGAGTGCGTCGAGCTCGCTACCCGCGATGCCCGCGGCGCGACAGATCGCAGCACGGAGGCGGTCGCGCTCGAGCCCGAAGCGGTGCAGCTGCTGCTCGAGTGAGCCGGGTGTTGCGGCGTCCATGGCCCGAATGATACTCTCTCGCTCACTTACTTACTGACTAAGCGATTAGGAGATAGAGATGAATGACAGTCACGCGCACGGGACGGCGCCTCTGATGAAGGTTCTGATGAGAATATTCGGCGAGCCGCGAGGCCTACTCGGGCGCCTTGGCGGCCGCTTGATGGCGCTGGAGCACGCCAAGATCTATGCCTTTGTCGTGGACGCGCTCGCCGTCGAACCCGCTGACCGCGTCGTCGAGATCGGCTGCGGATCCGGGGCGGCGTCCGCGCTCGTCGCGGCGCGCGCGACGTACGGTCTGGCCGTCGCGGTTGATCCGTCGCCGGTGATGGTCGCCCAGTCCCGCCGGCGGCTCCGCGCGGCCGTTCGGGCAGAACGTGCTGAGGTGATCCAGGCGAGCGCCGAGAAGCTTCCCTTCGACGACGCGAGCTTCACGGGCGCCTTCGCGATCTTCACGCTCCACCACTGGGCCGATCCCAAGCAGGGCCTGGACGAGGTCCTGCGCGTGCTCCGTCCCGGCGGTCGCCTCGTTGTTGCCGAGCGCGTGCACGAGCACGGCGACACCCACGGCCCGACTGTGAGCGAGGACACGTTCGCCGGTTATGTATCGCAGTTGACCGAGGTCGGCTTCAGCGACGTCGTGTGCGCGGAGCACGAAGTGGGGCGGAGGAAGCTGACGATTATCAACGCACGGAAACCCGAGTAGGGCCTGTTGCCCGGGCCACCCCCGCGTGCGGACGTGTTTGCAGTGCTTCAGCTCAGAGGAGTTTTACCTGGGGATGCGCTACCGCGGCTGGGAAGTGGCGGTTGAGCCGACAACGACTGAGCCCCTCCTTCCGTAACCACGAACGGCGGAAACTGCGGGCGAGGCAACTCAGGTGGGCGGAATCCTTGTTGGCGAGCCCAGGGGAGCAGCTCATTCGACCAAGCCGTACGGAAATAGCCGAGCACGTCGTCCCAAGCTTCATCAAGCAATTGATCGGCGGGGACAAGGTCGTCGGGTTTGGTTCTCCGCCAATCGAGAGCTTTTCCCATCCTCTCAAAAGACTGGTAGAAGAACACTCTCGCGTATCGCTGCTTGTCAAGATCGACTCGACCTTGGCCCTGCACGCGAACCCTTCCGTGTAGAAGGCCGTTCCGGTACTTGCGCAAGTAGTCGAGCGGGTCGTCCGCTCTGTCTCTCCAAGCGATGCGCGCTGTCTGACCGTCTTTCTCGTCCCAAGGCTTGTAGGTTCTCTCCTCAAACACGCAACGACCGAGTAGCTCGAACGCCGTATCCGTTGAGGCTTGGAGTCGAGCTATCGCCTCGATGAACGAATCTCGATCTCCATGGCCGCGGAGACGAATCTCGAAGACGCGCACGAGGTGGAGCAAAGTCGTGTAATGGAGTTGCGCGACGGCGACATGCCAGGGCCGTCGTCCCCGTTTGCCGAGTTCGTCCTGCGGAAGGAAGCCGATCTTCTGAGGATCAAAAGGCTCAAGGATGCGTTCCGTGAGCCCGACCACGAAGACCTGCCAGAAGGCCTCGTATTGTGGGAATTCCCGGCGTAAAAAGAGCGGCCAAGCAAACCGCTCGGGTGGGTCACCGTAATGCTCGAGGTCGAAGGACGGCGTCCTCGAATCGTAACGTAGATCCATTAGGCGCCGCCCCGGGATAGGACGGCCCCTTTGCGAGCGATATTCAGGAGTGGCTCCCTACTACACCTAGATACAGTCGGTCCCGAACCAGGCGTCTCCCGCCTTCTCGGGGCGCCGCTGGCGGTGGGAGCCTTGAGATGACAGTGCACATCGCACGGCTTCGAAAAGGATCCTGCCGCCAGCGGCGTCAGGGTCATCGCGCTAGTCGCGATGACCCGGCCGAGAACGCGGGAGTGGGCCCGGCTGGATTCGAACCAGCGACCGTCGGATTATGAGTCCGCTGCTCTGACCAACTGAGCTACGGGCCCGCCACCGTCAGCCTATCGTCGCCGGGCCGTCTCTGCGCGAGTATTCGCCGCCGCACGACTGCAAGCGTTTTCGGCCGCGTATCCAGGTTATTTTGGAATGCGCTATATCCCTCATTGGGGTGAAACGGCGCGAGTTCACTCGTTCGGGGGAATGCGTGTTCAAAGGACCAGGACTACGGTCAATTGTGCCCGCTTCCCCTCAGGGCGTAGTGACGAGGGTTTTGGGCTGAAAAGCAGTCTGCGGTACCGCGATCACGCGGTATAGAAGGAGCAGTGAACGGTGCACGAATGCGGCAGTGCCCTCTGGGGATCGGGAACGCGAGGAGGACGTTAGTCCTCCGGTAAGGCCCGTTCTCCTTTTCTTTTGCCCGAATCAAGCTCCCGGGTTTCCCCCTCCCGGGAGCTTGACTTAGAGCCTACCCCGCTAAGCCCCCACGCCCGATGCGGCCGCTTCGCGGCGCCAGTGACCGCCCGAACCGCTCGTCGCACTACCAGTGCGCCTTCGCGGCCCGTCCGGCCCCTGACATCCACGCATCGACCACCTCGACCGCGGGTTCCTAACGGGATAGGCTCTTATTTACGGCACGCGCGGCGCGGGACTGGAGCGATCGCGAAATGTTTTCCCCGGCGCGGATGAAAGCGTGCTGGTCCTCGTAATCTCGCCATCTGCGTAAAAGCAACCGGGCGGTTGTTCAGAGCGCGGCGGTAGAATCGAGGTCGATGAGCGAGATCGGAACCATGCGCGTGAAGAGCGGCCTCGCCGAGATGCTCAAGGGTGGGGTGATCATGGACGTCACCACAGCCGAGCAGGCGAAGATCGCCGAGGACGCAGGCGCCTGCGCTGTCATGGCGCTGGAGCGCGTGCCGGCCGACATCCGCGCTCAGGGCGGAGTCGCCCGGATGGCCGATCCGACCAAGATTCGCGAGATCCAAGCGACCGTGACCATTCCTGTCATGGCCAAGGCCCGCATCGGTCACTTCGCCGAGGCGCAGATTCTGCAGGCGCTAGAGGTCGACTACATCGACGAGTCCGAGGTGTTGACGCCGGCCGACGAGGAGCACCACATCGACAAGTGGCAGTTCACGGTGCCGTTCGTCTGCGGTTGCCGCAACCTGGGCGAGGCACTGCGCCGGATCGCCGAAGGCGCGGCGATGATCCGCACCAAGGGCGAGGCCGGCACCGGCGACATCGTCAATGCCGTCCGCCACATGCGCGCGGTCTACGGCGGTATCCGCCGTCTCGGCTCGCTGCGCGAGGAAGAGCTCTACGCCGAGGCGAAGAATCTGGGCGCCCCGGTCGAGCTGGTCAAGTGGGTGGCCGAGAACGGCAAGCTGCCGGTCGTCACCTTCACCGCTGGCGGCATCGCCACCCCCGCCGACGCTTCGCTCTGCATGCAGCTCGGCGCCGACGGCGTCTTCGTCGGCTCGGGCATCTTCAAGTCGGACGATCCGGCTCCGCGCGCCAAGGCGATTGTCGAGGCGACCACGCATTTCCAGGATCCCGAGGTGCTTGCGCGCGTCTCGCAGGGCCTGGGCGAAGCGATGGCCTCGATCTCGACCGCCGGGCTCGACGAGAGCCAGCTGCTCGAGACTCGCGGCTGGTGAAACCGCCGAAAGTCCGCCTCCTGCGGAGGCATGACGACTTTCGGCGGATAAGAAACGGGCGAGTCATCACGACTTCGTCGCGGATCCTCGCGAGATCCCAGGCTCGGGGCGGGCTAAACCGTATGGGCAGTCGGAGTCCGTTTCGAAGCTGAGGACGACGTGAGGCGTGCCGCAGCCGCGCATGTCGGCTGCGGCGGACTAGCGATTCGTTCTGCCACCTGACCCCGCTAGCCGTGAGCTGAATCGATACGAAGTCGGCACGTTCGTGGCGGCATTTCGGGCTATCGTTTTACAACCCCGCGGGTGGGTGGTTCGGTGGCGGGCGGCGGAACTCGGTGCCGTCAGGGCAAGTTCGTGAGGCTCACGCCCCGACTGCCGACTCGAGCGGGGCGGCCAAACCACGCTAACGCGGCCGAGCGTGCCCAACCGTCGAAGGTACACTCTCGAGTCCCTGGCTCCCATCCTCGCCGATGGGGGCTAGGGGTTGGAGATCCCGTCCCTACCAGGCGATCTCGCGCTTCTCTTTGAAGAAGCCGCCCGTCGGGCCCACGTCGGGGAGAGTTGCGGCCCAGACGATCGTCTCGGCGCCCTGCGCGGTGGTGAGTGGAGCCGCCTGCCCGCCCATGTCGGTCTTGACCCAGCCGGGGTCGACCGAGTTGACGAGGATGTTCATGCCGCGCAGCTCGTCGGCGAGGATGCGGGTGAGGGCGTTGAGCGCGGTCTTGGAGAGGCGGTAGCCTGGGGAGCCACCGTTCATCTCGGCCAGCTGTGCCATGCCGGTGGAGACGTTCACGATTCGTCCGTAGCCGTGGCGCCGCATGATCGGCACGATCTGCTGGCAGATGCGGTAGGGGCCGAGCGTGTTGACCTCGAAGCCGAGGGAGACGAGCTCGGCCGGGACGTGCAGGGCGCTCGTCTCGGGATGTGCGCGATCGGGAGCGACCGCCGCATTGTTGACAAGCGCGTCCACTCGTAGGAGCTCGCCCAGGCGATCGATGTCCTGCTCGTTGGTGACGTCGAGCTTCAGCGCCGTCACGTTCAAGCCCTCGTCGCGAAGAACGCCTTCGGCCTTCTCGCCTCTGGCGAGATCGCGTGCGCCGAGCAGCACGTCGTAGTCGAGACGGCCGAGCTGGCGGCAGACCTCGAAGCCGATGCCGCGGGTTCCTCCGGTTACGAGCGCGACTGGCATACCGAAAACAGTAGCCCCAACCGAGCGCTCGGTGAAGCCAGGAATCTAGACTGGGTAGCGTGGCCGAGTCGCTTCGAATTGGTGTCCTTGCCGTACAGGGGAACTTCCGCGAGCACGTGAAAGTGCTTCGGCGCCTCGGCGTCGAGGCGAGCGAGGTGCGAAAACCGCACCAGCTCGACGGGCTCGACGGGCTGATCATCCCCGGCGGCGAATCGACGGCGATCGGCAAGCTGGTGCGCGCCTACGAGCTCGAGCCGGCGATCCGCGCTTTCGGGGGCGCCATCTTCGGTACCTGCGCCGGCATGATCCTGCTCGCCCGTGATGCCGTCGACGGCTTGCCGGATCAGCCGCTGCTCGGCCTTATCGACATAGTCGTTCGCCGCAACGCCTACGGGCGCCAGGTGCACTCGTTCGAGACTGACCTCGAGCTACGAGGCGAGGACGAGCCTCTACGCGCCGTCTTCATCCGCGCACCCTGGATCGAGCGCGCCGGCCCGGAGGTCGAGATACTCGCCGAGCACGAAGGCCGGCCCGTGTTGGCGTGCGAAGGTCGTATCCTTGTCGCGGCGTTCCATCCCGAGCTCACCGACGACGCGCGCGTCCACGAGCTCTTCTGCAAGGTCGTACGGGAGGCAGCGAGTGTCCGGACATAGCAAGTGGTCGTCGATCAAGCACAAGAAAGGCGCCGCCGACATCAAGCGCGGCAAGCTCTTCTCCAAGCTCTCGCGCGCGATCATCGTCGCGGCCAAGGAAGGCGGCGGCGACCCCGACGCCAATCTCGCGCTCCAGAACGCGATCGAGAAGGCGCGCTCCTACTCGATGCCGAAGGACAACATCGAGCGCGCGGTCGCCAAGGGCGCGGGCGAAGGCGCGGGTGGGCAGGCCTTCGAGACGATCGTCTACGAGGGATTCGGGTCGGGCGGGGTGGCGGTCATCGTCGAGACGCTTACCGAGAACCGAAACCGCACCGCCGCGGAGGTGCGCCACACCTTCTCCAAGCACGGCGGCAATCTCGGCACCGACGGTTCGGTGGCCTGGATGTTCGAGCGGCGCGGAGTCGTGCTCGTGCCGGCCGACGGAGTGGACGAGGACGCGCTCATGCTGGCAGCCGCCGAGGGCGGGGCCGACGACGTAGCGGGTGACGGCTCCAGCTTCGAGATCACCAGCGCGCCCGAGCTGCTACGGGACGTGCGCCAGGCGATCGAGGAGGCCGGCTTCCCGATCGAGTCGGCCGAGTTGACGATGCTGCCCAAGACGACCGTCGAGCTGGCGGAGGAGTCTGCCGCCCGCACGGTGGTCAAGCTGGTCGAGGCGCTCGAAGAGCTCGACGACGTGCAGGAGGTCTACGCCAACTTCGACATCCCCGAGCAGATTCTCGAAGCGGTCGCCTCGTAACGGATTGCCACGCTGCTCTCGACGCGAGCTTCCCGTCGCGACAACCCTTGTCCACTATCCAGAGCTGAGATCGAAAAGGTCAGGCGCGAAGACTCGCCTTGTACTACGCTTCGACAAGCGCTTGCGGTAAATGGGCGGGCCATTGACGCTGGGGGGTGTCGGGCCCGCCCTCTCTTTTCTCGGGCGGCGACGCCGTCCGGCACGGCTTGACTTCGAGTTGCGCGCCAATATGCTCCGGTTCGGAATGAGGATTCGCGCCACCTCGATGCTCGTGCCGGTCGTCCTTTCCCTAGCGCTTGGGCTGAGCGCCTGCGGCAGTTCGTCGCTGAAATCGGCGGTCGACCCGGTCGCCGTTGCCGCCGAGAAGACGGTCGCCACCAAGACGGTCGACTACTCCATGACTGTTCAGGAGCGGGTTTTGTCTCTGCCGGCGCCCGTGTCGATAACCGCCGAAGGAGCGATGGATTTCGCCAACCATCGGATGTCGATGAGCATGGACATGTCGCAACTAGCCGCTCTTGGTGGCGAGGCGCTCGGCTCGCCTTCCGATTGGAAGATAGAGGCGGTCATAGACGGGCTCGTCATGTACATGAAAGCTCCCTTCCTCCAGACACTCCTCAAGTCGGATGAGCCCTGGATCAAGCTCGACCTGGGGAGCATCGGCAAGCAGCAGGGGCTCGACCTCTCGTCTCTGATGAGTTACGAGCCCAGTCAGTTCTTGCAGGTCGTCGATTACCTGCGTGGCTCGAAGGACATGCAGGTCATCGATCACGAGTCGATTCGCGGAGTCGCGACCACTCATTACCGGGGCAGTGTCGATTTCGGCGCCTATCTGAGAGCTCTCCCCGCCGACCAGCGGATGGCCGCCAAGCAGGCCCAGGACGAGCTCAACCAGGCCGGCAAGCCGGTTTACGGGCTATTCGACGTGTGGATCGACGGCCAGCAACGAGTCAGACGAGAGAGGTTCGACTACTCGGTAGGCGCCGCGAGCGGTGGGAGTGTGGACATCGAGTTCTCGATCGACTTCTTCGACTACGACGTTCCGATCTCGGTCGCTATCCCGCCCGCCGATCAGACCATCGATCTGGGACAGCTGGAGAGCTCGCTCGGCACCGGTTGAGCACCCGTAGAGGCGCTCGACTCTGTGGCTGCGACGTCCGGTACGCCGCCTACAGTCTCGACGTGAAGGTTCTCGGCATCGACCCCGGCACGGCTGCATGCGGGTACGGCATCGTCCAAGGAAGCGGAAACCGCCTTCAAGCTCTCGACCACGGCTGGTGGCGAACGTCGCCCGGCACGCGGTTGGAAGTTCGCCTGCGGACTCTCTTCGAAGGGGTGAGCGAGCTGATCGTGCGCGAGCGACCAGATGCCGTTGCGCTCGAAGAGTCCTACGTCGGCGCAGACGCCCGCATCGCGCTCTCTGTCGGGCAGGCGCGAGGCGCCGTGCTCGTCGCCGCCGCGCTGGCCGGCGTTGACTGCTTCGAGTACGCACCTGCCCGGGTCAAGCAGGCGACGTGCGGCTACGGGCGCGCCGACAAGGCGCAGATGCAGCGGATGGTCAAGGCGATTCTGAACCTGGAGGAGATCCCGACTCCCGACCACGCGGCCGATGCGCTCGCGGTGGCAATCTGCCATGCGCTCGCGCCGCCGCTAGAGAGGCTGGCGGGATGATCGCGCGGCTGCGTGGGAAACCGGCCGGGCGTGGGGCGGATGGTCTGATCCTCGACGTGAACGGCGTCGGCTACCTCGTTCACGCGACCCCACGCGCCCTGGCCAAGGCCGACGGCGCCGAGATGACGGTCGAGACCTACCTGCACGTGCGCGAGGATGCGCTCTCGCTCTACGGTTTCGCCGACGCCGAGGAGCGCGAGCTCTTCATCCAGCTGCTCTCCGTCTCGGGGATCGGGCCCAAGGTGGCGCTGGCGATAGTCTCGGGCTCGACCCCGGCCGAGCTCAGGCGCGCGATCGCCCGCGAGGATACCGCCCGCTTCCAGGCCATCCCGGGCATCGGCAAGAAGACTGCACAGCGCGTGGTGCTGGAGCTGAAGGAGAAGCTCGCGGGGAGCGAGCTCGTCCCCGGTGGGCGGGAGAGCGGCGGCGATGCGCACCTGGTAGCGCGCGAAGCGCTGGTCGAGCTCGGCTACTCGCTCGTCGAGGCAGAGCAGGCGCTGGCCCGGATCGACCCCGAGCTACCGCCGGAAGAGCGCGTACGGCTGGCGTTGAGGGCGGCCTGAGATGAGCGGAACTCGGCTCAGAATGAAGACCCGCCGATTGGGTGCGATCGGTGGATGCGAGGCTAGGACGCAGTGCCTCGGTCGTAGCCATAGCTACGGGCGAGGCCGAGGACAACGCAGCGCGCCTCCGAGCGCGGCCAAGCGGTGGAGTGCTTCGTTTTGAGTGGAGTTCCAGAGACCTTCCTGGCTCCGACGGTAAAGCCCGAAGACGACGAGATCGAGCGCTCGCTGCGCCCGCGCAACCTGGGCGAGTTCGTCGGCCAGGAAAGGATCAAGGAGCCCCTCAATATCTCCCTGCAGGCTGCACAGAAGAGGGAGGAGGCGCTCGACCACGTGCTCCTCGTCGGCCCGCCCGGGCTGGGCAAGACCTCGCTTGCCTTCATCGTGCAGGCCGAGCTCGGAGTCGGAATTCGCTGTATCGCCGGGCCCGCGCTCGAGCGCAAGGGTGACATGGCCGCCATCCTCACCAGCCTGGAGGCGCGCGACGTTCTCTTCATCGACGAGATCCACCGCCTCAACCACGCGGTCGAGGAGATCCTCTATCCGGCGCTCGAGGACTTCCGTCTCGACATCGTCGTCGGCCAGGGACCGGCGGCGCGAACGCTGACGCTCGACCTGCCGCACTTCACGCTAGTGGGCGCGACCACGCGCACCGGGCTCCTGACGACGCCACTGCGCGACCGCTTCGGCATGACCTTCCGGCTCGACTACTACGGGGTGGAGGATCTGGCCACGATCGTGCGCCGCTCGGCGCGCATCCTCGGCGTCGAGATCGAGCCCGAGGCGTCGAGCGAGATCGCCGCCCGCTCGCGCGGCACTCCGCGCATCGCCAACCGCATCCTGCGCCGTGTCCGCGATGTGGCCGAGGTGCGTCACCAGGGCATCGTCACCAATGCGATCGCACGCGAGGCCCTCGCGCTGCTCGAGGTCGACGAGGCCGGGCTCGAGCACACCGACCGAGAGCTGCTGCGGGCGATCGTCGAACGTTTCGACGGCGGGCCGGTGGGACTCTCGACGCTGGCGGTCGCGCTCGGCGAGGAGCCCGACACGATCGAGGACGTCTACGAGCCTTACCTGCTCAAGCTCGGCTTCATCCAGCGCACCAACCGCGGGCGTATCGTCACCAAATCGGGGCTGGCGCACATCGGTGCCCCACCATCGACAGACGACGTGAGCCTTTTCTAGAAGCTGCTGGCAGCTCGGAACGCCGGTCCAGGCTCAGTCGCCGTAGCGCAACCCGCGCCAGGAAGGCACAGGCGCCAGCTCGAGCAGGGTGCGGTCGCCGTCCGGATCGCGGTAACCGAATTCGGCCTGGTCGTCATCCCAGGCGATCTCGAGCAGCCCCTGCTTGACGCGGTGGTCGAGCCAGGCACCGCGAAAGACGAGCTTGCGCAGCCAGTAGACGAGCGACTCTCCGTGTACGAGCGAGATCCTCTCCCAGTTCTCGATCAGGTAGTGGCCGAAGGCGCTGCGCGGCTCGGAGATCTGCCCGATCGGGCTGGCGACCAACTCGACCAGGTCGGCTGTCTCGTCTCGTCCCAGATCATTTCCGCTCACAAGCTCCAGCCGAACGGCCGCGGCGATCACGCGCTCCTCGAAGTCGTCGCTGCCGAAGGAGAAGCGGTAGTCGAGGAACTCGACTACGTAGTCGCTGCCTGAGCGGTAATTCGGTTGCCTGGCCACCTCGCCAGAATAGCCTCGGAGTGCTTGTCCGATCGCGATTGGGCCCTTTCTCCGTTCTTTATGAGTTCTTTACCCACGATCTCTACGCTGAGCGCTGAGAGCAGGCGGAGACCGACGGCGTGACCTGGCGCACGGATCCTCGCCACAACAGATACAGCGACTTACCGCAGTCCCTCCGAAGCGGAAGTAAACGCCGGACGGAGCCCAACCCGGAGGGCTCCGTCCGGTATCGCTTTGTCGCTTGGTGGCTCGATGTGGCCGGGCCGTAGCCGGCTCCGTAGAGCCGCCTGACGCCGCCGAGCACACGATCCTCTGCGAGGCCGTGTGGTGAACACTGTCTCGCACGAGTAGCGGTACCCCGAGAAAAAGAGACAGCGTTCCTGCGCGGTTGAGCTTGGCCGGCGAGACGATCGTCTTGCTCGGGACTCGCGCTTGACACCATCCGTCCGGCCCTGGGCCTAGGGTTCTCCTCCCATGCAACCGGGAAGCTGGACGATCGAGGCGGTCGCTGCGCGTGACGTGCGCGAGCTCGCGCGCGAGCTGGAGCTGAGCGAGCTCACCGCCTCGGTGCTCGTTCGCCGCGGCCTTACGGACGGCGAGCGTGCGCGTGCATTTCTTGCCGCCGAGGCGCCCGGGCACGATCCCTTCGAGCTCGGCGACATGGCCGAGGCGGTGCAGCGAATTCGCGCCGCGGTGGCGGCCGGCGAGAAGATCTGCGTGCACGGTGACTACGACGTCGACGGGGTATCGGCGACGGCGCTCGCCGTGATCCTGCTCAGAGAGCTCGGAGCCGAAGTGAGCTGGGCCCTGCCGAGCCGCTTCGACGAAGGCTACGGGCTGACTCCGGGGATGCTCGAGCGGCTCGCGGGCGACGGCTGCTCGCTTGTCGTCACGGTCGACTGCGGCATCACGGCGGTCGAAGAGGTGGCGAAGGCCACCGAGCTGGGGCTGGAGGTGATCGTCACCGACCATCACCGGCCCGGTGAGCGGTTGCCCGATTGCCCGATCGTGGCGCCGCGCCCATCGAGTTACCCCTTCGCAGGGCTCTGCGGGACGGGCGTTGTCTACAAGCTGGGTGAGGCGCTGTTCGGTGCCGATTCGGAGTTTCTCCACGCTCAGCTCGATCTCGTCTGCCTCGCCACCGTCGCCGACGTCGTGCCGCTCGTCGACGAGAATCGCTGGCTCGTCACGGCCGGATTGCAGAAGCTCGGTCGAACCTCTCGACCGGGGTTGCGCGCGCTGATGCGCTCGGCGGGCGTCGATCCGGCGACCATCGACACAGGTCAGATCGCCTTTCGCCTGGCGCCACGTATCAACGCCGCCGGCCGGCTAGGTCATCCAGGGCTGGCGCTCGAGCTCCTGCTCGGCGGGGATGAGCAAGAGGCAGCTTTACAGGCTCGGAAGCTCGAGGAGTTGAACCGTGAGCGCCAGGCGGTCGAGGACAGGATCCAGCGCGAGGCGGTTCAGGAGGTCGAGTCCTGGCCCGAGGCGAAACGGCGCCGGCGCGCCTACGTGATTGCGCACGAGGACTGGCACGAGGGCGTGATCGGTATCGTCGCCTCGCGGCTGGTGGAGCGCTTCTCGCGTCCGGTCGTGCTCGTCGCCGGCTCGGACGGCGACTGGAAGGGATCGGGTCGCTCGATCCCCGCCTACGATCTGCACAGCGGTATCGTCGCCTGCTCGAGCTTGCTGGAGCGGTTTGGTGGCCATCGCGCGGCGGCCGGTTTCTCGATCCGGCCCGAGAAGATCGAAGAGTTCGGCGAGGCCTTCACAGCTCACGCCAGCGAAGCGCTGTCCGACGCCGATCTCGTGCCTGTCACGAAAGTCGACGCGATCGTGCCGCCGCAGACCAAGCTGACGCTCGAGCTCTGTCACGAGCTCGAGCGCCTGGCTCCGTTCGGTCTCGGCAATCCCGGCGTGGTGCTTCTCGCGCCCGGCTGCGAGCTGGTCGATCTCTCCAGCTGCGGCGACGGTAAGCACCTGCGCTTCCGCGTGCGCCTCGACGGCTGCGACGCCGGCAGCGCGATCGCCTTCGGCCTGGGCTCGCAACTCGACCACTTCCGGCGCCCCGGTCGCTACGACCTTGCCTTCCGGCTGGAGGAGAATCGCTGGAACGGCACTGTCACACCGCAGCTGCAGGTGAGGCGGATCTTCGACGAGTCGCCCCGCTACGAAGACCTCCGCGACCGGCTCGCCGCCAGTTGGCGCGCCGGAGAGGAGAGCTGGGACGAGCAGACGCGCGCGATCTTCGCCGAGGCGGGATTGCTCGACGCCGACGCCGGCCGGCGCAGCCTGCTCGAGTCGGCGACCTTCCGCTCGCTCCTGGTAGAAGACGAGCCGGTTGCGGCTGCAGCTTAGGGCTCAGGTCCGGCTCTTGCCGAGATCCAGTGTCAGCTCGAGCTCGTCGCGGATCGGGATCTCGTTGTAGCCGAGCTCCGGAATCTCCGGCTTGATCCGGCGCGATTTCTCGATTGCGCCCCGGCGCAGAGCGGCCAGGTTGAAGCCGCGGCGTTGGTAGAAGCCGAGCGCGCGCACGTTGTCGTTGGTGGTGACGACCGAGAGTCTGCGGCAGCCTTGTTTCCAGGCCGCGTTCGCCACCGCCGCGACCAGCGCCGAGCCGACGCCGATCTGCTCGCGCAGGCTGTCGAGCGTGACCAGCTCGCTCTCGGCGCCGCGCGTCTCGTAGGTCGCCAGGCCCACCGGCTCGCCGTCGACCTCGGCCACGAAGCCCTCGAGCAGGCTGGCGTCTCGCGCCCTGCCGTGGGTGACGACTAGCTCGCCGCTCCAGCGCTCCCGCATCAACTCGACCGCCCAGGGGCGGTCATCTTCTGCGAGCGCGCGAATGAAGACGCTCATGGGTCGCGATTCTAGTGGGGGTGTAGGCCTTGGGCATTGCGCCGACAATACACTTAGATGATGAGCGTTCTGGATGCGCTTCAGCGGCACGAGCACCTCGTCGACGAGCTGCTTGCCGAGATGGCCGCCTACAACCCGGATGTCGACCGGGATCTGATTCGCCACGCCTTCGAGTTCTCGGCCAAGGCGCACGACGGCCAGCAGCGGCGCTCGGGCGAGGAGTTCATCAACCATCCCTTCGGCGTCGCCAAGATCTGCGCCGAGCTCCACCTGGACGAGCAGACTGTCGCCGCGGCGCTCCTGCACGACGTGGTCGAGGACACCGGCGTCTCGATCACCGAGCTGCGGGAGGAGTTCGGCGAGGAGATCGCGCGCCTGGTCGAGGGCGTGACGAAACTGACCCGGATCCAGTTCCAGAGCCGTGAGCAGGCCCAGGCGGAGAACTACCGCAAGATGATCGTGGCGATGGCGAGCGACATGCGCGTCATCCTGATCAAGCTCGCCGACCGCCTGCACAACATGCGCACGATCGAGTACCTGGGCAAGCAGAAGCAGGTCCAGAAGGCGCGCGAGACGCTCGAGATCTACGCGCCGCTGGCACACCGGTTAGGTATCCATACGCTCAAGTGGGAGCTGGAGGATCTCGCTTTCCAGGTCTTGCATCCACGCAAGTACTCCGAGATCAAGGCGATGGTCAACGAGCAGCGCTCCGACCGCGAGGCGCACGTACGTGAGGCCTCTGCCCTGCTCAAGGCCGAGCTCGACAAGCTCGACATACCGGCGGAGATCTCCGGTCGGCCCAAGCACTTCTACTCGATCTACGACAAGATGGCCCGCAAGGGCAAGGAGTTCAACGAGATCTACGACCTGACGGCGATGCGGGTGATCGTCGAGCGCTCGGGCGAGGAGGGCACACGTGATTGTTACGGCGCTCTCGGTCTGATCCACTCGCTTTGGAAGCCGATGCCCGGGCGCTTCAAGGATTACGTCGCCATGGCCAAGGTCAACCGCTACCGCTCGCTGCACACGACCGTGATCGGGCCGGAGGGCAGGCCGCTCGAGATCCAGGTCAGGACGCGCGAGATGCACGAGGAGGCGGAGCTCGGAGTTGCCGCCCACTGGCTCTACAAGCGCCAGCGCTCGGCCAAGGTGCAGGAAGAGGAGTGGCTGGCCTGGGTCAAGCAGTTGGTGGACACTCACGCCACCGGCGAAGGTGGCGACTCGGGCGATTTCATGCGCACCTTCCGCAGCGACCTCTTCGTCGACGAGGTCTACGTCTTTACGCCCAAGGGCGAGGTCAAGACACTGCCGGCCGGCTCGACGCCGATCGACTTCGCCTACGCGGTGCACACCGACATCGGCCACCGCACCGTCGGCGCCAAGGTGAACGGGCGCATCGTTCCCTTGCACTACCGGCTCTCGAACGGCGATTTCGTCGAGGTTCTCACCTCGCGCTCACCTCGCGGGCCCTCGCGGGACTGGCTCTCGCTGGCCGTCTCCTCGCGCGCCCGGAACAAGATCCGCCACTGGTTGAGCTCGCAGACCCGCGGCGAGACCGAGCAAAAGGGCCGCGAGTCGCTCGAGCAAGCACTGAAGACGCAGAACCTTCCCTACCGGCGGCTGGCCGGCTCGTCCATGCTCGCGCAGGTCATTCGCGAGCTGGGCTTCAAGAAGGCGGACGACTTCTACCTGGCGCTCGGCTCGGGCAAGGTGCCGCCGAGCCAGGTGGTGAACAAGGTCATCCAGCGGCTCAAGATCGACGAGGCGGTTCCCGAGCAGACGCTGCCGGTGCGCAGGCCGCACACCAGAAGGGCAGTCGCCTCCGACAACCTCGGCATCCGCGTGCAGGGAGTAGACGACGCGAGCGTGCTGGTGCGCCTGGCCAAGTGCTGCAACCCCGTTCCCGGCGACAAGATCGTCGGCTACATCTCGATGGGCAAGGGCATCACCATCCACCGTGACGACTGCCCGAACGTGAAGGCGCTCCGACGCAATCCCGAGCGCTTCACGCGGGTGGACTGGGACGGCGGCACGACGCACAGCTTCCGCGTCCAGATCGCCGTCTCGGCCTGGGACCGGCCGCGCCTGCTCGAGGACGTGGCCCGCACCTTCGCCGAGCACGGCGCCAACATCGTTTCCTACGGCGGTACGGTCGAGGACCAGCTGGCCAAGAACTGGTACACGGCCGAGCTCGGCGACGTCAAGGCCCTGAAGACGCTGCTGAATGCGCTCAGAAACGTCGACGCGGTCTTCGACGTCTATCGCGTGACACCGACCACCTAGCGAGCCGAAGCGTCACTCCATCGAGGCGGTGCCCGGCGGGGTTACCCACCGGGAGTGAAGACTCGTCACGAAGACGGCGCATCCTGTGCGTACTTTCGCGTTACCGTTTCACGACCCCGCGGGTTGCACGCCAGTGCCAGACTGAAGTCAGGCACTGGAGAAGTGTTTTCCGCCTTTGGCGACGGGGTCTATATAGCGGCGGCGTCTTTCTTCCGAATTGCACGCCAGTGCCAGACTGAAGTCAGGCACTGGAGAACGTTTGACGAGGTGCTCGCCGGCGCCGCCTCAGGTCAGGCGCTCGACCAAAGAAGCCGATCAGCTGCGAATGATGGTGAGTACCTCGTCGCGCTTGCTCTCCATCAGCTCGGGAGAGAGCGCTTCGAGGTTGAGGCGAAGCAGCGGCTCGGTGTTCGACGGACGGACGTTGAAGTGCCAGTCTGCGGCGTCGACCGAGAGCCCGTCCAGGTGCGTGACCTTGCCCTGGGAGGAGAAGTGCTTCTCGAGCTCCGCGAGTTTTGCGGCGACATCCGAGACGCGCGTGTTCAGCTCGCCGGTGATGAAGTAGTGCTCGCGGAAGGGACGAAGCACCTCCGAGAGCGGCTTTCCCTGCTTCGAGAGGTACTCGAGCATGAGCAGGCAGGGGATGATCCCAGAGTCGGCTCTGGAGAAGTCGCGGAAGTAGTAGTGGCCCGAGACCTCGCCGCCGAAGACGGCGCCCGTCTCGCGCATGCGGTGCTTGATGAAGGCGTGACCGACGCGGTTGATCAGCGCGACGCCACCGGCCTGCTCGATCGTGTGCGGCACCGCCCAGCTGGCGCGCACGTCGTAGATGATCTTGGCGCCAGGCTCCTTGGCCAGGAAGATCTCGGCGAAGAGAGCGGTGACGAAATCGCCGGGCACGAACTCGCCCGTCTCGTCCACGAAGAAGCAGCGGTCGGCGTCGCCGTCGAAAGCGATACCGAGATCGGCCTTCTCCTCTGTCACCTTGGCCACGATGAACTCGCGGTTCTCGGGCAGGAGCGGGTTGGGCTCGTGGTTTGGGAAGCTGCCGTCCGGCTCGAAGTAGCAGCGCACCGCCTCGATCTGGGGCAGGCGCGCGAGAATCGGCTCGAGCATGCGACCGCCCATGCCGTTGGCGGCGTCGACGACGACGCGCAGCGGCTTGACTGCGCTCGGGTCGATGAAGGAGAGAACGCGCTCGACGAAGGCCGGCCAGATGTCGTGTTTCTCGACTTTGCCCTTGCGCGCGATCTCGCCGAAACCGGCCAGGGCACGTTCGCGAACCTCGGGCAGGCCCGAGTCGCCTCCCACCGGCAGGGCACCCGCGCGCACGATCTTGAAGCCCGTGTACTCCTTGGGATTGTGCGAGGCCGTGCAGGTGATGCCGCCGTCCAGCTCGAGCGAGCCGACCGCGAAATAGAGCATCTCGGTGCCGATCTGCCCGATGTCGAGCACGTCGGCGCCACCGTCGGTCGCCCCCTCGGTCAGCGCGGCGACCATCTGCGGGCCGGACACCCGCATGTCGCGCCCGATAGCGATGCTCTTGGGCCGGAACTCTTCGACATAGGCTCGCCCGATCGCGTAGGCGCCCGCCTCGTCG
Organism: uncultured Actinomycetes bacterium; assembly: GCA_963765455.1. Lineage (GTDB taxonomy): Bacteria > Actinomycetota > Thermoleophilia > Gaiellales > Gaiellaceae > Fen-549. Next base: position 451,310 of record CAVXWH010000001.1, read on the forward strand.
ATCTCCGTCGGGTAGATCCCACGCACGTCGTAGGCCTTGAAGACGTCCGGCTTCAGCATGAGCTGGATGCTAGCGGCAGCCGACCACTCGCCCGGGGTTCTGCGAGAGTCGGTCTCGCTGCCGCGGTCTCGAAACGACGCAGGGCGCCGTCCGGCGCAGCTCGTAGGCTTCAGCCCGTGGAGAGGGCGCCTTCTCGGATTGAATTACTCGAGCTGGATATCGATACCCGGCTCTCGGATCTGTGGAAGGAGGCGCTCGAGATCGAGGAGTGGAACCTCGAGGTCGTGGCGGCCTTCATGCGTGCCGCCTATGGCAAGGGCTACTGCGATGCCCTTACCGAAGATCACCCCGGGCGGCTTTGCGCCGATCACGGCTATCGCGTGCCTGATCGTCGCGCGGCCTGATTCCGTCCGCCTCGCGGCCCAGACGGGCAGAGAGGGGGAGTTCGAGCCCTATCGCCGAAAGACCGACCCGATGATCCGGCGCGCCGCATTAGTCGTGCTCTGTCTGCTGTTTCTGGCAACCTCCGCCGCCGCGCAGCCCGGTGGAGACAAGCTTTCACAGCTGCAGCGCAAGGTCGACCGGGCGACTCAGCAGGAAGGCGTTCTCAGCTCGAGGATCGCCTCGATGAACACGCGCATTCACTCCCTGCAGAGCAGCGTTGCCGGCGCCGAGTCGAGGCTGGCGCGGCTGCAGGTCGAAGTCGACTTACACCAGCAGCGCTTGAACGAGGTGCGAGCGGAATATCAGCACGAGTCGCGCCTGCTCGAGCTTGCTCAACGCCAGTACGACTACGCCCAGCACCAATTGGCGCGGCACCTCGTACGTGTTTACGAGAGCGATCAGCCAGATGCGCTCGCCGTCGTGCTCGCTGCGGACAGCATCTCGAACATGCTCGACCGGCTCGAGTATCTGAGCGTCGTCTCGGCCAGCGACCGGCACGTGGCGGCCCAGGCGATGAGAGTCAAGGCCCGCTGGACGTCGATTCGAGCGCGAACGCACCGCCTGTTCGTTCGCGTCAACAGCGAGACGCACGCGGTAGTGCTTCGGGCCTCACGCGTGCTCGAGACTCGCGATCGTTTGAGCTCGACCCGCGAGCGACTGAGAGCAGGGCGGGAGACGCAGCAGAAGACGCTCGCGAACGTCCGCGAGTCGAAGCAGAAGTGGCTGGCCGACATCTCGGCGCTCCAGGCCGGTAGCGCCGACATTGCCGCCCGTCTTCGCAGCGGCGGCTCTCACTCCGCTGCGACGCCATCGGCGGCGGGACTGATCTGGCCCGTTCAGGGCGTTATCACCAGCCCGTTCGGCATGCGCTGGGGGCGTATGCACGAGGGCATCGACATCGGCGCGCCCGAAGGAACGCCGATCTACGCCGCGGCGGCCGGAGCGGTGATCTACGCGGGCTGGGAGAGCGGCTACGGCAACCTGACCGTGATCGACCACGGCAACGGGCTCGCGACCGCCTACGGGCACCAGTCGCGGCTGGCGGTCTCGAGCGGAGAAACGGTGTCCCGCGGACAGCTGATCGGCAACGTGGGCTCCACCGGGCACTCCACCGGCCCGCACCTGCACTTCGAGGTACGAGTCAACGGCGTGCCGGCTAACCCGCTGGATTACCTGTCGTGAGGTGGATGTCGGGAAGGTTGCGGAAGCGCTCGCCGAGGTCGAAGCCGTAGCCGACGAAGAGCTCGTCGGGAACGGTGAAACCTACGTAGCGAACGGGCAAGTCGTCGACCAGGCGCCGGTAGGGACGATCGAACAGCGTGACGATGGCGATCGACGCCGGCGCGCGCAGCGCCAGCACCCGAGTTAGGTAGTTCAGCGTGAGGCCGGTATCGACGACGTCCTCGACGAGGATCAGGTCGCGATTCGTGATGTCAGCCTCGAGATCCTTGAGCAGGCGGATTCGCTGGTGCCCGCCGCTAGCCGCCGAGGCGAAGCCGGCCAGCTCGACGAAATCGATCGTATGGGGGATGGGCAGAGCGCGCGAGAGATCGACGAGGAAGATCGCGCTCGCCTTCAGCGGCGCCACCAAGAAGGGTTCTCGACCCTCGTAGTCGTGGGCGATCTCGGCTCCCAGCTCGTGCACGCGGCCGGCGATCTCCTCCCGTCGAAGGTAGATCTCGCCGATGCTCGAGCTCTCAGTCATCGTCTCTTGCTCCCATCTTCCGGCATCCTCGTCGATCCAGGCCAGTACCGGGGTAGTGGCTCACGAGAGTATGTCTGGAGAGGAAGCGCACCGCCGACACTCTCGGGGCCTGTCCCGTTAAGGATGCGCGGTCGAGGTGGTTGAGCCGTGGATGCCAGGGGCCGGACGGGCCGTGAAGTCGCACTGGTCGTGCGTCAAGCGGTCTGGGCGGTCACTGACGCCGCGGGGCGGCCGCTTCGGGCGTGTAGGCCTGGCGGGATAGGCCCCAAGGGAGGAGCTTCAGGAGGCCAGGTCGAGGCGGTAGCGCTCGGCCAGGCGCTGAACGTCGCGCCGGTAGAAGAGCTTGACGCGGACGCCCGGATAGAGCTCGCGCAGCTTGCGTAACTTGCGGTTCTTACGCGTCACTAGCGACTGCTTCATGACCGTGATCTCCAGGAAGAGATCTTGCTCGGGGAGGTAGAAGTCGGGGGTGAACGCCTCGCTGACGCGGCCTTCGTCGTCGCGCTCGAGCACGAACGAGGTGGACTCGTACTCCCAGGGAATTCGGTAATAGTCGAGGATGCGCGCGCACTCGGCCTCTGCCTGGTTCGCGAACCTGGGGGTTTTCGAACCGCGATCTGCCTGTAAATCGGCGCTTTCGAAGCCCATCTATAAGCAAGCGTAGCAACACGATCGGACGCCTCCGTGTATCAATCTGGCGGATGCTCGGTTGAAGCGGAAGTTCCCTGGACCGCTCGCGCGGCATACACTTCGGCCATGCCGGGCCGGAGCGACGGTCGCGTTTTCAGGATTGCCCAGATCTCGGATCTGCACTGCGGCGGACTCCAGTTCGTGCCCAATCTGCTCGAGCGCGCCATTTCGGAGATCAACGACCTGGCGCCCGACGTCGTCGTTTGCTCGGGAGATCTGACCACCTTCGGTTTCAAGGGCGAGTACGCGCAGGCGCGCGCCTACCTCGACCGGATCGAATGCCCGAACCTGGTCGTGATCCCGGGCAACCACGATGCGCGCAACGTCGGCTACGTTCACTTCGAGCAACTCTTCGGCGAGCGCAGCTCGGTGCTGCATATCGGTCGCGTCAGCATCGTCGCCATCGACTCGACGGTTCCCGACCTCGATTATGGGCAGATCGGGCGCGGTCGCTATGGCTGGATCGAAGAGCAATTCGCGCGCCCCGCCTCGTTGCGCATCTTCGTTCTCCATCACCACCTGCTGCCGGTTCCCGGCACCGGCAGGGAGCGCAACGTGGTGAACGACGCCGGCGACGCGCTCGAGTGCCTACAGCGGGCCGGAGTCAATCTCGTTCTGGCTGGCCACAAGCACGTTCCCTATGCCTGGAAGCTCGAGAACATCTTCGTCGTCAACGCCGGCACGGTCTCTTCGCTGCGCCTGCGCGGGAACACGAGACCCTGTTACAACGTGATCGAGATCAAAGGGACGAAGATCGAGGTCGATCGCAGGCATCCGTTCCACGGAACCGAGCGCATCATCGAATTCCATACCGACACGCTCGAGTTTCGCAAGTACACGGCATCGATCGAAGACGAGGTGACGACTCGGCGATGATCGCGCTCGCGCTGATCGACGGCGAGCACTATCCACCCGTTGTACGTGACGCGCTGAATGCGCTGCCCTATGAGTTCACCTGCTGCGTCAACGTCGGCGGAGGGGAAAAGCTCCGCTCCCCGGTGGAAGATGGCGAAGCGCTCTACGGCGTTCCGCTTGCCGCTTCGATCGAGCAGGGTGTCGAGACCTATTCGCCCGAGATAGTCGTCGATCTTTCCGACGAGCCGGTTCTCGGGCCACGCGAGCGCCTGACTGCCGCGAGTCGTGTGCTGGCCCTCGGCCTGCCGTATGTCGGCTCGGATTTCCGCTTCGATCCTCCCACGCTCGGGCCCTTCCCGCTTCCCAGCCTGAGCGTGATCGGGACCGGCAAGCGGGTGGGGAAGACGGCTCTCGCGATACAGCTGGCCCGTGCCTGCGCACGGTCTCTCGACGTCGTGGTCGTGGCGATGGGGCGGGGCGGACCGCCCGAGCCGGAGTTACGCGAGACGCCACCCAGCGTCGAGGAGCTGCTCGAGCTCGCCCGCTCCGGGCAGCACGCGGCTTCGGATTATCTCGAGGACGCACTTCTCGGCGATGTCGTGAGCGTCGGGGCGCGCCGCTGCGGCGGCGGTCTGGCCGGCGCGGTCGGCTACTCGAACGTGGCCCAGGCCGCCGAGATGGCACTCGAGCGCAGTCCTGACCTGGTCATCTTCGAAGGCAGCGGTGCCGCGCTGCCCCCGATCGCGAGCGACCGGCGCGTGCTCGTCGTGAGCGCTCATCAGGACGTTGAGCTGGCCTGCGGCTATCTGAACGCTTATCGCATCCTCGTCTCCGACCTGCTCGTTCTTAGTTTCGCCGAGCCCGGTCAGCGGCTCGACCAGCTCCGGCGAGCGATCGCCGAGCTGCGACCGGACCTACCGGTGATCGCCACCGCGATGCGTCCTCGTCCACTCGCCTCGGTGGCCGGGAAGAAGGTGGCGCTCTTCACCACCGCGCCGGAGGCGGCGCTTCGTCCACTCGGCGAGCAGTTCGAGCGTGCTCACGGCGCCGAGGTGGTTCACGTCTCGGGGAACCTCGCTCGTCGTAGCGAGCTGGCCGCCGAGCTGGCGCAGGTCGACGCGGAGCTGTTCCTGGTCGAGCTGAAAGCGGCTGCGGTCGACGTGGTGATCGAGGAAGCGGTGGCGCGTGGCTGCGAGGTTGGGGTTGTCGACAACGAGCTGGTGCCGCTCGAGGGCGAAGCCGAGCTCGAGCCGGCGCTGCTCGAGCTGGCGCGGCAGGCGCGAGCGAAGGAGCCCGTCGGGTGACTCAGCACCGCCACAATCCGTTCCCGCTCGGCGACGAGAGCCTGCCCTACTCGAAGGGCTTGATGGCGCGCGCGCTGATTGCAGTCGGCGTTGGCGGCGTACGGGCTTACGAGCTGGCGCGGCAGGTGGAGATCGACCTGGCCAAGCGCGACGAGCGGGTTGTCGAGCTCGAGCGCCTGCACGAGTTGGCGATCGAGACGCTGGGCCCGGTCGAAGGTCACGAAGCCGTAGAGCGACTGCGCCGCTATCACGACCTCGATCAGCTCGATCTGCCGGTGATCGTGCTCATCGGCGGCGCCACGGGCACCGGCAAGACGACGATAGCCGCCGAGGTTGCACACCGGCTCGGTATCACCCGCCTCTCCTCGACCGACTTCATTCGCCAGACGATGCGCGCCTTCTTCGCCGAGGAGTTCATGCCTACGATTCACTACTCCAGCTTCCGGGCCTGGGAAGCACTGCCCGAAGCCGAGCGCGAAGAGGGCGATCCGCTCACGCGCGGCTTCCTCCAGCAAACCAAGAACGTACTCGTAGGCGTGCGCGCCTCGATCGAGCGGGCGCTCGAGGAGGGCTGGTCGATGGTGCTGGAGGGCGTCCATCTGGTGCCTGGCATGCTGCCGCTGGAGATTGAAGGAGCGCTCGTAGTCCAGTGCCTGCTGGTCGTCTACAACGAGGAGGTTCACGCCTCGAACTTCTTCGTGCGCGACCTGGCCACCGAGGGAGTGCGCCCGGTCGAGAAATACCTTCACAGCCTCGGCGAGATACGCCAGGTACAAGATTTTCTACTTAAGCGCGCTCGCAAATCGGGCGTTCCGGTGATAGAGAATGAGAACGTCGATCGCACCGTCGGAGGGGTGATCGAGCTCGTGCTCGAGGGTGCTGAGCGTCTACAAGGGGTGAGATGAGCGCGTCGAAGACAACGAGAAGTAAGAAGGTATCGCCTGCCGTCGAGCCGCCCGGCACGATCTGCAGTTGCGCTCACTACGCCCGGGCCACCGAGGCGGCTGCTCTCGCCAGTGCTCGCTGGTTGGGTCGAGCCGATCGCGACGGCGCCGAGGAGGCCGCCTTCGCGGCGATGCAGAGCACGCTTTCTGGACTTCCGATCGACGGGCGCATAGTCGTCGGAGCATCCGACGAGGGAGCGCTGGCGGCAGGGCAGCAGATCGGCGCCGGCGGTACGCCCGTCGACCTGGCTCTCGATCCACTCGAAGGACGAGAGGTGGTGGCTCGGGGAGGCTTGGGCGCCATGTCGATGATCGCCGTAGGCGAGCCGGGCGCGTTCGTGACCCTGCCTGACATGTATATGCGACGGATGGCCGTCGGGCCGCGCGCCCGTGGCAAAATCGACTTGCGCAAGCCCGTCGGCGAGAACATTGCCGCGATCGCCAAGGCCTTCGGACGCAACCCGAACGACGTCACCACGATCGTGCTCGATCGGCCGCGCCACCACGACTTGATCGACGAGATCCGGCAAGCGGGAGCACGTATCAAGCTGATTCCCGACGGCGACGTGACGGCGTCGATCTCGGCCGCGATCCGTGGTACCAACGACCACCTGGCGATCGGTATCGGCGGCACGCGCCAAGCCGTGCTGACCGCGGCGGCTCTTCGTTGCCTGGGCGGCGAGCTCCAGGCTCAGCTCTGGCCGGTCTCGAGGCGCGAGATCGAGCAGGCACAGGCGACCGGTATCGATGACATCGAGCGCATCTTCACTACCAGCGAGCTGGTGCCGGGCGAGATCATCTTCACCGCCACCGGCGTCTCCGGCGGCGACCTCCTTCGCGGCGTTCGTTTCCTCGCCGACAGCGCGCGCACGCACACGCTCGTCATGTGCACCCGCTGCAATTGGGTGCGCTTCATCGACAGCATCCACTTCTTCGCGCACGAGCGCCGCGAGGAAGTACGCCTCCTCGGCAGCGCCTGAACCCTATTCCTGTCCTCGCGGCGCCAACGCAATACCGTGCCGGACTTCAGTCCGGCTCGGGCGCTCAATTCGGTAGACAGACGCCGCCACTAACTAGAACCCGCCGCCGAAGGCGAACGACAAGCGTACGCCTCCTCGGCAGCGCTTGAATCCCGACTCCCTCCTCGCGGCGCCAACGCAATCCCGTGCCGGACTTCAGTCCGGCTCGGGCGCTCAATTCGGTAGACAGACGCCGCCACTAACTAGAACCCGCCGCCGAAGGCGAACGACGAGCGTACGCCTCCTCGGCAGCGCCTGAACCCCGACGCCCTCCTCGCGGCGCCAACGCAATCCCGTGCCGGACTTCAGTCCGGCTCGGGCGCTCAATTCGCTAGACAGACGCGGCCGCTGATCAGAACCCGCCGCCGAAGGCGAACGAAGAGTGCACGCCTGCTCGGCAGCGCCTGACCGCGTCAACGAGCTCCGGTGCCAGACTGAAGTCTTCCCTGCGATGGCGCTTCTTTCCAGCGGCCGTTTCTTCCTTCCGAATTGCACGCCGGTGTCAGACTGAAGTCTGGCACCGGTAGACTGGGAAAGTGATCACGGTCGACGATGTCACGGAAGCTCTGCGCCAGGTGTTCGACCCGGAGTTGGGGCTCGATATCGTCGAGCTCGGGCTCCTCTATGACGTTCAGATCGTAGGAGACGCAGTAACGGTCATCTACAGCCTGACCTCGATCGGCTGCCCGGCCGGCCCGCTCCTCAACGAGCAGATACTGGAAGCGGTGCGCGAGCTGCCGGGAGTCGAGAGGGTGGAGTTGCAGTTGACCTGGGATCCTCCCTGGACGCCGGAGCGGATGTCTGAAGACGCCAAGCTCCTGCTCGGCTTCGGCTACTGAGGCGCCGTCTCGGGCGAAGCCGAGAGCGGCTCGCGCCCGGCACAATGCCTGGGTGAAACTAGCTTCGCTCCGCGATAGCGCCCGGACGCTGGGGCTGGATGCAATCGGCGCCGCGCCGGCCGAGCCCTACGAGCGCGCCGAGCGAGCGATCAGCGAGCGCCGCGCGGACGGCCTTTTTGCCGACCTGAGCTTCACGCTCACACGCCCCGAGATCTCCTGCCACCCCGAGCGCCTGCTCGAGGGAGCCCGCAGCGTCGTCTCAGCGGCGCTCGTCTACTACGCACCGGGGCCCGAGCCGAGCCCCGGCGAAGGGCGCCTGGCCCGGCACGCCTGGCGCGACTACTACGCCGAGCTGCGGCTCAAGCTCGCTGCGCTGGGCAGGCAGATCGGCGGCAACTATCGCGTTCTGGTCGACTCGAGCGAGCACGTGGATCGCGAGGCTGCTGTACGAGCCGGAGTCGGCTTCTTCGGCAAGAACGGGCTGGTGATCGCCCCGAGGCTCGGGTCATGGGTCGTGCTGGGGACGCTTGTCAGCGACGTTGAGATCGAGCCTGGGGAGCCGCACGAGCGCGACTGTGGCTCCTGCAGGTTGTGCATCGATGCCTGCCCGACCGGGGCGTTGGTGCAGGACGGGGTGCTCGAGGCACGCCTGTGCTTGTCGTACTGGACTCAGGCTCGTACCGCGATTCCCGTGCTCGTGCGCGAGAAAATGGGCGCGAGCGTATACGGCTGCGATATCTGCCAGCAGGTCTGTCCCTGGAATCGAGGGGTCGAGAGACGACGAGCAAGTCCCGCCTTCCAGGCGGGCGAACCACTCGTCTCGCTCGAGGACTGGTTGACCTCCGGCGACGAGGAGCTGCTGGACCGCTACCGGCGGCTCTACATCCCGCGCCGGGATCCTCGCTTCATGCGCCGTAACGCCATCGTCGCCTTGGCCAGCGCCGGCACCAGCGAGCACGAGCCCTTGCTCGAGCGCTACGCCGTGGGTCAGGACGAGCTGCTCGTCGAGCACGCCCGCTGGGCTCTCGGTCGCCTTCACGAGCGCTCCGATCGCTAGAAGGCGGCCGGCTTCTTGCGCGCCCTGGCGAAAGCGGCAGCCAGCTCGCGCGCCCTGGCGGCGATGAGCAGGCGCAGGTCGTCCGGCTCGAGCACGACCGCCTCGCCGCGGTGCGAGAGGATCTCACCCGTTAGCCACTCAGGGCTTCCGACCGCCGTCTCGGCAAGGGCGGAGCCGTCGACGAGCTCGCGCGCGCCACCGCGCTCCAGGCGCCAGCGGGCCACCCTCGGTGAGTACCAGATACGGGCTCGTCGCGCGTCACGGAGCCCACGCGGCTCGAATCCGGGCCGCTGCTCGAAGTGCTCTCCGCTGAGCTTCGCGCTGCGCATGCGGTCGAGGCGGAAGCTGCGCTCGCCGCCGGTCGTGCGATCCCAGGTGTGCACGTACCAGTAAGGCAGCTTTCGCTCGAGCGCATAGGGCTCGGTCAGTCGCCGGCTCGACAGCTCGTCGCCCTCTTTCAGGTACTCGAGCTCCACCAGCTCGCGCAGGCGGATGCCCTCGGCTAAACGGGCGATCAGGTCCTCCTCGGCTTCGCTCACCTGCGGCTCGGGTGTCTGCTGCAGCTCGAACTGCCCGAAGGTCTCTTCGAGCTTCTTTCGCACTCGCTCGAGCGGTGTGTGCGCGTCGGCGGCGATCATCGGGCCGACGAACTCCAGCGCGAGCCGGATCGCCCGTGCCTCGAGCGGCGTCAGGCGAGGCGGTGCGCGGAAGGTGTCGCCGAAAAGCTCCTTGTCGATGCGCACCGTGTCGCCGTCGAGCTCGGCGTAAACCGTGTAGCAGCCACCGCCGAAGTTCACGAGGTTGAGCATCGAAAGATGATCCTCGAGCTCGTCGAGCGGTATGCGCAAGCTCTCCACGATCTCGCTGGCGGGGATCTCGGTCTCGTTCTCCTCGCCGCAAGCGGCCAGTAAGTGAGCGAGCAGAGCCTGTAAGAGCGCGAAGCGCTCGGGTGCGACCGGCCCGGACGAGTGGTCAGCCGCCCGCGTATCACTTGGCTTGACGTCGCGCTCCTTCGCCGGCTCCGCGGGCACGGAGTGATGGCGCTCCTCGACGAGCCGTAGTGCCGCTGTCACCTCGTCGTGCAACTCCGGCGGCTCGAGTGGAATCGCGCGCCCGTCTTGGCGCAGGACCCAAGCCGCGAGCAGACCGAGCGAGGAGTACGCCGTCGTGAAAACCCCGTCCTCGACGCGACCGGCGCTTCCGAATGCTCGCTCGACCCACCAGGCGGTCTCGCGCCCGACGCGGATGCGGGCCTCACCCACAAGTGGCCCGATCTGCCACGGAGCGCGCCCGCGGTACTTGTCGATGTCGAATTCGGGCGGAATACGAAAGTCGCGCTCCTTGCGCGTGGCGAAGCGAATGTCAGAACGGATGCGCGAGACGCGGAAGGTGCGCATCGCCTCGCGCTCGAGGTCGTGGCCGATCACGTACCACAGTCCGTTGTCGGAGAGCAGTCCGTAGGGGTTCACGCTGCGCTCGGAGAGCTCGTCGCGCGAGATCGACCAGTAGTCGAACCTGACGGTACGCTGCTTGGAGATCGCCGCCTCGAGCTTGCCCAATCGTCCGGGGGTCTCGGTCGTGTAGTCGGGATCGAGCACCTCGACGCGAACGGCCGTTGCGGTCGGCGGCTCGCTGAAACCGGGGCGGCCCAGCGCCAGGTTCTGCAGCGCCAGCCTGAAAGGCTCGGCGTAGGCGAACTTCCCCTCGAGCAGGTAGAGAGAGGTCTGTAGAGCCGCCAGCTCATCGTCGGTCAGCTCGAGAGGAGGAAGGAAGTACTGCTCGGAACGAAGCGTGTAGAGCTCCTCCCCGGTGAATTCGTCTCGCTGCGAGCGAAGCGGCACGCCGAGCGAGGTGAGCTCGGAGCGATCGGCGTAGTAGCGCCGCGCGAAGGCCTCGTCCGACATCTCCGAATATCCCTCGACGTTGGATTTCACGTCGCGGGCCGTGACAGGGCGGTGCTCAGCCATCAGAAAGGCGACTAACGAGAGCTGGCGGATCAGCTTATCGGCGTCGTGAGACATCTCTCCGCGAGCTTACAGCTAGCCGGGAGGAGCGCGGAGACTTCTTCTCGCCGGTCCGTCTCGCCGCGATCGGGAGATCGCTAAAGCTGACCGGACGAGAAGACGCCTGGGCTCGGAGTCAAGGGGAAAACGGGTTTTCAGGCCGCGACTTTGGCCCGCTCGAGATGCTGATGAGACGGGCAGTAATCACGGTCGGGAAGTGGCGTCCGCTGGCAGGCCTTACCCTTGCGGGTCGTCGCCTTGCAGCGTGCAACGCCACCGTCGAGAGCGCCGGCCTCGATCTGCTTCTGAATGTACTCGCCAGCCGCGCCGATACCCTTCTGCACTGCCCAGCCAACCTGTGCCTGCACGGTGATCGGGTAGTAACGCCGGATATCTTGGAATAGGGCGCGATCGGGCTTGGCGAAGTAGTGCGGATCGGTAGCCAAGCGAACCATCGTCTGCTCGCAGGCGGTGAGGACGGATCGCTTGAACTCGAGCTGCTGCTCGGGATCGGCGTAAGGATCGATCAGATCCTTGATCGAGCGGTAGATCGCTCGCGAGTATTGGTACATGCAGCTCACAAGCTGCGTGCGTTGCTCATCCATTGCGATTCGAATGTTCTCCTCTGATTCGGAGCGAGGCCCCACGCCAGGCGGCGAACTGGCCAAAGCCCGACTCGGCTTCCGCGGCGCGCACAGTAGTTTAACCGGTTTTGCACGCCATGACAAAAAAACGCCCGAGCCGGTGCAATTCTCACCCTTTAGCGGGGGGTTGGATCAACTAGATGGGATCTGCGTCTCGGGCCTCGCGGGCCTGCGTTCAGGAGGCCACACGCTTCGCATACGGCGAGCTGAAGCCCGCCCGTTGTGCGGCTGAGAGGTGTTTCATCGCTTCGCTTTGGCTCCTGTACACGCCGCTGAAAATGACGTAGTACCCGGGGTGCAGGCTGGAGAAGTCCGACGAGTCGAGAACTCCGACGTCGGGCCCCAGGCCGGAGTGCAGCGCCTCCAGCGCCTTTTGACGGGCAGCCACCCTACCGCTGGAGATCGGTATCGAGGCGAGCACGACGGTGTAGGCCGACGGGCCCGGCCAGACGATCAGACCCGTGGAGTGGATCGGCGAAGAGGGAGACGTCCCGGTCGTGCCGGTGCTTGTCGCCGTCTTGGCTCCCGCGCTTGTGCTGCCGGTCGTTCCGTTGCGCGCGGTCGTTCGGGTTGCCTGGGTCGTGGCCGAGATCGACGTCGACCGGACGCTCGGCCCGAGCGCCTGCAGGGTACTCGTCTTCTTGCCCGGCAGCGCCAGGATCGCGAAGACAGAAGCCAGGATCGCGATCAGCAAGGCAATCAAGATAGGCCAGCCCCAGTCTCGGTCGCCTAGCGGGAGGGCCTGTCGCCAACGCTCGCCGAGGTTGGCGCTCCCGGCTTCGGCTAGGCGCTCGCCGCAGGCCAGGCAGTACTCCTGCGAAGGCTCGACGACTGCGCCGCAGCCCGGGCAAATTCCTCTTACCTCCGAAGGAGCGCTCTCGCTCCGCGGCTCCCCCTCGGCGGAGGTCAAATCTCTCCGTTCCCGCCTCGTTCGGCTGCGTTTTCGGGCTCGGCCGGTGGAGCGTGCTCGAGCGTTTGCTCGTTTTTTTCGTTCGCGCCTTCTGCGCTGCCGACGATTGCGCCGCAGCTCGCGCAGAAGCTGGCGCCGACGGCAAGTGGCTGTTGGCAGCGCGAGCACACCTCGCCTCTGGCGGCGAGCTCGGTCGGCCGTCCACAGTTGGCGCAGAAGCGAGCTCCGAAGAGCAGGGGGGCGCCGCAGGCGCACTGCGGCCCCGGCGTCGCTCTCCCGGAGCTCGCGCGCATGAGGATGCCTTCGAGCTCATGGATGCGGTTCTCGATCCCCATCGCCTGCGCGCAGTGCTCGACGATCAGGTCCTCGCGGAATTGATCGCGCCGGTACATCTCGAGCATGAGACCGCCGAGGTCGCGGATGCGGCGTTCGCGCTCGCGCATCAGCGCTCGGCGCTCGCGGCGCACTCGTGAGAGATTGGCCACCGGAGGACGGGGTGCTCGCGCTTTCTTGCTCTTGCCGAGGCGCTTCTCTTCCTCAGCGTCCGCTTGCCCCGTCCGTTGGGCTCGCTCGGCGGCCGATACGCTTGCCAACGGTTCTTCCGGCCCGATCTCGCTGGGCGGCGATTCGGGAACCGGGGCCTCGAGAGCGCCTTTCTCGGCGTTCTTCGACTGCAGTACGGGCTCCGGCTCGGAGTCGTTGGACGGTTCGGCATCGCCGGAGCGACGCGTGCGTTTGAAAGAGCGAAGGCGCGCCATCTCGACCGGCGCGAGTCTAGCGCAGTGGTCTTGTCTCGGGATGTTGGCATGCTTTCGGAATGAGCAGGCCTTCGCGAGTCTTGTTCGTCGAGGATGACAAGGCGGTCAGGAACGCCCTCGCCCTCGAGCTTCGTGCCGCCGGGTACCTCGTCCAGGATCTCGTCGACGGAAGCGCGCTGGCGGAAATCAGCGAGAGCTTCCGCCCGGATATCGCCATCCTCGACGTGATGCTGCCCGGGCGCAGCGGCTTCGAGCTTGCCCGCGAGCTTCGCAACAAGAGCGATCTGCCGATTCTCTTTCTCACGGCCAAGGACGAGGTCAGCTCTCGGCTGGCCGGCTTCTCGGTGGGCGCCGACGACTATGTGATCAAGCCGGTCGTGGTGGAGGAGCTCTTGGCACGCATAAGGGCATTGCTCAGGCGCAGCGGCCGTCTGGAGGCGGAAGTGCTCGAGGTCGGGGATCTGATACTCGATGAGCCGGCCTGCGTTGTCAGGCGCGCCGGCGTGACCATGGAGCTGACGCCGATCGAGTTCCAGTTACTCGCCTTCCTGATGAGAAACCGCGGCGTCGTGCTTTCGAGGCTGCAGATATCGAGCCAGGTTTGGGGATACGAAGAGCACGATCCGAACCTCGTGCCGGTGCATATAGGCAACCTTCGCCGTAAGCTGGAGGCAGGTGGGCCGCGAGTGATCCATACGGTTCGTGGCCACGGCTACGTTCTACGCGTATGAAGAACGAGCATCCGAGAGGCACGAAGACGGTTTCGCTCAGATGGCGGCTGACACTGGTTAGCCTTGCCCTGCTGACTCTGGCGTTGCTGGCACTGGACGCGGCGATATACATCGGTTTACACCAGCGCTACTACAGCGATCTCAATGCGAACACGGCGTCGGTCGTCGCCCGTGCCCGCGACTACAACCCGAATCCCAAGACGAACCTGGCGGCCATCGCGACCGCGATCTCGACACCGGACGTGGTTGCGATCATCGACCGGCCCGGCCGCTACCCGGTCGTCGGCAAGCCGGTCGGATTCGAGCTGCCGAAGCTGCCGAAGCTCAAGAAGCGCCCTGTCCAACCCGACGCAGCCTGGTCGCTCTTCGTCGGACGGGTCTACTCCAACTCGAGCTTGGCGACGGGTACGCTCAATCACTATCCCACCAGCTCCGACACCGTCCTCTTCGTAGCCAGCAAGTCGCCGGTGAAGGCATCGCTACGAAGACTCTTGATCGCGGAGCTCATCGGCACCGTGCTCGTGCTGGCGCTCGCCGTGCTCATCGTCGGTATCGCGATCAGGCTCACCCTGCGTCCCCTCGGTCGTATGGCGGCGGTTGCCGATCGCATTGCCGGCGGCGACATCGCCCAGCGCCTGCGACCGAGCAGGGCCTCGACGGAGCTCGGTCGGCTCGCGACCGCTCTCGACGCGATGCTCGACTCGCTCGCGGAGTCGATTACCTCGGAGCGCCGCGCTCACGAGCTGGCGTCCAACTCGGAGAGAAGAATGCGCGACTTCCTCTCGGATGCTTCGCACGAGTTGCGCACGCCCATCGCCGGCCTGCAGTGGAGCGCCGAGGCGCTTCTCCGCCACGGAGCCGATCGTGAGCGCCGGGAGCAGCTCTCGTTCGAGATCGCCAAGCAGGCTCGTCGCGCATCGCAGCTCATTGCCGACCTCCTCGCTATGGCGCGTCTCGATCAGGGCTTGACGCTCGAGCCCAGGCCCTTCGATCTCGGCGAGCTCGCGCAAGAGGAGATCGAGCGCGTTCGCCAGCAAGAGCCGAGGCTGGAGCTGCGGTTCACGAGCGAGAACGGCTGCCCGCTGGTCGCGGACTCCGATCGCGTCCGCCAGGTGATTGCGAATCTGCTCGACAACGCCCGCAAGGCGACGGACGGAGAGGGTGAGATCGATGTCTCCGTTCGCCGCAACGGGCGCTCCGCCGAGCTCGAGGTTTGCGACTCGGGGCCGGGAGTGCCTGCAGCTGAGAGGGAGCACATCTTCGAACGCTTCGTGCGTCTCGACTACGCGCGGCACGGATCCAAATACGGGTACGGAAGCGGTCTCGGGCTGGCGATCGCGCGCGGCATCGCCGAGGCACACGGCGGCAGCCTGGTCTGCGCCGAGAGCGACGCAGGCGCCCGCTTCGTGCTCGAGCTCCCGCTCAGCGGGCGGGCGAGCCGGCGCGAGCGCGCCGAGACTTCGCAAGCCTCCTAGAGCTCGAGACAAAATGAAAGCCCCGGCAGTCGCCGGGGCTTTCGCAACCGCCGAGCGTGCAGAATCGCTACTTGCGCAGCGTCGTTCCTGTCGAGCGCAGGTCGTCGCAGGCCTCGACGACGCGAGCGGCCATCGAGGTCTCGCCGGCCTTTCCCCAGGAGCGCGGGTCGTAGACCTTCTTGACGCCGACCTCGCCGTCGATCTTGAGCACGCCGTCGTAGTTCTTGAACATGTGATCGGCGATCGCGCGGGTCAGCGCGTACTGGGTGTCGGTGTCGACGTTCATCTTGACGACGCCGTAGTCGAGCGTCTCGCGGATCTGCTCGAGAGGCGAGCCGGAGCCACCGTGGAAGACGAGCAGGAAACGGGCCTTCTCGCCGTACTTCTGCTCGACCGCGGCCTGGCCGTCGCGCAGGATCGTCGGCTTGAGCACCACGTTGCCGGGCTTGTAGACGCCGTGCACGTTGCCGAAGGTGGCCGCGAACAGGTACTCGCCATTCTCGCCGGTGCCGAGCGCGTCGGCCACGGCGACCATGTCCTCCGGGGTGGTGTAGAGCTTCTCGCGCCCGACGCCCTCGTTGTTGACCCCGTCCTCCTCGCCGCCGACGACACCGGCCTCGATCTCGAGGATGATGTCGAGCTCGGCGCACTCGGCCAGGAGCTCCTTGGCGATCTTCATGTTCTCGGCCAGCGGAATCGGCGAGCCGTCGAACATGTGGCTCTGGAAGAGCGGGCCCTTGCCGGCAGCGATGCGCTGGCGCGAAACCTCGAGCAGTGGCCTCAAGAAGGTGTCGACCTTCTCTGGATGGCAGTGGTCGGTGTGCAGGGCGATGTTGACCGGGCACTTATCGGCAACGATGTGCGCGTACTCCGCCAGTGCGACTGCGCCCAGGACGCCGTCCTTCACGGTCGCGCCGGAGCCGAACTCGCCACCACCGGTCGAGACCTGAACGATGCCGTCGGACTTGGCCTCGGCGAATCCGCGTAGAGCGGCATTCAGGGTCTCCGAGGAGGAGATGTTGATCGCCGGGTAGGCGAACTTGCCGTCCCTGGCGGCGTCGAGCATCTGCTTGTAGGTCTTGGGATCGGCGATGGGCATGGGCTACCTCTCAGTCGGTTCGTTTCGGGCAAAGGGAAAAACCAGAGAGGTAATAGCGAAATAGGCCGGCCTCTGCGTCGGTTGGAGGCCTTAGAAACCGTCGGTAGTTACTACTACGCGCTTTCGCGCTCGATGCGATAGACGGTCGCCTCGTGCCCGTTCAGGCCAGCTTCGATCCTTGCCAGCCGCTCGTCCACCGCGCGCCAGCTGCCGGCGATCAGGTCGACGAGCAATCCGAGGTCCTCGACGCGGGCGAAGCGCTCGGCCTCGAGCTCCTGCTCGAGCTTCATGAGGCGGCGGATGAGCTGGTTGGTGAGCCCACGCAGCTCGGCGAGCTGGCGGGCGACCGGGAGCGCCTCGGCTCGCAGGCCCTCTCGGACGGCCAGGCCGATCTCTTCGGGGAGCAGGGCCTCGAGCTCGGCGCCCATCTGTGCCAGCGCCTCCATCTGCGCCCGCGCCCGCTCGAACGCCGCCCTGGTCTGAGACGGGTCGATGACGTTGTCACTCGCCTGCTCGAGTCGCTCGCGCGCCCGTGCCAGTACCTCTTCCATGGACGCGAAGGCTAACGTTGGCAGCGGATGTTCTTACGCGACCTGGACTACGAGCTTCCCGCCGAGCTGATCGCTCAGCGGCCGCTCGATCGGCGTGACGATTCACGCCTGCTCGTGTACGAGCGCTCGAGCGGCGAGGTGCGCCGGCGCCACTTCCACGACCTGCCCGACGAGCTCCACGGCGAGCTGGTTGTGGTGAACGACACCCGCGTCGTGCCGGCCCGGCTGCGCCTGAGCAAGCCCACCGGCGGGCGGGTGGAGGTGCTCCTGGTCGAGTCGCTCGGGGGCGGCGAGTGGGAAGCACTGGCGCGTCCCTCGAGACGGCTCCATGCCGGGCAGCGGCTGGGGCCGGTCGAGCTTCTGGAAGCGCTCGGAGAGGGGCGCTGGCGGATCGCGCTCGAAGGCGAGCCCGCGGGCGAGGCGCCGCTTCCGCCCTATATCCACGAGAAGCTGGACGACCCGGAGCGCTACCAGACCGTCTTCGCCGAGCGCCTCGGCTCGGCGGCGGCGCCGACCGCCGGCCTGCACTTCACGCCCGAGCTGCTCGAGCGCCTCGATGTCGAGCGGGTGACCCTGCACGTCGGGCTCGACACGTTCCGCCCGATCGCGGTAGAGAATCTGAGCGAGCACCGGTTGCACGGCGAGCGCTACGAGGTGAGCCCGTCCGCCTGGCGGCGGATCGAGGCGGCCGAGCGCGTGCTGGCCGTCGGCACGACGAGCGTGCGCACGCTGGAGACGCTGGTCCGCGGCGGCCCGCTCGCCGGGCGCACGGAGCTCTTCATCCAACCGCCCTTCGAGTTCAAGCGAGTGGATGCGCTCTTGACCAACTTCCACCTGCCGCGCTCGACGCTGCTGGCCCTGGTGATGGCCTTCGCCGGGGTGGAGGAGACGCGCGAGCTGTATCGCCTGGCGATCGCCGAGCGCTATCGCTTCTACAGCTTCGGCGACGCGATGCTCGTGCTCTGAGGCCTGGTTCTGCGCTCTGGAGCGAATCCGGCGCGGAACAGTTACAGACACGTAACGCTTTCGCGGATAGCCTTCCTTCAGGGGTCGCGACTTGGTCCCTTGGGGGTGTTTGGGAGTAAATAATTGACGACGGCGCAACCGACATTCGAGCTGGTAACCCGCGAAGGCGAAGCGCGAGCCGGAGTGCTTAGGACAGCGCACGGCGAAGTACGCACGCCGGTCTTCATGCCGGTCGGCACCAAGGCGAGCGTCAAGAGCGTCGATCCCGAGGAGCTGCGAGCGCTCGGCGCCGAGATCGTGCTCGCAAACAGCTACCACCTGCACTTCCGGCCCGGCGAGGCTCTGGTCGAAGAGCTGGGCGGGCTGCACCGCTTCATGGGCTGGCAGGGGCCGACCCTGACCGACTCCGGCGGCTTCCAGGTCTTCTCGCTACGCGACACGCTGCTGGCGGTGGACGAGGAGGGCGTCACCTTCCGCTCGGTCTACGACGGCGACGTGGCCCGCTTCACGCCCGAGCTCTCGGCCGAGATCCAGCGCAAGCTGGGCGCCGACATCGCCATGTGCCTCGATGTCTGTCCGCCGGCCGGTGCGCCGCGCGCCGAGCTGGAGCGGGCGGTCGAGCTGACCACGATCTGGGCCCGGCGGCAGCGGAACGCGCCCCGTGCCGACGGGCAGCTTCTCTTCGGCATCGTTCAGGGTGGGACGGACGAGGAGCTGAGGCGGCGCTCGGTGGAGGAGCTCGCGCAGCTCGATTTCGACGGCTACGCGCTCGGCGGCCTGAGCGTGGGGGAGGAGCGCCAGGCGATGCTGCAGGCGACGGGCTTTTCGGCTCCGCTCCTGCCGGCCGAGAAGCCCCGCTACTTCATGGGCATCGGCGACCCGGAGGGCGTGCTCGAGGTGATCGAGCGCGGCATAGACATGTTCGACTGCGTGCTGCCGACGCGCACGGCGCGCACCGGCTCGGCGCTGACCTGGGAGGGAAGGATCAACCTCCGCAACGCCCGCTTCGCCCGCGACTCGCGCCCGCTCGAAGAGGACTGCGACTGCCCGGCCTGCCGCCGCTTCAGTCGCGCTTATCTCCGTCACCTCGTCAATCAGCAGGAGCTGCTCGGGCTGCACCTGCTCAGCCTGCACAACCTGCGCTTTCTGATCGGGCTCGTGGGCGGGGCGCGTGCGGCGATAGAGCAGGGAGAGTTCGCGCGCTACAAGCGAGATGCGCTGGCGCGCTTGGCATCCGCCGCGGACTGAGTGCACATCGGACCGGTCCACTACCCTTTGAACCTGCGCCAAGGTGGCCGCAGAATGCACAATTCCATTTGAGCTGCCGGCGCGTAGTCTCGCCAAGCTCTCGATCGAAGCTCAAGCATGTTTCCCCAGCCAACCGTCGTGGTGCTCTCAGCGGGCGTGACTCCGGCGCAGGAGTCGGCCCTCGGGAGCGAAACGGCGCAGAGGACGACTCAGACCGCGAGTCGTCGAGCTAAGCTGCACGTCCAGTGACAGCGCGTCGAAACCACATCATCCTGCTCCTGCTGATCGCGGCCACGCTGGCGGGGGTCTTCCTCGCCGCCGCCCCGGGCTCGCCCTTCTACAAGGCGCCGGCGCTCGGGCTCGACCTCAAGGGCGGGCTGCAGGTCGTGGAGCAGGCGTATCCGACCGAACGGCCAGCCGGTGACCAGCGCGGTTATGACGCGCTCGGTCGACATCATGCGCCGGCGCGTCGACAAGCTCGGCGTCGCCGAGCCCGATATCCGCACGCAGGGCTCGAACCAAATCGTCATCGACCTGCCGGGCATCAAGGATCCGGCCCAGGCGATGAAAGTGATCGGCTCGACCGCGCAGCTGCAGCTCTTCGATCTCGAGACGAGCCTGGTGAGCGGCATATCGGTGAGCAACTACGTCAACTACATACCCGAGAAGAACTCGATCTTCGACCTGCTCCAACTGGTCAAGGCGGAGGTGAAGAGCAAGGGCGCCGCACACTACTACCTCGTCAAGAAGACGCACAGGCCCGTTCAGTCCGTGGACGAGCAGCACCAACCTCGAGCAGCTGCAAAAAGTGGCCACGAAGAGTGAGGTCATCCTGGGGATACCGAAGGGGACGACGCTCGTTTCCTGCAACGCCACCTCGAGTCCCGTTTGCCCGGGTTTGCGGACGTATGCCAAGAAGAACCAGACCTGGTATTACCTCTTCAAGCTACCTCCCCAGCTCACCGGCAAGGATCTGAACGCCGGCGGTATCCGCTCCGACTTCCAGTCGGGCGGTCCGATTGTCGATCTCTCCTTCACCAGCCACGGCAACCAGGTCTTTCACGCAGATTACCAGCGCCGAGTGGCAACGGGGCCAATCCCTCGGCAACATCCCTCAGCACTTCGCCGTCGTACTCGACGGCGAGCTGATCACCTGGCCGGAAATAAACCCCAAAGACAACTCGCTCAACGACGGCATCGATCCCTCCGTCAGCGGGGCAATCATCGAGGGCATCGGCTCGGTCAGCGAGGCCAACAACATCGCCACGGTGCTGCAGACGGGCGCCCTGCCGGTGAAATTCAAGGCAGTCGCCAACACCACGATCTCGGCCACGCTGGGCAAGGACTCGCTGCGCCAGGCGATAGTGGCAGCCATCGTCGGCCTGGCGCTGGTGGTCGTCTTCCTGCTCACCCTCTATCGCTTCCTGGGCCTGGTCGCGGTGATCGGTCTCGGCATCTACGCGGTCTTCCTCTACGGGGTGATCCTGCTCTTCAACGTCACCCTCTCGCTGCCGGGCTTCGCCGGCATGATCCTCACGATCGGAGTCGCCGCCGACGCGAATGTCGTCATCTTCGAGCGCATCAAGGAGGAGTCCCGTGCGGGCAAATCGGTGAAGGCCGCGGTGGCCACCGGCTACGCGCGCGGCTTCCACACCATCCTCGACGCCAACGTGGTCACGGCGATCACCGCCGCCGTCCTCTTCCTGGTCGCCACGGCGGGGGTCAAGGGCTTCGCGCTGATGCTGCTGCTCGGTACCGGCATCTCGCTGATCACCGCCGTTGCCGGCACCCGCGCCATGCTGGGGCTGCTCTCCAACTTCCGCTGGTTCAGCAATCCCAGCTTCATGGGCGCCAAGGGCGCTCAGCGCGGGCGCTGGCTGCAGATCGACTTCATGCGCAAGCGCTGGCTCTGGCTCGCGCTCTCGGGTGTCGTGGTTCTCGTCAGCTCGGTCTCGCTCGCTGCAAAGGGCCTCAACCTGGGCATCGACTTCAAGGGCGGCACGCAGGTCGCCTTCAACACGCCGCAGCCGGCCCAGCTTTCACAGGTGCGCACCATCGTCGGCAACGCCACCGGCGAGCTTGGGGCCGAGATCCAGGGCACGGGCACGGCCTACGGCAGCGACGGCTACAAGGGCTTCCAGGTACGCCTGCGCTCGCCCAGCCTCAAGGTCGAGAACAGCCTGGTCAACCAGCTCCAGAACAAGGTGGGGGCGACCAACGTCAGCCAGAAGAACGTGTCGGCCAGCTTCAGCAGCCAGGTAGCGCGCAGCGCCGTGCTGGCGATCATCGTCTCCTTCCTGCTGATCACGGCCTACATCTCGATGCGTTTCGACTTCAAGTTCGCCGTGCCGGTGATCGTCGCCGTGCTGCACGACATCGTGATCACGGTCGGGGTCTACGCGCTGACGGGCCGGGAGGTGACGACCTCCACCGTGGCGGCGGTGCTTACCGTGCTTGGCTACTCGATCTACGACACGATCATCATCTTCGACCGCATCCGTGAGAACGTGCCCCTGATGCGCCATGCGCCGTTCGCCCGCATCGCCAACGTGTCGATCTGGGAGACGATCCGCCGCTCCCTGGCCACGACCTTCATCACGCTGCTCCCGGTCGGGGCGCTCTTCATCGCCGGCGGCGCCACGCTCAAGGACTTCGCCTTCGCCCTGCTGGTCGGCATCACCTCGGGCGCCTACTCCTCGATCTTCGTCGCGGCGCCGCTGCTGACGATGTGGAAGGAGCGCGAGGCCGAGTACGCGCGACGACTCGAGGGCCTGGGCTACCAGCGTGCTCCGCGTGAGGAGTCGGTGGGTGCGATCGCGCCGCAGCCGGCCCTGGCGACGGCAACCGAACCGGCGGCGAGAGCCGGAATCGCGCCCGCAACGGACGCGGCCAAGAGGGAGCGGCGCCGGCAGCGGCGCCGTTCGAGACCGCATGGCCGACCCCGCTAGCGGCCCCCGGCAGCTCGTCAGCGAGCTCGCGCTGGCAGCCGTCGGTGTGGTTGCGCTCAGCGCGGAAAGGATCGACGCTCTGGCCGAGGTGATCGCCGCACGCGGCAACATCTCGAGCGTCGAAGAGGCACGCGAGCTGCTGCGCGACGAGGTCGAACGCTGGCGCGAGGAAGCGGCGCGCGTAGGCGGGCGAGCGACCTTGCGCATGGGCGCGCTGGCGCGTGAGCTGGGCCTGGTCACCCGCGACGAGGCCGACGAGCTGGAGCTGCGAGTGGCCCAGCTCGAGCACCGCTTGCAGCTGCTCGAGCGCGACAGCGACCAGGTGTGAACAGCACGCATAGGCGGAGGGAAAGCTGGAAGCGACTGCCTCGGCCCCGCGTCGAGGCGATGCTGGCTGCTGCGGCGGCGCTGCTGGGCGTCATCACGCTCGTCTCGGCCCTGACTCCCGATCTCACCGATCGCGCCCACGTTCTCGAGAAAATCATGCCCACCGATGTGCTCGAGCTGGCTCGGGTGGTCGCGCTCACCCTCGGTCTCGCTCTGCTTCTACTCTCGCGCTCGCTCGCCCGCGGACGCCGGCGGGCCTGGACACTGGCGCTGGTTGCCGTCGTCGGAGTCGCTATCGCCCACCTGGTGAAGGGCCTCGATTTCGAGGAGTCCATCATCAGCCTGCTGCTCGTAACAGCGCTCCTCCGCTACCGCTCGCATTTCGACGCGCCCGGCGACCCGGCCGTCCGGCGCCCCGTTGCCGCCGGCCTGCTGGCCGCGGCGGGAGCCGTCGCTATAGGCATCGTGTTCAGCACGCGCGGCATGCCCGATCGTGTTGGCGATCTGATCAGCGCCTGCGCCCTACTTCTGACTCTGTGGGCGCTCAGGCTCTGGCTCGGCCCCTTCCCCGAGCACGTTCACCAGTCGCTCGAGCAGCGGCGCCGGGCCAGGGAGCTGGTCGAGAGCTTTGGCCGCGACAGCCTCGCCTTCTTCGCCCTCAGGCGTGACAAGAGCTTCTTCTTCTCCGCGAGCGGGAACGCGTTTCTCGCCTATCGCCTGGTCGGCAGCTCGGCGCTGATCAGCGGCGACCCGGTGGGAGAGGAGCGCGAGTTCGCGGACCTGGTCGCCGATTTCATGGCCCGCGCCCGCGACCACGGCTGGCGTGTCGCCGTGGTCGGTGCCGGCCGCGAGCGGCTGCCTCTCTACCGCGAGCAGGGAATGGGGAGAGCGATCAAGATCGGCGACGAGGCGGTCGTGCAGCCGGAGCACTTCACGACCGAGGGCCGGACGATGAGAAAGGTGCGCCAGTCGGCGCGCAAGGTCGCCGAGCGGGACGGCATCCGCTTCCGGATCGTGCGGGCGAGAGACGCCGACGAGGAGCTGCGTACGACGCTCGAGGAGATCTCGAGCGCCTGGCTGGGCCGGCGCCGCGAGCGTGGCTTCTCGATGGCTATGGACGATCTGTTCGCGCCCGGAGGCGTGTTTGCGCTGGCGCTGGATACCGGCGACGAGCCGATCGCCTTCCTGCATATCGTCCCCAGCCCTGCCGGCGGCGGCTACTCGCTGTCGACACAGAGGCGCCTGCCGGGCTGCCCCGGCGGTATCTCGGAGTTTCTCGTCAGCGAGACGCTTGCCTGGGCACGTGAGGCAGGCGTGCGTGAGCTCTCGCTCAACTTCTGCGCCTTCCGCGGCCTGTTGCACATGGAACCGGAGGGGGGGCTGCTGCGGCGCCTGGCGCGTAGAGCACTGCTCGGCCTCGACCCGATCTTCCAGCTCGAGCGGTTGAGCTCGTTCAGCCGCAAGTTCCGGCCGCAGTGGAGGCCGCGCTACATCTGCCTGGAGCGTCTGAGTGACCTGCCCGCGGTCGGGCTGGCCTACCTACGCGCCGAATCGTTGATCGCGCCGCCGCGCTCGCCCGCGCGAAAGCGAGCGGAGAAAAACCGCTAGAGAGACCGTTCGGCGAAGCGGGACGCCGCCGCAGGGCTCGGCCGCGGCTCTCTTCCTGTCAAACTTCCGGCATGGCCTCGCGTTCCAGAGCGAGTAGTCTCGGCCGTCTTTCGGAGATCGCGCAGGTAGCGGTCCGCTATGGCTTCGGCTATCTGCTCGCTCGCCATCATCTGGGAGACCTCATTCCCGGGCGACGGAAGCTGCGGCTCGAGGAGCCGGCTGTCTCGGAGCGCGGGCGGCGTCTGCGCGCGATGCTCGAGGAGCTCGGACCGACCTTCGTCAAGTTCGGTCAGCTTCTCTCGATGCGCCCGGACGTACTTCCGCCCGACGTGATCAGCGAGCTGCGCTCGCTGCAAGACGACGTCAAGCCCTTCGCCTTCGAACACGTGCGCCGCGTGATTCAGGAGGATTTCGACCAGTCGCTGGAGCGACTCTTCCTGGAGTTCGAGCAAGTGCCGATCGCCGCGGCTTCGATCGGGCAGGTGCACCGCGCCGTGCTCCCCAACGGTCACGTGGTGGCGGTCAAGGTACAGAGGCCCGGCGCCCAGGAGCAGATCGAGGCCGACCTGGCCCTGCTCTACCAGCTCGCCCGCATCCTCAAGGAGCGTGTGCGAGCTCTCGACTTCGTCGACGTGCGGGCGATCGTGGACGAGTTCGCGCGCTCGATCCGGCGTGAGCTCGATTACCACCAGGAGGGCAGGAACGCCGATCTACTGCGGCGCCAGTTCGCGGCCGACCCGCACGTTCGCATTCCGCGCGTGTACTGGACGTACACCCGGGCGCACACGCTCACGCTCGAGTTCCTGGAGGGGACGCAACTCGCCGATCTCGACGGCGATCTCTCGCGCGAGGAACGGCGCACGCTGGCGACGCGTGTCGCCCGGATCTGGATGGAGATGATCTTCAAGCACGGCGTCTTCCACGGCGATCCGCATCCGGCGAACATCTTCGTGCTGGGCAGCGTGGACGAGATCGGGCTGGTCGACTTCGGGCTCGTCGGACGACTCTCCGATGAGGACATGACTCGACTGACCCGCATGTTCATCGACGCCGCGACCGAGAACGTCGACGCCCTGCCGCAGCGCCTCTACGACCTGGGCGTGCGCTGCCCGCCGGAGCGCGAGCAGCAGTTTGCCGTCGAGTTGCGCGAGAACTACTACCGCTACCACGGAGCGAACCTGGCCGAGATCGATCCGCTGCAGGTGATTCGCGAGACCTTCTCGATGATCTACTCGCTCAACCTGAGGTTGCCGACTCGCTTTCTCATCCTCGACAAGGCGCTCGCGACCCTGGCCGCGGTCGGCGTCGAGCTGACCCCCGACTTCAACGTCTTCGAGATAGCGAAGCCCTACGCCCGCGATCTCGTGCGCCAGCGCTTCAGCCCCGAGCGACTGGTGCGGCGCGCTCATCGAGAGGGAGTGGAGCTGACACGGGTCGCTCGCGAGCTACCGCATGTCCTTCATAGCGTCCTCACTCAGGCGCGGGAAGGAAGGCTCGAGATCGGCTTCGTGCACAAGGGGCTCGAGGAGGCGATGCACCAGGTCTCGGTCGCCTTCAACCGGCTCGTCATTGCGCTCATCGTGGTGGGCGGATTGATCGGCTCGAGCCTGATCGGGATCTTCGCCCACAAGGGCCCGCATCTACTCGGGGTCAACGTCATCTCTTTCGGCGGGTTCTTGCTCTCGGGCGTGCTCGGGCTCTGGCTGCTCTGGGGCGTGATCCGCTCCGGACGCTTGTAGCGCTGCGGTCCGAAGTGGCCTCGGCCGGCCCGGCCGGTTGAGGAAAGCCCGGCACGATTTCGTCCTGAATCAGGCGTAAAAGGACACTGTTTGTGCGCCTTCTCGCCTGTTAGCGTCGTCCCCATGAGCGCAGCAGTCCTTCTCGCCGAGCCGGAGCCGCAGGTTCGCGACCTGCTCGAGCACCAGCTTCAGAACGCCGGTTTCGCCGTTGTCGGCGCCGGCGCCGGGAGCGAGCTCTTGACCCTTGCCGAGCTTGCCTCGCCCGACCTGGTCGTGGTCGGGCACGAGCTGCCCGACGCCTCGGCGGCCGAGCTCTGCCGCCGCCTCCGTGCGGGCGAGCCGGGCCGGAGATGGAACCGCGAGCTGCCGGTGATCGTGCTCGGCGGCTCCGACTCCGACACGATCGAGCGGGTCACGGCCTTCGAGCGCGGCTGTGACGACTTCCTGGCCTGGCCCTTCCACCACGAGGAGCTGGTCGCCCGCATCCGCGCCGTGCTCCGCCGCACTTCGCCGGCCTCGCGCGAGCAACTCGTGGCCGGCGAGATAGAGCTCGACCGGCAGACGCGCCGGGTGACGGTGTGCGGCGAGCGGGTCTTCCTCTCGGGCAAGGAGTTCGAGCTGCTGGCGAAGCTCGCCACGGCGCCCCACCGCGTCTTTTCGAAAGAGGTTCTTCTACGCGAAGTCTGGGGTTTTCGCTCGCTCGGCTGCACTCGCACGGTCGACTCTCACGCCTCGCGCCTGCGCCGCAAGCTCGCCCGGCCCGGGGCCGGTCCCTTCGTCATCAACGAATGGGGCGTGGGCTACCGGTTGCTGGACGGCTAGGCAGCGCGCCGGGGTCTGACGCCGTGCAGATATACCGAATTGGAGTCCGGGGTCAGACTACGGCTGCGTTCGCAGGCGCTTCAGGCGTACCGAATTGCAGTCAGGTGCCAGACTGAAGTCCGGCACGGGAGTGGTCGTACGGCGCTTTAGGCGTACCGAATTGCAGTCAGGTGCCAGACTACGCCTGCGTTTTACAGGCCCCCCAGGCAAACCGAATTGCAGTCAGGTGCCAGACTGAAGTCCGGCACCTGAAGTTGATTCGAACTCGAGCAGCCAGCGCTTGTTTTCGAGCCCGAAGCCCAGCCCGCCGTAGCCCCTGAGCGTGCCGTCGGCGCCGATCACGCGGTGGCAGGGAACGACGATCATGAACGGGTTCCTGCGCATCACGCTACCGACGGCGCGGGCGGCGCCCGGGTGACCGGCCAGGTCGGCCAGCTGGCCGTAGCTGACGACGGTGCCGTAGGGGACGCGGACCAGCTCGTCGAGCACCCGTTGCTCGAATTCGCCCGCCTCGAAGTCGAGCGAGAGGTCGAACTCGCGGCGGCTGCCGGCGAAGTACTCCTCGAGCTGGCGCACAGCCTCCGCGAGGACGCTGCCGGGCGCCGGCTCGCTCCCCGGCGCCTCGCCGCCGGATGGGACGGGGTCGATGTGCGTCAGTCCGCGCTCGGATGCTTCGATCACGAGAGGACCGAGCGGAGTATCTATTGATGCTTGCTTATTGCTGCGCGCTCCGCTGAGATTCTCGTCCCGGCGCTCGGTCTCGACCTCGACAGCCATCGTTCCCCTCCTGATTCGTTGTTGAATCGACTCTAGCGTGAGCGCTACCTCTCAGAGCGCCTGCTCCAGAGCCCGTGTCGCTCGTCCCGGCGCCAGGCGGGATCGTCAAGCTCGAGCGGCATCTGCTCCCAGCCTGAATCGACTCGCTCCAACGTTTCCTCCCAGCCGAGCAAGCCGCTCAGCGCGTCCCGCGCCTCGACGTTGCAGGCACCGACCGCGACGGCCGCGATCGCCGCATCTTCGGCGCCGAGGCCGCGCAGGAGCGCCGCCAGCAGCCCGGCGATGGTCGCGTCGCCCGCACCGGTTGTACCGGCCACCTCGACCTTGAAGCAGGGAGCCCGACACTCCTTCTCGGTCCAGGAAGAGGGATCGAGCGGTCGCGCGCGGCCGAGCGCGCCGATTCGCTCCGGACTGCCCGTCCTCAGGTAGAGGCCGCTCTCGCCGAGCTTGATCGCCACGACGCCCACTCCCATTGCGACCAGCTGCTCTCCTAGTTCGTGCAGGAGAGCCGGCGTCGCGCGGCTTGCCAGCGAGCCGTGACGCGAGAGCTCTTCGAAGAGGGGACGCCGCAGCATGAAGAGCAGCTCGTCGAGACTGGGCGCGAACACGTCGACGAAGGGCAGCACTGCTTCGAGGATCTTCGCCCAGTCAGCCCGCCCGCTCTCCGAGGCCGGGTCGGGGTAGCTCATGTCGAGCGAGGTCGTCGCGCCGCTCGCCCGTGCCCGCTCGAACAGCTCGACCAGCTCACGCCCGTCGTCCAGGTACAGGCGCCGCATCAGCGGCGGATAGCCGAAGTGGAAGAGCGCGGCCCGCTCGAGCGGGCCGAAGTCGATGTCGTTCACGCCGAAGGAGCTGGCCGCGCCGGGGTGGTGCAGGAAGAGGCGGTCGGCGCCCGGTGGGCTGATGATCAGCGAGTAGGCGGTCGAGCTGCTTTCGTCCACCTCGATACCGGCGGCTAGCCCCGCTCCGTAGGACTCCACGACCTTCCGGACGATGCGCCCGAAGGGATCGGCCCCGACCTTGGAGACGAGCCGAGTCGGAATACCGAGGATGTGCAGGGCAAGCCCGGCGTTGGAAACCGGGCCTCCGGTGGAGAGCTCGGCGACTCCCGTCTCGATCAAACGACCGGGACGGAAGGCCTCGGAAAAGGATCCCTCGGGCAGCGCGTCGAGCTCGGGAATCACATCCAGGCAGATGTGACCGGCCACGACCGCGCTAGCAAGCTCGCTCACACTGTGCATCTTCCGGCTCGAGGTGGTCGCGGCGCAAGTCTCCGGCCCGGACCGCGAGAGCGTCAGGACTGCAAAGGCAGGAGCAGGTGCGGGGTCAGATAGACCTCGATAAAAGCGGCGACGAGGACGAGGGGAATGGATACCGAGACGGCTCGTAAGAGCAGGCGCCCGGGCTTTTCGGCCGGCGCGAAGATGCAGCTGGCAGCGGTTGCCAGCGGAAGCAGGAGCCCGCCGAACTCGAGCGTGCCATGCGGCAGTGTCGCGAACAGAGCCCAGTGCGAGACCAGGCGACTGTCCAGGGCCAGCGCCTGCTCTGTGAAAACCCACCAGAGAGCGACCAGCAGAACGACCGCCACGAGCGGGTAGAGGATCCGCGCAGCGACGTTCACGTTCGGGTGGTCCCAGGTGTCGTGGATTCCCCAGCTCCAGAGGCGCGCAATCGGCCAGGCGAGCATCGCGATCGCGAGCAGCCAGAGGCAGTTGATACCGGCGATGGCGGCAACGTCGCCGATGTGATGCTCGTGCGAGAGCAGAACCGAGGAGTTTCCCTCGTAGGGAGACGAGCCGCTGCGCAGCGCCGCGGTGGCGATGATCGCGACCTGTATAGCCAGCGAGCCGATGACCGTGGCGGCTCCGATCCAGAGAGCGCGCCTGTCGAGTCGCGTAGTCGTACGGATCCTTCCCATCTCTCGCAGGCAGTGTCGGCTGCGCCTGCTCATATTCTCGGCGCCGCGATCGGGCGGCTTGAGCTTCCTGCCAATCGCCTCGGCGCAGCTCTTCCCGGCGCCAGGGTCGCCGGAAGTGTGAGACTAAGCGCCTATCCCGCTAGGTCCCCACGCCCGATGCGGCCGCTTCGCGGCGCCAGTGACCACCCGAACCACTTGTCGTACTACCAGTGCGCCTTCGCGGCCCGTCCGGCCCCTGGCATCCACGCATCGACCACCTCGACCGCGGCTTCCTAACGGGATAGGCTCTAGTGACGTGCGCCTCGCCGTCGTCGGTCATATCGAGTGGATCGATTTTCTGCGCGTCACCCGTGTGCCGGCGCAGGGCGAGATCACGCACGCCAGCCGGGGTTGGGGCGACGCGGCCGGTGGTGGCGCGGTGGCCGCGGTTCAGCTCGCGAATCTCGCCGGAGACGCGATGCTCTTCACCACCTTCGGCGCCGACGAGCGCGGCCGTCACGCGCGCGAGCGGCTCGAGGCGCAGCGCGTTCGGGTGTTTGCCCGTGAGATCGACCTGCCTCAGCGCTACGGCGTCACCTTCATCGACGACGAGGGCGAGCGCACGATCACGGTCGTGGGGGAGAGGCTGACGCTCCGTGGCGACGATTCGGAGCTGCCCTGGAGCGAGCTGGAGACAGCCGACGGCGTCTACTTCGTAAGCGGCGACGCCGCGACCGTGCGACGGGCGCGTAAGGCGCGCATTCTCGTTGCGGCCTCGCGCTCGCTGGGAGTGCTGCAGGAGGCCGGAGTCGAGCTCGACGCTATCGTCGGCAGCGACTTCGACCCGAACGAGCGTTATCAGCGCGGCGATCTCGATCCGCCGCCGCGACTGGTCGTTCGCACCGACGGGGCGCGTGGCGGAACGCTCGAGCCCGGCGGTCGCTACGAAGCGGTCGAGGTGCCCGGCCCGATAGTCGACAGCTACGGCTGCGGCGACTGCTTCGCCGCCGGGCTCACTTACGGCCTGGCCGCGGGGATGCCGGTCGCCGAGGCGACTCAGCTCGCGGCTCGTTGCGGCGCGACCGTTCTCAGCGGCAACGGTCCCTACGAGCGCCAGCTCACGCTGGCTCGCTAGCGACCTCGGCTTCACTGTCGGCTTTCGCCTTTTCATCGACAGAATCACGCCCTCTGTGGTCTCCCGGGGTTGCATTGTGGGGAGTTGTGGGTTAAAGTGGGGCAACGTGGGCCACGTGAATGGGCAATCAGATGCTTTCCGGTGAGTACGAGCACACTCTCGACGAGAAGAATCGGCTGACGCTGCCGGCCCGTTTCCGGCCGCGCTTCGCCGAGGGCCTGGTGCTCACGCGCGGGATGGACAACTGCCTCAGCATCTACGCCAAAGAGGAGTTCTCGAGCGTGATCGAGGCTCGCCTGGCGAAGCTCGATCAGCTCTCTCGTGAGGGCAGGCTGATGCATCGTTTCTACTTCTCGGGCGCCATCGAGGCCGTGCCCGACAAGCAGGGAAGGGTGATGGTGCCGCAGGCGTTGATCCAGAGTGCCGGGATCGAGCGCGAGGTCATCGTAGTAGGGGTCTTCGATCACTTGGAGGTCTGGGATCGCGCGGCCTGGCGGGGATACATGAACCAAGTGGAGGAGAGCGTTGAGGATGCTGCCGAACGCCTTGCAGCCCAGCACGACTGATCACGTACCTGTGCTCGCCGACGAGGTGCGCGACCTGCTCGCCGTGTGCCCGGGCGATGTCGTCGTCGATACGACCTTCGGCGCCGGCGGCCACGCGCGCCTGCTCGCGTCCGATCTGCGCGGTGAGGGAAAGCTGATCGCGATCGACCGCGACCCCTCGGTGCGTCCCTACTTCGAGAGCTTCCGGCGCCGGGCCGGCGTGCAGGCGCGCTTCCTGCACGGCGACTTCGCCGACGTGCTCGAGCGCCTGGCCGAGAACGGCGTCAAGGCCGATGTGGTTCTCTTCGACCTCGGCGTCTCGAGCATGCAGGTCGATCGTCCCGAGCGCGGCTTCTCCTACGCGGTCGACGCTCCGCTGGACATGCGCATGGACCCGTCCGAGGAGTATTCGGCGCGCGATCTGATCAACGAGGCGAGCGCCAAGGAGCTGGAGAAGATCTTCCGTCGCTTCGGTGAGGAGCGCTACGCCAAGTCGATCGCGCGGGCGATCGCCGAGCGCAGGCGCCAGATGGAGATAACGCGTACCTCGGAGCTCGTCGAGACGATCAGGGGCGCCATCCCTGCGCCTGCGCGCTTCGGTGAGGGACATCCGGCAAAGCGCGTCTTCCAGGCGCTTCGCATCGCCGTCAACGACGAGCTCCAGTCGCTCTCCGATGCGCTTCCCAGCGCGCTCGAGCTGCTGCGCCCCGGGGGCCGGCTTGGTGTAATCAGTTTCCATTCGCTCGAGGACCGGATCGTGAAGCGCTTCCTGCGGGCGAAGGAGCACGGCTGCATCTGCCCGCCGGATTTCCCGATCTGCAACTGCGGGCGCGAGGCGGAGTTGCGCTCGCTCAATCGTAAGGCGATCAGGCCGGGCCCGCGCGAGCTCGCGATCAACCCGCGGGCCGCCTCGGCCCGCCTGCGCACGGCGGTGAAGTTGTGAGCGCCGTCCCGGCACGTGTCGCCACCCGCCCGGCCGCCAGGCCGGCGCCGCGACCCCAGCCGGCACGAGCAGCGCCGCGACGAAGAAGCCGTACAGCCCAGCGCAGCGTGCGCGGTGGAATCGTCTGGATCATTACCCTGGCCACGATTCTGACCGGCGTCGTAGCCGTCAACGTCGCCGTTCTGCGCCAGAACATGCAGCTCGAGAGCTACTCGAACGAGAAGGCACAGCTGCGCGATCAGAACCTCGAGCTCCGCTCTCAGCTCTCCCAGGCTTCGTCGCCGTCGTATATCGAGCGACTCGCCGTAAAGAGGCTCGGGCTGGTCCAGGTCGGCTCCGACCAGACGACCTATATCCGCCTCAACGCGGGCGGGAAGTGAGCCAGCGGGCGGCGAATCGACGCATTCGGCTGCTAGGGGCAGCGCTCGTAATCGCACTCGCAGGAGGTCTGGCCAGAGCGGGCTGGATTCAGGTAGTCCGCGCCGGCTCGCTGGCCAAGCTGGCGGACGCCCAGCAGACGGAGACGATTCCGGTCGTGGCGCCACGCGGCTCGATCGTCGATCGCAACAACGTCGAGCTGGCGACGAACAGCAATGCCGTAACGATCTCCGCCGATCCCAAGCTCGTGACCGCGCCGGCGGCCGAGGCGAAGCGCGCCGCCGAAGTGCTGGGCCTCAACGGGCCGGGCGAGACGGCGCTGTTGAGCAGCTCTCGCCGATCGCAGGAGCCGGTTCGCGTACGTCGCCCGGCAGGCGCCGGTTGGAGAGGCGAAAGCGCTCGAGCACCTGAAGCTTGCGGGCTTCGACTACGCGCCCGCGTCCAAGCGAACCTATCCGCAGGGGACGCTTGCCGCTCAGACCATCGGTTTTGCCGGTGTGGATAATCGCGGCCTGACCGGGCTCGAGCTGGAGTACAACAGCGCACTCACCGGGCGCAACGGCAAGGAGACAGTGGTCAGGGACCCGACCGGGCGCGTGATCGACGTGCAGAGCACGACCCCCGAGCAGCCGGGCGCCGATCTCACGCTCACGATCGACAACGCGATTCAGCTCTACGTGCAGCAGGAGCTTGCCCAGACCCTCAAGAAATGGCATGCGCACTCGGCCTCGGCGCTGGTGCTGGACGCGCATTCGGGCGAGGTGCTGGCGATGGCGACCGCGCCCACCTACAACGCCAACAGCATCCCTAACTCGCAGGAACTCCTGCGGAATAAGACGGTCACCGATACGTACGAGCCCGGCTCGACCTTCAAGCTCGTAACCGTCGCCGGAGCGCTCTCCGAGGGCCTGGTCACGCCGCAGACAGCGTTCACATTGCCCTACTCGATCACGGTCGCCGACACGAAGATCCACGACGCCCACTGGCGCCGAACGGAGCGTCTGACCGTGTCGCAGATCCTGACTCTCTCCTCGAACGTGGGCGCGGTCAAGATATCCCAGCTGCTCGGCACCGAGCAACTGGCCAGTTGGATCAAGCGCTTCGGCTTCGGTAAGGACACGGGAATCGATTTTCCGGGCGAGAGCGCGGGCATCGTGCCGCCACTCGACCACTGGTACGGATCTGCCGTCGGCACGATCCCGATCGGCCAGGGAATCTCGGTCACTCCGATCCAGCTCGCCGCCGCCTACGCGGCGATCGCGAACAAGGGCGTCTGGGTCAGGCCGCACCTGGTGGCGAGGATCGGTAGTAAGTCGGTGGCGCCTGCGAAACGGCGCCGGGTGGTGACGCCGACGGTCGCAGGTCAGCTGATGAGCATGCTGCTGAACGTCGTCGACGAGGGGACAGGAACGGAGGCGGAGATCCCGGGCTACACGGTGGCGGGCAAGACCGGCACCGCTGCCAAGCCCGATCCCGAGACCGGAGGCTATTCGACCTACAACTACGTGGCCTCCTTCGTCGGCATCGTTCCGGCCACCAGCCCGCGACTCGTGATCCTGGTCACCGTCGACGAGCCGCGGGGCTCGATATACGGCGGTGTCGTCGCGGCGCCGGCCTTCCAGCAGATCGCGCTGGACTGCCTGCGCTATCTCGAGGTTCCGCCCGACAAGTCGAGTTGAATGGACTCGCAGATCGCGCCCGCCGACGCTGCTAGACTCGCCCGGCGATGAACCTGGAGCGCTTGATCGCGGCGCTCGAGCCCCGCGAGATTATCCGGCGCGCCCCCGTCGAGTTGCGCGACCTGGCCTACGACGTGCGCGCCGTCGGTGAGGGCTCGCTCTTCTTCTGCGTCCCCGGCATGCGTGCGGACGGGCACGACTTTGCCGCCGACGCCGTCGGCCGTGGGGCCGTCGCGCTGGTCGTGGAACGGCCGCTGGAGCTGGAAGTGCCGCAACTTGTGGTCGCCTCGTCGCGCTCGTCGATGGCGGAGGCCGCCGATCTCTTCTTCGGCGAGCCGACGAAAGAGCTTTCGGTCGTCGGTATCACCGGCACGAACGGTAAGACAACTTCCTGCTTCCTCGTCTACGAGATCCTGGCCGCCGCGGGCCGGCATCCGGGGCTGGTGGGCACGGTCGAGAGCCGGATTGGCGGAGAGCCGAGGAAGATGGCGCGAACGACCCCCGAAGCGATCGATTTACAGCGACTTTTCCGAGAGATGCTGGACGTCGGCGACCGTAGCTGCGTGATCGAAGCCTCGTCGCACGCGATCGAGCTGCACCGGCTCGACCGGGTTCGCTTCGCGGCGCTCGCCTTTACCAACCTGAGCCAGGATCACCTCGATTTCCACGGCTCGATGGAGAAGTACTTCGGTGCCAAGCGGCGGCTCTTCCTATCGGGCGACGAGACGCCGGCTGCGATCAACATCGACGACGCCTGGGGGCGGCGGCTCGCTACCGACCTGCGTGCCCTTGGCCAGGAACGAGTGCTCACCTTCGGCCGCGCGTCCGATGCCGACCTGCATCCGGACGAGATCGAGCTGGGCGCCGAGGGAACTCGAATTCGCCTCGGTGAGCTCGAACTTCGCAGCCCGCTCCGCGGTGCCTTCAATGCCGAGAACCTGCTCACCGCGGTGGCCGTCGCGCGCCTGCTCGCTGTCGAAGACGACCAGATCGCCGCC
Organism: uncultured Actinomycetes bacterium; assembly: GCA_963765455.1. GTDB lineage: Bacteria > Actinomycetota > Thermoleophilia > Gaiellales > Gaiellaceae > Fen-549. Next base: position 486,348 of record CAVXWH010000001.1, read on the forward strand.
GGAGTAGCGGCTCTCAGAGGAGTGCCGGGCCGTTTCGAGGTCGTCGACCGGGGCCAGCCCTTCACGGTCGTCGTCGACTACGCTCACACCCCCGACGCTCTGGCCAGGGTGCTCACGGCGGCGCGCGAGCTGACGCGAGGCGAGCTGATCTGCGTCTTCGGCTGTGGCGGCGACCGTGACCGTGAGAAGCGGCCTTTGATGGGAGAGATCGCCGCCGACCTGAGTGATCTCGCGATCGTCACCTCGGACAATCCCCGCAGCGAGGAGCCCCGCGCGATCGTCGAGCAGATTCTTGCCGGGATCGCAGGAAGGCAGGTCGAGGTCGAGCTAGACCGTAGATCGGCGATCGAGCAGGCACTCGTCCGGGCGCGGGAGGGCGACGTGGTAGTCATCGCCGGCAAGGGCCACGAACAGGGTCAGGAGATTGCCGGTCAGATCCTTCCCTTCGACGATCGGCTGGTTGCCGCGGAGCTTCTCGAAGAGCTCGGAGCCCGGAAGTGATTCCACTCTCCCTGGATGAGGTCACGCGGCTCTGCGACGGGGAGCTCACGAGGGCGAGCGGCGCCACGCAGATCACGGGCGTCGTCATCGACTCGCGACGTGCCGAGCGGGGCGACCTCTTCGTGGCAGTGGGCCGAGGCGCCGAGTTCGTGCCCCGGGCGCTGGAGCGAGGAGCGGCTGGAGCATTAGTGCCCGGCGACGCCGAGGCTGCCTTGGCCGCACTGGGTGGGGCGGTTCGCGAGCGCTCCGGCGCCCGCGTTGTCGCCATCACGGGCTCGACCGGCAAGACGTCGACCAAGGACATCCTGGCTTCGCTCTGCGCTCCGCACGCCAGGCTCGTCGCGGCGGAGGGGAGCTTCAACAACGAGCTCGGCATCCCGCTCACGCTCTGCCGCCTGGAGGCCGACACCGAACTGGCGCTGGTCGAGATCGGAATGCGCGGCCTGGGCCAGATCGAGCAGGCCTGCCGCTTCGTTCGCCCGCATGTCGGATTGATCACCAGCGTCGGGCCCGTGCACCTGGAGCTGCTCGGCACGGTCGAGCACGTCGCCCAGGCCAAGGCCGAGGTGCTGCTCGGGCTGGAACCGGGCGGCGTGGGGATCGTGCCGGCCGACGCGCCGCTGCTCGAGCCGTTCATCCCGGCGGGGATCGAGCTGCGCCGCTTCGGCCCCGGCGGGTCATCGTCGCTCGTCGCCTTCGAGCCGGGCGACGAGACCTCCCGCGCCGTCTTCGAGATCGAGGGCGAGCGGCTCGAGCTCGAGCTTCCCCTGAGCGCGCGCCACCAGGTGATGAACACGCTCGCCGCGCTCGTCGCCTACCGTGAGCTGGGGCTGCCGCTGGAGGGAGCGCAGGAAGGCGCGCGGACGATTAGGCTCTCTCGCTGGCGCGGCGAAGAGACCGCGCTGGCCGCTGGAGGACTTCTGATCAACGACTCATACAACGCGAACCCGACCTCGCTCGGCGCGGCGCTGGAGCATCAGGCTCAGCTTGCGGCCGGGCGCCGGCGGGTGGCCATACTCGGGACGATGGCGGAGCTCGGGGCCGACAGCGACCGCTACCACCGCGAAATCGGGAGCCGGGCGGCGGAGCTCGGCGTCGCCGCCTTGTTGGCAGTCGGGAACGAGGCTCGCGCCTACCTGGAAGAGGCCCAAGAGGTGCCGCTGCGCGAGTGGGCGCCCGACGCCGAGCGGGCCGTTGCCCTGGCTCTGGAAACGGTTCAGCCCGGCGACTGCGTGCTGGTCAAGGGCTCGCGGGCCGTCGGTCTCGAGCTGGTCGCGAAGGCGCTCGAGGAGGCGCTCGCAGCGTGACCGCTTTCCTTGCAGCGGCGAACACGTTTGAGGATCTAGCTCTCCCGAGCCCGATGGTGAGGGTGATCGTGGCCGGGATAGCGGCCTTCGCAATCTCGATCTTCGCCGGCCCGCGCTTCATCGCCTTCCTCCGCCGCCACGACGTCGGTCAGCACATACGCGAGGAGGGCCCGGCGGGACATGTGGTCAAGCAGGGGACGCCCGTGATGGGCGGCGTTCTCTTCCTGGTGGCCGCGGTCATCCCCTTTCTCGTTCTGAGCGAGTACACGACCCAGGCGCTGACAGTGCTCTTCATCATGCTCGGCTGCGCCGGTATCGGCTTCGTCGACGACCTGATGAAGCTGCGTCGCCGGCGCTCGCTCGGACTGGCCGGGCGCTGGAAGATGATTCTCCTGGTTCTGATCAGCGTCGGTGCCGGCTACCTAGCGCATCGCGCCGGCCAGCCGACCTGGATCGCCATCCCCTTCGTGAACGGCCACTTGCATATCGGCGTGCTCTGGTACGTCCTGCTCTTCTTCGCCATCGGCGGCGCCGCCAACGGCGTCAACCTGACCGACGGCCTGGACGGTCTCGCCGCCGGAACGGGCATCATCGCCACCTTCACCTTCATGGCGATCGCGGTCCTTGCCTACGTGCGCTCCTCTTCCCATCCCGGTCTACGTGAGCCGCGCTTGATCGATCTGGCCATCCTGGCTGCGGCGCTGATCGGGGGGCTGATCGGTTTCCTCTGGTACAACACCTTCCCGGCGGACGTGTTCATGGGCGACACCGGCTCGATGGGGATAGGTGGAGCGCTCGCCGGATTCGCGATCATGACCAAGACGGAGTTCCTGCTCCTGCTGATCGCCGGGGTATTCCTGATCGAGGCGCTCTCGGTGATGATCCAGGTCTTCACCTTCCGCTACCTCGGGCGGCGAGTCTTCCTGATGGCGCCGATCCACCACCACTTCGAGATGAAGGCCTGGTCGGAAACGAAGATCATGGTCCGCTTCTGGATTCTTTGCGGGATTCTCTGCGCGCTCGCCTTTGCGCTCTACTACCGCTTCTATATCGTGGATTTCCACTTTTGAGCGAGCTACCCGGACGAGTGCTGGTGTTGGGGCTGGCCCGATCCGGGCGGGCGGCGGCCCTGGCGCTGGCGCGGCGCGGCGTGACGGTCGTGGCGGTCGACCGCTCGACGGAGCTCGACGTGAGCGATCTGGTCAAGGCGGGCGTCGAGCTTCGGCTCGGCGTCGAGAGCGAGCAGCTGCTCGACAAGGTGGGGCTGATCGTGAAAAGCCCGGGCGTGCCGGCCGAAGTAGAGCTCGTGCAGGCGGCGCGTAAGCGCAGGATCCCGGTCTGGAGCGAGGTCGAGTTGGCTTCGCGTCTCTTCGCCAATCCCCTCGTCGGCGTCACCGGCACGAACGGCAAGACGACCACGACCGAGCTGCTCGGGGCGATTTTTCTCGCGGCGGGCCGCAAGGTCGAGGTGGCCGGCAACGTCGGGCGCGCGATCTGCGATCTCGACGGAGAGCTCGACCGCGACGCCTGGATCGTCTGCGAGCTCTCCAGCTTCCAGCTCGAGGACATCGAGCAGCTGCGCCTCAAGGTTGCCGTACTGCTCAACCTCGAGCCCGACCACCTCGATCGCCACGGCAGCCTCGAGGCCTACCGGGAGGCCAAGCTGCGCATCTTCGAGAACCAGCTCGAGGATGACGTGGCCGTGCTGCCGCGAGGGTTTGGCGAGGTGCCCGGTCACGGGCGCCGGGTCGAGTTCGATGCGCGCGATCCGCTTCCGGCCGAGCCGCTGATCCCGGGCGAGCACAACCGCGAGAACGCCGCCGCCGCCAGCCAGGCGGCGCGGGCGGCCGGGATCGACGAGGAGGCGATTGCGGAGGCACTTCGCACCTTCCCGGGAGTTCCGCACCGGCTCGAGCCCGTGGCAGAGGTCGCCGGCGTTCGCTACGTGAACGACTCCAAGGCCACCAACACCGCCGCCGCGCGGCGGGCGATCGCCTCTTACGGCGAGCCGCTGCACATCATCCTCGGCGGCCGGGGCAAGGGCGAGTCGTTCGACGCCTTCGCCGCGGAGCTGAGCGGCCACGAGGCGCGCGCCTACTTGGTCGGAGAGACAGCCGAGGAGATAGCGGGCGCACTGGAGCGCGCGGGGGTCGCCTTCGAGCAATGCGGGACGCTCGAGCGGGCGGTCCTGGCGGCGGCCGGGAACGCGCAGCCCGGCGAGATCGTGCTGCTGGCGCCGGCCTGTGCCAGCTTCGACCAGTTCGAGAACTTCGAGCAGCGTGGCGACGAGTTTCGCCGTCTGGTCGACGGGCTGATCGTTTCTCGATAAGCCTCGGCGCGGGTGCCGGGTTTCCGCTCTCGACGGACGCTCCAGCTCCGTGCGCCGTTCGCTCGCAGTAGGAAGTGCACTCGCGCGGTCGAACCGTCCTAACGTAATGGGAAGCTGGTTCGAGGAGACGGGCACGGTTCGTGTCGGCACGCCGAGACGCTCCGGCCGACCGTCCCGAGCGCCCGCATCGAGAAGGGCGCCCGGCACGGCGCGAACGGCGCGACCCTCTACTCGACGGGCGCAGACGCCGCTTCGCCTGACGGCCGTGCCGGCCCAAGCTTCGAGCCCCGGGCCGGCCCGCGCGCGGGCGCCGAAGATGCAGCTCGAGTTTCAGCTCCTGGTGTTTGCGACCCTGGCGCTCGTCTCATTCGGTCTCGTGATGGTCTTCAGCTCCACGTCGGCCACGGCGACGCTCGGAGGAGGCAACGCGAGCGCCTATCTGGTTCGCCAGGCCGTTTACGCCATTGCCGGGTTGGGCGCGATGATCGCCTTCACGCGTTTCGACTATCGCAGGCTGCGCCGGCTCGCTCCGTCTCTTCTCATGGGCTCGCTCGGGCTCTGTCTGGCGGTGCTGGCCATCGGCACTCAGATCAACGGTGCGCGGCGCTGGATCTCGCTCGGACCGATCAGCTTGCAGCCGTCGGAGCTGGCCAAGCTGGCTCTGGCACTCTGGATCCCGGCCCGGCTCGTCTATCGCCCCCGGCCGCGGACCCTGGCCGAGTTGGCGAAACCGGTCGGCTTTATGGTCGTGATCGCCTGCGGCCTGATCGCGGCGGAGCCCGACCTTGGCACGGTGACGAGCATCCTCGTCATGGTCGCGGCGGCACTCGTGGTGACCGGGGTGCCCCTCGGCCTGATCACACGCGCCTACGCTCTGATGATCACGCTGGGGCTGTTAGTGGCTCTGTCGGAGCCCTACCAGCGCGCTCGCATCCTCGCCTTCCTGCACCCGGTGGCCGATTCGCAGGGGAGCGGCTATCAGGGCATGCAGTCGCTCATCGGGCTCGGCTCGGGAGGCATCTTCGGGCGCGGGCTGGGGCAGGGCGTGCAGAAGATTCACTACCTGCCCGAAGCTCATACCGACATGATCGCCTCGGTAGTCGGCGAGGAGTTGGGGCTGATCGGGATCGTCATGTTGATCGCCTGCTACGCGTTCTTCGCCTGGGCGGGCCTGCGCATCGCCCTTGCCTGTCGCGACCCGTTCGGGAAGACGGTCGCCGCGACACTCACGACCCTGATCTGTGGCCAGGCCGCGATCAACCTGGCCGCCGTGTTCGGGCTCGTCCCACTGACCGGAATCACGCTTCCCTTTGTCTCTTATGGAGGCTCGAGTCTCGTTGTCTCCCTCATAGCGGTCGGCATTCTCCTTAACATCGCGGTGAACCATGGCAAAGCAGCGGCCCCTGAGGTGTCTGATCGCCGCCGGCGGAACGGCCGGGCATCTCATGCCCGCGCTCGCCGTCGCTGAGGCGCTCCAGCGCCGCGGCGTCGACGTCTCCTTCGCCGGCTCGTCCGCGCGCATCGAGGCCGAGCTCGTGCCGCAGGCCGGCTTCGAGTTCGACTCCTTCCGTATCTCCGGCTTCTCGCGGCGGCCCGGGCTGGAACTGGCGCGCGGGCTTACCCGCTCGCTGACGGCGCCCTTTGCCTGCCTGCGAATACTCAGGCGCCGCAAGCCAGACGTCGTCTTCGGTGGCGGCGGCTACGTGTCCGGGCCGATGGTGCTGGCGGCCTGGTTGGCGCGGATTCCGGCGGCGCTGAGCGAAGCCGACGCGCACTTCGGCCTGGCGAACCGGCTGGCCGCGCCGTTCGCGCGCCGCGTCTTCCTCTCCTTCCCGATCGCCGGCAGGGCGAAGGACAAGTACCGGGTCAGCGGCCGCCCTTTGCCGGAGCGGTCACGCCTACCTGCGCGGGCGCAGGCGCGCGAGCGCTTCGGGCTTCCCGAGCAGGGCCCAATCCTGCTCGTGTTCGGCGGCAGCCAGGGGGCGCGGGCGCTGAACGAGCTGGTCGTCAAGCACTTCGGCGAGAGCGGGCCGGCGATCCTGCATCTGGCCGGTGAGCGCGACTACCCGGCGCTGGTAGAGAGAGTGAAGCGGCCGGACTACGTGCTGCTCGGCTTCTCGAACGAGTTCGGAGCGGCTCTCGCGGCCTGCGATCTGGTGCTGGCGAGGGCGGGCGGCTCCGTCTGGGAGCTGGCGGCCGCGGGCAAGCCGGCGCTGCTCGTTCCCTATCCCTACGCGACCGCCGACCACCAGGCGAAGAACGCGCGTTACTTCGTCGAGGGTGGCGGCGCGATCTCGCTGCCGGAGAGCGAGCTCGAGCGCGTGCCCGGCTTGCTGCTCGAGCTGCTGGGCGACACCGCCCGGCTCGAGAAGATGTCCGCGGCGATGCTTCGCTTGGCCCGTCCGAACGCCGCCGAGGAGATTGCCGGCGAACTGATCGAGCTGGCGCGCCGTCGCCGTAAGGATTCCAAATGATGGCTGCTTCGATAGTGGCCGAAATGTCCTTGCGCCTGGCCCCGCGGGCCGGGTGCCCGGCGCCCCCCTCACGGTGCCAGGCACCAGGACATGTCCGGAACGGGCATTTCGCACGTCTCTGTAACGGGGATCTCCGCAATTTGCGAGCGTCGAGAACGCTCCTACCGTCCCGCCGCGACAGTTTTTGGTGCCAGGCACCGGGACATGGCCGGGCGAGACGGGGCGCGCCGGAGGTGGAGAGCTGAGCAAGGCTCGAGAATCGGCTCCACTGAGCGGCCGGAGAATGTGGTTGGCCGGGATCGGTGGCGCCGGCATGAGCGCCTACGCCGTGATCGCCAAGGCCTGGGGTGCGGAGGTGTCGGGCTGGGACAAGGCCGAGACTCCTTACCTCGCGAACGTGCGCGTGGCCGGAATCTCCGTCGAGATAGCTCCCGAGCCCAGGCTGCCCGATCCCGAGATCGAGCGCTACGTGTCGACCGCCTTCGCCGCGCGGATCAAAGGCCGTCCCCGCGCCGACCTGCTCGCCGAGCTCGTCTCCTTGCGCAAATCGATCGTCGTCTCGGGCGCCCACGGCAAGACGACCACGAGCGGGATGATCGCCTTCTGTCTCGACCGTCTCGGCCTCGACCCGGCCTTCATCGTCGGCGGCGAGATCGCTCAGCTAGGCGGTAACGCCCGCGCCGGCTCCGGCTGGCTGGTGGTGGAGGGAGACGAGTCCGACCGCTCGGTGGCGGCGTTACGGCCCGAGATCGCCGTGCTGCTCAACGTCGACCTCGATCATCACACGACCTATGCCTCACTGGCCGAGGTCGAGCGGCTGTTCGAAGACTGGCTAGCGCAGGTGCCGCAGGTGGTGCGCGCTGAGCAGCTGAAGCCCGTGGATCTGCCGCTGGCGCTGCCCGGGGAGCACAACCGCCTGAATGCGGCGGCGGCGTTGGCGGCACTCGAGCTGGCGGGAGTGGATCGCTCGGCGGCCGAGCGCGTGATCGTCGAGTACCGCGGCGCGGGACGTCGCTTTGAGGCACGGGGCGAGGCGGGCGGAGTCCGCGTCTACGACGACTACGGGCACCATCCGGCCGAGCTGGCGGCCACGCTCGCCGCGGCGCGCGCCGAGGCCGGAAGCGGGCGTCTGGCGGTGCTCTTCCAGCCGCACCTCTATTCCCGCACCCGCCACCTGGCGCGCGAGTTCGCCACGGCGCTGGCCGTCGCCGACGCCGTCTGCGTCAGCGAGATCTACGCGGCTCGTGAGGATCCAGTGGACGGCGTGAGCGGGAAGCTGATCGTCGATGCCCTGGCCGAGCTCAGGCCCGGAATGCCGCTGGCCTGGACTCCGGCGCTGGAAGAGGGAGTCCGCTTCCTGGCCGGCTGGGTGAGAGCCGGAGACCTGGTCTTCACGATCGGCGCGGGCGACGTGGACAGAGCGGGCCCGCTGCTGCTGGAGGCGCTGAGATGAATATCGAGCAGAACATTCCGCTTGCCCGCTTCACTACCTTCGGCAGCGGCGGACCGGCGCGCGGCTTCGCACGGGCGCGGAGCGGGGAGGACGTCTCCCGAGCGTTGGCCTGGGCGGCGGAGCGAGATCTGCCCGTTCTTCCGCTCGGCTTCGGCTCCAATCTGCTCGTCGCCGACGAGGGTCTCGAGGCGCTCGCGCTCAGGCTCGAGGGCGAGCTGGCCTCGGTCGAGATCGAAGGCGAGACGATGATCGCCGGCGGCGGAGCGGCCGACGCGCTCTGCGCGCGGATGGCGCAGGCCGCCGGGCTCTCGGGGCTCGAGTTCGCGGCCTCGATCCCGGGCACCGTCGGTGGCGGCGTCTGCATGAACGCGGGTGCCTGGGGGAGCGAGTTCGGCGCCGTGCTGACGCGGGCGCTGGTGGTGGACGCAGAAGGGCGGCGCTGGCTCGATCACGACCAGCTCGGCCTTCGTTACCGGGGCTCCGGGCTCAGGCCCGGGCAGATCGTCGTTCAGGCCGAGCTCCGCCTCCGGCGAAGCTCCAGCGAGGAGATCGAGCGCGGCGTGCGCGCCAGGAAAGAGCAGCGAAAGTCCGGCCAGCCTCTTGGCCTTCGCACCTTCGGCAGTGTCTTCAAGAACCCCGAGCACGAGCTCGGCGCCGGGCGCCTGATCGACGCCTGCGGGCTCAAGGGCGAACGGATCGGCGGCGCGAGGTTCTCGCCGCAGCACGCGAACTTCATCGAGAACACCGGCGGCGCCAGTACGGCCGACGCGCTGGCGCTGATGGACGAGGCTCGGCGTCGCGTATTCGAGCGCTTCGGCGTCGCGCTCGAGCCGGAAGTGCGCCTGGTTGGCAAGGTTTCGCTGGCGCCTCTAGGGGCCTACAGCTAACGACGCGGGTAGGAGCACCTTCCGCTGCCGCGAACTAGGCGCCGTGGCCAGCACAGCTCGCAGGAGCACCGCGCGCGTCGTCGTGCCTATCAGGCATCGCCGGAAAAAACGCCGGGGGCTGATATCTCTGGTACCGAGCGCGCACACGCTCGTTCTTCTCTTCGCCGCGCTCGCGGTAGTCGTCGGTCTCTACGTGCTTGCCCTGGAGAGCTCGCTCTTCGCGATCGAGAAGGTTCAGATCAAGGGCGCTACCCCGACGCTCTCTCGCCAGATAAACGCCGTCGTCAAGCCGTTCCGGGGTCGGAGCCTGGTTGGACTGAACCAGGCCGGGCTCGAGCGGGCGATCCTGGCGATTCCGGAGGTGAGAACGGCGAGAGTCGATCGAGATTTCCCGAACACGCTACGAGTCTTCGTCGCGCGCGAGCATCCCGTTGCCGTTCTCAGGCGGGGCCGAGACGCATGGGTGATAGCGGCCAGCGGAAAGGTCGTACGTCCGCTTCGCCGCGGCCGAGGCCAGGGGCTGCCCCGAATCTGGACGTCGTCCGCGATGGCGGTCGTGGTCGGGGAGCCCGTAACCGATGTCGGGGTGCGAACAGCAATCAAGGTGCTCGTCGCGCTCGACGATTCCAAGCACTCGCTCCGCCCCACCAGTGTGGTCGCCCACAACGGAGATCTGACGCTCACGCTCGGCTCGAACATCGAGCTGCGCTTCGGCGACGCCTCTCAGGCGGCGCTGAAACTGGCCGTCTCGGAGAAGATCCTGCCCGGGCTCACACCCCCGCCGGCGGGGTCGATCGCCTATCTCGACGTCAGTGTCCCCGACCGACCGGTAGGCGGAACGGAGGTGGAATCGAACCAGGGTCGCTAGAGTTGAAGCACTCCAGAGGGCTGAATGCCGCATTGACAGTCGTAGAAAGGGCGCGTACGCTGCCGGTTCACGAGGGGCTCGGTGATCTGCCGAAACAATTCTGAGCCGGGTCGAACAAGATGAAAGACCAATCGAACAGCTATCTCGCGGTGATCAAGGTCGTCGGTATCGGCGGCGGCGGCTCCAACGCGGTCAACCGCATGGTCGACGCCGGCATCACGGGGGTCGAGTTCATCGTCGTGAACACCGATGCGCAGGCGCTTCTGATGTGCGACGCGGACGTCAAGATTCACATCGGCGCCAAGGCGACGCGCGGCCTCGGCGCCGGCGCAAATCCGGAGATCGGCAAGGCCGCCGCCGAGGAGAGCCGTGACGAGCTGAAGGAAGCGCTGAAGGGCGCGGACATGGTTTTCGTCACAGCCGGCGAGGGTGGCGGAACGGGCACCGGTGCCGCTCCGATCGCCGCCGAGATCTCGCTGGAGCTGGGAGCGCTGACCGTCGGCGTGGTCACGAAGCCGTTCAGTTTCGAAGGTCACAAGCGCTCGGATCAAGCGCTCCGCGGAATCGATGATCTGCGCGACAAGGTCGACACACTCATCGTGGTGGAGAACGACCGGCTGTTGGAGGTCGTGGAGAAGAAGACCACGGTAGTGGACGCCTTCAAGATGGCCGACGACGTCCTGCGCCAGGGCGTGCAGGGCATCACCGATCTGATCACCAATCCGGGCCTCGTCAATCTCGACTTCGCCGATGTGCGCACGATCATGCGCGACGCCGGTACCGCGGTCATGGGGATCGGCCACGGCTCCGGGCCGAATCGCGCCGTCGAAGCGGCCCAGCAGGCGATCGCCTCACCGCTCCTCGATGCTTCGATCGAGGGCGCGACCGGAATTCTCCTGAACATCTCCGGTGGCTCGGACATAGGTCTTTTCGAGGTCAACGAGGCCGCCGAGCTGGTGACTGCGGCAGCCGATCAGAGCGCGAACGTGATCTTCGGTGCCGTCATCGACGAATCGCTCGAGGGCGCCGTGCGCGTGACCGTGATCGCAACCGGCTTCGGCGCCGGCGGCGAGCACCGGCGCTGGCGTGCGACCAGGACCGGCGAGCGCAAGAAGGCGACCGAGTCCGAGTCGTTCGAGGTGCCCGAGGAAGTGCTCGAAATTCCCTCGTTCCTGCGCGAGGACTGAGCTCTCTAGCCAGGAAGGCTCGAGACGGCTTTCGGCCGCGCGCTTCGGACTCTGCACGAAGCCGGCACATTCCCGTGCGACCTTTCTCGTTACTGTGTTCCGCTCGCCCGCGCGGTGCCAGGCACCGTGCGGAGGACTTGTGTCCGGACGGAGGGCGAATGTCGACGCCGGCCATCCGGTTTGAGTCGGCCGCCTAGCTAAGCCCGATCACGCGCCCCGGCCGCCGGGATGGATAGCATCGGCGAGGCATGCCTGAGTTGAAGCGAACGCCGTTATTCGACCGCCATCTCGCCCTTGGAGCCCGCATGGTCCCCTTCGCCGGCTACGAGATGCCGGTCTTCTACGAGAGTCTCATCGCCGAGCACAAGGCGGTGCGCGGGGGCAGTGGCGCCTTCGACGCCTCGCACATGGGCGTGCTCGAGATCGACGGGCCGCAGGCTCACGAGGGGCTGCAGAGACTGCTCTCGAACGACCTCGACCGAATCGGCCCCGGCCGGGCTCAGTACGAGCTGATGACCAACGAGCAGGGCGGCATCGTCGATGACCTGATCGTCTATCGCCGCGGCGAAGAGAGCTATCTGGTGATCGTGAACGCGGCCAACCGCGCGGGCGACGTGCGCTGGCTGAGCGAGCGTTTGCCCACGGGCGCAAGCTTGCGCGACATCTCGGAGGAGCGCGCACTGATCGCGGTTCAGGGCCCAGGGGCGCTCGCGCGCCTGGGGCTCGAGCCGGCGCCTGCCTTCACCTTCGCCGAGATCGAGCTGTTCGGCGTGCCCTGCACCTGCGCCCGTACCGGCTACACGGGTGAGGCCGGTTGCGAGCTGGTCTGTGCCGCCGAGAGCGCCGGCAAGCTCTGGGACGCGATTCTCGCCGCCGGTGTCGTGCCCTGCGGTCTCGGCGCCCGCGACACGCTCAGGCTCGAGGCTTGCCTGCCGCTGCACGGTCAGGACATCACGCCCGAGACCGATCCGATCTCGGCCGGGCTGGGCTGGGCCTGCGCGCTTGCCAAAGAGTTCACGGGAGTCGATCGGTTGCGCGAGATCTCGGCCGAGGGGCCGAGCAAGCGCCTGGTCGCGTTCGTGATGGACGAGCCCGGTATCCCGCGCCAGGGCATGCCGATCGTCCCGGACGGCGAGGTCACTTCGGGCACGCACTCGCCGATGCTCGACAGGGGCATCGGCATGGGCTATGCGGCGGCGAAGAAGAGTGAGCCGTGGTCGATGCTGACGATCGATGTGCGTGGGCGACCACTTTGGGCAAAAGTTGTCCCGAAGCCGATTTACACGAGTTCCAGGAATTACACGGACAGACAAGGAGAGTGGTGAGTCGTGGCCGCAAGCGAGAGTTATCCGACAGACCTGAAGTACCACCGCGAGCACGACTGGGCGCGCATCGAGGGCGGCGAGGCTGTGTTCGGGATCACCTGGAAGGCCCAGGACATGCTCGGCGAGATCGTCTTCTTCCAGCCGCCGCAACTGGGGGCTGCGATCGCCAAGGACGGTTCCTACGGCGAGGTCGAGTCGGTCAAGGCCGTCTCCGACCTGGTCGCACCGCTCTCGGGCACGGTCGTCGCGGTCAACGAGAAGGTGCAGTCCGGGCCCGAGGCGGTCAACGACGATCCCTACGGCGAGGGCTGGCTCGTTCGCGTGCAGCTCTCCAATCCCGGCGAGGCCGAGAGTCTGCTCGACGCCGAGACCTACAAACAGCTTGCGGCCGAGGAGTAGTGAGGCGTGGTAACCGGCTACCTGGCTCTGACCGATGCTGACAGAGAGGCGATGCTACAGGCGATCGGAGTCTCTTCGATCGCGGAGCTCTTCGCGGACATTCCCGAGCAGGTGCGCCTGGGGCGCGAGCTGGCGCTGCCCGCGCCCGCCTCCGAGCTCGAGCTCGAGCGCGAGCTGGTAGAGCTGGCCGAGCGCAACGTCGATATCGGGCGCGAGCTCTCCTTCCTCGGGGCCGGGATTTACGACCACTACGTGCCGGCGATCGTCGAGGCAATCGTCTCGCGGCCGGAGTTCCTGACCGCCTACACGCCCTACCAGCCGGAGCTGAGCCAGGGAATACTGCAGGCCATCTTCGAGTACCAGACCGTGATCTGCGAGCTGACCGGGATGGAGGTGGCGAACGCGTCGGGCTACGACGGCGCCACGGTCGCCGCCGACGCCTGCTTCATGGCCGCACATGCGACCGGGCGCAGCAAGATCGCGATCGCGCAGACGGTCAATCCGCAGGTCAGGCAGGTCGTGAAGACCTATGCGCCGGGGTTCGGGCTGGAGGTCGTCGAGGTGCCGCACTCGGGCGGCGTGACCGATCCCGAGCGCTTCGGCGTCGAGGCGAAGGATGCCGCCGCCGCCATCTTCCAGCAGCCGAACTTCTTCGGCTGCCTGGAGCCGGCGCCCGATCTCGCCCGGGCGGCGACCGAGGCGGGCGCGCTGGCGGTGGCGCACGTCGATCCGCTCTCGCTCGGCGTGCTCGAGGCGCCGGGCAACTACGGCTGCCAGATCGCCATCGGCGAGGGCCAGGCGGCCGGCAACCGGCTCTCCTTCGGCGGTCCGCACTTCGGCTTCCTGGCGGCGAGGAAAGAGCTCATACGACGCATGCCGGGACGCATCGTCGGCGAGACGAACGACCGCCAGGGCCGGCGCGGCTTCGTCCTCACCTTCCAGACCCGCGAGCAGCACATCCGGCGCGAGAAGGCGACCTCGAACATCACCACCAACCAGTCTCTCTGCGCGCTGGCCGGGCTTGTTTACCTATCCTGGCTCGGGCCGAAAGGCCTGCGCCGCCTGGGGGAGACCTGCATGGGCCTCGCCGAGCTGGCGAAGGAGAAGCTCGGCCTGCCGCTCGCGTTCGACGTGCGGGGTTTCAAGGAGTTCGCGGTGAAGACCGGGCGCCCCAGCGAAGAGGTGGTGCGAGCGGCGAAGAAGCTCGGTGTCAATCCCGGTTACCCGCTCGGGCGCGATTTCCCCGAGCTGCAAGACGTTCTTCTGATTGCCCTGACCGAGAAGCGCTCGCCCGCGGATATCGAGCGGCTGGCCGAGGTGCTGGGGGAGGTGCTCTCGTGAGCGAGTGGCGTGTGGAGCCGCTGATCTTCGAGAAGTCGCAGGCCGGCCGCTGCGCCTGCTCGCTGCCCGACTACGAGTTGCCGAAGGCGGAGATTCCGGCCGATCTGGCGCGCTCCGATCCGCCTCGCCTGCCCGAGCTGGTCGAGCCCGACCTCGCCCGCCACTTCGCGGCGCTCGCCGAGCGCAACTTCGGCGTCGACTCCGGCTTCTATCCGCTCGGCTCCTGCACGATGAAGTACAACCCGCGCCTGAACGAGCGCCTGGCCGCCCTGCCCGGCTTCGCCGACCTGCACCCGCACCAACTGCCCGAGGACGCGCAGGGAGCACTCGAGCTCTGCTTCCGCCTGCAGGAGGCGCTGGCGGAGATCTCCGGCCTGGATGCCGTCTCGCTCCAGCCGGCCGCCGGCTCTCAGGGCGAGCTGACCGGGCTGATGCTGGTGCGCGCCTGGTTCCAGGACAAGGGTGAGCTCGAGATCAGGCGCAAGGTGGTCGTGCCCGACACGGCGCACGGCACCAACCCCGCCAGCGTCACCATGTCGGGCTTCGAGTTGCAGCCGGTCAAGACCGATGCGCGCGGCAACCTAGATCTGGACGACCTACGTCGAGTGGTCGGTCCCGACACTGCGGCTCTGATGCTGACCAACCCCTCCACGCTCGGCCTGTTCGAGCAGGGCATCGTCGAGCTGGCGCGCATCTTCCACGAGGCCGGAGCGCTCCTCTACTACGACGGCGCCAACCTCAACGCCGTCTGCGGCATCTCGCGCCCCGGCGACATGGGCTTCGACATCGTCCACTTCAACCTGCACAAGACCTTCTCGACCCCGCACGGCGGCGGCGGCCCGGGCGCCGGCCCGGTTGCGGTGCGCCGGGCGCTGGAGCCGTTCCTGCCCGTGCCGCGGATCGTGCGTGGCGAAGGCGGCGCCTTCGAGCTCGACTCCGAGCGGCCGAAGTCGATCGGGCGGGTGCGCGGCTTCCTCGGCCCCTTCGGCGTCTTCGTCAAGGCCTACGCCTTCATCCGCGTCTACGGCTCGGCTCTGAAGGAGATGTCCGAAGCGGCCGTGCTCAACGCCAACTACCTGCTCGCCAGGCTGAAGGACCTCTACGAGCTTCGCTACGACCGCCTCTGCATGCACGAGTTCGTGCTCTCGGCCGCCGGGCTCAAGCGCGAGCACGGTATCTCGGCGCTCGACGTGGCGAAGAGATTGATGGACTACGGCATCCACCCGCCCACGATCTACTTCCCGCTGGTGGTGCCCGAGGCGCTGATGATCGAGCCGACCGAGACCGAGTCGCTGGAGATGCTCGACTCCTTCGTTGACGCGATGCGCCGGATCGCCGCCGAGGCGGCCGATACACCAGAACTGCTGCGAGAAGCCCCACACGGCCGCCCGGTCGAGCGCCTGGACGAAGCGGCCGCGGTCAAGCGAGCGATCGTCCGCTATGAGTTCGAAGAGGGCACACCCGTATCCGGCGGGTCGGGACTGAGAACTTGAGTCCGGCCGCCTGCGGGGTGATACTCGGCCTAGCAAAGTAACCGGGGGAGGGGTGTCGCCGTGTCGGAACCAGGGATGAAAACCTGTCCGCAGTGCGCCGAGGAGATCAAGCTCGAGGCCAAGGTTTGCCGCTACTGCGGAACGAAGTTCTCGGTCGTGCAGGTCGGCTACTGCACTAGCTGTCACAAGGTCACAGCTACCAGCGAGCTGGGAGTTTGCGTTGTTTGCAACTCCCGCCTGATCGACGTGCACCTGGAGAGCGAGGAGATCGCCGGTCCGACGGTCGGCGCCGAAGGAAAGGATCTCGTGGCGGCGCGCACGAGCGCGACGCCATTTGTTCCGGTCGTGGTGCCCGAGAGCACCACCGCGGGCACAGAGGAGAAGGAACTGGAAGAAGAGGAGGAAGAGCCGGAGGAAGAGCCGGAGGAAGTAGGGGAAGAGGAAGAAGAGGCCCCCGTCTCACCGCCTGTCGTGTCCGCCGAGCCGGAGCTCGAGACCGCTCCCGCGCCGCCATCCGGGCCCCCGGCCGGCGTTCCCTGGGCGAAGCCCGCCTCGACGATCGAGCCGGCTGCCACGGTTGAAGAGCCCAGCGACGAAGCCGAAGAGCCCGAGGAGGAAGAAGAGCAGCCGACACAAGCTGCGCAGCCCGGCCCGAACGATGTGGCCGAGCGGCTGGCCGCCTTCGGCAGGCCCCTGGCTTCCAGAACGATTCCGGCTCCGACCCCGCCGCCCGGCCCGCCGGTAGCTCCGCCGCCCGGTCCGCCCGCCACGACCCCGCCGGTCATCACCCCCAACGTGCCCGCATCTCCGGCTAAGGCGGAGGAAGGCGAGAAGCCCATCTCGCCGCCGGCTCCAACGCACGTCGATCTTCGTCCGGAGCCGGCGAAGGAGGAGATCGAGCAGGCCGAGCCGGCCAAGGAAGCAAAGTCGGCCCCGAGCTCAGACGAGCGTCTGGGTATCGTTCCGTCGCTCGCGCACCGTATTGCTCATCCGCTCTACGAGCTTGCCGCGATAGTCGTGATCCTGGTCTGGCTGCTCGAGTTCTACTGGAACAAGAGCTTGCGCGGAACCGGCGGCGTGGGCTCCAAGGGCCTTTCACACCTCACAGTGGCGACGTACGGAAATGGCCAGATACTTCTGATTGGAGTACAGGTCGCAATCGTGGCTGCCATCTGCGGACTGCTCGCGCCCACGAGGGTGCTGCCCAAGGGTTGGTTCCGTGACCGCTACGTGACCCGAGCGTTCACGCAGGAACTGGAGGCGAAGCTCGGCGTGAAGATGGTCTACCGGCAGAAGTGGTATCTGCAGAAGATGATCTGTGCCTTCGTCATCTGGGCCATCGCGCTCGCCTATTTCGTCGCGGAAATCGCCAGAAAGACGAGCGTCGACCTGAAGGCCGGAGGCTATCTCACGGCAGCCGCCCTGCTGGTCGGCTTCGCCAGCTCGGCTGTGCTGTTGACGAGAAGGACGCCTCTCGTCGCTGTCGACTCGGCCGGGAGGATCAGCGGTCGCTAGCCGTAGGCGAGGACGACGCTTGCTGGTGGACGCGGTCGTAGAGCCCGCTTACGTTCGGCTCCGTTTCTAACTGACGTCGCGCTGTGTGAACAACACCAGCGCGACGACTGTCGCCAGAGCCGTCCAGCCACAGAGTACGGCTATTCCTGCCGTGTGGCTGAGCATGTCTGCGTGGTTGCGCGTGCCGGTGTTCAGGACGGCGCCCGTCACCTGGAGTGGGAAGAAGCGTCCGGCGTGGGAGTCGATTGCATGCGAGCGCAGGATCGCGTTTATGAGCCCCTCGGCTATGAAGAGCCAGGCGAACGATCCAACCACGGCGCCGATCTGGTTCCGGACCGCGAGCCCGATACCGCTGCCGATCGCTCCCCAGAGCGCCGCCGCGAGCAGTATGCGACCGAGAAAACCGGCCGCCGGGCCGGCCTGGATCGCGAAGTCGACGCCCTTTATGGGCAAGGCGATGGCGAGCTCACAGGCCACGAGCCCCTCGGCGAGAGCGACCAGCACAACACCGAACAGCATCCCGGCGATTGCCTTCGTGATCACGACTGATTCGCGCGAGGGAGTTGCGAGCAGTGTCGGCGTGATCGTGCCGTGGCGGAACTCACCCGTCGAGACGATCAGGCCCATGATCAGGGCGATCAGGAGGGCCAGGAACCCGATTCCGAGCAGGCTGAGCTGGTCGTGCGGGCGCGTGATACTTCCCTTGTGCTCGGTGACGACGCTGGTAACGGCGATCAGGGTTACCACCGCCGTAAGCGCGACGAGCAGCCAGAAGATCGTGCGCGTGGTGCGGATCTTCAGCCACTCGGAGGAGAGGGAGGCGATCACTTCGGCGCCTCGGCGGTGAGATCGAAGAAGACGTCCTCGAGTTGCGTCGCAAGTGGCGTCAGCTCGTGCAGGACGAGCGAGTGCTTGGCGGCGATCTCTCCTACCTGGGCGCTCGTGGCACCGGCGACGAGCAGCGCACCACCTTCCTCGCTGACCACGAGGCCGGCCTTGCTGAGCCGCTGCTCGAGCGCCTTGGTCTGAGGGCTCGAAACGCGTACTCGCCCCTCCACACCGCGTTTGAGCTCTTCGATGCCGCCGTGCGCGACCAGCTTGCCCTTGTTGATGATCACGACCTCGTCCACCGTCTGCTCGACCTCGGCCAGTACATGGCTGGAGATGAGCACAGCCCGGCCTTCGCCGGCGAGCGAGCGCAGCAGATCGCGCAGCCAGCGAATCCCTTCAGGGTCGAGCCCGTTGGCGGGCTCGTCCAGAATCAGCACGCCCGGGTGACCGAGCAGTGCTGCGGCCAGTGCCAGCCGCTGGCGCATTCCGAGTGAATAGCCGCCGACGCGCTTGCCCGCTGCTCCCTCCAGCCCGACGAGCTCGAGCACCTCGTCGACTCTTTCCATCGGTGCCCGGCCGGCTCTGGCGAGTACGCGCAGATGGTTGCGCGCCTTGCGACCGGGATGGAAGCCGGAGGCCTCGAGCACGGCGCCGACCTGGCAGAAGGGGCGCTCGAGCTGCGCATAGCGCTTGCCGAGGATCGTCGCCTGGCCGGAGTTGGCGCGCACGAGCCCGAGCAGGATGCGCAGAGTCGTCGTCTTGCCGGCGCCGTTGGGGCCGAGGAAGCCGACAACGCGGCCGGGCTCGACTTTGAAGCTGAGCCCGTCCACGGCTTGCGTCTTGCCGTAGCGCTTGCGCAGGTCCTCGACAGCAATCACGCTGAGTACCCTCTCACAAAGCCGGCGCCGTGTGAGTACGGCTGCCCACACCTGTCGTCCCGGCGAGCTGTCCGCAAGCAGCCTCGATCTCACGCCCGCGGGCCACGCGCACGGTCGCCTCGAGGCCGCCCTTGGAGAGCGACTCGCGGAAGGCGTCGATCGTCGCGCGGCTGGAGCCGCTGAAGGCGCCGGTCTCGTTGTAGGGGATCAGGTTGAGCTTGAAGACCTTCGGATTGAGTAGTCGCGCAAGTGCCCGCGCTTGCTCGCGACCATCGTTGATACCGGCGAGCATCAGGTATTCGACCAGCACCTTGCGCCGGCGAACGGCATAGAAGCGCTTGCAGGCCGCCAGCACCTCGGCGATCGGGAAGCGGGCGGTGACCGGCATCAGCGTGCGGCGCAGTTCGTCGTCGGGCGCGTGCAGCGAGAGCGCCAGCCGAACGGGCAGCTCCTCGCCCGCGAGCCGGTCGATGCCCGGCACCCAGCCGGCGGTCGAGATCGCCGTGTGACGGGCTCCGACGCCGAGGTCGGGCAGGGCGCGCACGGCCGTCAGAACGGCCTCGTAGTTCATCAAAGGCTCGCCCATGCCCATAAGTGCGGCGTTACTGAGCGCCTCGATGCGGCGGAAGAAGAGCGCCTGCTCGACGATCTCCCAGGCGCTCAGGTTGCGCCGGAAGCCCATCTGGCCGCTGGCGCAGAAGGCGCACTGGAGCGGGCAGCCCGACTGGGTCGAGATGCAGACCGAGCGGCGCCCGTCGCGGTAGCGCATCAGCACGGACTCGACCGGGTGGCCGTCATGAGTGCGGAAGAGCGCCTTGACCGTGCCGTCGCGGGCTTCGAGCCGGCGCTCGAGAGTGAGCGTGGAGAACGGCACTCGGAAAGCGAGCTGTTGACGGAGGTCTTTCGGTAGCGCGGTCATCTCCTCGTAGGCGCCGGCGCCGGCGCAGGCGCGCTCCCACACCTGACGGGCGCGGTAGGCGGGCTGACCGAGGTCGGCCAGCGTCTGCTCGAGAAGTTCGCGATCCATCTGAAGCAACGGTAGCGCCCACCCGCGGGGACGGGCGCTACCGGCTATCCGTTTCTATTCGTACTGGAGCGCTTCGAGCACGTTCAGCCTGGCGGCGCGGCGGGCCGGAAGCAGCGCCGCGATGATGCCGATGATCACTGCGGCGATTCCGCACAGGATCAGCTGACCGACGGGGAGCGAGAAGCTGACGTACGGCATTCGGTGGACGAGCAGCACGCCGAAGATCAGGCCCAGCACTATCCCCAGCGCCCCGCCGATCAGGGCGGTGATCACGCTCTCGTGGCGAATCATGCGACGAGTCTGTCGCTGCGTGATGCCGATTGCCCTCAACATCCCCAGCTCCCTAGTTCGTTCGTAGACGGTCAGCACGAGCATCACGACGATGCCTACGAAACTGATCAGGATCGAGAAGGCGAGCAGCACGTAGAACACCATCAAGATCGGGTTGAGCTGCGCTATCTGGCTGTTCACGAACTGCTGACGAGTCTGCGCATGGGCGTTCGGGAAGCCCGACAGCGCCCTGTCCAGCGCCTTCGAATTGGCGCTGGTCGCGCCGCCCCGCATCTTCAGTAGCGTGTACATGTTCGACAGGCTCTGAAAGTTGGCGTCGAAGGTCTTGGCCGAGAAGGTCACCGCTCCGAAGGGCGAGCCACCCGTCGGTGGTTTGAAGATGCCCTTCACGGTCAGCTGGATCGGGACGCCGCTCGGAGGTACGACCTTGATCGGCGAGTCGAGCTTCAGGTGATGCGATGAGGCGAAGCGGTCGGCGACGATCGCGCCACTGCTTCCGAGTGAGTCGAGCACGCTCTGAGAGCCTTCCTTCCACTTGAGCCGGAAGAGCTGGCTGGGCTGGCCGGCGAGCGCGCTCACCATTGCGCTCTTGCCGTAGACCAGGGCGAAGCCGGCGCGGGTACTCGCGATGGCCTCGACTCCCGGAACCTTCGCGGCCGCGGCGGCGGCGGCTATCGGGATGCCGCTGGCGGAATTTTGGTTCACTGCCGTGATGGCGTAGTCGCCGGTGAAGATCGCGTCGACGGCACCTTTGAAGGAGCCGATCAGGCTCGCTGAAAGCACGGCGACCAGGGTCACGAGCGCCAGCCCGATCATCAGCGCGGCGGCCGAGGAGGCGGTTCTTTCGGGATTCCGGCCCGAGTTCGCCAGGGCCAGGTTGTTCATCGTCCGGTCAGGCGCCACACTCGGGAACTCGGGCCTGCGGCCGAAGGCGAGCTTGACGAGCCAGATGACGAACGTGACCGGCCAGACAAGGACCGAGAGGAACACCACGGCCGCCATCCCGATTGGGCTGACCGCTCGAGCAATCGGCCTGATCACGCGCGCGGCGACCAGTGCCACGCCGATGAAGATGAGCACCGCGCCGGCGCCGAGCGTGCCGAGGATCTGCCCCGTGCTCATGCCATGCCCGAAAAGCCCCAGCATGAGCAGGAGGAATCCGAGCGCTGCGAGGGCAAGCGATCCGGCCGTGCGGAAACGGTGGAAGCGCGACGGCGGCAGCACGGCGCCCTCTCGTACGGCAGCGATCGGCGGAACTCGGGTCGCGCGCAGGGCCGGCCGGATACTGGCGATCAAGGTGACGACGATGCCGACGCCAAGCGCGACCCAGACGGTACGCGGCTTGATGACGAACGCGTTCGGCAGTTCGAGCCCGAGGTGCTTGAACAGCTTCATCAATCCCTCTGCCAGGCCGAACCCGAGGAAGAGACCGATGATTGAAGCGATCACCCCGACGATCACCGCCTCCATGACGATCGAGGCGAGAACCTGGACGCGCGACCCTCCGAGCGTCCTCAGTGTGGCGAACTCCCGTGTCCGCTGAGCGACCGTGATCGAGAGCGTGTTGATGATCACGAAGATGCCGACGAAGAGCGCGATGCCGGCGAAGGCGAGCAGGAAGTACTGGATGGCGGAGATCGAGCGAGAGGTGTCCGCCGACGCCTGCGCGGCCTGTTGGTAGCCCGTCTTCACCGTCACGCTAACCGGCAGCACAGAGCGCAGCGCTTGCACCAATTGCGCGGGTGAGACTCCCGGTTTGGCGACCACCGAGATGTAGTCGAGCTTCCCCTGTTCGTGTAGTAGCTCCTGCGCGGTCTTGAGGTCGAAGCCCGTCAGCGTCGCGCCGAGGATCGAGTTCGACTTACCGAACTTGATGATGCCGGAGAGGCGCATCTTGCGAACCGGGCCGCC
Source organism: uncultured Actinomycetes bacterium (assembly GCA_963765455.1). Taxonomy (GTDB): domain Bacteria; phylum Actinomycetota; class Thermoleophilia; order Gaiellales; family Gaiellaceae; genus Fen-549. The sequence goes on from CAVXWH010000001.1 coordinate 508,365, forward strand.
GGCGAGGATGCCGATCGTGTCGCCGACCTTGTAGCCGCTCTTCTTGGCGGTGCCCTGGTCGATCACGACCTCTCCAGCCTTCGGCCAGGCGCCCGAGACGAGCGTCACGGTTCTCAGCTCCGGCACCGAGTTGTCGACGCTGACGCCGATGTTGGGGGCGCCGCCGTTGGCGATCACCTTTCCGTTCTTTCCGATCACAGATACGCTCGACGTCGCGGAGGTCGAGACGCCGCCCATCGCCGCCTTCACACCCGGGACAGTGCGCACCTTCGCCAGCAGCGACTCCGGAAAGCTCGGTGTGATGCCAACACCGCTCATCTGGTCCTTCACGATCGAGCGGCCGGCGATGTAGGCGTCGGTGCCCTTGTAGATCTGCTGGTAGAGACTGCTGAAGGAGCTGTTGATCGTGTCGGTGAGGACGTAAGTGCCGCTGATCATGCAGACACCGAGCACGATCGCGATCGCCGTAAGGCTGGAGCGCAGCTTGCGGGTCAGGAGCCCGCGCAGCGTGATCCGGATCATTTCCTTCCGATCTCCTGGATCGCCTTCTGAATCTCCTCCGGAGTGGTCTCCGGAAGCTCCCTGACGATCTCGCCGTCGCCGAGAAAGAGCACGCGGTCGGCGATTGTCGCCACGCGGGCGTCGTGGGTGACCATCACGATCGTCTGTCCGAGCGTCTCGACCGAGTCATGGAGCAGATCGAGGATCTCGCCGCCGGTCCTGGAGTCGAGGTTCCCGGTCGGCTCGTCGGCGAAGAGCACCGTCGGCCGCGTGATCAGCGAGCGCGCGATCGCCACCCGCTGCTGCTGTCCGCCAGAGAGCTGGGCCGGACGGTGAGTCAGGCGCTTCGAGAGCCGGACCTTTGTGACGATCTCGTTGAACCAGTCGGGGTCGACCTTCTCGCCGGCGATCTCGAGCGGCAGCACGATGTTCTCGCGCGCGGTCAGCATCGGCAGCAGGTTGAAGAACTGGAAGATGAAGCCGACGTTCTTCCGCCGGATCTTCGTCAGAGCTGTGTCGTCGAGCGTCGTGATCTCGATACCGTCGATCTCTACCGAGCCCGTGGTCGGCTTGTCGAGCCCGGCGAGAATGTGCATCAGGGTCGACTTGCCGGAGCCCGAGGGGCCCATGATCGCCGTCAGGCGCCCGGTTGGAACGTCGAGCGAAACTCCACGCAACGCGTCGACGGCCGTGTCGGACTCGCCGTAACGGCGGGTGATGTCGACCGCGTGCACGGCGATGCCGTCGCGCGCGGCGGTGTTGATCGCAGACTTCTTCACAGCTCCGGTGCTCATACGCTCCTCCTCGATGCGTTCCGGCGCCGTGGTCGGCCCGGCGCCGGAACGATAGTAGCCATATCTCTGTGAGTTATTGGTGAGGAAAGATCGAGGCCGGGCTGCCCGTCTTCGCCGCCGGCGTTGGCGCGAGATCCGGGACGGCGGCTACTCATACTGCAGCGCCTCCAGAACGTTCAGCCGCGATGCCCGGCGAGCGGGAAGGATGGCCGCGAACATCCCCGCCACGATCGCCGCCAGGGTGAAGATGACGAGAGAGGTCGTCGGCAGCGAGAAGACGACGTCGTAACGGCTGAGTGCGCTGGTGGCCAGCGCCGCCAGAAAGACGCCGACCGGGATTCCAAGCACGGCTCCGATCAGGGCGATGGTGACGCTCTCGTAGCGGATCATCCTGCGCGCCTGGCGGCGAGTCATTCCGATCGCCCGCAGCATCCCCAGCTCGCGCGTGCGCTCGAACACGGCCAGCGCCAGCGTGTTGACGATGCCGAAGACGCTGACCACCACCGAGAGGCCGAGCAGGACGTAGAACATCGCCAGCAGCGTGTTCATGCCCGAGCTCTGGGCGGCGATGGCCTGCTTTTCGGTCTGCAGCTGTACGGCCGGGAACGGCTTGAGGGCCGCATCGAGCCTTGCTGCGATCGCCTTCGATTGGCCGCCGGCTGTGAGGACGTAGGTGATCAGCGTCGTCTTCGGGGAGCGGTAGGCGGCGTCGAAGCTCGCCTGGGAGACGGTGATGTCCCCGAGCAGCGAGATCAGCTCCGGCTGCTTGTTCACCGCGACGACGTGCAGCTGGAGCTTGCGCCCGTCGGGCATCTCGATCGGGAGCGGGCTCCCGGTTGAGAGCTTGTGCGCGCCGGCGAAGGTGTTGGTGACGATCGCGCCGCTCTTGCCGAGCTTCGAGAGCGAGGCGTTCGATCCCTTCTGCCAGTCGAAGCGGTAGACCGAGCCGGCCGTCTTCGGGTCGAAGCCGGTGATCGCGGCCTGCTTGCCGTACGCGATCACGCTGTCGGCGCGAAGCGCGACGGCCTTCTCGACGCCGGGCACGCGCTCGAGCGCGCCCGGCAAGACGTTCGAATAGGTGCTGTAGCCGTCCTTGGCCATGACGACGTAGTTGGCCGAGGCCTGCTTCTTGATCGCCACTTCGGTCGAGCGGGCGAGCCCCTGTGCCAGCACCGAGACGAAGGTGACGAGCGCGAGCCCGATCATCAGCGCTGCCGCGGTCGTGGCCGTACGCGTCGGGGCGCGCATCGCATTCTCGCGCGCGAGCCTGCCCGAGGCGCCGCCGAGGGTCGAGCCCGGAGAACCGACGATGCGGGCCAGCGGCCGTGCGAAGTAAGCCGAGAGCAGAGCGACGGCGATGAAGAAGAGGACGCAGCCCGCGGCAAGCGTGAGCAGCCGGCTGCTGGTCTGAGCGAAGGAGCCGAACAGTCCCATTCCGAGCACGGCGAGCGACGCCGTGAGCAGCAGCGCGGAGATGTGCGGCCGCAGGTGTGAGAAGCGGCCGCGCGGCAGCGTCGAGCCCTCACGCACTGCGGCGATCGGCGGCACGCGGGTCGCCCTGAGCGCCGGGCCGAGCGAGGCGACGAGGGTCACGACGATGCCCGTGACGATGCCGATCAGGAAGGTGCGCGGGGCGTAGACCGTCGCCGTCCTGGGCACGTCGATGCCGATCGCGCCCATCAGCGCGGAGAGAAGCTTCGCGAGCCCGATCCCGAAGGCGATCCCGACCAGAGAAGCGAGCAGGCCGATCGTCAGTCCTTCGGCCAGCACGCCGCCGAGAATCTGGCGCCGGCTGGCTCCGATCGTGCGCAGCGTCGCCATCTCGCGCGTGCGCTGGGCGACCGTGATCGAGAGCGTGTTGAAGATGACGAAGGCGCCGACGAAGAGCGCGATGCCGGCGAAGGTGAGCAGCGCGTAACGGATGATCCTGGCGAAAGCGGCCCACTCGGACTGGTCCTTCTTGGTCTGCTCGGCGGCGGTGAGCGCCTGCGCGTGCGGCGGCAGGAGCGGCTTTATCTGCGCTACCAGCTGCGCCGGAGTTACGCCGTCTGCGGCCTGGACGTCGATCCCGGTCAACCTGCCGTTCATCCCGAACAGCCTCTGCGCCGTGGGCAGGTCGAACACGGCCATCGTGGCGCCTCCGAGCGAGTCGCTCGATCCCCACTGCAGTAGCCCCGAGATACGGAAGCGCTCGAGCGGCCCCGAGCCCTCGACGCGGATCGTGTCGCCGACGCCGACGTGGGCCTTCTTCGCGCTGGCCACGTCGATAGCGACCTCGCCCGGGCCTTTCGCCCAGCTGCCGTCGACGATCTGGAACGCGTCCTTGCGGTTGAAGGTAGCGGGGTCGCGGCCGAAGCCGAGCGACGGCGGGCCGGACGGACCGACCGGGCTTCCCTGCTCGTTGATCAGCGTCGCCGATTCCGTCTCGACGACGCCCCAGGCGCGCGCGACGCCGGGCAGCGCGTCGATGCGCCCGAGCAGCGAGGCGGGGACGGTCGGCCGGTCCGAAGTGGAGCCGCCCGAGACGAGCGACTTGGCCGAGACGACGGCCGAGATGTTCGCGTTGGCCTGCGTCATCAGCGTGTTGAACGACTTGTTGATGGTGTCGGTGAGGATGTAGGTGCCGGAGACCATGGCGATGCCGAGCACGACCGCAAAGGCGGTCAGAGAGGTACGCAGCTTGCGTGAGAGGAGGCCGCGAAGGGCTATCCGGATCATCTCCCTGTCACCTCCCGATCTCGCCGATCGCCCGGTGCACCTCTTCGGGCGTCGTGTTGGCGAGCTCCTTCACGATCAGGCCGTCGGCGAGGAAGAGGACGCGGTCGGCGACCGTCGCCACGCGAGGATCGTGAGTGACCATGACAATCGTCTGGCCGTAGGAGTCGACCGAGCTACGCAGCAGCTCGAGGATCTCGCCGCCGGTCTTGGAGTCGAGGTTGCCGGTCGGCTCGTCGGCGAAGAGCACAGTTGGGCGCGTGATCAGCGAGCGCGCGATCGCTACCCGCTGCTGCTGTCCGCCGGAGAGCTCGGCCGGACGGTGACGAGGCGGTCGCCGAGCCCATCTTCCCGGCAGCTCGCCGAGCCAGGCTTCGTTCACGTTCTTGCCGGCGATCTCCAGCGGCAGCACGATGTTCTCGCGCGCCGTCAACATCGGCAGCAGATTGAAGAACTGGAAGATGAAACCGACGTGGCGGCGGCGCAGCTTCGTCAGGGAGGTGTCGTCGAGACTCGTGATCTCGCTGCCGCTGATCGTCACCGTGCCCGAGCTCGGCCTGTCGAGCCCGGCCAGGATGTGCATCAGCGTCGACTTGCCCGAGCCCGAAGGGCCCATGATCGCCGTCAGGCGTTGGTCCGGTATCTCCAGCGAGATACCGCGCAGGGCGTCGACGGCGGTGTCACCGTCTCCGTAGCGGCGGAAGACTCCGTTCGCTCGGACGACCGCCGGTGCCGTCTCCCTGCCTTCTTGTTCGAGTCGGCCCGTGCCCGTAGCGGCCGGCTCGACCGTGCTCTCCAGCTGCATCGATCTCACCCTCCCTGCATTTGTTTGGCACAGCCAAGCCTTTCGTGTGCGGCGGGAAGCCGAAATGGGGCGGGCTCGTGTACGGGCGTGCGGCCAACCACACTCCGCCGGTACGGCCAGGTCGAGCCCGGCTGCTAGCGGCCGGCCAGGAAGAACGCGAGCGCGAGCACCGCGTAGACGGCGAGGAGCACGCCGCCGCGCAGACGACTGGAACGACCCTGCGAGAACAGCGCCGCGACGAGCGCCGTCGACAGCGCCAGCGCCGCGATCTCGACCGGGCGGAAGGAGAGCGCGAGCGGCTTGATCAGCCAAGAGACGAGCGCGACCGCCGGAATCACGAAGACGGCCACCTGAGCGGCGGAGGAAAGAGCGATCTCGGATGCCAGCTTGATCTGCCCGCGGGCCGCCACGACAACCGCGCCGCCGTGCTCGGCGGCGTTACCGGCTATGGCCACGATGACCGCGGCAACGAAGAGCTCAGGCAGGTGGGCATGCTCGGCGAAGGTGTCGATGGTGTGCACGACGATCTCGGCGACGAAAGCCGTCACGACGGTGGCGGCGGCCAGGCTGGCGAGCGAGAGCGGAAGCGACCAGGCCTCGATGCGCTCGGGGAGGTCGGAGACATGAAGAAAGTGGTGCCGCCGGAGCGCCAGCCAGGTGACGACGAGGTAGCAAGCGAGCAGCGCGATCGAGACCGGGACGCTCGAGAGCGCCGTCACCTGCCGGGAGGAATGGCCCGCCCAGGCAAGCGTCGCCGGGACGAGGAACAAGAGCAGCGAGAGACCGATCAGCGCGAGCCAGGTGAAAGACGAGACGCGGTCGATCTTTCCGCCCTTGCCAACCAGGAGCGAGACGCCGAGAACCAGCAGCAGGTTGCCGACGATGCTTCCGGTCAGCGACCCGCGCACGACGCCCGTGAGCCCGTCGGACACGGCGAAGAGCGCGATGATCAACTCGGGCGCGTTACCGAAGCTGGCATTGAGGAAGCCGCCGATGCCGGCGCCCGTGTGCTTGGCCACGTGCTCGGTCGCCTCACCGATCAGCCAGGCAAGCGGCACCAGCGAAAGGGCAGCGAGGCGCGAAGAGGAATGTCTTCGAGGCAGCCGAGGCGGCGTCGAGAGCGATCACGAGGGGGCCCAGCACGAGTCCCAACCAGAGGAGACGGCGGATCACAGGCGCACCCTACAGGGACAAAGCGCGAAAACGAATGCCGAATTCACCCGGCACAGTTTCGCATCGAAGTCGGCACACGCTCGTGCTTGTCGGGCTGGCATCGTGTCACTACCTCGCGGACCTGGGGTGGAGAAGTGCAATGACGACTCGCGCGCCGAAAAGACGACGTCGCACGAAACGCGACGCCATTTCGCCTAGCTCAGTTTTCGTGTTCTGTCAAGCCTTGCGGAGCGGGTTTACGGTGCGCAAAATCGTTGTATGTACGAGCACCTCCGCGAGGCCATCGGCTTGCCTCTCAGGCCACAGGACGAGGCGGAGTGCCGTCGCTGCGAAGTTCACTGCGACAAGGTCGTCTACCCAGGCGCTTGTATCGAGCGCTCGTGCCCGTTCCTCTACGCCTACGAGGCCTTCGAGCACACCTACGTCGGCTGCATGCAGAAGATCTACGGAGTCGAGATCGACCTCGAGCTGCTGCGGCTTGCGGAGCAGGGGAAGGGCTTCGGCGAGATCAAGGCCAAGCGCGAACCGCTGCCGATGTGCCGGGCCGAAATCGACGCCTGCTACGCGCACCGGCGGGACAAGCTCGGTTGCCGCAATCCGGAGTTTCACGAGCTGCCCGTGGGTGAGCCGACCTTCCGGGTGATCGCTCGCGTTCGCCAGACCTGAGCGCTCGTTGATACGGAGTGCTCGGCTTTCTGTGCGGGCGACCGGCACGATCTGATTCGACGCGGCGGCTCGAGCTTTGCGGTCTTCGGAACAGGCACCGTGCCGAGCCCCGTCGTTGCGTCGATAGCCGGAGGTATATCGTTGCGCTAGTGAGCAGCGTCGACCGCCTCGAGAGATATGCCCAACTTGCCGTCGAGGTCGGCGCGAACGTTCAGCCCGGCCAGCTTCTTCTGGTGCAGGCGTATCCGGAGCAGGCTGACCTGGCGCGCGCAGTCGCGGCGCATGCCTACAAGATCGGAGCGCGGTTCGTAGACGTCAACTACGCCGACCATCGGGTGCGCCGATCGCTGATCGAGCACGGCCCCAGGGAGATGCTTCCCTGGTCGCCGCCCTGGCTGGTCGACCGCCTCGACTACGCCACTGCCGAGCGAGCGGCCAAGATCAACTTCTCGGGCGACCCCGAGCCCGGCCACCTGGCCGACCTCGATCCGGTCCGGGTCGCGGAGTCCAGGCAGAGCGCGCTGGTCGAGGCTTCGCTGCGGCAGCACGTCGAGGAGCGAGTCGCCTGGTCGCTGATCGGTGCTCCGACCGAAGCCTGGGCCCGAGCCGTGTTCGGTGAGCCGGACATCGAGCGGCTCTGGCGGGCGGTCGAGCATGCGGTCAGGCTGGACGAGCCCGACCCCGTGGCCGCCTGGCGCGAGCACATCGATCGGCTCTCGGAGCACGCGCGAATCCTGAACGAGCGCCATTTCGACTCGATCCGCTTCCGCGGCCCCGGCACAGATCTGCTGGTCGGTCTGCTGCCTGATTCCCACTGGCACGCGGCCGAGGGCGAGACCATCTTCGGCCAGAAGTACGTGCCCAACCTGCCCACCGAGGAGGTGTTCGCGACTCCCGACCGGCTGCGGGCAGAGGGCGTCGTGCGCTCGACCCGCCCGCTTTCTCTGGATGGCGCGATCGCCCGCGATCTGGAACTGCGCATCGAAGGCGGCCGCATCGTTGGCGTCTCCGCCTCGACGGGCGCCGAGGCCGTGAAAGCCCAGATCCGCCTGGACGAGAACGCCTGTCGTCTCGGCGAAGTCTCGATCGTCGACAGCACCTCGCGTGTCGGCGACCTCGACATCACCTTCTTCAACACGCTCTTCGACGAGAACGCGGCCTGCCACATCGCCTACGGCCGCGGCTATCCCGGCGGCATCGACGGTGGGTTGGATCTCTCGCGGGAGGAGCTGGAGCGGCACGGCGTCAACGACTCGGTGATTCACACCGATCTGATGGTCGGCGGCCCCGAGGTGGACGTGGACGGCGTCACGAAGGACGGCGAAGCGGTGCCGATCCTGCGCGCCAACACCTGGGTCCTTTCCGGTGCCTGACTTCAGTCTGGCACCGGAGAACAATTCGGTAGGCATCACGTGTTCGAGAAGAGCAGATGCAGTCTGGCACCGGAGAACAATCCGGTAGGCATCACGTGCTCGAGAAGAGCAGGCGCAGTCTGGCATTTCACTCACCTGCCGAGGCGTCCGCACCGATCGGGTTTGGGAAGATGACATAGTGGCCCGAGGCGCCTTCACCGATCGGGATCACTTCCCGCGGATGCCGGAGATCGAGGACTCGCTCGCCGGAGCGGCGCCGCTCTGGACGGAGCTGATCGCGTTCGTCGAGAGCTCCTTCCGCGTGCGCAGCGACTGGAAGTTCTACGGGAAGAACTACGGCTGGGCGCTCGCCTTCAAGAAGTCGGGCAAGGCGCTGGTCTCGCTCTACCCCGGCGCCGGCTCGTTCACGGCTCAATTGATCCTGAAGGACGATCAGCTCTCGAGCGTGCCGGGCGAGCTGATGATTCCCGAGCTGCGCGCCGCGATCGACGCTGCCAATCCCTACGCGGAAGGGCGCTGGATCTTCTTGGCGGTAACGTCCGAGCGGGAGCTCGAAGTCGTGACAAAACTGATCGAGATCCGGGCCGGCTAACCCAGCAGCGACCGGTAGAGCTCGAGGTGGCTCGCGGCCGCCGCGTCCCAGCTGAGCGCATCGCGCGCGGCGAGGGCACCGGCTCGGGCGCGGGCGAGAGCGTCCGGGTTGTCGAGCAGCTCGCGCACGGCCTCGGTCATCGCCTCGATGTCGTTCGCGGGGACGACGGCGCCGGCACCGAAGCGGCGCACGGGCTCGGCCAGGCCGCCGACGTCGTAGCTGACGACCGGCACCCCGGCACCGAGCGCTCGCAAAAGCGCGCCCGACTGGTCGAGGCCGGCCCGGTAGGGGAACAGAGCCACGGTCGAGTCCCCGAGCGCGCGGTCGATCTCGGCCTCGGACAGATAGGCGAGGCGCCACTCGGCGATCGCACCGGCCTGCTCGCGGTAGGGCTCGATCGGCTCCATCGGATCGCCGGCCACGAGCAGGCGCGCGTCGCCGAGCCGCTTTGCCACCTCGATCGCATCGCCCAGGCCCTTGTACGAGCGGATCAAGCCGAGGCAGAGCAGCGTCCGTCCGTCGTCGCTGCGTGGCGGGTCGCTGCGGATGATGGGGTGGGGGATGACGTGCAGCCGCTCGCGCGAGATACCAAGCTCGGCGAGTGTCTCGCGGCCGCGCTCCGAGTGGACGACGACGGCGTCGAAACGGTCGAGCAGCCTGGGCCAGAGCTTGCGCTTGCCTACAGCGCGGCGCGGCACGAGGTTGTGTGCGGTGAAGACGATAGGAGCCCGTCGAGGCAGGAGAAAGCGATCGAGCTCGGGCAGCCCGAGCCACTGCAGGTGGAAGACGTCGGGCCGGCGCCGGGCGAGGCGGGCCATGCCGAGCGGATGCTCGCAGAGCTTGAGCGGCAGGCGCAGGCGCGAGCGCTTGAACAGGCGCGAGCTGAGCGGATAGAAGAGCTCACTGCGCTCGTAGCCCTCGGGCTCCGGCAGCGTGCCAAAGCGGAAGCGAGAGCTGACCAGCTCGACCTCGGCGCCGGCGCGCGCGAGCGCCGCTGCCAGCTCGTGGTCGTACGGAGGCGTGAAGGCGGGCGGGTCGGCGATGAGGACGCGCACGCTCGAAGCGTAGAGCGTCGAACGGAACGATGATCCGGCGACCGGGCGCTCGCTGACGCTTCTCGGCGTCCAGGGCACCTCGCTAATCCACCCTCCTCCCGTAGCGCCAAGCGGAATGAAGACCCGTCGACTGGGTGTGATCGGTGAGTGCGAGGCTAGGACGCAGTGCCTCGTTCGTATCCGGAGGCTACGGGCGAGGTCGAGGACAACGCATCGTGCTTGCCGAGCGCGGCCAGTGGGTGGAGTGCTTCGTTTCGCTTGACGCTCAAACAACCCTCCCACGGGGCGTGGAACGGTATCGAGAAAACACGCAGGAGAAAGTGCCGACTTCGTGCAGGAAAACGTCGCGATCTCGAGCCTGACGTACGGAGCGCTTCCCAACGCGACGCTCTCCGGGTGCCGTGGCGACCAGTTGGCTGCCTAAACTCGGTGCTGATGCTCGTTCGCTCCTGGAACCTCTACCACGGCATGACCTCGCCGAAGGGCCGGCGCAGCCACCTCGAGGAAGCGGTGCACCTGATCTCGGCCGACCGTCCCGACGTCCTCTGCCTGCAGGAGATCCCGCTCTGGGGCTGTCCCCAACTGGAGGATTGGAGCGGCATGACGGCGATCTGGCAGAGCACTCGCCGCGTCTGGTTCCCGCCGCGACTGGGCGGCTGGATTACCCGGCTCGACCAGGGCCTGTTCCGCTCGGCCGTCTCCGGGCAGACGAACGCGATCCTGCTCCGTCCCCGCTTCACTCCGCTCGAGCAACGCTGGACGGTGATCAACCGCGGCCGGCGCGAGCGCCGTATCTGCCAGGCCGTGCGCCTGCAAGGGACGGTGATCGCCAACCTGCACGCCTCGGGCGTAGCCGGGCAGCCGGAGGTCGGCGCCGCCGAGATTCTGCGCGCGCTCGAGTTCGTCCAAGCGCTCGCCAAAGACGACGACGCGATCGTCCTCGCCGGTGACTTCAACCTGCGCCCGAGTCAGCTGCCCGAGCTGCCCGGCTTCTCGCCGCCCGGCCCCGGTATCGATCACATCCTCGTCCGCGGCGCCGAGGCGAGCCCGCTAGGAGTCTGGCCCGAGGCCGAGCGCACGACCACGTCCGGGGTTCTCTCCGACCACGCGCCGGTCGAGCTCAGGATTGGCTAGCGATATCGTCTCGGCGATGGACTTCGCCCAGGCACGCGCCCAGTTCCCGGTCCTCGAGCACCTCGCCTATCTGAACGCCGGCACCTTCGGGCCGCTCACGCGGGCCACGCTCGAGGCGATGGAGGAAAGGCTGCGGCGCGATCTCGAGCTCGGGCGCTCGGGGTCGGACGTCTTCGGTGAGATCACGGGCTTACGCAATCAGGTGCGGGAGCGGATCGCGGCGCTGGTCGGCGTCGAGGCGAGGCAGGTCGCCCTCACCTGCTCGACCACCGACGGCTGCAACATCGTCCTGGCCGGGCTCGATCTCTCGCCCGCAGATGAAGTCGTGACGACGACGGACGAGCACTTCGGTCTGCTCGGGCCGCTGCATGCCTCCGGAGCCCGCATCGTGGTGGCTGGCCCGGAGCCCGAGTCGATCCTGGCCGCGGTCACGCCGCGCACCAGGTTGCTGGCGCTCTCGCAGGTGCTCTGGACGGATGGAGGCGTCCTGCCCGTGACCGAGTTGCGCGAGCGAAGCAGGTTGCCGGTGCTCGTCGACGGCGCCCAGGCGGTCGGAGCGATCCCGGTCGACGCCGCCGGGCTCGACTTCCTCACGATCTCGGCGCAGAAGTGGCTCTGCGGGCCGGACACGGTCGGCGCGCTCGTCGTGCGCGAGCCCGAGCGGCTGCGGATAGCCCAGCCCAGCTACTACGCCCAGAAGAGCTTTCAGCCCGACGGAGCGTTCGAGCCGCGGCCGGGTGCCGCCCGCTTCGACTCCCAGTGGATCTCGCCCGCCTCGCTGGCCGGGCTTCTCGCCGCCCTCGACTCCATCCCCGAGTGGGGATTCGAGCGCGCCGCCGAGGTGAGCGAGCTCTGCCGCTCGGCGCTGGCGGAACGCTTCGAGGTCGTTTCGACTCCGGGCCAGGGAACGCTCGTCAGCTGGCGCGCTCAAGGAGATCCGAAAGAAGCGGTCAAGCGCCTGTACGAGCGTGGCATCGTCGTCCGCGACATCCCGGGCCGGAATCTGATCCGCGCCTCCTGCGGCTGGTGGACGAGCCCGGAGGACATCGAGAGGCTCGTCAGCGGACTACAGCGTTCCTAGCGAGTGGGCCGCGGTAGGGCGTGCACGGTGGGCCGCTCGCACCGAGGCCGTCGATCCGTAGCACACGGCCCGCCTCGGGCTGGCGAGAGAGCGCGATCTCGTCTAGCCCATTGCGAGCAGTAGTGACGAATAGCGTCGTCCCGCCGCTGCCACCGAAGGCGCAAGACGTTGGTCGATCGACCGGAACGGGCACGGTCTCGAGCAACGCCCCGTCCGCCCTGTAGCGCGCCAGCACGCCGCCGTCCCAGAGCGCCACCCAGAGGTCGCCGCGGTCATCGACGGTCAGGCCGTCGGGCGCCCCGTTAGCTGCGGCCACGTGCACGAGCGTGCGTCGGTGGCTCAGATCGCCGCTGCCCGAGTCGAAGTCGAAGGCGTCGATATCGCCGGTGCCGCTGTCGGCCAGGTACATCGTGCCCCCGTCCGGGCTCCAGCCGATTCCATTGGGGATCGTGAGGCCATCGAGGACGAGCGTGCAGTCGCCGTCGAGCTCGAGCCGGTACAGCCGGCCGGCCCCGGGCGTTTCGTCGTAGGCGGTGCTGCCGGCCCAGAAGCGGCCCTGCAGGTCGCAGATCCCGTCGTTCATACGGATGTCGGTGCGACCGACCTCGGGTTGCGCCAACTCATGGATCCTTCCCGCCTCGTCGAGGTGCAAGAAACCGGGTCCCGCCGCCAGCACGTAGCCGCCGCGCTCGGCCGGCGCGGCAGCGCCGACGTGGCGATCGACCTCGAACGTGCTCACGGTGCCCAGCCGGCCGTCGTTGCCGAGACTCGCTCGGTGGACCTGTCCGGCGAGGATGTCGACCCAGAGAAGCTCGGCCCGGGCGGCGTCCCAACGGGGACCCTCACTGAGTACCCCCGGTTTAGTGGAGCATCTCGTCACGGCCAACTCGCGAGAGCGGTCGGCTCCGGCGCGCTGCTCCGGACTGTCCACCGAGGGCGCCTAGCTGGCCTCGGCGCCCGTCCGCAGTCCCAGCTCGGGCGCAATCGGTCTGAGCGCGGCGATCACGAAGGCGATGTGCTCGTCGAGGTCGACGCCCAGCTCCTCGGCGCCCTGGTAGACCTCGTCGCGGTTCACCCCCGCAGCGAAGGAAGGTTGCTTCAGCTTCTTGCGCACCGACCTGGGCTCGAGCGTGTCGATTCCGTCGGGGCGTACCAGGCCGCAGGCGTGCACGAAGCCGGCCAGCTCGTCGCAGGCGAAGATCGTCTTCTGCAAGAGCGTCTCGCGCGGAACGCCGGTGTGGCTGGCGTGGGAGAGGATCGCCTGTACGACCTCCTCGGGGTAGCCCTGCTCACGCAGGATCGGGGCGCCGGCCTGAGGGTGCTGCTCGAGCGTGGGGTGGATCTCGTAGTCGAAGTCGTGCAGGAGTGCGGCGATGCCCCACAGCTCCTCGTCCTCGCCGAACTTGCCGGCGTAAGCGCTGACTGCCGCCTCGACGGCGAGCGCATGGCGCAGCAGCGCTTCGCTCTTCGTGTACTCGGTCAGAGTCGCCCAGGCTTGCTCGCGCGCGATCGCCATCGCCGCCAGCATAACGCGTTCGCCTGCTCGCCCCGTTGCGCCGGTCAATCCGGGCGCCGCGCAGGATCGGTTCGCCGGCGGCTGGCCCGGCCGCTACGATGGTCGCGTTCGCCTCGGGCGGCGAGCACCGAGACCATGACCGACGCCGCAGTCGCCGAAGTCCTTCACCGCGAGTCCTTCGTCATCGAGGGCGGTCACCCACTCTCCGGCAGCGTCCAGGCGGCCGGCAACAAGAACGCCGCCCTGCCGATCCTGGCCGCCGCGCTGCTCACTACCGAGCCGGTGACGCTGCACAACGTGCCGCGCATTCGCGACGTCGAGAACATGGTCGATCTGATCTCCCGCACCGGCGCCGCTGCCGAGTGGACGGGCCCGAACGACGTTCGAGTCGAAGCCGCCGAGATCACCGACACCGACCTCGATGTCGACCTCTGCCGCCGCATCCGCGCCTCTTTCCTGCTTGCCGGGCCGCTTCTCGCCCGCGTCGGCGCGGTCAAGATCCCACCCCCGGGCGGGGACGTGATCGGTCGCCGCCGGCTCGACACGCACGTCAAGGCCTTCTCCGACCTCGGCGTTCAGATCGACGCCGGGAACGACTACGCGATGAGCGTGAGCAGGCTGCGCGGCCGGCAACTCTTCCTCGACGAGCCGAGCGTGATGGGAACCGAGAACGTGATCATGGCGGCCGTCCTGGCCGAGGGCGAGACGGTCATCGGCAACGCGGCCGGCGAGCCGCACGTACAGGATCTGTGTCGCTTTCTCGTCTCGCTCGGAGCCGAGATCGAGGGCCTTGGCTCGAACCTGCTGCGCATCCGCGGCGTGCCGGCGCTCGCGGGTGGCGAGCACCGCATCTCGCCAGACCACATCGAGATCGCCAGCTTCATCGGATTGGGCGCCGTCACGGGTGGCGAGCTGACCGTAAAGGGCTGCAGCGGCGAGGATCTGCGCCCGATCCTGCCCCACCTGGAACGGCTGGGCGTACGGGTCGAAGCCGACGACTGCAGCGTGCGGGTGCCCGACGGGCAGGAGCTGGTGATCCAGGACGATCTGGGCGGCGCGATCCCCAAGATCGAGGACGGGCCCTGGCCGCAGTTCCCGGCCGACCTGACTTCCATCGCCGTGGTTGTGGCCACGCAGGCCCGCGGAACCGTGCTGATCTTCGAGAAGATGTTCGAGAGCAGGCTCTTCTTCGTCGACAAGCTTGTCGGGATGGGCGCTCGGATCATCCTCTGCGACCCGCACCGGGCGGTCGTGACCGGGCCTGCTCCGCTCGTCGGCGACCGCATGGAAAGCCCGGACATTCGTGCCGGCATGGCGATGCTGATCGCCAGCCTCTGCGCCGACGGCGTCTCGACGATCGGGAACATCGGCCAGATCGATCGCGGCTACGAGCGCATCGACGAGCGCCTGCGCTCGCTCGGCGCCAGCATCGAGCGAGTCTCCAGCTAGGGCTGCGAGCCGGAGCGAGCGTCCGTTCCCGTGCTTGCGCGGGCGCAGTGGTTCCGCACGGTGCCTGGAACTCCTTTCAAAATGACCTCCCGAGACGACGCCAGCAGATGACGGCGCAGCCGCAGCAGGAGAAAGGCGAGACTGGAGGTCGTCGCGGCGCTCCCAGCGAGTAGCGAGCCGGCGGAGATAGGAAAGCCAGGCAAAGGAGCGCTCAATCACGCTTCGCTCTCTGGCCTGCGAATCACGCTTCTTACCCTCTCCCGGCCGGTTTCGGCGGGAATCCGGGCGCTCAGCATCTGCGCTCGGGGATCCTGTCTTGCTCTACTGCCTTGGCGTCATGGGCGCGATCCGACCGAGACTTCCTGTCCGGGAGCCAAGCGGGTCGGCGCCTAGGAATCGGTAGCGAGCAGGGTCTGGCAGGAGCTGTCCGTGTCGTTGATGTTGGCCGAGCTCGAAGATGTGAGCCGCTCAGGGGAGTGCCCTCTCCGTCTGTCGATCGGTGCGCGCTTGGTCGCGGTGCGGCCACGATCCACCGGGCTTCGCCCGGTGGCTTTTGGCCCCTTCTATTGGCAGGTGCCTGATCGACGAGTCGACGATCAGGCGTACTTCGTCTGAGCGGCTGACGCACATCGAGCTCGGCACAGCAACACGGAAAGCAGTCTCTGCCAGACCCTGCTCCGCTGCCATTCCTCGAGCCGCCGCCAGCATGTGACTCCCGAGACTTGAAGCTCGGTCGGCACCGCCTCCCAGGGAAGCCCGGAGAAGAGCACAAACAGGATCCCCTGCCAGACACTGGCGATCGTTGATCTCTCGTCGAAACTGCCCGGGAGAGGGAAAGCGTAGATTCTGTAGACGAGAGCAAGAGTGATAAGCGCTCCTTTGCCTGAGACTTTCCGATCATCCGCCAGGCTCGCTACTCCCTGGGAGCGCCGCGTCGACCTCTATCTCGCCTTGCTCGCTGCTCGGACTGCGTCGTCATTGCATGGCGTCGTCTCGGGAGGTCATTTTGAAAGGAGTTCCTGGCACGGCGTGGGCGGGGCGTAAAGAGTAGAGAGGAAAAGAGCACGGAACTGTGCCGGTCTCGTGCCGAGACATCACGGAGTCGGGTGCTTCCAGGCGAAGGAGTTTCTCGTTTGATTCGAGTCTTCGCTAGGGTGCCCGTATGGCCGCGGACGAGAGCGCAGCGACCCACAGTACCGTTCGCCTGACGCCGTCTGGAACGGGAGAGGCTCACGTCGAGACGGGCGTCCCGGTGCTCGACGGCCTGCTCGAGCACGTGGCTCGCTACGGGCATTTCGATCTCACGCTCGTGATCGCCTCTGATTCAGCCGAGGCGCAGGTCGTCTCCGCCGGGCGCGCTCTCGGGGCGGTACTGGCCAACCTTCTTCAGGCGGAGAGCGCGCGTGGTCACGGATCCGGCTACGTACCGTCGGCCGAGGCGCTTGCCCACATTGCCCTCGACCTGAGCGACGACCCCTGCCTGGTCTCCAACTTCGACCTCTCGGCCGCCCACATCGGAGGGCTCGCCGGCGATATGGCTGTTCGCTTCCTGCGCGAGCTCGCGCAAGCCGCCGGGATCGTCCTTCACGTTCGTCTCGTCGAGGGCAGCGATACGCAGCACGTGCTCGATGCCATCTTCAAGGCGCTCGGCGTGGCGCTCGAGAGCGCCTGCAGCGTGAGGGGCGAGAGGAGATGAAAGAGAAGCGGGTGGTGCGCACCGAGGCTGCCCCGGCCCCGTTCCAAGGGGCACCGTACAACCAGGCCGTCTCCGCCGGCGGTCTCGTTTTCATCTCAGGCCAGCTCGGGCTCGTTCCCGGCGAGACCACGCTCGAGGGCAAGAGCATCGAAGCGCAGACGCGTCAGGTGCTCGAGAACATCAAGGCGATCCTGGAGGAGGCCGGAAGTGGGCTCGACCGCCTACTCAAGACGACGGTCTTCCTGGCCGACCTGGCGGATTTCGCAGTGATGAACAACATCTATTCGGAGTACGTCGGCAGCGCTCCGCCGGCGCGGGCGACCGTGCAGGTGGCGGCGCTTCCCTCCGGCGCCCTGGTCGAGATCGACGCGGTAGCCCTGGCCGAATAGGTCGGCTCTTCGGGTCAATGAGCGACGAGGACGCGCAGAGGCAAACGGCG
This sequence comes from uncultured Actinomycetes bacterium, assembly GCA_963765455.1. Taxonomy (GTDB): domain Bacteria; phylum Actinomycetota; class Thermoleophilia; order Gaiellales; family Gaiellaceae; genus Fen-549. The sequence goes on from CAVXWH010000001.1 coordinate 525,354, forward strand.
GGCGAGGACGGGCGCTGGTTCACGAGAAGCGTCGCGGCTATCGGCGGCGCCAGCTTCTTTGCCGACCTCGGCTACGAGATCCCGACCTCGCTCCTGCCTAGCTTCCTGACGACGACGCTGGGGGCCCCGGCCGCGGCGCTCGGTCTGATCGAGGGAGTTGCCGACGGGCTGGGAGGTGTCTCGCGACTCGCCGGCGGCGCCATCGCCGACGACCCGGCACGCCGGCGCAAGGCCGCCGTCGGCGGCTACACGGTCACGGCCTTTCTCACTGCGGCGATCGGAGCGACGACGGCCGTCTGGCAAGCGGGAGCTCTCCGTGTCGCCGGCTGGATCGCGCGCGGGTTACGCGCTCCCTCGCGCAGCGCGCTTCTGGCCGAGGCCGTCTCGGAGGGAACCTACGGACGCGCCTTCGGCTACGAGCGGGCGATGGACAACCTCGGCGCGATCGGCGGGCCGCTGCTGGCGATCGGGCTCGTGGCCCTGGCCGGCATTCGCACGGCGATCCTCGTCAGCGTTGTTCCCGGGCTGCTCGCGGCTCTGGCGATCGTGATCGGCATCCGTGCCATCCCCAAGCCGAAGCGCGGCGAGCGGAAGGCGCTTCGTCTTCAGGTGCGCCCCGTGCTACACGGCCGCCTGGGCCGTCTCTTCCTGGCCGTCTCGGCCTTCGAGCTGGGGAACGCGGCGGCAACTCTGCTCATCTTGCGGGCGACCGAAGTGCTACAACCGGGGCGCAGTCACACGACTGCGGTCGATCTCGCGCTCGGTCTATATGCCGGCTACAACCTGGCGGCCGTCGTGGCCAGCTTTCTTGGCGGCCGTCTCGGCGACCGCCGCGGCATGATGCTCGTGTTCGGGCTGGGAGCTGCGGCCTTCGCCGTCGGTTACGCGGGGCTTGCCTCGAGCGGCTCCTCGATCGTCCTGATCGCCCTCTTCTTCGCCTTCGCGGGAATCGGGATCGGCTTTGCCGAGACGGCCGAGAGCGCGGCCGTCGCGGGGCTTGCCCCGAGCGAGGTGGTCGGCTCGGCCTTCGGCCTGCTTGCCGCGGTGCAGAGCTTCGGCAACTTCGCCGCCAGCGCCGTCGCGGGAGGGCTCTGGACACTCGTCTCGCCGCGCGCCGCCTTCACCTATCTAGCGGCCTGGATGCTCGTATCGCTGGCGGCGCTGACCCTGGTCCGTTCCGGCGCCCGCGACTGAGCGCGTCCTCCGGCTCGTCTCGCGGTCACAATGGAGGTATGCGCGCCGAGACGATAATCGCCACGCACACCAACACCGACTTCGATGCGCTCGCCTCGATGCTGGCCGCGCGGCGTCTCTACCCGGGCTCGCTGGTGGTCCTGCAGCCGACGCTGTCGCGCAACGTGCGCGAGTTCGTGCGCCTCTACGCCGACGAGCTCGAGCTGGTCGAGGCGGGAGCGCTCGATCTCTCGCAGGTGCGCCGTCTGGTGGCGGTCGAGACGGTGCACGCCTCGCGCCTGGGCGAGCTGGAGGCGCTGGCGCTCGATCAGGCAGTCGAGAAGATCGTCTTCGATCATCACGAGCGCGCTCGCCCGGAGTGGGTGAAGCCGGAGAATCTCTATCTGACCGAGGAGGGAGCGCTGACGACGACGCTGGTCGGCATTCTCGCCGAGCGCGAGCTGGCCGTGAGCCCGCTCGAGGCGACCGCCTTCGCGCTCGGGATCCACGAGGACACCGGCTCGCTCAGCTTCGCGTCGACCACCCAGCGCGATGCGGAGGCGATCGCATGGTGCCTGCGCCACGGCGCGCGCCTGGACGAGCTCAGCCACTTCCTGCGCCCCGCTCTCGGCGAGGAGGAGCGCGAGCTTCTGAGCAGGCTGATCGACTCGGCCCGGCCCGTGCGGGCGGCCGGTGTCGAGCTTCTGCTCGCAAGCGCGAGCTGGCCGCGCTATCTCGAGGACATCGCCCTGCTCGCTCACAAGCTGGCCGATCTGACCGACTGTGACGCGCTCGCCTGCCTGGTCGAGATGGAGGGGCGCGTCCTCGCCGTGCTGCGCAGCCGAGTGCCCGAGCTCGATGCCGCCAGGCTGGCCGCGCTGCTCGGCGGCGGCGGCCACCACGGAGCCGCCTCCGCCTCGACGCGGCTCTCGCTCGAGCAGGCCTGCCGGGCGATCGAGTCCGGCCTCGACTCGGCGCTCGCACAGCCGACCGTGGCAAGCGAGGTGATGTCCAAGCCGCCGCGCTTCGTCGAGCCCGAGACCAGGGTCGCCGAGGCGATGGCCACCTGTCAGCGCTACCGCCAGTCGGGCATCCTCGTGCTCGAGAACGGGCAGCTGCGCGGCGTCGTCAACCGCGAGGATCTGGACAAGGCGCTCGGGCACGGCCTCGACCAGGCGCCGGTCAAGGCGATCATGGCGCTCGAGGTCGCCGTCTGCGCACCTGCCACCGCGCTTCCCGAGTTGCGGCGAATGCTGGTCGATTCACCCTCCGGACGGATCGCCGTGGTCGAGGACAACGAGGTCGTCGGGGTCGTCACACGCAGCGATCTGCTCGCGGCTATCGGGCTGCGCGGAGAGCCGTCGCGCGCGGGCGGCGCCAATCTCGCAGCCGAGCTGGATAAGCTGGCGTCGCTGACGCCGCTGCGCAAGGCGATCGCGACGGCCGGCGGCGCCTTCGAGGGCATCTATCTCGTCGGCGGATCGGTTCGCGATGTCCTCCTGGGCGCCAGGAGCTTCGACATCGATATCGCCGTGGAAGGCGACGCTATCGGGCTCGCAGAAGAGCTGGCGCGCCTGCTGCACGGGCGCATTCGCGCGCACGAGAAGTTCGGCACGGCCGTTGTCCTCTACGGCGAGGAGGCGCGCGTCGACGTGGTCACCACGCGCACCGAGTTCTACGACGCGCCGGCGGCGCTGCCCTCGGTCGAGCACGCCAACATCCGCGAGGATCTCTTCCGCCGCGACTTCACCGTCAACGCGATGGCCGTGTCGCTCAAGGCCGAGGACTACGGACGGCTGGTCGACCCCTTCGGCGGCCGCGGCGACGTCTCCGAGCGCCGCCTGCGCGTCCTCCACAACCTATCCTTCGTCGACGATCCGACGCGCATCTTCCGGGCTGTTCGCTACGAGAGCCGGCTCGGCTTTCGCATGGACGAGCACGCCGCCCAGCTGGCTCGCAGCTGCGTCGAGATGGGGCTCTTCGACGATCTCTCGTCGGCGCGGCTGCGTGACGAGTTGATTGACATCCTCGACGAGCCGGACGCGCCGCGCTCGATCCTGCGCCTGGCCGAGATCGGTGTCGTCGCGGCCGTCCATCCGCACCTCGCCGCCGATGAAGAGGCGGCCGCACTGGTCGAGCGGCTTCACGTTCTGCGTGACCGCTACACGCCGGGATTGCCGCGCTGGCGACCCGGACTGGCCGTGCTCGCCCGCCGCCTGCCCACCTACGAGCTCTACTCCTGGCTCGGGCGCCTGCGCCTGCGCCGCCGCGACATCGAGAAGATCGTGGCTGCGGTCGTGTTTGCACCTCGTCTGGTCGAGCGCCTGCAACGGGAGATCAGCCCGGCCGAGATCGTCTCGCTGGTCGAGCCGGTGGCTCCGGACGCGCCGCTCGTCGCGCTTGCCATGCGTGACCTGCCGGCCCTCGAGGAGTATTTCGAGCGCCTGAGTGGGATCGAGCTCGAGATCGCTGGCGGCGACCTGGTCGAGCTGGGCCTCGAGCAGTCGCCGCGGGTGGGCGAGATCCTGGCCGAGCTGCGCCGGCGCAAGCTGAACGGAGCGCTGGCCGGGCGCGAGGCCGAGCTCGAAGCGGCGAAGTCACTCATCGCCGAGGGCGCCTAGAGATGGAGGGGATGTTCTATCGCTGGCGGCCGCCGGGCCCGTACACGGTCGCCTTCTCGACCCGTCTCGGCGGCGTCAGCGAGGGTGTCTTCGCCTCGCTCAACCTGGGCAAGCGAACCGGCGACGAGCCGGAAAGAGTGTTCGAGAACCGCGCGCGGCTTTGTCGTGAGCTGGAGATCGACCCGGCCCGCGCGACCATGGCCCGTCAGCTCCACGGCGCCGTGGCGCGCCTGGCCGAGCCGCGCGGGCTGCTCTCCGAGGATCTCGACCTGCCCGAGTGCGATGCGCTCTGGAGCGAGCAGCCCGGGCAGGGGATGCTGCTCGTCACCGCCGACTGCGTACCGATCGCGCTGGCGCGCGAAGACGGCGAGCGGCCGGGCCTGGCGCTCGTCCACGTCGGCTGGCGTGGGCTGCTGGCGGGCGTGCTCGAGTCGGCCACGCGGGCTCTCGGGCGTGGACGCATCAGGGCGGCGCTCGGCCCTGCGATCGGGCCCTGCTGCTTCGAGGTGTCGGATGAGGTGGCAGCCCACTTTCGTCACCAGTTCGGGCGCGAGGTTGCGCGCGGCCGTAGTGTCGACCTCTGGCTGGCCGCCGAGAGGGCGCTCGCAAGCGCGGGCTGCAGCCAGGTCGAGCGGGTGGGTATCTGCACGTCCTGCCACCCTGAGCTCTTCTTCTCGCACCGGCGCGATCAGGGCCAGACAGGGCGCCAGGGGGTCATCGGTGCGATCGGCTGAGGAGATCCGCGAGCGTTACGAAGGCATCTGCGCAAGCGTGGGGCCGGACGTCACTGTCGTGGCGGCGACCAAGTACGTAGCGCTGGAGAAGATGGGCGTTCTAGCCGAGGCGGGCATCGAGGTGGTGGGGGAGAACCGCGCTCAGGATCTGGCAGAGAAGCAGGAGCGCTACGGAGCAGCCTTCCACTGGCACTTCATAGGCCACCTGCAAAGCCGTAAGGCGGCGCTCGTGAGCGGGCTCTGCGAGCTCTGCCAATCGTTGGCGAGCGAGTCGGCGGCCCGGCAGCTGAAGATTCCGGCGCTGGTCGAGGTCAATCTCGCCGCGGAAGAGACGAAGTCCGGTATCGCCCCCGAAGATCTGGAGGGCTTCCTCGAGCTCTGCCGTCAGGCCGGCGTCGAAGTGCGCGGCCTGATGACGATGCCGCCGCTCGCCCACGATCCCGAGGCCTCGCGTCCCTACTTTCGGCGCCTGCGGGAGCTGGCCGAGCGTTTCGATCTTCCCCAGCTCTCGATGGGAACCAGTCAGGACTACCTTGTCGCCGCCGACGAAGGCGCCACTTTCATCCGGGTCGGCAGCGTTCTCTGGAGCTAGAGCGCGGAGAGACGGCGCGCGAAGTCGCGCTCGAGGAAGGAGCGCTGAGCGGCCGTGACCAGCGTGTAAGCCAGGAACATGCCGCCGAAGAAGGCGAGCAAGCTGGTAGCCGCACCGTCGGTTTCCGTATACACCGCCGCGAGAGCCAACAGGATCAGAACCGCCACGAGCAGGCCGGCGCTGAAGTTCCGCGGCGGTGAAGGTGAGCGGGGCTCGCTGTCCCAGTCGATGCGGCGCACGAGAGGCGGCTGAGCCAGAACGAGGCGGTTGCAGCTGTGGGCGATGAATCCGGCAGCGAGACCGACCAGCGCGATCAGAGCGCTCGAAGGGCGAGGGCGAAGAGCGACTCCGCAAGCAAGGAAGGCGACCGAGGCGCAGAGCTCGAGCACGAGCTGCGCGCGCGTGCAGGCGAGAGCTCTTTCCCAGCGTTCTCGTCGCTCGATCACCGCGGCGAGTCTACAGCGCCAGCTGCTCGACCTCGCCCGCCTGGTGGTACGGGCAGAAGCTCGATCCGATCATAGCCGAGCGCTTGCAGGGGCGACCGTAGATCGTCTCGCCCTGGCAGCGCCTGGCCTCGTTCGCGGCGAGCAACCTGTTCGCCTCGGCCCGAGAGCGCGGCGGGTAGTCGTAGCGCTGGAAGAGCCTGTACAGAGCCACGGTGGCCGAATGAGCGCTCGAGTAGCCCCACTGCTCGTAGCCCCGCCGTGCCAGCTCGGGGATACTGAGCCGAGCCTGCTCGTGCAAGAGGTGAGCGGCGCGGAGCTGCTCCGGGGAGAGCAGGGCGTGAGTTGGCCCGAGTCGACGTTTCCAGTGCTTTGAGGACATTCTTGAGGACATTCGCGGGTGATCCTCAGGCGGTGCTTGCGAGCCCCTGAGCGCGATCGATCGAATTCCTTCGAGGGGTCGCGCAGCGTTCATCGGTCCAGGCGAAACGTCTGGTAAGGCGGCGGTCGACGTCGGAGGCGAAGGACAGTGGCGGCCTTCTCCGTCCGTCTTGTTCGAAATAGCGGCGGCTCATCTCGATCTCGACAGTGGGTGACTTTCTCACAGTGTTGCCTTAAAGTCAACTTAGGCCCGATGACACTTTCTCCGATGTCAACCGCGCTGGCGGTTACAATCGCTTCATATGGGGTTCGCGGACGTCTGGAACCGGACGCTCGTCTATTTCGGCATAGCCGAAGAGGAAGACTGGGACGAGGACGGCTACGTGACCGAAGAGGTCGAACGTACCTACAGCGAACGGCCAAACGTTCGGCGCTTGACGCCGCGTCATCGCGGCGCCGAGATCGATGAGTGGAGCGAGCCCGAAAGCCCGCGCCAGCGGGGTGTCGCGCTGCGCCCGGCCGCCCGCCTGCGCGGTGTCGAGCGGCCCGCGGTAGTAGCCGACGACGGCATCTCGCCGGCACGCGTCCACCTCGTCATTCCTCGCGGCTTCAACGATGCCCAGCAGATCGCCGATCACTTCAAGCAAGGCATTCCGGTGATCCTCAATCTGCAGGGAGTGGACAGCGAGCTCTCGAAGAGGCTGGTGGACTTCGCCAGCGGGCTCACCTACGCACTCGACGGCGGGATGCAGCGGGTGGCCGACAAGGTCTTCCTGCTCACGCCCCAGCACGTAGAGGTCTCGGCCGAGGAACGCGCCCGCATGATCGAGCGCGGCTTTTTCAACCAGGGCTGAACCTTCCGGGCGAGAGTCGTAGCAGCGGCGTAGGAACGAGCGCCGGCGGGACGAATTGACGCAGTATGGGCAACGAGGCCAGCCTGACGATGCTCTGCTCAGTCGTCTCCGAGGTGATGACGCTGGTGAACGTCTTCGTCTCCGTTTACTCGCTGATCATCTTTCTCTATGTGCTGAGTTCCTGGATACCGCTGCCCTACAACCGCAACCTGAATCGGATTCGGCGCTTCCTCTTTGACGCTTGCGATCCGTATCTGCGCCTGTTTCGGCGCGTGTTGCCGTCGTTGGGAGCGATCGATCTATCTCCAATCGTTGCCGTGCTGGCGCTCTGGTTGGTCGATCGAGTGGTGTACGAGGTGCTCGCGCAGTTCGGATAAGGAGGCATTCCAATGGCATTGACGCCCGTAGATATCAGACACATCCGCCTCCGCAAGGCGCTCTTCGGCTACCAGGCCAAGCAGACCGACGACTTGCTCGCGGATATCGTCAACAGCTTCGAAGACGTTTGGCGTGACCGCGCCGACCTCGCCGACAAGATCGAGCAGCTGGGGACGGAGCTGGTTCGTTACCGGGAGCTGGAGCAGCTCTTGCGCACGACCTTGATCTCAGCCGAACGGGCATCGCAGCAGATGACCGACCAGACCCGACGCGAGACCGAGTCGGTGCTGGGCGAGGCCCGCGCCGAGGCACGAGAGATCCTGCGCGAGGCGATGGCCGAGCGCGAGCGGTTGAATGCCGAGATCAACCGGATTCGCGCCCAGCTGGTTGCCGTGCTGGGAACTCTCGGCGGCGAGTCGCTCGTGGAGGAGTCCGCCTCGAAGGAATCGACTCTCGAGACGCCACTGGTAAGTCCGGTCGTCGCTCCGCCTCCCGCTCAGGCGCCGCCGCAAGCGGCGCCCGTCGCTCCACCCGCTCAACCGGTCGCTCCTGCGCAATGGCCGGCTCCGACGGCACAACCGCCGCCGCCGCGCCCGGCCGGAGAGCCCGGCGAGCCGGCGACCGGGCAGGTGATGGCCGGGATGACGGCAAACGGAGTCGCCGCTCCGGTGCCGCGATAGGGACGCGCAACGCCGTTGCTCGACGCGACCGAGCGCCTCGGTCGCGTATCCCTTACGGGATAGGCCCTAAGATCCGCTCGTGGATCTCGATGTCGTCTTTCTCGGCACGGCCGGCTCGATGCCTACCGCCAGGCGCTCCCCGACCGCGCTACTCGTTCGCCGGGGCGGCGAGCGGCTGCTCTTCGATTGCGGCGAGGGCAGTCAGCGCCAGTTCCTGCGCTCGACGCTCGGTCTGGTCGATCTGAGCGAGATCTTCCTGACGCACTATCACGCCGACCACTACCTGGGCTTGCCGGGGATGCTCAAGACCTTCTCCTTGCGGGGTCGCGAGCTTCCGCTGACCGTCTACGGGCCGCCCGGCCTGAACGGTCTGTTCGGCAGCCTGCGCAAGATATTCGGACGCCTGACTTTCTCTCTCGATCTGGTCGAGCTGGCGCCGGGCGAGAGGTTCGAGCGAGACGGTTACGTGCTCGAGACCTTTGCCGTGGAGCATGGCGTCTCGGCGCTCGGCTATGCGCTCGCGGAGATGCCGAGGCCCGGCCGTTTCGATGTCCAGAGCGCCGATGCGCTCGGAGTTCCGCCGGGGCGCGAGCGCGGAGCCCTGCAGCGAGGCGAGACCGTGTCGCTCGCGGACGGCAGCGTGATCCGGCCCGAGCAGGTGCTCGGCCCCGCCCGGTTGGGGCGCAGGCTGGTCATCTCGGGCGACACCGCCCCGGCGCGCGCCGTGGTCGAGGCGGCTCGCGATGCCGATCTGCTCATCCACGAGGCCACCTTCTGTGAGGAGGAGCTTGATCGGGCTGAGGAGACGTGCCACTCGACGGCCGTGCAGGCGGCCCAGGTCGCGCTAGCGGCGCGCGTGAAGATGCTTGCGCTAACGCACCTCTCGACCCGCTACTTCGGGCCCGAGGTGTTGCGCGAAGCACGCGCTCTATTCGCGGCCACGGTGGCACCGAAGGACTTCGATATCATCGAGTTGCCCTTTCAGGAGCGAGGTGAGCCTCGATTGATCAAGGGCGGGGCGCTCCCCGGCGATGGGAGTGAGACCGGGCCGCAGCCGGCCGTTCGTGCTACCGGGGACGAGGAGAAGAGCGAATGACGAGAATGGTGCAGGTGGCTGTCGCTGCCGATGCCGCGGAGGCGGAGGAGCTCGAGTCGATCCTGCGCGAGGCCGGTATCGAGTGCGAGCTCGAGTGCGCGGTCGAGAGCGACCCCGCCAGCAACGAGGATGCCCCGCAGAAGGTCCTGGTGCCCGAGAGCAAGATGGAGGAAGCGCTCGACGTGATCGAGGCGATGAGCGAGCCCGACGATCTGATCTCCGACGTCTAGTTGTTGCAGGCGGATCTAGCTTCCTATACGAATAGGCGACGGCGCCGGTAGCATCGAGGCATGCGCTGGAACCTCGCTGTCGCGGCTCTCGCCAGCTCCTGGGGCTTCATCTGGATCATCGCCGACCACCTTCGCCTGGGGGCGCTCTCGATCGTCTTCTGGCGTATCGCGCTGAGCGTTGTCGCGCTCGGAGTTGGGGCCGTGGTCAGCGGAAGAAGGGATCTGCTCCGGCTCGGCAAGGCGGGGCGCTGGACGGTGCTGCTCGGGCCCGGGCTGGCGCTGATCTGGTTCTGCAGCCTCGAGGCGATGAAGCTCTCATCGGTCGCCGTGGCCGTGCTGGCCACCTACACCTCGCCGATCTTCCTGGCGCTGCTCGCCCCGTTCTTCCTGCCCGAGCGCCTCAGTCGCGCCGTCCTGTTCTCCTTGCCCATCGCGCTCGGCGGTCTCGCCCTGATCGCCTTCGACAGCAACGGCAGCGGGCACATCAGGCCGCTGGCGATCGCGGTCGGTGTCGGCGGCGCCTTCGTGCTGGCGATTCTCGTGATCATCCAGAAGCACATCGTGCGCGAGGTCAATCCGATCGGGCTCTCCTTCTGGATCGACGTCTTCGCTCTGGTCTCGCTCGCCGCGGTGCTCCCCTTCAGCGGTCGCGTGCTGCCGAGCGCGAGTGAGCTCGGGTTCCTGGCGATAGTGGGCGTGATCTTCACCGCGCTCTCCGGTCTCATCTGGCTGACGCTCCTGCGTCACGTGACCGCGCAGGCGATGGGCTTTCTCTCCTACATCGAGCCGGTCTCGGCTTCACTCCTGGCCTGGTTGATACTCGGGCAAAGGCTCGGGCCGGCGGTTGCGATCGGGGGAGCGATGGTGCTGGTCGCCGGCTTGATAGTGATCCTGAACGAGCCGGCCGAGAGCGCGGTCGGCGAGGTGGCGGGACTGCCTCAAGTAGGCGAGCGGTCGCCCGCGCTCGCCCCGAGCGATTAAGGTCGGCACGCCTCGGGCCGAATTCCGGAACGAGAGCGAGGCTCTCCCGGCAGTGCGCTATCGTTTTCGGCGCGCGGACGTAGCTCAGCTGGCAGAGCATCGGCTTCCCAAGCCGGAGGTCGCGGGTTCGATCCCCGTCGTCCGCTAAAAAGAAAAGCCCCGCTAGTCGGGGCTTTTCGTTTTATGTGCAAGACCACCGACGAGCCAGGTGCAAGCGGTTCTGCAAGCGTTTGGTTCCGGGCAAGCCCGTACGCGCAAACGAAACCGTCGTATCAGTTCCTTGAAGCGGTCTCAGCGCCGCGGCAGGTAGAACGAGATCACGTCGTGCGTTCGTGGGTCGAGCGTGACAGCCACGCTCCGTCCGCGAGAGGGATTCCGCCAGACTCCGAAACACTTCTCGCAGACGACGGTGCGGCTGAATCTCAGCGTCACGATCAACGCCTTCGGCCCCCGGCGGTAGGTGATGGACACCGGCTTCGGATCGCCGGCAAACATCCTCCGCAGTGAGCCTGCCTCCTTCGTGACCCACTTCGGCTGTGGCTGTGTGGATGTCGCCTGCCGTGAGCTACCGAACGCTGCGGCGGAGAGCACGAGCGCCGCGATGGTCACTGCGAGGAGTGTCGCGTTCTTCATTGCAGTACTTATACGCCGCCGCCCGTCTGTAGCGGTCGTTGCAACCGACACGGCTCGACTGATGCTGTGCGCAGGGTGCTGGCGCGGGCATTACTCGCTCGAAAACTCAGCGAGCTAAAACGACTTCTGCCCGCTCTGCTCTTTATGACAATATTGTCGAGCGTATGTACAGGTCTGATCTCCCTGATAGTCGCGAGTTTCCTCCCGGTCGCTTAGAAGCCCACCGTGACCGGCTCCTTGGGGAGAACCAGGCGCACCACCGGTTAGCCCTCGCACTCGGTCTCGCGATCGTCGTCGCCTCTGTGATTCTGGTTGTTTCGCTGGCCGGGAGGAACGTATCGGTGTCGAGAGGGGCCCTTGCCGCGGGCGCGCCTCCTTCCCCTACCGGGTCAGCATTGATACAGGTAATCGACGCGGCCAGCGCCGAAAGCGTCGACTACCACGTTACGAGCATAGAGATCGTGCCCACGACAAGAGCCGTGGCGAGTCGAGTGGCTTTCGATAACAGAGCAGGGCAGGGGAAGGCAGGCGTTTATCTGGTGGTGCTCCACAGCCACTTCTTGTGCGAGCACAACTGCTCTAGTCCGTTAGGGGTGAACTTCGGTTCCGCAGCCGGAGCAGTGGAGATAGAGATAGTCGATACGAGTTACACCGTTACCGACACCATATTTAGTAACAACGAGCCTAATCTCTCGGCGCTCGGTCCGGTCACCCGAATCACTCCCTAGCCCGAGACGGCGCGGAGCCGATCAGCTAAGAAAACGCTGGCGATCAAGCCGTTGTCGAAGACGACCGTTGAGCCCTCTCCGTAGACGCCAACGTGGCCCTGGTACAAGGGATGGAACGGCTCGTTCGGACTCGCGCTGACGCCGAGCGCGAAAACGGTTGCCACGTACGGCCGGGCCGTCGAGCCAATAGCGCTCCCGCTATAAAAAGCCGCCTGTTGGCAAGAAAACCCGCAATATGCGGATAAAACGCGGATCTGGCGGTCTGCCTGAGGAATCACGATAGAGCTAAAATTCCTGAAAGAAACCTGAATTCTGGTGGGGGGAGTCCTCTATGCCGCTGGTGGACACCGTCTCTGATCACAAGGTTGACTACATCTGTGTTCAATGTGGCTACGGAGTGGCTCTTGTAGCACCGCCGCCGGCCTGCCCGATGTGTCACGGAAGCGAATGGGACAGGCCGCTCTGGCGTCCCTTCACCTCGCTCGAGGAATATCGGGCGCGTTTCGAGTCGTCGGAGCTCGAGCCACTCGACTCGCCGACGGCGCTGGTCTTCTAGAAGGATCGATTCGGGAAGGCCGAGACCGCACCTGAGGCGATGCGGTCTTTCGTCGCGGGCGTGCTCGAGCTCGGTCGGGCGAGCTGCCGCGCGTATGTCGTCGTCGCCGGCTAGGCGGCTTCGCCGTTGGCGCGCCGGTCTTCGCTCACGTCTTCTGAAACCACGACCCAGGTCGGCAGGCGTGAGGACGAGCCCAGCTCGGCTTTCAGCTCGATTCCGTCGGGCCCCGCCTCGACGATCGTGTCGCTTCCTCCAAGCGCGATCGGCACCGGCGCATCGGCCCAGACCAGCGCTCGCTCGGGCTCGGCCCGGACGTGCACACGCACGCCCCGGAAGCGGACGGACAGCTCGAGTGCCTGCCAGTGGCTCGGGATGTGCGGGTCCACCGTGAGCGCATCTTCGCGCGGGCGCAAGCCGGCGAACCCGTAGACGAGCGCCTGCCAGGTGCCGCCCATGGTCGCCGTGTGCAGGCCGCAGTCACTGGTTCGGTTGCGGTCCTCGAGGTCGAAGTTCGCCGACATGCGCAGGTAGTGCTCGGCCTGCTCGAGCTGGCCGGTGCGAGCCAGCAGAAGCGCGAAGACGGCAGGGGAGAGCGAGCTGCCGTGCGAGGTGCGCGGCTCGTAGAAGGCGAGATTAGGCTCCAGCGAGCCCTCGGCGACCTCGTCGGGCACGAGATGGTGGAGAAGCACCACGTCAGCCTGTTTGACGACCTGTGAGTTGCGGAGTTGTTCCAGCGGCAGAAGGGCCTCGCCTGCGAAGGGACGCTCGCCCAGTTCGGCAGCAATGATCGGCTCGAGCTTGTTGAAGCCCGCGAACTCTTCGTAGATCTTGGTCTCCGGGTTGTAACCGTCGGTCAGGCGATCGGCGAGCTCGAGCCAGCGGCCTATCTCGCTCTCGCCGACGTCGGCGCGCGGCCTGTCTTGCACCGAGCGAGCGGCGCGGCGCAGCGTCCAGCGCGCCATCACGTTCGTGAAACTGGAGTCGTCAACCGGCTCGTGGTACTCATCGGGCCCGATCACCGTGTAGATGTGACCGGCGCCGAGCGAGTCGAAGCGGATTCGCGAGGCCCAGTAGCGCGCAGTCTCGACGAAGATCGTCTGCGCCTCACCGGCGAAGGCCTCGTCGCCGGACCAGGCGAGATAGCAGTCGGCGGCCCAGGCGACATCGGAGGTGATGTGCTCCTCGAGGCGGCCGGTGCGGATGGCGATGACCGCGCCACCGGGCAGACGGCCGAGCTGCGGCGTCACGTCGAGCCCCGAGCGGGTCGATTCCCAGGGGAAGCGTGCGCCTGCGCGCCCGCAGGCCTGTGCCGCGGCTCGAGCCGGCTCGAGCCGGTTGAGCCGGTAGCGCAGGATCGCGCGCGCCGAGGCGGGATGCGTGGCGGCGAAGAAGGGGAGTGAGAAGACGTCCGTGTCCCAGAAGATGTGGCCGCGGTACCTGGGGCCCGAAAGTCCGCCGGCGCCGACCGCCGCCTCGCCGTTGTCCGGCACGGCGGAGATCAAGCTGAAGAGCGAGTAGCGAACCGCGAGCTGAAGCTCCGGGTCGCCTTCGATGACGATGTTCGCATCGAGCCAGCGCTCGCCCCAGCGTTCACGATGCTCGGTGAAGAGGCGCTCGAAGCCGGCCTCACGCGCCGCCTGAAGCGAGGCCAGCGACTCCAGCTCGCTGCCGCCGTACTCGGCGATCCGCTCCAGTAGGTGCTCATCCCGCTTCTCGACCGCCGCCGCGACTACCCGCTCGACGTTGACCGACTCTGCGATCGTGATGTCTTCGAGGCGATGGAAGCTCGTCTCGGTTCCCTCCTGCTCGGGAGCGGCGAGCGGCGCGGGGGAGGCAAGCATCTGCTGCGGCCCCAGCGCGCGCAGGCAGGCGGTTCGTGGTCGGGCGAGAGAGTGGAAGAGCAGGGCGTCGAGCCTCGAGCCGTCGTCGTTCACGAGCTCGTGGCGAAGTGTCCCGGTGCGCATGTCGAGCACGCGGCGAACGTGCTCGGCCGCGGCGCCCTCGATCCTGTTCCAGATCGGTGCTGCCAGTAACTCCTCTTCGGAACCTCGTCCCGCATAGCGTCCACCCACGCGAACCGTCGGTCCGTTGACCGATCCGCCGAGCAGCGATCCGCGCGTGCCGATCTGACCGTCGGCCAGCGTCAGCATCGTCTCGCGAACGGTCTCCTCGCCTCCGCCCTGATCGTCGACGACGACTTGCCAGCCCTCCTCCCGAACCGCTTGCGGCAACTCGCCCTCACGACGCCGCCGGAGCTGGTCGGCGAGGATGTCGGCGAAAAGCTCGGGCCCGCCGCCGAGATCGAGCACGCCTTGCGGAGTTCCTTCCGGCTCGGGCCCGACCGAGAAGCAAACGGCGCCGGCCGTCTCGGGCACGAGCATCAGCGAATCGGAGCCCGGACAGTTCCCGAGCGGGCCGAACTCGTCGCCGGCGATCAGCGTCTGCTCGGGCCTCACTCCGCGCTGCTCGAGCCAGCTGAGAACGTCGCGCGCGGAGTCGGTCTTGTCGGTGAGGCCGATCTCGGCGTACTTAGCGTCGGAGGTGACACGCGGGTCGCCGAGCCCGACCTCGAGCCCGCAGGCGCGAGTGAGCTCGACGGCCTCGGGCAATCCCGTGATGCCGGCGCTCGCCAGCCGAGCTTCGATAGCTTTCAGCAGCTCAGGCAGTTGGGCTTTCGGAGGATCGGCCCATTCCGGAAGCGGGATCAGGTCGATCTTGCGCCGGTTGAGGCGATCGGAGATGACCGACACTGTGAGCCCCCGTTCGCGCAAGCGCGCGCTGGCGAGCTCGGCGGCCCGATCGAGCAGCTCGTCTTCCTCGCTGCTGGCGGTACGGCGCTGGAGCAAGACGGGGCCGACGGAGGTGAGCTCGTACACCTCGGAACCGCGGTTACAGGCGACGATGATTCGCCCGGGGCCGTGCGGGCGCAGCCCGAGCTGCCCGTCGACGTTGCCGATGTGGGTGCCGGTGACGACTGCTAGGTCGAAGCCGGCGTCGACGAGCGCGCCGAACAGCTCCCGCAACTCGCTAGCGTCGGCCTTGCGATCGGTGACCGCGGTGCCGTCCCAGTCGAACATGACGGCCTCGAAACGGTGGCCCAGCGTGGCTGCGCAGCCGTCGCTGAGCGCGAGCATGAAGGTGCCGCGAGCACGCTCCGTTCTGCGCTTTTCGAGCTCGTCCGGATCGAGTGCTGTGGTCGCCGCTTTCACTCCGAATGTATCGGCAGGCTGCCGCGCGCTCTGAGCGTTATCGAGAGGGTTGGTGACCATGCGCTTCACGAGTCCCGAGACGATCGCCGCCCGAAGCAGTTAGTTTGGAGGGCAAGGCGGCTGGACCCGCCAGAGAAGATGTTGCGGTGATCATGTGCCTGGCGCACACCGCGGTCGCAGCTCCTTCTTCTCTCCGCACGCCGGTACCTCGAGCTCGAGTCAGACTCAGACACCCGGTCGGGCGGTCGCAGCGACACCCGTGGGGCCTTCCCTCCGAAGCGAGTCCTTACTCAGTCTGCCCTCGTAGACGCCCTTGTCGAAAAAGAGGAACGGCTGTTCCTCTCCAGAGAGATGCTACAGGCACGGTGCTTGCTGCCGACTGGGATCGGAGGCGTCCCGGACTATTCGTCCCAGGCGGCCACGAGCCGAGCGTGGGTGACCAGGATGTGCTCGGGCACGACTCTCACGTCGGCCAGGACGGGCATGAAGTTCGTATCGCCCTGCCAGCGCGGAACGACGTGCTCGTGCACGTGGTCGGCGATTCCGGCACCGGCGTTGCGCCCGAGGTTCCAGCCGATGTTGAAGCCGTCGGGCCGGTAGACCTCGCCGAGCACATCCAGGGCGCGTGTGCCGAGGCTGTGGATCTCCGCGGCTTCCGGCGCGCTCAGCTCCCGCAGGTCGCCGACGTGTCGTAGCGGCGCCACCATCAGGTGCCCGGAGGAGTAGGGGAAGCGGTTGAGCAGGACGAACGCCTGCTCGCCCAGATGAACGACCAGCGAAGTCTCGTCGTCCGGGGCGGCGGCGGCCTGGCAGAAGATGCAGCCCGTCTGCTCGCTCGCGCTGGAGACGTACTCGAGCCGCCAGGGTGCCCAGAGTGGATCGGTCATGGCAGCTCTTCTATCAGAGCAGCGCGTCGCTGTCGGGCTCGTCGGGCGGGGGCTCGATCTCCTCGTCCGGCTCGCGTTTGTCCAGGCGGTTCTCGAAGGCCGCGCGCAGGCGCTCGCCGGAGCGGTCGGTCTCGTACCGTGCGCGCCTCGGCTCGACCTTGATGATGCGCACCTCGTCGCCGCGGCTGCCGTGGCAGCGGGCGTACGCCTCGGCCTCGTCGATCGGCTTCAACTCGCTTTTATGCGTTCGCCGCAGTAGCGACACAGTCAATCCCTAGCACCGTTGGGGCACATTGGCAACCACGACGCAGCCTCGGCTACTCGAGCGAGGCTCTGTCGCAGGCGAGAAACAAGGGAAGCGGAGCGCCGCCTGCTCCGCTTCCCCACCTTGGAAGATCTGCCACCGTCGCCACGCCTCTAGCGTTGCGCCGGTTGTCCAGGGGCAGATCTCAACCGTATGAAGATCGACCTCACGCGAATATTGTCATATACATATAGATTGGGGTATCCCCCCGGGTGTGCTTGACCCTTCTCGTTGACGCCGATGTCCGCCGACTCGCCGCCGCGACCACTCGAGCTCGATCACTAGACTGAGTCGCAAGCGCCCGTAGCTCAGGGGATAGAGCGCGCGCCTCCGGAGCGCGAGGTCGCAGGTTCGATTCCTGCCGGGCGCGTTCTCAGGCCGCTGGAACGACGCTGGACTGCAGGATTCTGCGGATGCTTCGCTTGTCCGTACCTGAGTACTGTCCTGCGTTCAGCATCCTTGCCCCCTTTGCCAGCGCCGCCCCAGCGACCCGAGAAGGCATCGATGATCTACTGCGGCGCATCGACCGCCATGCGGATCGCGGCGGGCGGGCGACCGCGCGTATGCAAGGGGGGATCGGTAAAAGAGCTAGCGCCGTGTTCGTCTGCTCGAGGCCGGCCGGATTCGAATCGGATCCGGGGACGGGTCAGCTTGCGGCTCGCTCCAGCTCGGTGAAAGCCTCGGCGCCGGCGTTCCGCGGTAGCGAGTGATAGACGAGGTCGGCCAGTTCGGCCTCCGTCGTCAGGATCGGGCCGATGTCGCGGTAGCTGATCAGGGCGTAGGTGAGATCCGAGGCGAGGAGCTCGCCGGCGGTATCGACGAAGTGCCCGGGCGCGACGACGAACACGCCCGGCTCGTCGCGAATCGACGACAAGCGGGCGCGTGGAATGACAACGGGCGCCGGGCAGCCGAGCACTCCGCATTCGCAGCGAAGCGGGATGAACTCGCGCGAACGGGCGACGAGCAGGAGAAGCTCGTTCACCATCCGGGCGACCTGTGCGTTCAGACGTCTGCGGTCGCGAGCCTGCGGCGGCTGCGTCCGCGCTCGGGGGAAATCGATCGCGGCCATCACATCACAGTCTGAGGAAACCGGTCGAAAACGCCATCCCCGAAACCGCGCTGGTCATGACGTCGATATTGGGTTTTCGTTCCCCGCGCCGTTTTCGCGCTTGCTCGCGGCCCCTCGCTCGCAGGCGCCCACTCGACCGAGCGCCCGAGCCGACCGATCGTGCGACGATGTCGCGATGGGAACGGTCAGGGTTGTCTGCCTTTCGGATACGCACCTACGTCGCCGCCGAGCACTTCCGGCCTGGTGCCTCCGCCGTCTCGAGAGCGCCGATCTCATCCTGCACGCGGGCGACATGGTCGCGGCGGCCGTGCTCGACGAGTTGGAGCAGCTGGCACCGGTCGAGGTGGTGAGAGGGAATATGGACGAGATCTCGCTCAGAGAGCGGTTACCCGCACGACGTGTGGTCGAGGTCGCCGGAACGAGTATCGGCCTCGTCCACGATCCCGGCCCTGCGCTCGGGCGGCGGGCGCGCCTCGAGCAGTCGTTCCTTGGTTGTGACGCCATCGTGTTCGGGCACACTCACGTGCCCGAGATTCAGCGCTACACGCGCCGTTTGGTGCTCAACCCCGGCAGCCCGACCGCACCGCGATCGACTCTGGGGCCAACGATGTTCGAGCTTTTGGTTTCGCCCGAGGGAACGATCGAGCCGGTGCTCGTGACGCCTTGACACGAACACGCGTTCGCTATACCATGGCGAACACATGTTCCCGCGTTTCGTTCTGGTCGCTCTCCTTCTGGTCGCCCTCTGGGGTGGCTTGGCGCATGCTTCCGGGGCGTCGGGCCAAAGCGGTACTTATGTCGTCAAATCCGGAGATACTCTCTGGTCGATCGCTCAACGTTTCTACGGCGGTGATGCGCGCAGGGGCGTCTGGGATCTCGAGCAGCGGAACCATCTCGGGCAGAGCGTGCTGCTGACTCCGGGGCAGCGCGTCGTTCTTCCCTGGTAGGCCGGCAGAACGCTCGATGTAGTCTCGCCGCGTCTCGGACGTGACTTCGGCAGCGGTGAAGTTCCTATACTGAGAGATATGTCGGGGGCGCAGACGCGGCTCTCCTTGCGCGTTTCACCCGGCGCCAGGAAGAGCGCCGTAGTCGGTCGCTATGGAGAGAGGTGGAAGATACGGGTGGCCGCTCCCGCGGAGTCCGGGAGAGCCAACGAAGCCCTGCTCGAGCTTCTCGGCAAGACGCTCGGAGTCGCTCGATCGCAGATCCGGGTCGTTTCCGGAGTTACCGCTCGTGACAAGATTGTGGAAGTGACAGGAATCGACGCCGAGGAGAGCGAGCGCCAGCTGGGCGCCTCGGCGGGAGAAGGCGAGGCAAATGAAGGCAAGCGAGCTTGAGGGTTACCGGAAGTCGCTACTCGACGAGAAAGAGCGCTTGAGCGCTGCGCTCGAGTACCTGCACGCGGAGAACCCCGGCGCCGAGGAAGAGCAGGCGCTCGAGCTGAGCAGCCTGGAGGAGCATCTCGCCGAGGCCGGGTCGGTGACGTTGGAAAGGGAGATCGATTACTCCCTGGAGGAGGTCGTGCAGGAGCGGCTGGAGGCGATCTCGCGGGCGTTCGAGCGCATCGAGCAAGGGAACTACGGTCTCTGCGTATCCTGCTCGGCTCCGATCACCGCCGAGCGGCTGGTCGCGCTGCCGTGGACGAGTCTCTGCATCGACTGCAAGAGGCGCGAGGAACGCGGTTGAGCGAGCAGGCCAGGCAACTGCCCGAGGTACGGGTCGGCTCTTCGCCCGACGCGCTCATGCCGATCTCGGTCGCCGAGAAGAAGCTCGGGGCCGGGCTCTGGCATTGGCTCAGCTTCGCCCTGGTTGCGCTCTCTGTGATCGGTGCCGATCAGCTGACCAAGTGGCTCGTGAGCAGCCGCCTGGCGCTCGGCTCGAGCGTCTCGATAGCGGGCCCGCTCAAGATCAGCCACGTTCAGAACTCGGGCATCGCCTTCGGGTTCTTCTCGCAGTCCACCTCGCTGGTGATCGTCCTGACCTCGACCGTGGTGCTCTGGATGGTCGTCTTCTTCGCACACTCGGGCGCGCGGCATCCGCTGCTGCCGGCGGCGCTGGGGCTTGTCGTCGGCGGTAGCGTCTCGAACCTGTTCGATCGAGTGACGAACGGTTACGTGACCGATTTCATCGACTTCGGCTTCTTTCCGTCGTTCAACCTCGCCGACTCTTTCATCGTTCTCGGCGTGGCTGCTCTGATCTTCTTCCTGATCGCTCCCGATCGCTACTTACCGCGTTCGAGCATTGAGCCGAGCAAGCCTGCAGGTCGCTAGCGAGCTAGCGGGCGAGCGGCTCGATCTCGTCCTCACGACCGTGCCCGAGATCGGCTCGCGCGCGCTGGCCGCGCGCATGATCGCCGACGGCGAGGTGCTCATCGACGGTCGCAAAGCGCGCAAGAGCGAGCGCCTGCGCGGCGGTGAGACGATCGAGTACGAACTGCCGCCGGAGCGGGCACCACTCGAGCGCGAGGAGAGACTGCTGACTCTCGTCTACGAGGACGAGCACCTGCTTGTTATCGACAAGCCCGCCGGTATCTCGGTTCACCCGGGCGCCGGCCGTTCGAGCGGAACACTGGCCAACGCGCTGGTCGCCTACGGCGCGCAGGGAGGGGACGTGTCGGAGCGGCCCGGCATCGTTCACCGGCTCGATCGGGACACCTCGGGGCTACTCGTCGTCGCTCGCAGCGAGGCAGCCTTTCTCGGCTTGCGCCGGCTCGTCCGCCGGCACGAGATCGAGCGCGAGTACCTGGCGCTCGTCTGCGGCAGACCTCGCTCGCGCAGAGGCACGATCGAGGCCCCGATCGGTCGCGATCGCCGGCACCCGACCAGGCGCTCGCTCGAGACCGACAAGCCGCACGAGGCGGTTACCCATTTCGAGCTGCGCGAGCTCTTGCACCGCCACGCATTGCTCGCGGTGCGCCTGGAAACCGGTCGTACTCACCAGATACGGGTGCATCTCGCGGCGATCGGCCTTCCCGTGGCGGGCGATCCCGTATACGGGGTGGCGCACGATCTCGGGCTGGAGCGCCAGTTTCTGCACGCCTGCCGGCTCGCCTTCCGGCACCCGCTCAGCGGCGAGGAGATCGAGCTCGGCTCGCCGCTGCCGGCCGATCTCGAGCGGGCGCTGGCACGCGCCCGCGCCGGCGAACGCTAGAATGCGCGAGCTTCATCCAACTTCCCTACGACCCGGTGGGTCGGGCGGGTGGTGGTGCCGGTCTGTAGAGGCTGGTTCCATCCGTCTCCACCGGATGTGCTGAGAAACCAACAAGAAGGGAGCGCACCCGTGTCAGTGGTCTCCATGCGGGAATTACTCGAGGCAGGCGTCCACTTCGGGCACCAGACTCGACGCTGGAACCCGAAGATGCGCCGCTACATCTTCACCGAGCGCGGCGGCATCTACATCATCGACCTCGAGCAGACGCTCGAGCTGCTCGAGCAGGCGTACTCGTTCGTGCGCAACGTGGCCGAGCGGAACGGAACGGTGCTCTTCGTCGGCACCAAGAAGCAGGCCCAGGATGCGGTCGTCGAGCAGGCTACGAGAGTCGGCATGCCTTATGTGAGCAACCGCTGGCTCGGCGGTCTCTTGACCAACTGGCGCACGATCTCGGGCCGCATCGAGCGGCTGCACGAGCTGCGCCGGCTGAAGCAAGAAGGTCAGCTCGAGCTACTGCCCGCCAAGGAACGGCTGGCGATGCTGGCCGAGCTCGAGAAGCTGGAGGCGAACCTGGGCGGCGTGGCCGATCTGCGTCGCCAGCCCGACGCCATCTTCATCGTCGACCTGCGCAAGGAGCAGCTTGCCGTGCGCGAGGCGCAGAGGCTCGGCATGCCCGTGGTCGCGCTGGTAGACACAAACTGCGACCCCGAGGAAGCCGACTACGTCATCCCCGGCAACGATGACGCCATCCGCTCCTGCAACTTGATCGTGCGGGTGATCGCGGACGGAATCATGGCGGGCAAGAGCAAGACGACCGTGGAAGAGATGGAGGGCCAGACCGCCGCCGCGGAAGAGCCCGTCGCCGTGGAAGTTCCGGACGGTCCTGCGAATGAGCCTGCCGCCGTAGAGATTCCGGTCGCCGCCGAGCCTCCGGATGTCGCCGCGGACGAGCCGGTCGTCACCGAGACGCCCGAGCCCGTCCAGCCGGTGGTGAGCGAAGAGAGCACGCCTGCCGCCGACGAGCAAGAGCCGGCGCCGCAGGCAGCGAGCGAGGAGAAGGAGTCGGCACAGTGACTGATATCTCGGCCAACCTGGTGAGAGAACTACGCGAGCAGACCGGCGCGGGGATGATGGACTGCAAGCGGGCGCTGCAGGAGACCGGGGGAGACCTCGAGGCGGCACGCAAGCTCCTGCGCGAGAAGGGAATGGCGCAGGCCGGCAAGCGCGCCGCGCGTGCCACCACCGAAGGTGTCGTCCTGCAGAGCATCGAGGGCAGCGTCGCGGCGATGGTCGCCGTCGGTTGCGAGAGCGAGCCGGTCTCGGTAAACACCGATTTCAAGCAGTTTGCTCGCAGCGTGCTGGAGCGTGTCGAGGCCGAGGGGCCCGAATCGGCGGAGTCGCTCGAGGACGCCCGCGTCGAGCTCGTGTCGAAGATCGGCGAGAACATCGTCGTGCGCGGTGCCGAGCGCTTCGAGGCGGGCGGAGGCGAGCTGCTCGCCGGCTACGTCCATCCGCCCGCGAACAAGATCGGCGTGCTGGTCAAGCTCTCGGGCGGAGATGTTGAGCTCGGGCGACTGCTGGCGATGCACATCTCCTTTGCCAATCCTCGCTACCTCGTGCGCGACGAGGTCCCGGCCGAGCTCGTGGCCGAGGAGCGCGACGTCTACATGAAGCTGCCGGACGTCGTCTCCAAGCCCGAGCAGGTGCGCGAGAAGATCGTAGAGGGCATGCTCAAG
Organism: uncultured Actinomycetes bacterium; assembly: GCA_963765455.1. GTDB lineage: Bacteria > Actinomycetota > Thermoleophilia > Gaiellales > Gaiellaceae > Fen-549. The sequence continues at coordinate 547,789 of CAVXWH010000001.1, forward strand.
AAGCGACTTTTCGCCGAGCAGGTTCTCGCCGAGCAGGCCTGGATACACGACGCCGGCAAGACTGTCGACCAGGCGCTCGCCGAGCAGGGAGCGAAGGTCGTTGCAATCCGTCGCTTCTCCCTGTCAGAGTGAGGGCGTGAGCGTCGGCAGCGACGATATGCGGAGCGAGTAGAGAGACGGGCGAGATGTCCTTCAGCCGCATTCTGCTCAAGCTCTCCGGTGAGGCGCTGATGGGTGAGCGCAGCTACGGCATCGACCTGGCCACGGTCGATCGGATAGCGCGCGAGATCCTCGAGGTGCACGAGGACGGCCACGAGCTGGCGGTGGTGATCGGGGCCGGGAACATCCATCGCGGCATGGCCGCGGCGGCCGAGGGCATGGATCGCGCCACCGGCGACTACATGGGCATGCTCGCGACGCTGCTCAACTCGATGGCCCTGCAGGATGCAATCGAGCGGGCCGGCGGTACGACGAGGATCATGTCCGCGATCGCGGTCTCGGAGGTGGCGGAGCCCTACATTCGCCGTCGCGCCATCCGCCATCTGGAAAAGGGGCGAGTCGTCATCTTCGCCGGCGGGACGGGCAACCCGTTCTTCACCACCGACACGGCGGCCGCGCTGCGCTCGCTCGAGATCGGCGCCGAGGCGATACTGATGGCCAAGAATGGAGTCGAGGGCGTCTACGACGGCGACCCCAACAGCGACTCGAGCGCCCACTTCCTGCCTCGTCTGACTCATCTCGAGGCGATCGAGAAGGGCCTGAAGGTCATGGACACGACGGCTCTCTCGCTCTGTATGGACAACCGCCTGCCGATCTACGTCTTCGAGCTCGCCGAGGGGAACATCAGGCGTGTTGCCGCCGGCGAGCGAGTCGGCACGATCATCTCCAACGAGGAGGACTGATGCCAGTCGATGATCTGCTTCTCAAGGCCGCTCAGCGCATGGACAAGTCGATCGAGACGATCCGCGCGGAGTTCAACACGGTGCGCACGGGCCGCGCTTCGACCAGCTTGCTCGATCGCGTCGCGGTCGAGTACTACGGTCAGCGCACGCCGCTGCAGCAGCTCGCCACGATCTCGACGCCCGAGCCTCGTCTGCTGACCGTTCAGCCCTTCGATCCCAGCTCGCTGAAAGCGATCGAAAAGGCGATCATGGAGTCGGATCTGGGCCTGACGCCGTCCAACGACGGGCGCCTGATTCGGCTTCCCATCCCGCAGCTGACCGAGGAGCGCCGCAAGGAGCTGGTGAGGCTGACCCGCCACATGGCCGAGGAGGGACGAGTCGCTGTGCGGAACGTTCGCCGCGACCTGAACCACCACCTGAAGGAGCTCTCGAGCTCGAGTGAGATCGGCAGCGACGACGAGCGCCGCGCCGAGGAAAAGGCCCAGAAGCTCACCGACGAGCACATCAAGCTCATCGACGAGCTGCTCAAGGTCAAAGAAGCCGAGATCATGGAGGTCTGACCCAGCCGGGGGTGTTCACGATGCTAGGCCTTAGAACAAGACTGCGAGCTCTGCGCTCTCTCTCCGTCGCCAGGGAGAAGGAGCTGCCGGCGAGCGCCCACTCTCTGGCCATCATCATGGACGGCAACGGACGCTGGGCCAGGCGACACGGGCTGCCCGTCGCCTCCGGCCACAGGGCTGGAACGCGGGCGCTCCGGCGCACAGTCGAGACCTGCATCGAGCTGGGCGTGCGCTCGCTTGCCGTGTTCGCCTTCTCGACCGAGAACTGGTCGCGGCCCAAGGGCGAGATCGACGCGCTGATGACGATTCTCGCCGAGACGATCGACAGGGAGTTGACGGATCTGGCCGAGCAGGGCGTTCGCACCCATTTCATCGGGCGTCGCGACCGTGTGAGCGAAGACCTGCGCCAGGCGATGGAAAAGATCGAGAACGCCACGGCGCAGAACAAGCGCCTCGACCTCTGGATCGCCTTCGACTACGGTGGCCGCGCCGAGCTCGTCGAGACCGCGAGGCGAATGCTCGAGGCCGGCGTCGATCCGCAGAAGCTCGACGAGGAGGTCTTCTCCTCCTTCCTCGGCACTCCGGAGATGCCTGACCCGGACCTGCTCATCCGTACTTCCGGTGAGTCCCGCATCTCGAACTTCCTGCTCTGGCAGATCGCCTACGCCGAGCTCGCCTTTGTCGACAAGCTCTGGCCGGAGTTCGGGCCCGCGGATCTACGCGCGGCGTTGCAGGCCTACTCGGGCCGGCGGCGGCGTTTCGGAGGGCGTTAGTGCAGCCCGCGGCCGCCACGGTGGGGCGCTAGTTGTCGCCGCTCGCCTCGCGCCTCGTCGTCTCGGCGATAGGTCTGCCGATAGTGCTGGCGCTCGTCTGGGGCGGTGGCTGGTGGCTCTTCGTTCTACTCGCGCTGGCCGCTTTGATCGGGCTGCACGAGTACTACATGCTTATCCGCTCGTTACACCCGCTCGTCCTGGCCGGGTACGCCGGTGTGGTGCTGACGCTGCTCGGAGCGGAGCTCGGCGGCCTCCCGTGGGCGATCGGCGGCCTGTACGCGACCATTCTCTTCGCCTTCGCTCAGTACGGAATCGCCACGACCCGTCAACCGGCCACGATCGCGATCGGCTCGACCTTGCTCGGGGTCGCCTGGATCGGCGGCGGCCTCGCTTCCTTCGAGCTGATCCGCGCTATTCCCGAGCGCGGTCATCATCTTGGGCAGCTGGCGGCCTTCACGGTCCTGCTCGCCGTTTTCGCCGCCGATTCGGTTGCTTACGGCATGGGCCGGTTGGTCGGGCACCACAAGCTCTCGCCGGTACTGTCGCCGGGGAAGACCTGGGAGGGCTTCTTCGCCGGCGTGGTGGCTGCGATCGCCGTGTCCTTCTTCGCGCTCTACAGCGACAGAGGCATCTTCCTCTCGATCTCGCAGGCGTTTCTTCTCGGCGCCATCATCGCCGTTGCCGAGGCACTGGGCGATCTGTTCGAGTCGTCGCTCAAGCGGGATATGCACGTCAAGGACACCGGCCGCCTGCTCGGCGGCCACGGTGGCATCCTCGACCGCATCGACTCGCTGCTCTTCGCGGGGATGGCCTCGTTCTTCGTGCTCGTGGCCTTCGGCGTCGTCTGAGTAGGCAGACCGACTTGGCTGCCCGGCGCCCGTAGACTCCCAGCATGAAGCGGATCGCCTTACTCGGCGCCACGGGCTCGATCGGGCGCCAGGCGCTGGAGATCATCGGCGCCGACCCGGGGCTCGAGCTCTGCGCGCTTGCGGCCGGGACGAGCGATTTATCCGGGCTCGCCGCCGAGCTCGGAGTCGAGCACTTCCAGAGCGGTGGAGACCTGGTTCCGCTGCTCGAAGCCTGCGAGCCCGATCTCGTTCTCAACGCCGTCGTCGGCTTTGCCGGTTGCCGCGCGACACTCTGGGCGCTCGAGCACGGCGTGACCCTCGCGCTGGCGAACAAAGAGAGCCTCGTCGCCGCCGGCGAGCTGGCCCTGACTGCGAGGAAGCGGGGTGGAGGACTGCTCCTCCCGGTCGACAGCGAGCACTCTGCTCTCTTCCAGTGCCTGGAGGGAAGAACGGCCGAACAGGTCGGCTCGATCGTCCTGACGGCCTCTGGTGGCCCTTTCCGGGGACGCAGCCGCTCGCAGCTCGGGCAGGTGACGCCCGAGCAGGCGTTGGCACACCCGACCTGGAAGATGGGCCCGAAAATCACGATCGACTCCGCCACGCTCGCCAACAAGGGGCTGGAGGTGATCGAGGCGCACTTCCTCTTCGGGCTCCCGTACGAGCGGATCGAGGTGATCGTGCACCCGAGCTCGATCGTCCACTCGCTCGTGCGCTTCCGCGACGGCGCGGCGCTGGCTCACCTCGGTTATCCCGACATGCGCGTCCCGATCTCTTTCGCGCTCAGTTATCCAGACCGGGCGGCAACGCCGATCGAGCCGCTCGACCTGGCTTCGGGCCTGACGCTCGAATTCGAAGCGCTCGACGAGGAGACCTTCCCGCTCGTCTCGCTCGCGCGGCGGGCAGGACAGGCCGGCGGAAGCGCCCCCTGCGCCTACAGTGCCGCCAACGAGGTCGCCGTGGCAGCCTTCCTCGCCGAACGGCTTCCCTTCCTCGCCATCGCCGAGGTCGTCGAGCGCACGCTCGGGCGCGCGGACAGCTCGCCGCTAAACGACATCGAATCGCTCATCGAGGCGGACGCCGCGGCCAGGCGCATCGCAACCGACGAGTTGGGGAAGATCTCCTCGTTGTCGTGAGTATCGCCCTCGCCATCATCGGGCTCGCCCTGTTAGTGCTCGCTCACGAGGCGGGGCACTTCTTCGCAGCGCTCGCCACGCGAATGCGGCCGCGGCGCTTCTATGTCGGCTTCCCGCCCGCGCTGGCGAAGGTGAAGCACAAGGGAATCGAGTACGGCATCGGCGCGATCCCGCTCGGCGGCTACGTGAAGATCCCCGGCATGTTCCGTCCGGGTAGGCGCGACCCGGAGCTCTACTTCCGCCCGGCGGCGGCGGAGGACGAGAGCCTGACGGAGCCGCTGGAGGCGCTCGAGAGCTCGCTCGAGCGTGAGGATTTCGGACAAGCGACGGTCGATCTGGCCCGTCTGGACGAGAAGCTCGGTGGAAGCGAGCTCTCGCCCCGCAACTCGCGCTTTGCCCGTCGCGGTGTCGAGGAACTGGACGACTCGCTCGCGCCCGATGCCTACTGGCGCCAGCCCACCTGGAAGCGCCTGGTCGTGATCGGCGCCGGGCCCGTGACCAACATCCTCGTCGCGATCGTGATCTTCGCCTCGCTCTACACGCTCGACCTCTATCGCCTCGGCTTCGAGGTGACGGCGAAGAAGAGCGGCGCCACGACGACTCACGTCGAGCGGGTGCTGGCGAGCTCGCCGGCGAAACGCGCCGGGCTCAGGGCGGGTGACGTCGTAGTCGCCGTGAACGGGCAGGCGGTGACGGGATCGACCCTGACGAAGCGCATCGGCGGCTCGGGCGGACGGCCGCTGGCGCTCACCGTCCGGCGGCAGGGAAAGCTCGTGCAGCTCCGGTCGGTCAAGCCGATGAACGAGGCCGATTCGCTGCCGACGGCCTTCGGCGACTCGATTCGGCTGACGGGGCGGATCATCGACCAGATCGTGGTCAAGGGACTCGGGCGCCTCTTCGTCGGCAAGGGCGGCAGCCAGGTCTCCGGGCCGATCGGCATCGTCCAGAGCTCCTCCGACGCCTACCGGCAGGGCGTCTCCGACTACCTCTTCGTGATCGGCCTGATCAGCCTCTCGCTCGGCGTGCTCAACCTGCTGCCGCTGCTCCCGCTCGACGGCGGCCATCTCGCCTTCTCGCTGATCGAGGGCGCGCGCCGCCGCGTGGTCTCGCGCGAGGTCTACGAGCGCGTCTCGGCCGTGGGGATAGCGCTCGTCGCGCTGCTGTTCGTGCTCGGGATCACGAACGACATCGGCCGGGTCGGCTAGTCCCGGGACGCAGTCGCGTCTCTAGAATCGGTTGCATGGCCAGTTCCCGGCAGATCTCGGTCGGCGGAGTGAAGGTCGGCGGCGGTGCTCCCGTCGTCGTCCAGTCGATGACGACCACGAGAGCCCGCGACGTCGAAGAGACGATGGCTCAGATCGAGGCGCTCGCCGCGGCCGGCTGCGAGATCGTGCGCTGCGCCGTTCCCGGTCTCCCCGACGCCGGGGCGCTGCCCGAGATCGTGCGCCGATCGCCGCTGCCGCTGGTCGCCGACATCCACTTCAACGCCTCGCTGGCACTGAAGGCGATCGAGGCCGGCGTGGCGGCCGTGCGTATCAACCCCGGCAACATCGGCGGCCCCGACAAGGTGGCCGAGGTGGTCAGGGCGGCCAAGACGGCCGGCACGCCGCTGCGCATCGGCGCCAACTCCGGCTCGCTGCCCGAGCACCTGCACGCTCTGGCGCACGAGGACCAGGCTCAGGCCTTGGTCGACGCCGCGCTGGAGGAGGTGGAGCTGCTCGAGAAGCTCGACTTCCGCGACTTCAAGATCTCGGTCAAGTCCACCTCGGTGCCCGACACGATCCGTGCCTACCGGATGCTGGCCGAGAAAGTTCCCTATCCGCTGCACCTGGGCGTGACCGAGGCCGGCACCGTCTTCGGCGGCACGATCAAGAGCGCGGTCGGAATCGGCACGCTGCTCGCCGAGGGAATCGGCGACACGATTCGCGTCTCGCTCACCGCCGACCCGGTTCAGGAGATGGAGGTGGCCTGGGGCATCCTCAAGGCGCTGGGACTGCGCGAGCGTGGCCCGGTGATGATCAGCTGCCCGACCTGCGGCCGCGACAACGTCGGCGCCCAGGCATTGGCCGAGAAGGTGGAGGAGAGGCTGCGCGGCTACACGCAGACCTTCGAGGTGGCGGTGATGGGCTGCGCCGTCAACGGCCCGGGCGAGGCGGGCGAGGCCGACTTCGGAATTGCCGGCGGACGCGACGTCGGTTTTGTCTACGCGCACGGCGAGGTTCTGCGCAAGGTGCCCAGCGAAGGGCTGATCGACGAGCTCTTCGGCGAGCTCGACAGTTGGATCGAGGGCGGCATGGTCCGCCCGCGGCGCCCGCGAACGGTCAAGCCGGCCAACCAGGCGATGGCCGAAGCGGCCGCGGCAGCCGACGAGAGCCGGTAGCACTTCTCAGCCCAGGCGGTACCGCGCACACGGTAAGTTCTGGCACACATGGACCGCTTCTCCCAGCTTCACATCCCGACCCTTCGCAACGACCCGGCCGACGCCGAGGCTCCGAGCCACCGCCTGCTCGTGCGCGGCGGCTACGCGCGCCAGGTCGGAGCCGGGCTCTTCTCCTTCCTGCCGCTGGGCTGGAGAGTGCACCAGAAGGTCGTCCGGATCATCCGTGAGGAGATGAACGCGATCGGCGCCCAGGAGATGCTGGCGCCGCTGCTCGCGCCGGCCGAGCTCTGGCAGGAGAGCGGGCGCTACGACATCCCCGAGGTGTTCCGGCTCGAGGACCGCCACGGTCGCGACTTCGTGCTCTCCATGACGCACGAGGAGACGATGACCTTCCACGCCCGCGAGATCCGCTCCTACCGGCAGCTGCCGCAGCTCTGGTACCACTTCCAGGTCAAGGGGCGCGACGAGGTTCGGCCGCGCGCCGGCCTGCTGCGCGTGCGCGAGTTCGTGATGAAGGACTCCTACTCCTTCGACCGCGACGAGGAAGGGCTGGACGCGAGTTACTGGAAGCACGCCGGCGCCTACCGGCGCATCTTCGAGCGCTGCGGGCTGCGCTTCTACGAGTGCGAGGGCGACGTCGGCCTGATGGGCGGCGAGGTGGCGCACGAGTACCTGGCGCCCTGCCCGGCGGGCGAGAACGAGATCGCGCTCTGCGAGAAGGGTGACTACGCGGCCAACGTCGAGGCCGCCCGCAGTGTGCCGAGCAGCCCGGAGTTTCCCGAGCGCCTCGCTGAGCCGCGCGAGGTCGAGACGCCCGAGATCCGCACGATCGAAGAGGTGGCCGAGTTCCTCTCGATCGATCCGCGCGCGACCGCCAAGGCGATGCCCGTCGTCGGGCCGGACGGCAAGCTGGTGCTCGGGCTGGTTCGCGGCGACCACCGCTTGCACGAGCTGAAGATGGCGGCAGTGCTCGGCGGCGAGTTCCGGCCCGCTCATCCCGAGGAGATCCAGGAGGCCTTCGGCGCCTCCGGCGGCTCGCTCGGCCCCGTTGGGGTGAAAGTCCGCGTGGTTGCCGACGAGGCGCTGCGCGAAGGACAGTTCGTCTCGGGCGCCAACCGCGACGGCTTCCATCTGCTCGGAGTCGAGGCCGGGCGCGACTACGAGCCCGAGCTCGCCGACATCCGCGAGGTCATGGACGGAGACGCCTGCGTTCACTGCGGCGGCCGGATCAGCGTTGAGCCGGCGATCGAGATCGGCAACATCTTCAAGCTCGGGACGCGCTACTCGGAGGCGCTCGCCGCCAACTACCTGGACGAGAACGGGAAAGAGCATCCGATCGTGATGGGCTCCTATGGAATCGGTCCGGGCCGCGTCGTCGCCGCCGCGATCGAGCAGAACCACGACGGCAACAAGATCGTCTGGCCCCGCTCGCTGGCGCCCTACGACGTAGAGGTCGTCGCACTTCAGGCGGCGGAAGAGAGTTTGCTCGCAACCGCCGAGGAGATCGCGACGGCACTATCGGCTGCGGGCCTGGAGGCTCTGCTCGACGACCGAGAGGCGCGCCCGGGCGAGAAGTTCGCCGACGCCGACCTGATCGGGGCGCCGGTGCGAGTCACGGTCGGCAAGAAGACGCTCGAGGACGGCGCGGTCGACTTACGCCTACTCCAGAGCGGCGAAGAGCGCCGAGTTGCCGCCGGCGAGGCCGCCGCGCAGGTAGTGGAGCTGCTCGCGTGAGCGGGCGCCCGAACCGCCGCCGCCGCTTCAGCGACGAGGCCTTCGGCCCGGCGCTCGAGCAGCTGATGGAGGAGCTCGGCGTCAGCTACCGCGGCCTGGCCGAGAAGACGAGGCTCTCGGCCGGTTACCTCAACCACATCGTGCACGGCAACCGTCCGGTCCCGGCGAACGAGGTGATCGCGACGATCGCCGCGGCGCTCGGAGTCGAGCCCGAGCACTTCCGCGAGTACCGCATCCGCGTCATCACCGAGCGCCTCGAGCGCATGCCCGACCTCGTCGACCGCCTTTATAAGCGCCTTTCCAGCGAGTAGCACTGACGTCACTTTCTCCGTTTAGCCGCTGAACGAGGGCCGCCCGTACGAGCGACTCGGTTCGCTGGGGCGGGGCTGGCAAAGGAGGTGGCGGCCGCGGCGCGCAGGACAGTACTAGACGTACGGACAAGCGACGCGGACGGGCGCATCCTGCAGTCCAGCGTCGTTCCAGCGAGGCGAGGTCCGGCACGCTAAGGTCGGTGTCACGGGACGTGGCGCAGCCTGGTTAGCGCGCTTGACTGGGGGTCAAGAGGCCGGGAGTTCAAATCTCCCCGTCCCGACTGGGATCGACAATGAGTGGATTGACCGTAAGAGCGTTCCTGGGCGTCGTTCTGATTGGTATGGCCCTCGCTGGTGGCCTCGCATTTCATAGCTACAAGCAGGTCCAGAACTGCGGTGATCCGTCTCCCGGTGTCCGTATGTGGCCTTCTTCACTATTACAAGCCAGCTTGGGCTGATCCCGCCGCGATCGTCGTCGTGGGCGCCGGAATCGGAGCAGGTGCGAGTCTCGTCGCTTCAGGAATGCGGCAGCCGCGCTAGAAGCCGTCGCACTCTTCGGCTCGTACGAGGCTCCTTAACCACGGAACTAAGCGAGGCGACCGAGAGGTCGCTGCACCTATGGGCAAACGACGGGCGATACGGCCGGATTCGAGCGAAGGACTTCCTGAGTCATAAGGCCCCCAGAATCTAGGTGCCTACTTCACGCGCATAGCTCTGTCCGGATAGGGCGATCGTCTTGTGTCGCGATGCCAACTTACGCAGCGCAGGCTGTTATGTTTGCCCGGCTGCGCGGGTAGCGAATGACCATGGACGAATCAGGCTCGAGCAAGCCGGTTGGCGGTGACGGTCTCCGCGAGATCGTCGATCGCGCGACCGGCGCCGGCGAGGAGAAGCGCGAGCGCCGTGAGCGGCAACCTCGGCCCTCGCGCGTATTGCGAGTGCTGATCGGGCTGTTGTTGTTCGCCGGCGGGCTGGCGGGCGTCTCCTACCCGCTGGTTCGCCTCATGCAGGTCGGCACCTGTGCCTCGGGCAACACGCCCTACCAGATCGCGCGCCAGTGCCCTAGCGGCACCGGCATGTGGATCGGGATACTGGCCGGGTCGATCTTCCTGACGCTGATCGGCGCCGGAATCGCGAGCATAGGTATGAGCCTGCCGATGGGGATCGGCTTCACCGCGCTCGGGGCAGTGGCTCTGTACGGCGGCCTGACCGCGCCGAGCTCGGCTCAGGGAGGCGCCCTGGCCGGCTACACCGTCGGCCCGATCTTCATCGTCATGGGGCTTATCTACCTGGCCTTCGCGATCTGGAGCTGGCGCTCGTCACGCTCCGACACCGAGCCGATGCTGTCGGCCGCCGGACTCTCGCAGCTGATCGCCGCGACCGCGCCGAAACCGCTACCTGACCGACGAGATTTCGAAAAGTGAAGACAAGACGACAGAGGGAGGTTGAACGTGGGATTCATGAAGGACATGCGCGATCTGCAGAAGCAGGGCAAGGCTATGACTCCGCCCGAGCACCGCGGCGTGGTGGGCGGCTTCCGGGCGATGAAAGACGGCGTGGCCCAGGCGAACGCCATGATGGGCGACATCGCCGAGCAGCAGCAGAAGGCTCAGATGCTGATGGCCTCCGGCATCGTCGGGCAGGCGACGATCGACACCGTCACCGACACCGGCGTGACCATCAACGAAAACCCCCAGATCGAGCTCGCTTTGACCGTGACTGTTCCCGGCCGCGAACCTTACGCGGCGACGCTCACACAGGTCGTCTCCCGGCTCGCGATCGCCGGTTTCCAGCCGGGCTCGACCGTGCCCGTGCGCGTCAGCCCGGATGACCCACAGGTCTTGATGATCGGCTGAGCTCAGAGTGCCGCGGCACCTCGGTGCTGAGCCGTTTCACCGAGGTGCCGCTGTTACACGTTGTCTTCCTGCGGCCGGCGCCCTTGCTAGTGAACGAACTGGGGCGGGAAGTCTCCCCAGCCGGGCGGATCCTCGATCTGCCCGGCTCGCGTCACCGAGTAGGTGTAGGTGTAGCTGAGCCACTTGCTGGATGGAGCCGGCGGGCCACAGCTACGACTGGAACCGGCATAGTCGCCGCATGCCTTGACGAAGAGGGAATTGGAGAAGATCCACTCACCTCCAGCATGGACGACGGTCGAGCCCGGATACGAGAAGGCCGGCGGCACGTAGCAGCTCCCGCCGGTCTTGCTGGTACAGGTCTGGACGTAGAAGGATGTCGAGGGCCAGGTCTCGTGCATCTTGACGCGAATCGAGTGGTCGGCCAGGATTCGGGCTGAGTTGCGCACTGGCCCTTTACGCTCAGGCCGGCGCTCGGCGCGACCGGTGGCGATGCTGCAGTCGTGTGCAGCCTCGCCGGACGGGAACGGCTGGCCGCTCCAGGGCTGACCCTGAGTCTTGAAGACAAGCGCGATCGCCGCCTGGCGCCGCTCGGCCTTGTGCTGAAGAAGCTCCGACAGCCGAGATGGAGTCGCCACCACGAGACTCGATCTGCGGGCACCTACTAGGGCTCTGATACTGATTAATACGACCAATAAACACCGGGCACTCAGGAACTGGCGCACCGCCGGCCGGCCCCTGATACATGACTAGGTAGTTGTCGGTCAAGTACTTCCCGCTCGCGTGGGTCAGCGGCGCAAGGTAGGAAATGATCAAAATCCGGCGAGCATTTCGACCAGTAGCCGGCGGCTTCAGCCAACGGCTTTCCGGTCAGATTGGGAACTCTTTTCACCGATGCGGAGCAGGTAGACCCAGAGCTAACCGCACCCGACAAAGATGGACCGATAACTAATTCGCCGAAATTACCCGGCGCTCCTAACGAAGTTGAGACGTTTGTGCCACGGCTCACGACCTTACCGGCGAGCGGTTGCTGAGATTGCACGGCCTCCGAGTAATGGTTGGACGAGTGGTAGGAGAAGGAGTTGTCGATCGACACCTTCAGCCCGGCTTTGTGCAGGAGGTCGTAAGCCGTTTGTGGATCCTTGCCAATCACGTTGGGAACCGTGACCTTTCCGGCGCCGCAACCACTCAGAGCGAAAAGCAAGATCAGCAGAGTGCCGATCGCGAGGATGACCTTCAGCGAAGAGTCCCGTCCTGGAGCCGTTTTAGCGCGGCTACGGCAGCTCGTGCTTCCGACTGCGGGGGACTCGAGGGCGGAATAACACCGAGATCTGATTCGCGCCTCTCATGGGAAGACGTTCGCAAGGGCGAGTAAAGAAGGGCTAAAGGCGGCGGCTGGATCGCCTAGATCGCCATTATCGAGATGTTGTTCGGCGGCGAGGCGCTCTGAGCCGAGGGCTCGACGTAGGAGCCCAGCTTGACGGTGACGGTCGTCGCCGCCCCGTTTCGCTCGACGTTGAAGGTGGCACTTGAACCGGGCTTCATCAGGGCTACCTGATCGACCAGTGCGGAACCGAGCATGCCCTGATCCTTCGACCTCTTCGCGCCGACGAGCGCGGTGATCACGTCGCCCTTCTGGAAGAGCGAGGCCGCCGGCGAGCCCGGAACGACCCCGACCACGTCGAGCGGCGAGTCGGACGCCATTTCGTGCTGCGCCTTGACGAACAGGCCGAGCCAGGGTCGGTTGTCGCGGATAGAGGTGATCATGTGCTCCGCAGTCCTCGCCGACGACGAAGGAGTAGGCCCGGACCGGGCAGCAGTGAGCATCGACCGGAGTCCAGAACTGTGCGCTTGCCGCGAGCGTCTGGTGTTGGCCCGAGCCGACGACTCGGAAGCCCGCGCCGCCGTCACCGAACCAGAGATAGCGGACGCTGGCCTCGCTGCCCTGGAAGCCGACCACCACCAGGTCGCCGGGCACCCCGGAGCCGCCGTAGTTCTGCGTCGTGCTGAAGACGAGGTCGATGTTCTTCGCGCTCCCGAAGCGGACGAAGGCGATCTGGTTGACGTTGCCCTCCGCGGTCCGGTCGAGAATCGGCGTGCTCGCCGCCGGCGAGTCGGGAGGAGCGCTGATGTATTCGTTGCTGGCAGTCGTTCCGAACTGCTGCTGGAACTCTCGGTCTTTCTGCGCGTCGAAGATCACGTTCCAGCGCTTGGCGATGGGGTCCCAGGAAACCACCTGCAACTCGGCCGGATGGAAGCCGACTTCTCCCACCGGGGGCCCTTTCGAGACGACAACGGCATCGGGCACCGCATGGCCGGTGAGCGTCGCGTAGCGGATCTTCTGCACGACATAGTTGGCCGGCACGATCTTCGCCAGGTTGGGCTTGAGGACGGAGGAGGGGAGGGACGTGCTCGTGGCCGAGGCCTTTCCCTTCGTTCCGCTGGAGCCGCCGCAACCGGCCAGCGCGATCGAGAGAACGGTGAGTACGAGGGCGATCGCCAGTCGGCGCATGCCCGGATTCTTCCAGGCCGTGTGAACGGCGTCCACCTCTTACGCCTACTTCTCGTCGGCAAGCGAACGCTGATAGGCCTTCCAGCCCGGGCACCAGCTCGTATGCCAGCGCCAGAGACGGCCACGCAGACTGTTCGGATTCTTCTCTGCTCTCTTGCGCATTGCGCAGCTCGCGCACTTGTGCTCACTCGCGGCCATCACGCCCAGCCTTTCCTCGTAGCGTTCAGTACGACTCAGCCTAAAGTAATCGCTCTCCGCAGCCGACTTCAACGGTGTGAACCGGACTCTAGTTTCCCTGGCCTGGATCGCAATCGTCCTCGTTGCCGCATTCGCGCTCGCAGGCTGCATGAGCGCAAGCAACAACCCTGTCTCGAACGGAAACCGCTTGAGCGCGGAGGCCACGCTGACGGTGATCAACGCCAACATGACGACCGCTCTGACGTCAGATCCTGGCTCCTTGCCCCAACTGACTCAGCAGTACATCACTGCGGTACAGGGCTCGCAGGCCTTGCTCGGCGCCGCCGAGTCGAAGCAGAAGCTCACGGAGACCGCTGCTCAGCTCGCGCCCTACTGCAGCTCCTGCGTTCAGAGTCTCGACACGGCTGCCGCTCAGATCAGCCCGTAATCAGCTCGGCGCGCCGCCTGCGGGAGCTCGATTCCCGGCGGTAAACGCCGCGAAGAGCAGCGGAACGTATTCTTCTCGCATGACCGAGCATGTGCTCCGCCGCTCACAGGCTCAGATCCCGAACGCGCTGACGGTGTTCAGGATCCTGTTGATTCCGGTCTTCGTAGTTCTCGTGCTTCGCTCCGACCGGGGCTGGACGATCGCCGGCGCCATCGTGTTCGGCGTCGCCGGGGCGACCGACCAGATCGACGGTTGGCTCGCCCGTCGCTGGCGCGTCGAGTCGCGTTTCGGGCAGCTCGCCGATCCGCTCGCCGACCGGCTGATGATCGACGCGGCCGTGATCCTGCTCTGGCATGCCGGCAGGCTACCGCTCGTCGCGCTCGTCATCATCCTCGGCAGAGACCTGCTCCTCTTAGGTGGGTATAGGTTCGTCATGGAGCGTGGCTACGACTTCAAGGTGAATCAGATCGGCAAGGCCGGCACCTGGCTGCTGTACGCGGGCCTGGCCTTCGTTCTCCTGACCAAGCAGGGCAGCGACTGGCCTCTGTACATCTTCTGGGCGGGGCTGGCGCTGGCGCTGAGCGCAGGCCTGCTCTACGTCGCCCGCGCGCTCAAGGTGGTCATCGCGCGATGAGAGCGATAGTCATGGCCGGGGGAGAGGGCACGCGCCTGCGCCCGCTGACCTCGAACCAGCCCAAGCCGATGGTGCCGATCGTGGGCAAGCCCTGCATGGAGCACATCCTCGAGCTTCTCCATGCTCAAGGCGTCGATGACGTCACGATCACGCTTGCCTTCATGCCGCAGGCGATTCGCACCTACTTCGGAGACGGTGAGGCGCTCGGAATGTCGATCGAGTACTCGGTCGAGGAAGAGCCACTGGGCACGGCCGGATCGGTAAGGATGGCCGCCCGCGACATCGAGGAGCCTCTCCTCGTCATATCCGGCGATGCGCTCTGTGACATCGATCTGAACGAGCTGGTGAAGTACCACCAGGAGCGCGCTGCCGCCGTGACAATCGGTCTCAAGTCGGTGGACAATCCGCTCGAGTTCGGCATCGTCGTCACCGACGCCGACGGGCGGGTCGAGCGTTTTCTCGAGAAGCCCTCCTGGGGGCAGGTGTTCTCGGACACCATCAACACCGGCATCTACGTGCTCGACCCGGAGGTGCTTCGTCACGTTCCCGCCGACCGGCCCTTCGACTTCTCGGCCGACCTCTTCCCGCTCCTGCTCGAGATGGGCCGGCCGATCTACGGCTGCGTTCTCGACGGCTACTGGCAAGACATCGGCAACCTCGATCAGTACCGGCAGGCGAACTTCGACGCTCTCGACGAGAAGGTGAAGCTGAAGATCCCGGGCATTCGTCTGCGCGGCGACATCTGGATCGGGGAGGGGGTCGAGATCGACGATCTCGAGTCGGTCGAAGGACCGGCTTTCATCGGCAACTACTCGCGCCTGGCCAAGGATGCGAGTCTCGGTGCCTACTCCGTGCTCGGCACGAGCGTCACGCTGCGCGAGCGGGCGCGGGTATCCCATTCGGTGCTCGACTCGGCCACCTATGTCGGTCGGAACTCGTTGATCGAGGGCTCGGTGGTAGGCCGTTCCTGCGACATCCGCTCGCATGTGCGCATCCACGAAGGCGTGGCGATCGGCGACGAGGTGACGATCGGCGCCGAGGGAGTCATCTGGCCGGGCGTGCACATCTATCCGTACAAGGAAGTCGAGTCCGGCGCCCAGATCCACGAGAACCTGATCTGGGAGTCACGAGCGACCACGCGGCTCTTTGGCCAGGATGGCGTGATCGGGCTCGTCAACGTCGACCTGACACCCGAAGTAGCCGTACGCCTGGCGGCGGCTGCGGGCACGGCACTCAAGCAGGGAGCCCGCGTCATCACCAGCCGCGAGGCGCCGACCGCCTGCCGGATGATCAAGCGGGCGATGATCTCGGGACTCAACTCGACCGGCGTCGACGTCGCCGACCTGCGCGTTCTACCGGCCGCGATAAGTCGTCACCTGCTCAAGGCCGAGAGCTATGAGCTCGGTGTTCACGTCGGTTGTAGTGCGATCGACCCCGAAGTCGTTCAGATCCGCTTTTTCGAGCCACCTGGCATACAGCTCGGTGAGCGCCTGCAGAAGGAGATCGAGAAGCACTTCTCGCGCCTCGAGCTGCGTCGGGCAGCTGCCAACGAGGTGGGGGAGGTCAGCTATCCGGCTCGAGCGCGCGAGAGTTACGCCCAAGATCTGCTTGGTTCGATCGACGTCGAGCTGGTGCGTGAACGCCGTTTCAGGCTGGTAGTCGACTATGGCTACTCGGCGGCCTCCTTCGTTCTGCCTCTCCTGCTCGGGCCGCTCGGGGTCGAGGCGGTCTCCTCGCACGGGTTCATCGCCGAGCGGACAATCCGGATCCAACCGGTATCCGAGTCGATCGTGCAGGCCAAGAAGCTCGTCACGGCGGCAAACGCCGATCTGGGTGCAGTCTTCGACCGGGCGGGCGAGCGTCTCTATCTGATCGACGAGCAAGGCAGCGAGATCCCGGTCGAGCAGACACTCCTTCTCTTCCTGCGCCTGATCGCCTCGAGCGGGCGACAGGGCAAGCTGGCCTTCCCGGTCACGGTCACGAGCCAGGTCGAGAAACTGGTCAAGAAGACCGGGCTCGAAGTGATTCGCACGCGCACTTCGCCGGCCGATCTAGCGCGCGAAGCCTCCGCTGACGGCGTCATCTTCGCCGGCGCGGTCGGTGGCGGATACCTCTTCCCCGACTTTCTCCCAGCCTCCGATGCGGTGGCGACTCTCTGCAAACTGCTCGAGCTGTTGGCGCCGGTGACGCAGGAGGTCTCGAAGCTGGTAGAGGATCTGCCGGAGAACACGCTGGTGCACCGGCGACTCCACTGTCCCTGGGGAAAGAAGGGACTCGTCATGCGCCTTCTCGTCGAGCGCATGAAGGACCGGAAGCTCGATCTCACCGACGGTGTGAAAGTCGCGGACGAGCGTGGTTGGGCCCAGGTCATAACCGACTCCGACGAGCCGATCGTGCACATCTACGCCGAAGGTGTCGACGCCGAGCTCTCGAATGAGCTCGAGAGTGAGATGCGCTCTCTCGTCGAGGAGATACTCGGCTCGGATACCGAGGTCGGCGATGGATCGCCTGCGAGCGCCGATTGACCCCCGTAGAGCTGCCTGCTTTACTGGGCAAAGCTGGATAACAGACGAAAGGCCGAAGCGTGGAACCACTTCCTGACCTCACAACCCTCGCCGACGACGAGCTCCGCAGCCTCATCGCGGAGCTGAAAAAGGAAGAAGACGAGCTTTCGTACAAGCGGCGTCTTCTGCACGGAAAGATCGACATTCTGCGCGCCGAGCTCGTGGCCCGGCTGCAGAAGTCAGTCGAGGGGGGAGAGGGTGCCCTGAGCGCCGATATTGACAAACTGACTGAGATCTTGGCCGCGAAAGCTCCACCGCCAGACGAATTCGAGTGAGCCATTTCTACTGCCCTCAGTGCGGTTTCCAGAACCCAGAAGCCGCGAACTTCTGCGCCAAGTGCGGAGCCCTGCTCGTGCACGAGGAGGCCGGCGCCGAGGCGACCTTGGCCTTGACTCCCGATGAGGTCGAGGAAGCGCACGTCGACCTCGGCGACCTGGGCGTCAAGGGCCCGGCTCTCGTAGTGCGCTCGGGAGGAGGGCTGGCCGGCGAGGTCTTCTCTGCCGTTGGAGAACGGACGACTATCGGGCGCTCGCCGGATTGCGACGTCTTTCTCGACGACGTTACCGTGTCGCGTCGGCACGCGATCCTCGCTCATAGTCAATCGCGCTTCCTGCTCCAGGATCAGGGGAGCCTCAACGGTACTTTCCTCAATCGCCGCAGGATCGAGTCGGCCGAGCTCGCCGACGGCGATGAGGTTCAGATCGGTAAATACAGGCTCACCTTTCTGACCTGATGAACGGGCTATTGCGACCCGCGGATATGTTCGCGATCGCAGGCAGCGATAGACGCTTACTGGCCGGCCTTCAAACTTGGTGTTGCGGGCGCAACAGGGTGAAGCGATGATGGTTTCTCTGGACGAATTGCGCGCGAAGATTCTCGAGGTTTCGGACTTTCCGAAGCCGGGCCTCAGCTTCCAGGATCTTTCACCTCTACTTGCCGATCCAGCGTGTTTGCGAACGACTGTCGATCTGCTCGCCGACTGGGCCAGGCCGAGGAAGCCCGCGATCGTTCTCGGCGCAGAAGCCGGTGGGTTCATTCTCGGCGGAGCGCTCGCCCGCGCGCTCGGCGCCGGCTTCGTAGCCGCGCACCGGCCAGATAGGTCTCAGGCGGAAGTTGTTCGTGCCGAGTGGGAGATAGAGGGTGGTGGCGACTCGCTCGAGTTGGCGACCGGCTTGTTTCCGGCGGGATCGCGTGTGCTCGTTCACGACGACCTGCTCGCCACCGGCGCGACGGCGCAGGCGAGAGTGGAACTGGTCGAGCAACTCGGGGGTGAGGTGGTCGGCGTCGTCTTCGTTGTAGAGCTCCAGACGCTCAACGGACGTCGGCGCCTCGCCGATCACGAGGTTCACTCTCTGATCAAGCTTTGATCAACTAGATTGATACAGCGCCAGTTTGCTCGAGGACGATCGCGCTTTCGGGGTAAATCCGTACCTGGTTAGAGTGTTTGTATCTTCTCTGCAGAACGGCTTCTTTTCAGAGAGCGATTCGGTCTACTCGGAATAGGGATGGAGGGAGCGCTCTCGTCGCGCCGATAGTCAAAATGAAATGAACGGCGAGATGTCGACACGCTATCCGAATCGAGGAGCCGGGCTTTTGCTCGAGCATTTCGCCGCCTTCGACGAAATGAATCTGCGGCAGAGAGAGCCCGCTCGTGTTCGGCTACAACGAGCGCTCGGCCCCGACCTCGCCCGCCTGCTCCTGCGCGCTCTCGCAAGCGAGAGTGAGGCGGCTGACCCTACAGCAGCTACCGGCCCCGCGGCATAACTGCCGGCAGCACTAGAGAGAGTCGACGAAGTGGTCTGTCCGTGGCTACTCTTGCTTCGGATGGCTTCGGAGCGACCCACCGGTATACAAAAAGAGGAGCCGAGCGGGTGGCGATTTCGTCAGCCGCTCCCGTTGAACGTCCCGCCGAAGCGGTTCGACCTCCGGGGGCGACGTCAACCTACTCTCGCTCCCTACTCGGCTCCCTTCGCTGAGCCGTTGACACTTTCGTCCGCCCTGCCGTTCGACGTTCGGCTGCCGCCTAGTGCCTCTCGGCGGGGCTTCGCTCTACTCACGCCCCGTGCTCAGCGCAATTGGGAATCTAGACTATGCGTCCAGCTAATTCAAGGTACTAAATCACGGAAAAAGCCGCAATTTGCGGCATAATGTTTTCGACACTTTCCACAAAGAAAAGGTGAAGCTGTGGATAATACTGTGGATATATCCGATGACCAACCGCAGGAGGCTCCTTCCCCGTTTCTCACGCGCAGCCGTCTGTTCTTGATCGCGGGCGTGCTTCTGGCGATAGCCGTGGCACTCACCGCGCTCAGCGTGGGGGAGAACGCTAAGGCCTTACCCGACTGGCAGGCGTTCAGCCTCGGAATCACCCAGGGTCTGACGGAACTGCTACCGATTTCGTCCTCGGGGCACCTGATTCTCGTCCCCTGGCTCGGTAACTGGCACTACCTCGAGCACCACGTCGTCTTCAACAAGACCTTTGACGTCGCGCTTCACCTCGGCACGCTGGTGGCCGTAGTGGCCTACTTCTGGTCGGACATCGTCATCATCCTCGGCGCCTGGTTCGGCAGCATCAAGCGTCGTAGCATCGCGACCCGGGACGAGCGCCTGGCCTGGGTTCTCCTCATCACCGCCGTACCAGGCGCGATCGTGGGCGCGGTGGGGGAGAGCTTCATCGAGAAAAAGCTGGGGCAGCCCTGGATGATCGCGATCGCTCTAGCGCTGATGGGCGTCGTGCTCTGGTTCGCCGACCGGCTACCGGAACGGAACTCCATGGACAAGCTCCGCTACCGTGATGGGCTGGCTCTGGGTCTCGCTCAGACGCTCGCGCTTTGCCCGGGCGTCTCGCGCTCCGGCGTCACGATCACCGGCGGGCGCCTGCTCAAGCTCGACCGGGACTCGGCCGCCCGCTTCTCCTTCCTGATGTCGATACCGATCATCTTCGGCGCGGTCGTGCTCAAGTCGTTCAGAGACATGCTGCTTTCGAGCTCGGGGCTGCCCGCGGGCTGGGGCGGACCGTTCGCCATCGGCGTGCTGGCCGCAGCCGGAAGCGGTCTGCTGGCTATCTGGGCGTTGCTCGGCTACGTGCGCAAGCACAACTACTCGATCTTCGTCGTCTATCGGATCGCCGTGGCGGTATTCGTCGCGAGCATCATCCTCTCCGGCGTGCGCGGGATGAACTTCTAGGATCGAGCAGCGATCGTCTAGATCGGCGACATCTAGTTACCTCGCCAGCTTCGGCCCACGAGCGGGCCGAGTCCGAGCGCGTGTTTGCAGGTGGAGCGCGGTTGCCGCTAGGGTTGCCTGGCCATGACGAGCTCCCAGATTCGTTCGCTTCTTCCCCTCGCCGCCGCTCGCCGCTAGCTGGTCGCTCTTCTCGTCTCCGCCGCCGGCTAGTCGACAGGACCGAGGCGAGAGCGTGGACGGAAACGCGTATGGGAGCGAAAGGAGCGAGTCATGAGATTTGTCACACCCAAAGCGCTCGATCGACATAGAAACGCGATGCTGCCGGCACTCGCCGGCGCGATCTTCATCGCCTTCGGCGCCATCTTCATACGGCTCTCGCACGTGGCCCCGGCGACGGCAGCGTTCTATCGCTGCCTCTATGCGTTACCTGTCCTGGCGCCGATGGCGTTGCTCGAGCGCCGGCGGAGAGGAGCGCGACCGATACGAGCGCACCTGCTCGCGCTCGGAGCCGGGGTTTTCTTCGGGATCGATCTCGTGCTCTGGTGCGAGTCGATCGTCTACGTCGGTGCCGGCCTGGCTACGGTTCTCTCGAACATCCAGGTTGTGGTCTTTCCGCTCGCGGCCTGGCTGCTGCTTGCCGAGCGTCCGTCGGCTCGGCTGACCGCCGCCGCGCCGATCGCCCTTGCGGGAGTGGTGTTCATCTCCGGTGAGATCGGAGGCGGCGCCTACGGGCGGAATCCGGGCCTGGGCGCAATCTACGGCATTGCGTCGGGCCTCGCGTACACGGCCTCGCTGATGTGTATGAGGCTCGCCGGCCGGGAGGAGGCGCGGCACACACGCATGCGTCTGTTCGAGATGACTCTCAGCTCGACCATCGCGGCGGGAGCGATTGGACTCTGGCTAGGACAGCTGGGCAGCGTACCGGGAGTCAGCGCTCAGGTCTGGCTCATTCTGCTCGCGCTGGGCTCACAGGTCGCCGGCTGGCTCCTGATCACCTGGGCGATATCGCGTATCGCAGCTGCGGCCACCGCGCTCGTGCTGACGCTCCAGCCGGCCGGATCGGTTGTGCTGGCGATGCTCATCCTGGGCGAGAAGCCGTCGCCCGTTCAGCTGCTCGGCGTCTGCGCGATCGCGGTCGCGATCCCGCTGGGAACGCTGCGCTCCGAGAAGAGAGCTCCGATAGTCGCGGAGAGCCCGGCTCAAAACTGAGAGTCAACGACGCGCTGGGGGAGTGAACAGGCAGAGCCGTATCTTCGGCGGATTCGGCTACTTGACATAACACCGGTTATCGTGCACGCGGCTGTAAACGTCGTCCTGAGCAGCACTTTCGCGCTCAAGCTCCTCTCGCGCTTCCGTTATTGCTGCTTTGAGTATGTTGACAGCCGAGTAAACACGACCGAACTGTCGCGCTCTCTCTCCCGCAGCGATCGCTCTTTCCTCAAGAACTCTCAGCAGAGCTGGATCTGCGCCCGCTCTGATCGCTTCGAGCTCGCGACGGAACTCAGGCGTCCAGCGTCCCGGTTCGTACTCAGCCGAACGACTTCGCGCCGGCGACGCTCCCTCAGGCTGAACGGCCTTCTCGCTTCCTGCCGGCGCTCCCTGTCCGCCTGGCGGCCGCCAGAGCGACCAACCAGACGCCAGCTTGAGGCCTCGTCTCGCTTTCTCAGCTCGTCCACCAGGCGCTCGACCTCCTCCGCTTCGGCCAAGCCGCCTGTTGCCTCCTCTATCAGACGCATCGCCTTCCAGACTCGCCTCTTCTCTCTCAGAGCCTCACGAGCCTCTTCGCGCATGACGCTCGCCGGCCGCACAAGATAGCCCCTCGTCTGGCTCGTCCGATGGCCTTTCCAGCCGATCGGCGGAGCCTGTTCAGCCTTTAGGCCGTGCGCAAGCATCTTCGAGATGTAGCGGACGACCCCGACTCCGTCCGAGATCTCGCCCGACCACTGGCCGGCCGGCTCAGCGTCCACCCGAGCGCACCAGCGCTCGACTAGAACCTTCTCCAGATCGTCTACGTCGCCGACCGGTACACCTTTCACCAACAGGTTCAGGTGCAGAGCACCGCGGCGCTGGAACTCCACCTGCACGAACCACTCAAGCCCAGGCCAGCGCCGCCGCGCCGCCGTCTTCAACTGCTGCAAGTGCCGTTTGACAGTCCTTCCGCGTGAGGTGCTCCCGCGCGGTCAACACCACCCAGATCGTCGGCGCGTACTCCATCGCGTCGAGCGACAGCATCTCGACAGTCTCAACCACGTACATCGTCCGGCAGTACTCACAGAGGTTCGTCGCCCGACAACGACCCTGCACGAGCTCGCCCGTCGTCTCATCGAGCAGATGCATCGTCTCCGGCCAGCGCTGACAGCCTCCGAGAGCCCTAGGGTCGCTAATTCCCTTATGCAGGTCAAGGGCCGCATCCTGCGGCCTCCTGAGAGCCTCAGCGAGCACGAGGGAGGGGGTCGCCGAGTCTCCCAGCCGTCCCTATCCAGAACCAGCGCTCGCGCTCTCGTCTCTCAGTCGCCCGCAGTAGATCTTCCAGCGTCCCCGTCCAGCCTCTCCGCTCCAGCACTCCCAGCGTCTCCTCCAGCTCCCTAAGACCAAAGCTGAAGGGCTTGCAGCCCTCGCCTAAGCCGTCAACCCCTTGCGGGGGTTCCCCTTCGGTGACAGCACCGGCGAGGCCCGCTTGAAGGCCGACTATGTCGGCCCGATTTTTTCGGGCCGACTTTTGGAAGAAGCCGGCGAAGCTCATGCCCCACCTGCGCTAAGAGCGGCCAGGTCTCGAATCTCGCCCCGCGAGATAGCGAGAACCTCGGCCGCCTCTTCCCGCGACAGTGGTAGCCAGTGCCGTACGAACTCATCCTCTAATTCGTCATCTAATTCGTAGTCTTGGAACGTGTCGAATAGCTTTCCGTACCACGATACGAAGAACATCTCGAACTTTAACCTTTTCGCAGGGTTCTTTATGTCCTGTAGTTTCTTAGTCGGAAACGTCTGCGCTAAGAATATCGGCCTCGGTAAGAGCTTGAAATCGATCGACTGGTATACGCGCCCAGTGTTTCCAGTTTATTAGACCGTATCTCTAGTCCCGATAAACGACGCGCAGCTACATCCGTGTTATCCATATCCTGAGTCACTATGAGAATGTCAAAGCCACGATGACGCGAGAGCGAGAGTTTCTTCAGCGCTTGCGTCATATCCTTAGCTTGCATCCGACGGTTACCAATCTCGTTGTGCGCCTCGTCAATTACCATCAGCCCACGACCTTCACCTTTGCCAAAGGCTTTCGTTGCCATCAGCACCGCTATATCTTTTTCGTAGAGGTAACGACTCGCCAGCTCCAGACGCATCTCCTCGCGCTTCTCCGGGTCACGAGTAACACGGAAGAACGGCGCATGCGATAGCACCTCATCCACCCATCCCGGCAACAGCTCGATGTTCGTAGCAACGACACCACCCTTCAGGAGATGCCGTGCTATCGAGCGCACGCCATAGACCGACTTGCCGGAGCCGAGAAGCCCAGTCACGTACGAGATCACGAAGCGACCTCGAAAACCCCACACCCGCAACCCATATCCGTCCAGGTCGTGATTTCGCTCCGCGCACTCCCTCAATACTCATGATCGTTAAGAACGAAGACACCGAACCACCACCCCTGGTCGCAGTCCGGCGTCACACACGGAGCACACGCTCGATCCGGCTCCACTTGAGAGCTCCGCAGTGATGGCACCAGCCGATTCGCGCCTTCATAGATGCCACTCCTCGACGTTTCGCTCATCGTCGAGCTGCCAGCCAACGACGCCCTTTTTCCGAAGAACCAGCGCAACAACGAAGAGCACCAGGAGCAGCACCAGCAGAATCACCAGCAGCGTCCAGACCGACAGGCCAAGGAACGTCAGACAGAGGTTGTTCACCGCCTCGAACATCGAGCGGATGACCAACTTTACGACCACGCTACTGGTTCCCCCTAACCGCTTTCGCCCAACGGAGCGGTATCGCTGCTACCACCCAGACGAGCCAGATCGAGACCATCACCGCTAGCAGCTGCATCGCGTAGGCCAGCGGGAAGATGTACGCCAGCCAGCTCAGCGCTGTCTGTACGTACGAAGGCATCGGCGGCAGGTTCGGCATCGGCGGCAGGATCGCCACGACACCAGCTACAACCAGCGACAGCGCCGAGATCAGGCCGTTGCAGACGAAGATGAGCGCCGTCTCGATCCAGCAAACGAGATCGCTGACAATCGCCTGAAGTAGCGCCATCACGAGGAGTCACCGAAGCCGAAGACCTTGCTCGCCATGACCCAGATTGCAGTCAACGTAAGCAAGAACTCGATTGCCAACCAGATCGGCGGCCGGTACGTGTTCTCCCACGCGTTCGAGCCGAACTGAAGCCTGAGAACTCTCGACTGCAGCTGTGGAGTCTCCGTGATATCAACCTCCGGCTCCTGCGGAACAGCCGCCGCGCCAAAAGCGTTTTGCACCCACCCGTATATGCCGAACGGGAAATGAGAGCCGTACGAGACGTTCTCCAGCGGCGAGAAATCAATCGCCCCGCAGTTACACGAACCACCTCCGCCACCGGGCATAGGCCAATCTGGCGGATTCGTCGTGATCGTTACCGGTGTCGTCTTCGTCACCCTCGAACCCGGTGCCGGCGTCACCTTCAGCACCGCATTCGGGCCCTTAGTCGGATCACCGACAAGCTCGTTCACCGGCTGATTCGTGGTCGTCGCACCCGACCGGCAGCCTCTGCAAGTACGTCTGATAGGTGTCATCAGCCGTCGGCTCCGGAAGCAAGAACGGCATCGCTTCCGTATCCGGATTGACCTCCAGCTCGATCGTCGTCGCCGTCCCGACGTCGAGCTCCGTCCCGGTGTCAGGCACCGTCCTCACGACCTCATCCGGCTGAAGATCCAAGATCCGCGCCATCCGTGTTAAGCACGTCCAGCTCTACCGTCACCGCCGACCCGTTCGCAGTGTTCAGAGCCGTCTCGCAAGCCGTCGCCGTCATGCCCGCACAGTCGGGAACGTGCCAAGTAGAAGGAGCCGGTAGGTACTGCGAATCTTGAAGCACATCGTCCGGAAAGTCGGTCGGATTCAACAGGTGCGCAATCTCCGCTTTCGTCGCCGGCCCCAGGTCATTGTTCAGCTCAGCACGAAGCGTCTCCCACGGATCTGTCCCGACTTCCGGGAACGCATTCGCGAAGCCTCCCGTCTCATCCAGACCAGGATTCGACGTCGTCACATCCGCCGCCCCGAAGACGTCGGACGGATTGTTGAGCATCGCTAACTCACCCTCGTAGTAGTCAGCCGGCGGCGAGCAATAGTTCGTCCCTCCAGGAGCACACGGCTGCCACTCCGGGTTGACGTACCAGGTGTACGGCCCTACTGCCTGGTACGCCTCCTGACCGAAGCCCGTCGTGTCGGTGTAGCCGTTCGGCCACGCTGCCCCGTGCTGTATCGCCATCACGCAGCTCTGCCCTAGCGCATCCGAACACCAGCTAACTCGATACCCCGCCGGCGCTTCATAGGCCGAATACGCGTCGTAGAGCCCAAAGTGAACGCTCTCGATCTTCCCCGTCGCGTACGAGTTACCACCCGAGAAGATGCTTCCCACCGTCGGCAAGACCAAGCCAGTGATCGACCTCGTCACCGATCTCGACACCGACTCCGAAGCCACCCGCCAGGACGCCCGCCTCGCCAAGCATCGGCAGCGTCCACGACGACCCGAGTAGCTCCTCCGGAGCGGTCTGCAACCTCAAGGTCTAGAAGCATCAACACGCGCAGTGTCAAGCCCGGTCTGAACCTCGCTCGCATATCGCCGAGTAGTCTCCCGTCGAGCTATCGATCGCCTCCGGATTTACGTGATCCCACGTCACCTAATCCTGAGCTAGGTAGTTGTCGAAAACCGACGCTCCGTCGTCGCCTACGCTTCCCTCTACGATCAGCTTTTCGATGCCCTCCCAGAGAGCTTCCTGCTCCGAGCCCGTGAGCGAGTCGTAGTAGTTATCATCCATCTCCCAGCCGCCATGAGTCGGCATCGTTGACGCTGACGCCACCGCTACACGCGAGCCGCTAAGCGTCGCGATCGCGACTACCGCCACAGCCGCAGCCAAGATCAAGAACACTCGACGCCAAGTCAAAGGCCGAACACCATCCCAAGCGCGATCGCGCACGAGACACCACATACGACCAACACGCAGATCGCCAACCCAACGAAGTAACCCTCCTCGAGCTCTTCGACGCGACGCCAACACCGATTTTCTAGTTTCGTTCACCCAGACACCTCAAGCCCCGTGCGCTACGCCGCGACACGGAGCTTCAATTGTCAGGCGATGCCGCGATTGGCCTTCTTGACTCCCATCGAGTGGAAGAGAAGAACGAGCAGCCAGATCAGCAGCGCGACACCCACGAACACACCGATCACTACTCCGATGTTGGCACCGAAGTAGCTCGTGATCTGCCCGCCCGCGGCGGTCAGATTCGGATCAGGGGTCGTGTCTGCAGCAGCAGATGCAACTCCAGCGACCAGAAAGGCACTGGCCGCCAGCGCCATCACGTAGATACGACGCTGAAGATTGAGCACAGTTTCACCTCCTCTCACATGCCGAGATGTACGAACAGCCAGCGCACCGGGATCGTCATTCCCCAGCAGAAGAACACCACGAGCAAACCAAGCTCGAAGCCCTGGAGAACGAGATCCGCAACCGACGTATCCATCAGCGTCTGAACGTCCGATAGAACACCGGAGCGATGGCAACAACGAGGAGACACCCGACAGCCCAACCGCAGAGCTGCCGGATGTCTACGCCCTCGTTGTAGATCGCGGTGAGTCTCTCGCATGCAGCCGGCGAGAGAACATCACCAGAACAGGGATACTGCCAGCTCACGTCCCCCAACGCAGTCGCCGGCATCGCCAACAACACGACGCCGACAACGGCCAGGCCGAGCAGTATCCCCTTCGACCGTCTCATTACTTCGCCGGCCGAAGCCTTAGAACCTGCAACGTCTCGACTTGCCGCGTGTAGTAGTTCCCGCTCTTCGCCACAGCGTTCACCATCACCCGGTAGCCCTTCAGGTCAGCTTCGACCCGTTGCAGATCACCAGGAACCTCGCCGTCAAAGCTTTTCGACAGCTCGTACTGCCTCGGCGTTCCGTTGAAGACCAAGCACGCCTTCGGAAAGTCGCCCTTCTCGATACCTACGAAGATCGCCTCCACCGTGAAGTCCGCCTCAACCTGCTCAGCGGCCTTCACTTCCGACTTGCCGGCTTCCTTGAGCTGCGCTCTCGAAGCCTCCACTCTCCCTCTCCCCCCTGCGGATGGCCGCTGGAGGATCGAGAGGCTTCGATTCGGCGCCCCGCCCCTGACCGTTCTTAACCTTCGGTGTGGCGGTTCTCGACGGCAGGCGCCTTGATCGCTTGCCTTTCAACCATCGCCGCGTCCTTGATCCGCGTCGCTGATCTCAGTCAACCGCGATCCTAGGGAGACGTCCGGACGTACTCCCTGCGAATGACGAACACCAGAGCCTCTATCACGATCAATCCCACCAGGACGATCATCGTCAACCGGAACCAGAGAGGCACTACAACCGTCTGCACACGCGAACTCGTCGCCATCCGTGCGTCCCGAGACGCAGAAGTCTTCTTCGACCTAACCACACGAACTATCCGACGACCCTGAGCCGCTTTCCTCTGTATCCACCGATCGAGATCTCGATCTAGACGTTGACTCTTCATCGCCGGCGTCTCGTACGGCCGGCCCGTCATGTAGTCACGTTGCCACAGCGCCACTCTCCGAGTATCGCTCGTTCGCCGGCAACCGCCATCCCTCGAACGAGCGAGAGCCCCCGGCGATGTAGGCACCGAGGGCTCTTCTCTAACTCCAGAGACCTCAGCGATCAAGGCACCGAGGGCTCAGCACGACGCATCTTACACCGTGTTTCGGCTAGTTCCCGTTTCACCGGTTATCGTGCACGCGCTCCCTTAGTGCATCCTGAGAGACGCCGGCGCGGATCCGGTACTCGTTGCGCTCCAGCTCGGCGAACGAAACGAACACGCTCGAAGCCGCACTTCTCGAGCACGCGAACCGAGGCGACGTTCTCGGGCTTTGCGAATGCGCCGACATCTTCCAGGCCGAGATCTTCGAAGGCGAGCGCCAGCGACTCGCGCACCAGCTCCTGGCAAGGCCACGACCCCAGTAAGCGCGGGATCGAAGTAGTAGGCGACCTCCACTCCCCACTCCGGCGCGCTCGGATCTTTGTTCAAGCCTCCCCAACCGATCGACTCGCTGCGCGGACCCAGCACTACCGTCCAGGGCGCAAAGCCGTCCTCGTCGAAGCGAGCCGCATAGGAGGCGATATGAGCCGCCGTCGCCTCACGGTCGGGCGCGCAGAACGTGTGTTTCATCGCCTCGCGGTTACCCTGGATAGCGAAGAGTGGATCGACATCGGTGGGCTCGGGGGCGCGCAGGAGGAGCCGAGGCGTATGACGGGTGGGCGGATTGGTCATCGTGGCCGTTCAATCTATCGACGAAATCGCGTCCTCTCCGCGCTTTGGTGCGGACATCCGTGGTCGGCTATGACGATCGCCGGGGTGAATATTCTCCTCCGAGGGTCGCAATAGCTTCAATCAGTGTTGATTTCCGACGGAAATCATGTTTGCTTCCATAAGAGGGGCGCGAAGTCGACCCGCAACGGGGTCGCGGGTCACGCGTACTGAAGATATGACGATTGACATCGAAACTCTCCTGGAGAGCGAGGACGTAAGGCACCTTCTCGACGTGGCCGAGCATGCGGGCTCGATTCGGGCCGGCGAGGTGCTGGACATGGTCGATCTCTACGATCTCGACGCCTACGACATCGACGCTCTCTACCGCGAGATCGAGCAGCGCGGGATCGAGATCGCCGACGACGAAGCCGAGGTCGTGGCAGCGGTGAGTCCGGCGTTGGCGTTTTCATACGAGACCACGACCGATGCGCTCCAGCTTTTCCTGCGCGAGGCCGGTCGCCATCCGCTGCTCACCGCCGCTCAGGAGGTCGAGCTGGCGAAGCGGATCGAGCGCGGCGACGTGCGGGCGAAGCAGCGGATGATCCAGTCGAACCTGCGCTTGGTGGTCTCGATCGCCAAGAACTACCGCAACCAGGGGCTGCCGTTTCTCGATCTGATACAGGAAGGGACGCTCGGGCTCATTCGTGCCGTGGAGAAGTTCGACTGGCGGCGCGGCTTCAAGTTCTCGACCTATGCAACCTGGTGGATCCGCCAAGCCGTCGCCCGCGCGCTCGCCGACAAGGCGCGCACGATTCGTATGCCCGTGCACATCGTCGAGCGCCTGCAGAAGATGAATCGTGCCGAGCGCACGCTCTGGACGCAGCTCGGGCGCGAGCCGACGCTCGAGGAGATCGCCGAGGAAGCCGGACTGCCGGCACAGCAGGCCTACGAGGTCAAGGCCGCCGCCCGCGCCTCGACCAGCCTCGACCAACCGGTTGGCGACGAGGACGACGCCGTCTTCGGCGACTTCGTGCCGGGCGAGGGCCCTCTGCCCGAAGAGCAGGTGGAGGTATCGCTGCGTACCCAGGCCCTGTCTCAGGCGCTACACGCGCTGCCCGAGCGCGAGCGTTCGGTGCTCCTGATGCGCTACGGCATCGAGGGTAACGAGCCCAGAACGCTCGAGGAAATCGGTCGCTGCCTAGGACTGACGCGAGAGCGCGTACGTCAGATCGAGGTCGAGGCCTTGCGCCAGCTCTCGCGCCTGCGCGAGATGCAGTCCGTTTCCCGGTAAGAACCTGGCGGTTCTTCCCGGGGGGCTGTCGGTGAAATCAGCGCGCCTTCGGCGCTGTGACTTTCTGCTCCTACTAGCGGGGCGGAATCGTCCGGATTGCTTTGAGGAGTTCGAGTTGTGTTGGGGACGGGCGTCCGTGAGCTGCGCGCGCCGGTCGAGGCTCGTTATGGCTCTGACTCAGTGATCCGTGAGAAGTTGCGAGACTTGACCGGCTCAGGTGCGCAGGTAGTGCTCGAGATCGGGAGCGACCATGCGCAGCTCGCGCAGCGCGCGTGACTCGAGCTGGCGTACGCGCTCACGGGTGATGCCCAGCTCGGCTCCAACCTCTTCGAGTGTTCGCGGCGTTTGGCCGTCGAGGCCGAAACGGGCACTCAGAACGTAGCGCATGCGCGGATTCAGCTTATCCAGCGCGACCCCGAGCTCGACCGAGCGCAGACGATCGGAGGTGGCGCCGTCGGGCGACTCGGTCTTCGTGTCCTCGATCAGGTCGCCGTACAGGCTTTCACCGTCGCCCACCGGCGTCTCCAGGCTGACGGGATCCTCGACCAGATCGAGTAGCTGGAGCACGCGCTCGAGCGGGAAACCGCTCTCTTTCGCCAGCTCCTCGACGGTCGGGTCGCGGTTGATCTTCTGTGCCAGCACGCGGCGGGTGCGCATGAGCCGGCGGACCTGCTCGGCAACGTGGACAGGGAGTCGAATCGTTCTACCCTGATCGGCAAGCGCCCGCGTGACCGCCTGGCGGATCCACCAGGTCGCATAGGTCGAGAGCTTGTAGCCCATGCGGTAGTCGAACTTCTCGATCGCGCGAATGAGACCGAGATTGCCCTCCTGGATCAGGTCGAGCAACGGTACTCCGGCTTTCGTGTAGTGGCGGGTGATCGACATCACCAGGCGCAGGTTCGACTCGATCAGCTTGCGCTTGGCATCCTCGTCGCCTTCGTCTTTGCGCCGGGCCAGCTCTCGCTCCTCGGCGGGCGTGAGCAGGGGCCCGTCGCCTATCTGACGGACGTAGAGCTTGAGTGGATCGGAAGTTTGAGCGGTATACGCGGCCGCTTCCTCTTCCGTTAGCCTCTTCCTCGTGCTGAAGCTCGCTTAGTTCGGCCTCGTCTACGACCGCCGCCGGTAGGTCCGATTCCGCCAGTTCCGCCGCGTCGTGAACAAGTTCCAGCTTCGGCGGCGAGGGTGTTGAAGCGGGGAGAGCATGCGGATGGATTGGTCGCTCCACGCCTGCTCTATCGGCCCTCGCCGAGAGCGGCTTTACGCAACTCCCCCCTTTCTATAGGCGAAAACACCCTTAAGGGGGAGGCACGCTCGCCGTGATGCTGCTCAATCGCCGGCTCTACTGCCGTTCGGCTCTAGCGGCAGCACGAGAATTCCGCCTGCTTCTACCTCTATCCCCTCTTCGCGCAGGCGCTCGCGGATGAGGAACTGAAAAGTCGACCAGGCGCCACGTCGAGCGTCGAACAGCCGGTAGACCTGCCACTCGCTCATCAGTTGCGAATCTGCGGCGTGCCTGGCGGCCCAGTCGGCGAAGCGCGGTAGATGACCGAGATCCCGGGCCAGCTCGGCGCCTTTGTCGATAGCGCGCTCGAGGCGCTCCTCGCCGACCGGCAAGTCGTAGCCGGCCTGGCGGAGAGCCTCGCGCAGCGAGCCGAAGGTGTGCCAGTAGAGAGATTTCGACGGAACCCGCCCTTTTCGCGCGTCGAGATCTCGCGCCGTCGGTGTGCGATCCAGCTCCTCACCCAACTCGCGCAGGGAACGCAGCAGCTCGTCTCGAGTGGCGAAGCGCCTGGGCACCAGGCCAGCCTTGCGCTTGGCGGCGTTCCAGCTTCCGAAATGCTCGATCACCGTCTGCGGGTGGATCGTCGTCTGCTCGTCGTTCGCGAACTCGCGCATCGTCGGTGAGCGGCCAAGCCTCTCGGCGCACGCACGCAGCTCGCTCAAGATGCGCTCGTCCGAGTAGCGCTTGCGAATGCTTGCCTGGAAGCTCGCCAGCGCTTGCGGATCGATCGTGGTCAGGGCGCGAAGAGGGGGCTTTGCTGCCATCGCAAGTAGTTTAGAGCATCATGAGCAGATCGCAATAGCGTTTCGATCTGGGCTCAAAATGACCTCCACGCAGGGAAGAGCGCCTGCATCTCCACCCCACTCGGGCGAGTGAATCACGCGGCTTCGGAGCGGGCCGTCAGTGAGCGAGCTCGAGCGCGCCGTCGGCCGACTCGTCTCCGGGCTTGGCGGCTTCGACGGGAAGAATGTTCTCGAGTGACGAGACGCAGCGCGGGCAGAACTGCTCGCCGGCGTTCTCGCGCAGCTCTGCGAGAGCCTGCTTAACCTGGCGGGCCGAGCGATAGGTGCGCGTGGTGAGCATCGAGTCGAGCGCATCGGCTACATGGATGATGCGGGCGCCGAGTGGAATCTCCTCCCCGGCGAGACCGTCCGGGTAGCCCGAGCCGTCGTAGTGCTCGTGATGGTGGCGGATAGCCGGAACCGCGTCGGCCAGGAAACCGAGGCGCTCGATGATGCGGGCGCCCTCGTCTGCGTGCCGTCGCATCAGCTCCCACTCGAAATCGTTCAGCTCGCTGGGCTTGAGCAACACGGAGTCCGGCACCGCCAGCTTGCCGATGTCGTGGAAGAGCGCGGCCTGGCCGAGGATGTTGAGCTCCGCTTGCGAGAGCCCGATCTCTCGGCCGATCGCCAGCGCAAGCTGCTGAACGCGGCGGGAGTGCCCGGCGGTGTAGGAGTCCCGTGCGTCGACGGTGGCCGAGAGGCTCTCCATGGCGGCGGTCGAGCGCTGGCGGAGCAACCTATTCGCCTGCTCGAGCGAGAGGTTCTGCTTCTGGATCGTCTCGGCTGCCTGGCGCAGCTTGTGCGCGCTCCTCTGCGCGTGCCCAAGGTAGTCCTCCTGCGTCTTGCGCATGACCAGCAGCGGCAACGCGAAGACGAGCAGCGCCTCGGCGCCGATGGCGTGATAGGCAACTGCGATCAGCGCAGCCACGAGGCCGTAGACGAGGTAGTGCGGCACCAGCCAGGTGAAGCGCTCGCGCCAGGCGGTCAGCCATCCCTCCTGACCCTCCAGCGCCAGGGCAATCGCCAAAAGCCCGGTGTTGATGACGAAGTAGACGCCGCCGGCAGTGATACCGGCGAGATCGAAGGAGATCTGGCGGGTGCTCAGATCCCGGCCGATGGCGAAAACTCCGCCTGCGGCGAGCCCGGCAAGGCTGAGCCCGCCGATGTTGAACAGCACCTGGTGCAACGGCGAGCGCCGCGCGCTCCACTCGACGACGCTGGTCGTCACGGCGAGCAGAAGCGCAACGCGCACGTCGAAGAGAGCGACCCCGGCGATCGTGCCGACGGCGCTGACCGAGATCGAGCCGTCGTCGATCTGGATGGCGAGCGCCTGCCCGATTCCGACGAGGGCGGTGACGGCGACGATGCCCTGCCAGTCGATGTGCCCGCGCGATAGGACCATGGCCAGGACACCGAGCCCGATGCCCGTCGTGCTGATGAGCGCGATCAGCGCTGCCAGGCGGAAAGAAAGCGAGAGGAAGTACGGGCTCTGGGTTGCGTGAGGCCGCGGATTGCGCTCGTCGTCGGGAGTGGTGCGCTCCTCGTGCTCTGCGATCTGGGCGGCGACTTCGAGGTGACCGGCGAGAGAGGGCGCGAGCACGGCGGCCTCGGCGCTAGCGGCCTGCACCCGGTTGCGCCCCTGCAGCTTGGCCCGGTAGACGGCCAGGTCGGCCTGATGGACGAGTGCGTTCTGATCGGCGCCGTCGCTCGGGTAAGAGGCGACACCGATCGAGACGGTAGCGCGGATTGGTTCGCTCGATGTCGATACGTCGATCGAGCGCTCGGCGACAGCGCGGCGGATTCTCTCGGCGATCTCGAGCGCCTTCTCCACCGGAGTCTCGGGCAGCAGGATGCTGAACTCCTCGCCACCGAAGCGAGCCGCCACGTCGTAGTGACGCAACTGCGAGCGGAATACATCGGCGACGGAGCAGATGACGGCGTCGCCGGCCAGGTGGCCAAAGGTGTTGTTGATCTCGCGCAGGAGATCGAGGTCGACCATCAGTACGGAAAGCGGATGACCGTAGCGAATCGACCGCGCCAGTTCGTCGGCGAACACGCGGCCGAAATGGCGCGCGTTGTAGAGGCCTGTCTTGGGGTCGACGCGGGCCTCCTCCTGGAGTCGTGGCACCCTGAGCGAGCGCTGCGCGAGAGCCAGTGGAGCGACTGCGAACAGCGCCAGCCAGGAGTCGTGAGCCCAGATCAGAGCGATCACAACTCCGAGTGCCGCCAGGGCGAGGTTGTAGCCGAGCCAGGAGAGCGAGGCGGCCGAGCGCCAGACGCCCGGGCCGCCACTCGCCTGGCGCCGGATGACCGCGATCAGGCCGTGATCGACGAGCACGAAAGTCACAGCCGCCAGCGAGCCCGCGAGCGCGATCTCGGACGTTCCGCTCGAGCCCAGCCCATGGCCGTGCAGGACGAGATCGGCCACGCCCCAGGCACCGAACGAAGCGAGCGTGGCGCAAGAGATCGAGGATGCCTGCGCCGTCCACGTATAGCGCTGCTTGAGCCATTCCGGCAGGTGCTGCGCGATCGGAACGAGAACGACGAGCTCGGGCGGCAGCACCAGTGCGGCCGCCACGATGAAGACAGCGAGCGTCTCGTTGCTGTGATCCGAAGAGCTTCTTGCCACGAACAACTGCGTGATCGCGGCGGCAACGGCGAAGCAGGCGAAGGCGCCCCAGCCGCTCGTACGGGAGCCGATGCGCGAGAACAGGATCGCATCCAGGCCGACGCAGGCAACGATGAGCGGCGTCGTGAGGATTCGCGTACCCAGGTTGCGGCGGCGCAGCGCCGTTTTCGGCCTACGGCCGTCGGAGCGGTCGGTCTCGTTCGCGGCGATGCTCACGTTGGCAGCGCCCTCAATCGGGCATGCTCGCCGTTCTGGCAAAGAGCGTGGGAGATATCAGGGCACACTGGTACGGCACGTTTGTTACTACCACACCACGCTATCGATGAGAGGCGAGAGATGGCATCACCCAACAAGGTAGACGGATACCTTACGCCTCGCACGGAGAGGCGTCCTGTAGGCTCGTTCGTACGGTGAGAATACCGCTCGTAATCAGCACTCTGGCCGCGCGCGGCGTCGGCTTCGCCTCGCGGCTCACGGGCAGAGGCGGTGGCACGACCTTGCCGGGCCGCGTGCTCAACGCGCTCGATTCGAGCGCCTCGTCGCGCCTGGCCGCTCGTCTCGCGCAGGGCTCGGTGATCATCTCGGCCACGAACGGCAAGACGACGAGCGCAGCGATGACCGCGGCGATTCTCGCCCCCCGCCTCAAGCTGGCCGGGAATCCGGCCGGAGCCAATCTCTCCTCCGGCATCGCCACCGCTCTGCTGTACTCGCGTGGAGCGGAGCTGGGCCTGTTCGAAGTGGACGAGGCGGCGCTGCCACGGGCGGCCGAAACGCTGCGGCCGCGGGCGCTCTGCCTCGGCAACCTCTTCCGCGATCAGCTCGACCGCTACGGCGAGCTCGAGCTTCTCGCCGAACGTTGGCGCGGCGTTGTCGCCGAGCTTCCGCCGGAGAGCACGCTGATCGTCAACGAGGACGACCCGCAGCTTGCCCAGCTCGCGCGCGGGCGCGAGGGCGTGATCCGTTTCGGTATCGAGGATCGTCGCCACGGCGGCGCCCTCCCCCACGCCGCCGATGCTCGCTACTGCAGCGCCTGCGGAGTCGCTTACAGCTACCGGCTGGCCTACGTCGGCCACCTCGGCGAGTACTCCTGTCCCGGTTGCGGCTTCGAGCGCTCACAGCCCGACATCTGGGCCGAGGCGATCGAGCTCGACGGGCTCGCCGGCTCGCACTTCCGCCTCAGCCTGCCCGAGAGCACGCTGAACGTCCGGCTCGGCCTGCCCGGCCTCTACAACGTCTACAACGCACTTGCGGCGGCGGCGCTGGGGTACGCGCTCGGCGCCCATGCGGGTGAGATCGCGGGCGGGCTGGAGAGCACCCAGGCCGCGTTCGGCCGCTCGGAGCGGATCGAGATTGGAGAGAAGGGGCTGCTTCTGCTTTTGATCAAGAACCCGACCGGCGCCAATGAGGTGGTGCGCACGCTGGTCGCGGGCGGCACGCCGAAGACACTGGTGATCGCCCTCAACGACGGCATCGCCGACGGCCAGGACGTCTCCTGGATCTGGGACGTCGACTTCGAGCCGCTGCTGGGCGGTCTCGAGCGCTTGGTAGTCAGTGGAGGCCGCGCCGCCGAGCTGGCGCTGCGCTTCAAGTACGCCGGCTTCCCCGAGAGCCAGATCGAGTTGGTCCCTTCCCTCGCCGAAGCGCTCGATCGCGGGCTGGAGTTGACCGGAGAAGGCGACGAGCTGATCGTCTGCCCCACCTACACGGCCATGCTCGAATTGCAGGATGTGCTCGCGCAGCGCGGGCACGCCGATCCGTACTGGCAGAGGGCCGCCCGCGCCCGCTCGGACGCCGGGCTCACACGGGGGAAGGAATGAGAGCCTCGATCCGCGTCTGCCACCTC
Source organism: uncultured Actinomycetes bacterium (assembly GCA_963765455.1). Classification (GTDB taxonomy): domain Bacteria; phylum Actinomycetota; class Thermoleophilia; order Gaiellales; family Gaiellaceae; genus Fen-549. The sequence goes on from CAVXWH010000001.1 coordinate 584,109, forward strand.
TATCCCGATCAGCTCAACATCTACGCCGATCGCGGCAACATCGCCGTCTTCCGCAGCCGTGCCGAGTGCCGCGGCTATGCGCTCGAGGTGGTCGGTGTCGGCGCCGGCGAGCCACTCGCGCCCGACTGCGACCTGATCTACCTGGGCGGCGGCCAGGATCGCGAGCAGGCGCTGATCGCCCCCGATCTGGCCCGTCGCGGCGACGAGATCTCGGCAGCGCTCGAGGATGGCGCGGCCCTGCTAGCGGTCTGTGGTGGCTACCAGCTGCTCGGGCGCGGCTACCGCGATCGGACGGGAGTCGAGATGCCCGGCGCCGGGGTGCTGCCGCTCGACACCGTCGCCGGCGAACGGCGCATGATCGGCGACGTCTCGATCGAGTGCGAGCTCGAGCCCGAAGACTCGCACTCGGTGGTCGGCTTCGAGAACCACGGCGGGCGTACTCAGCTCGATCCTGGTGCCGTACCGCTCGGCCGCGTCGTGCACGGTTTCGGCAACGACGGCGAGAGCGGCTTCGAGGGCTGCCGCCTGGGCAGGGCGATCGGCACCTACCTGCACGGCCCGCTCCTGCCCCGCAACCCCTGGCTCGCGGATTGGCTACTCGGCCAGGCGCTCGGCCGGCGCCTCGGCGAGGTGCCCGAGCTGGAGCCACTCGACGACGAGCTGGAGCACGAGGCTCACGCGGTCGCGCTGGGACGGGCGCGGGAGCGCGGCGGAAAGTTCCGCTAGCCGAGCTCATGCGCGGAGGTAAACAAAACCGGCGGGCCAACGCGTCAATCGGACAGTGAAGAAGAAGGGCGCCAGACTCGAGCAGATCGAACGGCTCTACCGAGAGCGCTACCGGCACTTCTTGAGAGTCGCGCGAGCCGTTGTCGGTGACGAGGCGGCGGCACACGACGCCGTTCAGGACGGCTTCTCGCAGGCGATCTGCAAGCGCGACTCGTACCGCGGCGACGGCCCGCTCGAAGCCTGGATCTGGCGGTCGGTGGTATATGCGGCCATCGACGTCCGGCGACGGCGTCGCCTTCTCGACCCATTCGAAACCATTCCCGAAACCGCGACCAAGCGCCCCACCCAAGAGGATGACGACGAGATGCGCGCGTGGGTCGTGGCTCTGCCCGAGCGGCAGCGGCTGGCGATCTTTCTTCGCTACTACGCCGATCTCGACTACCGGGCGATCGCCGAGGCGCTCGGGATCGAGGTCGGAACCGTCTCTGCCACCCTGAGCGCGGCGCACTCCGCCCTGCGCCGCTTAGCCTCGGCGTCCGAGGAGGTGTCGCAATGAACGGTCGGGATGAGGCGATCTGGAGCTTCCTGGATAGAGCGGTGCCGCTGCCGAGCGGCGGCGGACGCGACTGGGAAGACACCCTTGCCCGCTCGAGAGCCACCCGAAAGGCCGTCCGTACACGGCGCCTGGGCTTTGCTGTCTTGCTCGTGGCGGTGCTCGCGGTCGTTCTTGCCGTGACACCTCTCGGCGCGATGATCGCGAGCGGCTTCGGCGACTTCTCGGGCTGGCTGAGCGGAAGCTCTGGAAGTCCGGTTTCGACCGGCGAGCGACAGGCGTTCGAGAGCGAATCCAGGCGGTCGTGGGTGCGCTTCCCCCAGAGCGCTAAGCTCAGGCGCCTAATCGAAGTGACACGCGACGGTGTCGACTACGTGCTCTACGGCTACCGGGCCGGTGACACGTTCTGCCTCAGTCTCACGGCGTCGGGGAAGGCTTCGTCCACGCACGCGACCTGCGGGCCAACGCGGGCGCTTGAGTCGAGATCGGCGCCCGTGATCCCGCTCGGGGTGAATGTGCTGATCGCCAGCCGCGAGAAGCATGGGCACAAAAGGGTATTCATACCCAGAGCGTCGGTGACCTTCGGAGTTGCGAGCGACGGAGTGGTCGCTGTTCGCGCCGGCACACGCTCGGGCGAGCTGCGTGCGGTGATATCGGGCGACAGCTTCCTGATCGTCAACCCGAACCCTTCTGATCCGGCCCGATCGATCTCGGCGAGCGATTCGGCCGGTGATGTGGCGGCTATTCCGTTTGCCAGAGAGATGACGATCTCTATCCCACCTCACAAGCTGAGCTCGCCACCAGGTCCGAAGAAGGTGGAGCGGACGGTGACGGGAGTAAGAATCGGCTGGCTCGCTCGACGCGAGCCGCGAGGCGAGCCGTGGCGCGTGAGAGGCCGTCACCCGTTCGGCAAGATCGTCTTCATCCGCCTTCTCTCACCGGATCCGGGTGGCATCGAGCGCGTCTTGGTTTCTCTCCGAGAAGTGCAAGGGAAGCTCTGGGTGTGTAACGGCATCGTCCTTGCCGCCCCGGCCGCAGGCGCGTGTACGGACTACGCGAGCCTCTCGTCGCCTGGAAGGCCTCCGCTTTTATACGGGGAATACGGCGGCGGCTCAGGCGGCCAGTACACGACGATATTGGGTCTGGCAAGCGACGAGGTACGGAGGATGACGCTCTTCGTGGAGAGCGGCGAGCGGGTTTCTGTGCCGCTCGAGGACAACGCCTTCATCATCGGGACACCTGTCACCCGTTTCCCCGTACGGCTAGTCGGCTACGACCGGGAAAACCGAGTGATCGCAGACGTGGTGCTTCCCTGACCCGAAATTCTTCGTTGCCACGCCGTGATAAGCGCTCACGGAATCCAGAGCGAGCCCAGATAGACGGTCGGGTCGCCCGGCTGCCAGTTGCGCAGGAAGTGCTGGATCGGCGGGTGGATGACGACGTCGGTCAGCTCCTCGCGCGTGAAGAGGCGGTGCCCGCGCACCGCGTCGTCGATCGAGGAGACCTCCTCCAGCGAGTGCTCGCTCAGGTCGCCGGCGAAGATGATGTGGACGACGTGCTTGCTGACCGGCGAATGGCCGGGCGAGATCGAGTCGGCCAGCGCGATCGGGCCCTCGACGGGTATCTCGTAGTCGATACCGAGCTCCTCGGCCAGCTCGCGGTAGAGGGCCTCCAGCAGCGACTCGCCGGACTTGACGCCGCCGCCGGGGAGCAGCCAGTACTCCTTGCCCGGCTTCTCTTGGCGGCAGAGCAGGATGCGGCCGCGCCAGCCGAGCATTGCCGAGACACGGATGCGGGGCTCTCTCATCTCTCCCTAGACCTTCGAGGAGCCGAAGCCGCGCACACCCCGCTCGCTCTCCGGCAGCTCTTCGACCACGACCAGCTCGATCTCGGGCAGGCGCATGATCACGAGCTGGGCGATTCGCATGCCCGGCTCGATCGTGAAGGAACTCTCCCGGTCGGTGTTCAGGGCGACGACTCGCAGCTCGCCGCGGTAGCCGGAGTCGATCAGGCCGGGCGAGTTGACGAGCGCGATGCCGTGCCGCGCAGCCAGGCCCGAGCGCGGCTGGACGAAGCCGGCGTAGCCTTCGGGAATCGCGACCGCCAGCCCGGTGCCGATCATGGCGCGCTCGCCCGGCGCCAGCTCGACCAGCTCGCAGGCGGCGAGATCGAGCCCGGCGTCGCCGGAGTAGGCCCGCTCGGGAATCACGGCCTCGGGTCGCAGGCGGCAGATCTGGAGCTCCATCAGCGACTCGCCCTCGAGCGTTTCGTGGTGACTTCGAGGTAGCGCGAGAAGCGACCGAGCGCGCTGGGTGAGAGGCGCGCGCGAATGTAGACGCCCTCGGCCTCGTCCCGGCGCTCCTCGATCGGCGCCCCCAGCCCGTACAGCTCGGAGAGCGCGCCGGCCTGCTCGTGGGGAATGAACAGGCGCACCGGCTCGAAGCGGTCGGCAAAGCGCGCGGCCAGGCGCGCGCGCAGCTCGTCCAGCCCGTCACCGTTCAGGGCCGAGATCTGCACGGCGTCGGGATAGCGGTTGGCCAGGCGCTTGCGAGAGACCGCGTCAACCTCGTCGATCTTGTTCAGGACGAGCTCCGCGGGCAGCTCGTCGGCGCCGATCTCGTTCAGCACCGAGGTCACCGCGGCGATCTGTTCCTCGAGCTCGTTCTGCGCGAGCGAGGCGTCCGCGACGTGCAGGACGAGATCGGATACGAGCGTCTCCTCCAGCGTGGCGGCGAAGCCCTCCACCAGCTGGTGCGGCAACCTGACGGATGAAGCCGACGGTGTCGGTCACCAGGTACTGCCTTCCCTCCTGCTCGAAGGCGCGCGTGGTCGGGTCGAGCGTCTCGAAGAGCCGGTCCTCGACCGAGACGCCGGCGCCGGCGAGCGCGTTCAGGAGCGTGGACTTGCCGGCGTTCGTGTAACCGGCTAACGCGATAGTCGGTTTCTCGCTGCGGCGGCGCTCCTTTCGCCCCGTATCGCGCCGCTTCGAGAGCTCGGCCAGGCGGCGCTTGAGCAGCGAGACTCGCTGGCGCGCCTGACGGCGGTCGCTCTCGAGCTGGCTCTCGCCGGGGCCGCGGGTGCCGACGCCGCCGCCGAGCCTTTCCAGGTGCTTCCACATGCCGCGCATCCGCGGCAGGTTGTATTCGAGCTGGGCCAGCTCGACCTGGAGCTTGCCCTCGGCGGTGACGGCATGCTGGGCGAAGATGTCGAGGATCAGCTGGGTGCGATCGACGACGCGGGCCTCGAGCGCATTCTCGAGCGTGCGCTGCTGAACCGGCGAGATCTCGTCGTCGACGATCAGGACGTCGGCCCCGGCGGCGGCAAAGGAGCTCTCGAGCTGCGCCAGCTTGCCCTTGCCGACGAAGGAGCGCGGGTCGGGCTTGGCGCGGTGCTGAACGACTTCGGAGGCGATCTCGACGCCGGCGGTGCGCGCCAGCTCGCGCAGCTCGGCCAGCTCGCTGGCCACGTCGACACCGTGCGAAAAGACCGCGAGCGCGAAGCCGCGCTCTGGTTCTGCACCCGGAGCGGGATCGGGCTGGCGCGCGGTCACGCCACGTAGTATGCCCTCTCGTCCCGCCAGCAACCGCGCCGGCCGCTAGGCTGCTGTGCGGAATGATCGCCGACGGCTCGAATCCTGCCCAGCGCCTTGCCGAGCGCACGCTCGAGCTGGTCAACGTCCCCTCCGAGAGCGGTAGGGAGCAGGCCCTGGCCGGGCACATACGCTCGCTCCTGTCCGGCCGGCTCGAGCTCGTGCACGACGACGGCGAGTCTGTGTATGCACGTCCTCCGCGAAGCGGAAAGCCGTTCGTCGTCTTCGCCGGGCACCTGGACACGATTCCGGCGCAGGGGAACCTTCCCGGCCGGATCGACCGGGGCGCCGTGATCGGTTGCGGCGCCAGCGACATGAAGGCGGGCCTGGCGGTGATGATCGAGCTCGCACGCTGGATAAGCGACGAGTCGCCGGCGCTCGAGCTCGACCCCGCCTTTCTCTTCTTCCCGCGCGAGGAGCTACCGCCGGAGCAGAGCGCCATGCCGGGGTTGTTCGCTGCGCTAGCCGGAGCTGGACGAGGCGGAGCTCGTGATCGTGATGGAGCCGACCGACAACGCGATCGAGGCCGGCTGCCTGGGCAACCTGTATGCGAACGTCGTCTTTCGCGGCGAGAGCGCTCACTCGGCCCGGCCCTGGAGCGGAGTCAACGCGATCAACCTGGCGATCGAAGGGCTCCGGCCTCTGCTCGAGCTCGAGCCGCTCGCGCTCGAGCAGGCGGGATTGACCTTCACCGAGGTGTTGAGCCTGACCGGGATCGAGGCCGGGATCGCGCCCAACGTGATTCCCGATCTCTGTAAGGCCTGCGTCAACTACCGCTACGCGCCCGTACGCACGCCGGAGCAGGCCGAAGCCCACCTGCGTGAGCTGGTCGGCGGTGCGGGTGAGCTCGAGCTGACCAGCAACTCGCCTCCGGCGCACGTTCCCGATTCCTCGGCGCTGCTCGAGCGTCTGCGCCGTAGTGGCGAGCTGGAGCTTCGGCCCAAGCAGGCCTGGACACCCGTCGCCGAGTTCGCCGCGCGCGGGCTCGACGCCGTCAACTTCGGCCCGGGCTCGCCGGGTTATGCCCACCGAGCCGACGAGCGCGTCGAGATCGGGCAGCTCGAGCGTTCCTTCGAAATCCTTACTCGCTTCCTCTGCAAGGAGACCACCTGATGCGTTTTTCACCAGTTCTGGACGAGTTCGGCGTCTACCCATTCGTTCGTCTCGACGACGCCAGGCGTGAGGCCGCGGCGCGCGGTGTCCAAGTCATCGACTTCGGCATGGGCGACCCGAACGAGAAGACCGAGGCCTTCATCCGCAATGCGGTGGCAGCCAACCTGCCGGGACGCTGTAAATATCCACGGGCGATCGGCCTGCTCGAGCTCAGGCGCGCGATCTCGGAGTGGTGCGAGAAACGCTTCGGCGTCGCCGTCGACTCCGAGCACGAGCTGATCCCGACCTTCGGAAGCAAGGAGGCGATCTTCACCTTCGCGCAGATCGTCGACCTGCGAGCGCCGAAGAACCTGGTGCTCGTCGCCGATCCCGCCTACCCGGTGCCCGAGCGGGGCGCTCGCTTCGCGGGCGCCGAGGTCGTGCGCCTGCCGCTCCTGGAGGAGAACGGCTTCTTGCCGGATCTCGCGCAGGTGAGCTGAAGAAACCTGGAAGAGAGCCGCGCTCGTGTGGGTGAACTACCCCAACAACCCCACCGGAGCCACCGCCCCACTCTCCTTCTACGAGCAGCTGGCGGCGCTGTCCGTCGAGCACGATTTCCTGCTCTGCTCGGACGAGGCCTACAGCGAGATCTACTTCGATGAGCGTCCGTTCTCGGCGCTGCAGGTTCCCGACCGGCGGAACGTCGTCGTCTTCAACACGCTCAGCAAGCGATCCTCGATGACCGGATACCGTTCCGGTTTCGTGGCGGCGGCGCCGGACGTGATCGGTGCGTTGCGCTCCATCCGCCCCACGCTCGGCACCGCCCCGCAGGAGTTCATCCAGCATGCCTCGATCAAGGCCTGGCGTGACGAGACCCATGTCGAGCGGAACCGCGTGCGCTACCGCGCCAAGCGCTCGGTCATGCTCGAGGCGCTTTCTCGGGTCGGGTTGCGCGTGGCCGGGAGCGAAGCGACCTTCTTCCTCTGGATCGCGGTGCCGGACGGCGAGACATCTGAGGGATTCGCGCAGCGCCTGCTCGACGGCGGCATCGTGGTGGCGCCCGGCTCCTACCTCGGCGAGCACGGCGAAGGGTACGTGCGCCTTGCGCTCGTGCCGACGCTGGAGGAGTGTCAGCAGGCCGCGGCGCTGCTCGAGCGCCTCTTGTGACAACATTGCGTTCCATGAGCAAGGACGAATTCGCCGCTCTCGTCGGCAAGATCGAGGCCGAGGACGGATATGAGCGGCCGGCCGCTTTTGCCGTTGGGTTGGCCCACGTAAGCCGTTTCGACCGCGTGCTCGATACCTACTACCCGTTCACGAATCTGGGCGAGCACTTCGGTGCAGCGGCGGTCTTTTCGGAGATCACCGGGCGCAAGGCCGGAGGTGGCAGTTTCGAGCTGGATGCCGGCATGCTAAAAGCGGCTCTCGCTCAGCTTTCGGTCTTCGACGGAGATGGCGACTATCACCCGATTCTCGAGACGCTGCGAATGGCTCTTGCTGCGATTCAGCCGGACGATTCGCCGCTCGGGCGCCAGCGCTCGCGCCGGGCCGTTGTCAGCTTCATCGGCGATCTGGCCGATCCGCCGGCTGACGTTGCGGACATCTATTTGCGTCTCCACTTGATCTCGCAGCGCAAGATCCGGCCCCACGGCTGCAGTCTCGAGAACATCTTCGGCATCCTGCCCAACGTCGTCTGGAGCAACCGTGGCCCCCTGGACAGTGAGGAGTTCGAGCGCGCTCGCGTCGAGTTGATCGCGCAGGGAGTAGAGCTGAAGGTGCGCTCGGTCGACAAGTTCCCGCGCATGACCGACTACGTGGTGCCGGCGGGCGTTCGCATCGCCAACGCCGACAACGTTCGCCTGGGCGCTCACCTCGCCGTCGGAACGACGGTGATGAGCGCCGGCTTCGTCAACTTCAACGCCGGCACACTCGGACCGGCGATGGTCGAAGGGCGGATCTCGGCCGGCGTAGTCGTCGAGCCGGAGTCGGATGTCGGCGGCGGCGCCTCGATCATGGGCACGCTCTCGGGCGGTGGCGGCGAGGTCATCCGCATCGGCTCGCATTGCCTGCTCGGCGCCAACTCCGGTTGCGGCATCTCGCTCGGCGACGGTTGTACGATCGAGGCGGGCCTCTACATCACGGCCGGCGCCCGGGTGACCATGCCGGACGGCAGCGTCGTCAAGGCGCGCGAGTTGAGCGGACGCTCCGGGTTGCTCTTCTGGCGAAACAGCCAAACAGGCGCGATTGAGGTCAGGGAGCGAAGCAACACAGTCGCCCTGAACGCGGCCTTGCACCAGAACAAGAACTGACCTCGAGCCGGGCCTTACACCCGGATCGGTCGGCCGTGGCTTCTCTCGGTCTAGTCAGCCCAGGGAAGGGTGCTATCCAGGCTGACTATCAGGCTCGTCCTGGTGGTGCCTTTGCCCATCTGGAGCCGAACGGTCAAGACCGGGCCTTCCCCGTGAACGACATCGCAGTGTCTGGTAGCCGGGAGGGCGTCCCTTGTGCCGTAGACCGTGAAGTTGCCCTGCACCGAGAAGGTGCGCTTGAACCAGATCTTGGGATCGATCGGTGCGCTTCTCGTGGGGTCGGACGTTTTTTTTCGGCACTGCACGGTGTAGGAGAGCGTGCTGGATCCGCCTCTGGAATACCCCTTGAGCACGAACGGCTGGCGAAAGCTGTAGTCACAGACCGTGTTCGAGGCGCGTGGCTCTTTGTAGCCCAGGCACCTCGTGCCGCCCCACGTCGCCACGGGCGCGGCCTGGCTCGAGCTCGAGTCGAAGAGCACGCCGCAAAGCAATGCCGCGACCAGCGCCGTGGCGATTCTCAAGTTCCCCTCCCCTCAAACCGTTTACAGCCGGTTACCCGGAGGATTATTAACAATTAGCTAGATCAGCAGCTCGGGGGAAAGCTCGACGGTACAGATCTCCTGCGCCTCGCCCACCAGTGTCGCCCTGTGCTCCGGCGAAAGCGAGACGACCAGATCGCCGCCGACGAGATGGACGATGACCGGGCTCTCGCACCAGCCCTGGGCGATCGACGCGGCGGCGGTTGCGACCGAGCTCGTCCCCGAGGCGAGCGTCTCCCCTGCTCCCCGCTCCCAGACCGCGACGGTGATCTCGTGGCGGTTGTCCACGTAGACGAGCTGAACGTTCGTGCGCTCGGGGAAGCGTGGGTGGCGCTCGACGAGTGGACCGAGGCGAAGAAGCTCGCTGCGCTCCGGGTCTCGCCTGATGACGGCGTGCGGGTTGCCGACCGATACCGGTACGAACTCGATCTGCTCGTCGGCCAGCTCCAGTGTCTCGGGCTCGCCGACGATGACCTCTCCCATCTCCATCTCAACCTCGAGCCCACCGAGCATGTGCGCCTCGACGAGGCGCTCGCCGACCCGAATTCGGACGGTTGCTCGCGCGTTACGGCGCGCCAGCCAGCGTGCCGCGATGCGGACTCCGTTGCCGGACAGCTCGGCCATTGAGCCGTCGGGGTTCCAGATCCGCACCTCTGCCTCGTCGCCGCTCATCGACACGATCTCGACGATTCCGTCCGAGCCGACGCCGAAGTGGTAGTCGCAGAGCTTGGTCACCCGTGTGGGCGTGAGCTCGAGCGGCGGCTCAGACTGCTCGAGGAGCAGATAGTCGTTACCGAGCCCGTGCCACTTCGAGAATCTCATCAGCCACCTCTTCTGGCGATCGGTTTGCATTGACGCTAACAAGCCCGGGGATGCGGCGCATCCATTTTCTCTGATAAGCGGCGTAGCGACGCGTACGGGCGGCGAGCGCGACGATCGCCTGCTCTGGCTCGAGCCCGGCAACCTCACTCAGGCCCATGACCTTGCGCGCCGTCGTGGAGAGTGGTTGCGCGAGCGCCCGTCGCACCTCGTCCTCGACGCCACACTCGAACATCGCCCTTGCTCGCGCTTCGATCCTGGTCTCGAGCACCTCACGCTCCAGCTCGAGCCCGAACACGAGCGTCGGATGACGCATCTCACCGCTCCAGAGGTGGCTGTTCGCGGGTGCGAGCGAACTGCCGAGCTCGCTCAGCTCGAGCGCCCGCACAACTCGGCGCCGGTCGTTTGCATGCACCACCGAGGCGGCGGTCGGATCGAGCTCGGCCAGGAGCGCGTGGGCCTGCTCGGGCCCGAGCTCGTCGTAGGTCTGTAGCCAGCGCTCCCGGGCGCCCGGCTCGGGAGCCGGCGGCAGCTCGATCTCGGCCAGAGCAGCTCGTAGATAGAGGCCCGTTCCACCGACGACTATAGGGGTGCGACCGGCAGCAAGAATCTCGTCGATCGCGGCCTGCGCCAACTCGGCGTATTCGCCTACGGAGGCCTCGTGATCGAGCGGCCAGATACCGACCAGGCGCGCCGGCGATTGGTTGGTGAGGATGGGCAGGTCGCGGTAGACCTGCATAGCGTCGGCCGAGACGACCTCTCCGCTCAGCCGTGCGGCGACCGCGTCGGCGACGGCACTCTTGCCGCTCGCCGTCGGGCCGAAGATGGCGATCACCCCGTCGACCTTCACGCTCACCAGTCCGCGAGCGAAGGTAGGCCCGAGAACCAGCTCCATTCGTTCTCGAGGATGAAGCTGATTCTCTCCTGGTCGGGCATGTCGTACCGGTGGAAGTAGCCGGAGACCTGCTCGTAGTAGTCGATCAGCGCCGCCTGGCTCGCGCTCTCGAGCAGACGCCGCGACGAGGCGATGAACCCCGACGGCAGGTCCTCACAGCTTTCCAGAGCGGTAAAAAGGGACTTGTCGCAGGGGAAGAGAACTCGGTTGTGAGCGAGCGCGAGCCGCGCCGCGAAGAAGACCAGCTCGATCACTGAGCGGCGGGCGAAATAGTCGTTTTCGAGCTCGAAGGCCTGCTCACCGAGGTAGCGGAAGTGCTTCGTGTAGGCGTAGAAGGCCTTGAGCTTCCGCTCACGTTCCGCTTCGGGGTAGACGGCAATCCGGTTGAGCAGCCGATCGATCTCCGGATCGCGCGAGAACTCCGTGTAGGCGCCCTCGAATGATGCGCGTGTGGGCTCGCTGCCGCGGACAGCCGCCTCTTGCAAGAACTTCTTGCCGACGATCTTCCCGTCGATCTCGGCGCCGGAGAACCTGCTCGGATCCCAGCTGCCGTAGAAACATCCCTCTTCGGCGCGAGCGCGCTCGAGCTCCGTGTCGCTCACGACCAGATATAGATCGACATCGGAGTCCGCGCGCGCCTTCCCGGTAGCAAGCGAGCCGCAGATGATCAGCGCGAGCTTGTTTGGATCGTTTCCGTGCAGGCTCACGAGATCGTCGATCGCCTTGCAGTGACGTTCGCTCATTGCCGGTTTTTCGTCACGGTTCATCGCGTCTTCCTGGCGGGACAGGGATCAGCCTAGCGGGGAGATTCTGGTGAGGACGGCGCGCTGTGTGCCGGGACTATCCCTCCCCTACCCGGTTCCAGCCTAGCGGGGAATAACGTACGAGTGGGAGGCAAATCCGGCCGAATCTTTCCCGGAAGCGGGTCGAAACTGTCACATCGACGGCGGAACAACCTGGCTGCCGCGCAGGGTAGTCGAGGTCGCCGCCTCGATACGCACGTCGACGAGCTCGCCCGGCCCGGCCGTACCGGTGAAGTTGACTGTCGTGTTCCGGCGCGTCCGCCCGCTCAGGAGCGCCTCGTCGGTGCGACTCTTGCCCTCCACGAGCACCTGCTCGATGCCGCCGACGCGTTTCGCATTCCTCTCGCTCGCCGTTTCCTGCACCAGCTCGATCAGCCGCCCGATCCGTTCGCGCTTGACCTCCGCGGGCACCTGGTCGGGGAGCGAGGCCGCCTCGGTGCTGTAGCGCGGCGAAAAGACGAAGGTGTAGGCGCCGTCGAAGCCGGCCTGTTCGACCAGGCTCAGCGTCTGGGCGAAATCCTCGTCCGTCTCGCCTGGGAAGCCGACGATCAGGTCGGTGCTGACCGCGAGGTCGGAGATCGCCGCTCGCATCTTCGCGACGAGAGCGAGAAAGCGCTCGCGGTCGTAGGTACGCCGCATCGCCTTGAGAATACGATTCGAGCCCGACTGGGCCGGCAGATGGGCGTGCTCGCAGACCGAGTCGCACTCGGCCATGGCAGCGATCACGTCGCCGCGGAAATCCTTCGGGTGTGGACTGGTAAATCGGATCCGCTCGATTCCATCCACCTGATCACAGACGCGTAGGAGCTCGGCAAAGGTCTTGCGTTCGGCTGCGGGAAGGTCGCGGCCGTAGGAGTTGACGTTCTGGCCCAGCAGCGTGATCTCGCGCACACCGTCGGCGGCCAGACGCTCGACCTCGACCAGGATCTCGCCCGGCATGCGGCTCATCTCCTTGCCGCGTACGGTCGGGACGATGCAGTAGGAGCAGACCGAGTTGCAGCCCATCGAGATCTGCACCCAGGCCTGGAACGGGCGCTCACGCCGGCCCGGAAGCTCCGCGGCGAATCGGCGCTCCTCGCCTGTGCCGAAGCTGCCGCTCGCAGCGCCGTTTCGCTCGCTCGCCAGCCATTCGCCGAGCTTCGCGATCAAACCGGGCCCGAAGGCGAAGTCAACCTGCGGGAACTGCTCGAACAAGCGCTCGCGCTGAACCTCGGCGAAGCAGCCACCAACGGCGAGCAGCCGCCCCGGGTCGGCGTCCTTGAGCGCCTTGGCCAGCCCCAGGTGTGCCGCCAGCCGCGACTCGGCCTTCTCGCGGATCGTGCAGGTGTTGAGCACCATCACGTCCGCCTGCGCGAGCTCGGGCGCCTCGCCCAGCCCGAGCTCCTCGAGCATGCCCTTGATCCGCTCGGAGTCGTGAGCGTTCATCTGACAGCCGAAGGTTGTGACGGAATAGCTTCGCACGGACTGAAGCGTAGCCACATCGAGAGTGCGGAACCCAACGCGACGACCGTGACCAATGTCCCTGCTTCGAGCGAGGTACGGTCGCCTGTGTGAGTCCTCGAGAATGACCCTTGAACGCAAGCGTCAGCTCGGGGACGCGCATACCGACACTTGCGGACGCTGTTTCGATCATCATCTATGTATGAGCGAGCCGCCCAAGGGTGAGTCGTTCGGGCGCGCTGCTCGTCGGGGCGCTCTCTCGGTCGACGATGAAGCAAAGTCAGCTGGTGAGAGGTCCGTCCACACGGCAACTCGTGGCGCGCCGGTAGGCGCTCAAGCGCCGACGGCCCAGGATGAGACCGAGTCGGGCATGGAGGTCTCGATGGAGGTCTGTCTTGCTTGGGCCGAGATGGAAGAACCGTCTGCCATTGGCGATCCTAACGCTCGCGCCGACCGTCTACCTCGCAGCCAAGTTCTACCTCCGGACGCACAGCGTCGAGTTGGCGCTCGGCGCAGGTGTCGTCTGCCCGTTCTCCGTCTACTTCGTCTTCGACGCCTGGCTCGACGATAGCCGCTGGTTCATGCGTAGCTCCTGGTCGCGCTGGTGCGCTCACCACTCAGAGAAGCGCCCGCTTCTCGGCGCCGTGATCGGGGCGCTCGTCTTTATTGGATTCTTCGCTCTACTCTGGTTCGCAGAATCCGCCGTGACCCGCAGCTAACCTGGACACGGACGAAGCGGCGAGCACGGAGGTGAACCCAAGGCGTCCGCCAACGCGACGACTACTCCCCTGGGCGACCTTTGCCGTCGAGATGGCTCCAGGCGCTTGAGCCCAATCACTTGCTCTCGATCTCTCTCTGCTTGAAGCGGATCAGCCTTTCCAGCACCGAGTCCGGAACTGGCCGCTCCGGAGTGAAGCGGATCGTCCCGCTGGAAAGGAAGAAACCGCCAAGCTCTTCCCTGACGTGGTCGACCGCCGCCTTTCCGAACGGGAACAGGCTCAGGTGCTTTTTTGCAGCCAGGAAGCCGAGCAGCGGTCGCCCCCTGTACTTAAAGGCCGGTATCCCATAGCTCTGACCTTCCTCGGCGTCGGGTGCCAGGCGCCGAACGAGCTCGCAGACATGCTCCAGCGCCGCTCTATCGGTCTCTTCGAGTTGCGACAAGTACTCAGGAAAGAAGGACATAAACTCAGCGGCATTCTTCCCCAGCCGGCCGCCCTTCACTCTTGGGCCGAAGCAGGCTCGACGGCCGGCCATTCACCGAGGATCAGATGTCGCTCGCGTCGGCGATCTGCTCGACCGTATCGGAATCGAAGCCTCGCCGAACGAGGCGCCCGATTAGCCGCTTTCGGTCGGGGATCGATCGGGCGATTGCTCTCGCGCGCTCCAACTCGAATTCGAGCGAAGCGACCGCCTCCTCGATCAGTTCCGAGGTAACTCTCTCCTGCTCGAGGATGTGGCGGATGACCGCGTCACCGTAGCCGCGCTCGGCCAGCGAGGTAGCCCGGTCGAGTGCGTAAGTGTGGTCGTTGAGGTAGTGAGCCTGCTCCAGCACCGCGACAGCTTCCTCGCGCGCGGCCGGCGCCACTCCCTTTCGCTCCAACCGATCTTCGAGCAGCACTCGCGGAAGCGGGCGGCGGGCGAGCATACGGGTCGCCTTGGTCAGAGCCTCGGCGCGGCGGAGTTCGCGGCGAAGCAGGCGCAGGTCCTCCCGTTCGAGCCGCTTACCGACGCTGAGCCCGGCGCGGGCGGCCGCAATCAGTGGAACCTTTCGCCACGGCACCCCATCGAGCTCGACGAGCACATCGTTCGCCGAGACTTCCCGCAGCCCGGTGATTTCAAGAGCTGATCTCAAAACGAAGCACTCCACCGCCTGGCCGCGCTCGGCAAGCGCGATTCGTTGTCCTCGGCCTCGCCCGTAGCTTCAGCTACGAACGAGGCGCTGCGTCCGAGCCTCGCACTCACCGATCGCACCCAGTCGGCGGGTCGTCATTCTGAGACCAGCTCTCGGGCATCCGCTTGATTCCGTCCTAAGCGGCGGTGACGATTTCCTCCGCCTCTTCCTCGGAGATCGAGCCGTTGGAAGATTCCTTCGGCTTCTCTCCGAGCCGAGCCGAGACGATCTGGTCGGGCCCGACCAGCTCCTGGATGCTGCCGAGGATCTGCTGGGTGACCTCGGGGTGCTCGGTCAGGAAGGCGGCCGCGTTCTGACGGCCCTGGCCGAGGCGCTCGTCGCCGAAGGAGAAATAGGAGCCCGATTTCTGCACGATCTTCCGCTCTACGGCTGCGTCGAGCACCGTCGCGTCCCAGGGGATCCCGAGGCCGTACATGATGTCGAACTCGGCCTGCTTGAAGGGCGGCGCCACCTTGTTCTTGACCACCTTGACCCTGACCCGGTTGCCGATCGCCTCGGCACCGTCCTTGAGCGTCTCGATGCGACGGATGTCGAGCCTGACCGAGGCGTAGAACTTGAGTGCGCGGCCACCCGGTGTGACCTCGGGTGAGCCGAACATGACGCCGATCTTCTCTCTGAGTTGGTTGGTGAACAGGCAGATCGTGTCGGTGCGGTTGAGCGAGCCGGCGAGCTTGCGCAGCGCCTGGCTCATCAGCCTGGCCTGCAGGCCGACGTGGGAGTCTCCGATCTCTCCCTCGATCTCGGCCTTGGGCGTCAGCGCCGCCACCGAGTCGACGGCTACTACGTCGAGCGCGCCCGAGCGGATCAGGAGCTCGGTGATCTCGAGCGCCTGCTCGCCCGTGTCGGGCTGCGAGACCAGGAGCTGGTCGATGTCGACGCCGATTCTCTTGGCGTAGGCAGGATCCATCGAATGCTCGGCGTCGATGAAGGCGCAGATGCCTCCGCGGCGCTGAGCCTCGGCGATCACATGGTAGACGAGCGTCGTCTTGCCCGAAGCCTCGGGACCGAAGATCTCGACGACGCGGCCGCGCGGCAGGCCGCCGACCCCGAGCGCGAGATCGAGAGGGAGCGCGCCGGTTGAGACCGCGCCGATCTCTACGGCCGGCCGGTCGCTCATGCGCATGACCGAGCCTTTGCCGAACTGCCGCTCGATCTGACCGAGAGCGGATTCGAGTGCTTGCTCGCGATCCAAGTTCATCGACCTCCTAGCGCGACGGATCGGAGAACGTCGTACTGCGCCCCGTCGCGGCGCAGCACTGAATGGTAGGCAGCAGCCTCGGACGGACTGATCGGCCCGAGCTCCGGGAGCTCGGGCCGCAGACGGGGCGGCGTGCGAAAACGAAGAACAGTGACGTGCGGAAGCCAGGGACGGCCTTCACGCTTATAAGCACCGATCTCCTCCAGCCCGCGCTGAATCGCCTCCGCCACCCTTGTGGCCTCTCCACTGGTGTCGTCGAAGACGAGCATGGCGACACTCCTGGTCTCGCGGTAGCGGAGTAGATCGAGTGGCATCGGCCCGGCAGTGGCTGCGGCGCTTGTGATGACCTCGGTGATCGGCTCGATCTCTGTGCTCGGGCGTTGACCGAGGAAGGCGATAGTGAAATGGAGCTGCTCGGGCGGCACGAGCCGCGCCCGGCTTCCGCCGAGCTCGTTCCGCTGCCAGGCGGAGAGACGCTCACGCTCGGCGGGCGCGAGCGTATAGGCGACAAAAAGGCGCATCCGTTCATCGCCGCTCACGCTAGCGGGCGAGCTCATACGTCAATGTGACCGTTCTGTGTCAGAAGGCGCCTGAGCAGATGAAGCGCCGCCACCGCGGCGTAGCGGCGTACCTGGTTTCGCTCGCCGCTAAAGCGGAGCTCCTGCTCGATCAGCCCATCAGGACCGGCGGCGCAGAAGAAGACGAGCCCGACCGGCTTCTCGGCGCTGCCTCCGCTCGGGCCGGCAATGCCGGTGACGGCGACGGCGACATCCACGCCAAGAGCCCTTCTCGCGCCCTGCGCCAGCTCGCGCGCGCACTCGGCCGAGACAGCACCGTGCTGTGCGAGTGTCTTCTCCGCCACTCCGAGCGCATTCCGCTTGATCTCGTCGGCATAGGCGACAATCGAGCCGCGGAAGACGTCGCTTGCGCCGGGCACCTCGCTCAGCCGGCCGGCGACGAGCCCGCCCGTACAGGACTCCGCCGTTCCCAGGGTCAGCTGCCGCGAGCGCGCCAGCTCGAGCACGATCTCCTCGATCGGGCGCTCGTCACGGGCAAACAGGGTGTCAGTGTCCTGCGGCTGCGAGTGCGCGCTCGAGCTCTTCGGCACGGGCCTCGGAGCCGGGCTCGACGAAGAGCTCGCAGACGAGCTCACGATCGCGGGCGCAGATCGTCACCGAGATACCCTCGCCGTCCCCGCCCGCGTCTCGATAAGCGGCTGCCAGCGTCGATTCGGACAGCCCGTAATAGCGCAGCGTGCGCCGCTCGAACGGAGGCACTCGCTCGAGCAGCCCCCGGACGAGCTCGTTCTCGAGCGCCCGCGACCAGAGCCCGCGCAGCTCGGGTGGCGGGCCGGGCAGGGCGACGGCGACACATCCCTCGTGCTCGAGCACGATCCCGGGCGCGGTGCCGGCCAGCCCGAGCACGTGCGCTCGTTCGGGAATGCTGGCCTGCTTGCGTACGCCCTCGTCGTAGCTGTGGTAGGTCGTTCCGACGTTGCGGGCGTAGCGGCGGCCGACCAGATCGATCGCTCGCTCGAGCTCGGGATCAACGTTCAACGGCCTTCCGGTCGCCTGGGCCAGGAGCTCTACCGTACGGTCGTCATGTGTCGGGCCGAGCCCGCCAGAGATCACGCATAGATCGGCTTCGAGCCCGTGCTCGATCGCCTGCTCGAGCAGTTCGGGCTTCGTCACCGACGACGGTGATGTGGCGGCAGACAAGACCAAGACGCGCCAGCTCGCGGGCCAGGAAAGGGCCGTTCTCATCGGTCAGCTCGCCGCGCACGAGCTCGCTGCCGGTCACCACAATGGCCGCCTCGGGCCTATCCGCGAAGGGCGCCTTCCGCTCCACAGGAGCGATGCTACTCGGAAAGGAACTGGTATCCGCGAGGAGTGAAGAGAACCGTGGCCGGTCCGAAACGGTTCTTGGAGTTGATCGCGAATCCGCCCGGAAGTATCCAGCGGACGTTTTGGGCGGCGTTGACCTTGATCCAGATGCGGGGCGCTTTGAAGGTCTGGCTATGGCCCCTGACGAGCGTTCCGCCGAAGAGCAGGGCTCCGCCTGGTCCGCCGGTGTTCGCTATGACCGAGACGTCCCCGTGTACTGCGGTGATCTTCACCGTCGTCGTCAGCACGGGCTTCGCGGGTGAGTCGGTCGTGGTCGAGCGACTGGCGGTCTGCTTTGGCGGCGTGTTACCCGTGAAGGCGAAAACGAAGAGAGCGAGAACGATCGCTATCGTCCCGAGCGCGAGTACCACGGCCCCCGAGGCGATGCGCCGCGAGTGCCGCGCCGGCGGCCGGTTTTCGCGCCTTCGAAAGGGGGCACCTCCCACCTCGGATACCGCGAAACGAGAGTTGAACTCGTCGACGTAGAGCTGGCCGTCGAGGCCGAGCTCCTCGGCGTATACGCGCAAGAAGCCTCTGGTGTAAGCGAGCCCCGGTATGACCGAAAACTCCTCGCTTTCGAGCGCCTTCAGGTAGCGCGAGCGGATCTGTGTCTTCCGCTCGAGGTCGGGGAAGCCGAGTCCCTGACGCTCGCGCGCTTCGCGCAGGCTGTTGCCGATCTCAAACATGGGTTCGAATTCTAGTGGGAGATTGCGATTCGAGGCAGATTATCGGGGGTCGATCGGCTGAACCTGTCGTTTCGCGGAGATATCAGCGGCTGGCGAGCAGGGCGTAGACGGCCAGGGAAATGCAGGCGCCAAGCCCGATCGAGAGTGCCAGCGTCCCCATCAGGCGACCGAAAGCCGCCTGTTTCGCGCCACCTATCCGCTCCAGCGAGACAGCCCGGCGTAGGCGCGCTCTTCGCGCGAGAAAAAGCGCAATGAAGCCGAAGATCGTGCACCCCGCGGCGATTCCGGCCGTTGCCATCAGCAGCGTCACCCTGGCCAGGTGGATGTGGAGCACGATTACGGCGGGTGCGAAGGCAACCCCGAGAAGTCCGATCAGCGCGGCGAGCCGAGCGCGCACATTCGGTTGCTTCTGATAGTCGTCATACGGCAGCACGGCGCTATTGTCGCTGCTTCACGTCCGGCGCGCGGGCGGGAACTATCAGCTCTGCTTCAGACGAGCGAGACACGGTTCGGCTCGTGGCATGGCCTGCCTCTGGCGCCGGGAATCCGAAAGCATCACCAGAAGACGAGCTAGCGAGCGGATTGCAACGCCTGGAAGTGCTCGAGCTCGTTCTCGTCGATCAGAACGCGGCGCGGCTTCGAGCCTTCGTAGCCGGAGACGATTCCGCGCCGCTCGAGCATGTCGATCAGCCTCCCGGCGCGCGTGTAACCGACCCGCAGGCGCCGCTGAAGCAGCGAGACAGATGCCGATTGCGACTGGACGACGACCTCGATCGCCTTCTCGAGCAGCGGATCCTCATCCGGATCGAACTCGTCCGAATCGTCGAGCGCATCCTCGGCGAAGGCCTCGGGCAGCTCGAGCAGCGACTCGTCCAGCTCCTGGCCACGCTGGCTGCGGCACTGCTCGACGATCAGCGTGATCTCTTCCTCGCTCACATAGGCGCCCTGAAGCCGCTGCAGGCGCGAGGTTCCGAGCGGCTTGAAGAGCATGTCACCCTGGCCGAGCAGGCTCTCGGCGCCGGAGGTGTCGAGAATCACGCGCGAGTCGGTCTGGCTGGAGACGGCGAAGGCGATCCGCGAGGGGATGTTGGTCTTGATCATGCCCGTGATGACGTCGACGGACGGACGTTGCGTGGCGAGAACGAGGTGGATGCCGACCGCGCGAGACTTCTGCGCCAGGCGTATCACGGCGTCCTCGACCGCCTGCGGCGAGGTCATCATCAGATCGGCCAGCTCGTCGATGACGACGAGGAGATAGGGAAGCGGGTCCTCCC
This sequence comes from uncultured Actinomycetes bacterium, assembly GCA_963765455.1. Classification (GTDB taxonomy): domain Bacteria; phylum Actinomycetota; class Thermoleophilia; order Gaiellales; family Gaiellaceae; genus Fen-549. The sequence goes on from CAVXWH010000001.1 coordinate 603,827, forward strand.
CACGCTGGCGGAGAGCTCGATTGAGCTCCGGCAGCCCGCGGGCCCGGACGATGCTCATCTTGTCGTAGCGGTGCTCCATCTCGGCCAGCAGGTTGGCGAGCACGGCCGAGGCCTCCTTCGGATTGGAGACGACCGGCGTGAGCAGGTGTGGAATCGACTCGTAGAAGCCGAGCTCTACGCGCTTGGGATCGACCAGGATCATGCGCACCTCGTCGGGAGTGCAGCGAAGCAGGATCGAGGTCAGGATGGTGTTGATACAGCCCGACTTGCCCGAGCCGGTGGTGCCGGCGATGAGGATGTGGGGCATGCGCGAGAGATCTGCCCAGACGGCGTTTCCGGCGATGTCCTTCCCGAGCCAGACGGCAAGAGGACTGGCGGAGGCGGGAAGCTCGTCGAAGATGTCGCCGAGCGTGACCAGGTTGGGCGTCTGGTTGGGGACTTCCACCCCGACCGCCTGCTTACCGGGGATCGGCGCGAGGATGCGGATCTCGGTGGTGGCGAGCGCGTAGGAGAGGTCGTCCTTGAGGTTGGCGACCTTGGAGACCTTGGTGCCCGGCGCCAGCTGGAGCTCGTAGCGGGTCACGCGCGGGCCCGAGATCTGACCGACGATACGGGCCTCGATACCGAAATTGGCGAGCGTCTGTACGAGCACCTCGGCGATGCGCTCGCCGGAATCGGCCAGCTGCTGGTTGACCGGCGGCGAACGATGCAGAAGGCTGGAGTCGGGCAGCTCGTAGTCGCTCTTTGTCGGCGTGACGTCGAACAGGGTCGGGGCTTCCGCGGAATCGTGCTCCTGACCCAGTAGCAGCGGCGGCGGCCCGTTCGATTCCTCCCCGACGACGTCGGGGAAGGCACGGGCGCCGTCCAGGAGCGCTGCGTGCGGTGCCAGCTCGTCATGCGAGAGCGGAAGCACCAGCGGCTCGGGATAATCGATGCCCTGTTGCGACCCTGAGCGGTTCTCCCGCGCGGGACGCGCTTTGCGGATCGCTTCGCCCGAGCTCCTGAGCCAGGCTCCGAGCGAAGCACCGGTGAGCAGCAGGCAACCGACGATGAGGCAGAGCACTGCGACAATCGTGGCGCCGGTGGCGCCGAGCAGCTTGGAGACGGCGACCTCCAACCAGTGGCCGCTGAAGCCGCCGTGCGCGAGGCCGAGCGCGAGTTGCAGCCCGACGAAGAGAGTCACCAGCCCGCGTCGGAACGGCTGCAGCTCGATCAGCTCGCTACGGAAGAGCAGAAGCGAGCCGTAGGCGATAGTCGCGAGCGGTAGCGCGTACCCCGTAAGGCCGATCACGGCCAGTACTGCGCGCGCCAGTGCGGCGCCGACCACGCCACCGTTCCAGCCGAGGTAGAGAACGCTGCCGAGGAAGATCCCGATTGCGATCAACCCGAGACCGAACAGCTCGGGGTGGTGGTGGCTGCGACTCTTGGCACGCTTACGCGTACGCGCCGGCTGGCGCGGCTTCAGCTTGCGCTTGGTGCGCTTCTTGCTCACCCGAGGCAGCTTCGACACTGCGACGGGCGCTCCTGCCGGTTTGCGCACTCTGCGAGCTCATTTTTCGGGCGCCGGGGTTCTCAGCCCCCCGCCTCCTGTCCACCCACCCGCGGGGTCGTGAAACGGTAGCGAGAATGAGCAGAAGAAACGTGTCAAATTCGTGCCGAAGGGACTTTGTACGTTCGAGCGCGATCCGCCGGACGGCGAAGCGCTTCCTGTCGACAGAGCCGTCCCTAGACCTCGAGCACGACCGGCAGGATCATCGGGCGGCGGCGCGTCCGGTCGTAGACGAGCTGCCCGATTCCGTCGTGCAGGTGCTCCTGGAGCAGCTTAACCTCGGTGATGTCGTCGGCCAGCAGGCTCTCGATGATCTCGATCGCTTCGCTCTTGACCTCGTCCAGCAGCGCGTCCTGCTCGCCGAAGCCGCGCGCGATGAGCTCCGGGCTGGCGACGATGTTTCCGTCGTTCGAAGCCAGGGTCGTGACGACGATGAGCACTCCGTCTTCCGCCAGGTGGCGCCTGTCGCGCAGCGCCACGTCGGCGACGTCTCCGACTCCGAGCCCGTCCACCAGCGTGACGCCCGTCTCGATCTGGTCGACGATGCTCGCGCCGCCGGGCGTCAGCTCGATCACCGAGCCGTTCTCCGCGATCAGGATCGCCTGCTCCGGCACCCCTGCCTCTTCTGCCAGCCGGGCGTGGGCCGCGAGCATGCGGATCTCGCCGTGCACGGGCATCACTGCCTTCGGCCTGAGCAGCGCGAGCATCATGCGTAGCTCCTCGGCGCAGGCGTGGCCGGAGGCATGTACCTCGGCGATCTCCTCGTGCAGCACCTCGGCACCGATCTTGGCCAGGCCGTTGATCGCGTCGTGAACGCGTAGCTCGTTGCCCGGGATCGGCTTGGCCGAGATGATGACCGTGTCGCCTCGCTCGATCTCCACGTTCTGGTGGTCGTGGAAGGCGATCCTGGTCAGCGCCGAGAGCGGCTCGCCCTGGCTTCCGGTGCAGAGGATCATCTGCTCGTAGCGGGGCAGCTGATTCAGCTCGTCGGGCTTGAGCAGAACATCGTCGGAAACGTCCAGGTAACCGAGGTTGCGGGCGATGTTCACGTTCTTGCGCATCGAGCGGCCGATCACCGCGACCGAGCGACCGGTCTCGACGGCGACGTCGATCGCCTGCTGAATACGGTGGATGTTGGAGGCGAAGCAGGCGACGAGAACGCGCCCTTCGCGGAGCGGCACGATCTGGCGGAAGGCCTCGCCCACCCTGCGCTCGGACGGGGTAGTGCCCGGGCGCTCGGCGTTGGTCGAGTCGCCGAGCATGAGATCTACACCGCGATTTCCGAGCTCGGCCAGACGGCCGACATCGGTGCGTATGTCGTCGACCGGGGTGTGGTCGATCTTGTAGTCGCCGGTGTAAACGATGCGGCCGGCGCCCGTCTCGATCACGACCGCGATCGCGTCGGGGATCGAGTGCGCCACACGGACGAACTCGAGCTTGAAGGGCCCGATCTCGACCGGCTTGCCTCCGGGCATCACCTCACGCAGCGTGGTTGCGCGGCCGAGCCCGTGCTCGTCGAGCTTCGACTTGACGAAGCCGAGCGTGAGCCGCGTCGCCCAGACCTCCTCCACTCCGACCTCGCGCAGCAGATAGGGGAGGCCGCCGACGTGATCTTCGTGCCCGTGCGTGAGGATGACCGCCCGCACCGGCTTGCCGCCGACGCGCAGGTAGCTGTAGTCCGGCAGGATGAGATCGACTCCGAGATGCTCGTCGCGCGGGAAGGCCATGCCGGCATCGACGACGATCGTCTCGCCGCGATGCTCGTACACCGTCATGTTCTTACCGACCTCGCCGAGCCCGCCGAGCGGAATGATGCGACAGGTCTTCGTGGCTGGCATCGATTCGAGTCTAGCCGGAAGGCGAGAGGCGATGAGCGCTTTCCACTACGGCGGGTTTAGTCGAGCCGGTGATTCGAACAGAAGGACTGAGAGAGATGAGACGGTTGATCGTGAGCACGTTCTTGACCCTCGATGGGGTCATGCAGGCCCCGGGAGGGCCGGGAGAGGACGACAGCGACGGCTTCGCGCACGGTGGCTGGTCGGTCAACTACTGGGACGAGCGGATGGGTCAGGTCATGAGCGAGGCGATGGGCACGCCCTTCGACCTCGTTCTCGGTCGCAAGACCTATGACATCTTCGCCGCGTACTGGCCGAATGCCACGGACGAGGCAGGCGCGAAGCCATTGAACGACGCCACCAAGTACGTCGCATCGCGCGGCCGTCCGAATCTGGAGTGGGAAAAGTCGATTCTGATCGAGGGAGACGCGGCCGAGGGCATCGCGGCGCTCAAAAGAGAAGACGGGCCAGAGCTGCAGGTGCACGGGAGCGGAAACCTGATCCAGACGCTCCTGCGTCACAACCTCGTCGACCAGTACCGCCTTTGGGTCTTCCCTCTCGTCGTCGGGTCGGGCAAGCGCTTGTTTGCGGATGGCGTCATCCCGTCCGCGCTGAAGCTCGTCGACAGCACGGTCTCCACCAGCGGAGTCTTGATCGCTACATATGAGCCGGCGGGCGAGATCGTCACGGGATCGTTCGCACTGGATTGATCGCGCTCGCCGAAGAACAATTGCAGGGGTTTTTGAGACATCCCGATCTCTCGGGGCGCCGCTGGGCGTGCAGCGCGGGAAGGGACAGTCCTCCGGACGGCCCTGGAGAGCGATGTGCGGCCAGCGGCGCCAGGCGGCGAGGGGTGATTCGACCGCCTCGAGGTGTCTTCCGCCGCCGCCCGAGAAAGCGGGGTTAGGCGCGAACTGCCGGCTCGAGCACCTCGGCTCGTTCCAGCAGCTCGCGAATCTGCTCGCTCTCTTCGGGCGTTGCCTCGACCAGCGGCAGGCGCAGGCCGCCGACCTCGAAGCCGGCCAGGTTGAGCGCCGTCTTGGTCGAGATCGGGTTGACGCAGACGGCGAGCGCATCGATCAGCGGGCGCAACTCGTCGTTGATCGCGCTCGCCCCGGTCGTGTTGCCGGAGCGGAAGCGGCGCACCATCTCCTGCACGCGCGGCCCGGCCAGGTGCGTGTAGACGCAGATTCCGCCGGCGCCGCCCAGTTCGAGGAGCGGCAAGAGGAGATCGTCGTTGCCTGCGTAGACCTCCAGCTCGGTCTCCTCGATGATGCGGCGCGATTGCTTGAGATCCGGATTGGCCTGCTTCACCGCAATCACGTTCGGGATCTCGGCGAGCTCCATGAAGGTCTCGGGCTCCACGTTGACGATCACGCGGCTGGGGATGTTGTAGACGACGATCGGCTTCTCGGTGACCGAGGCGACCGCCTTGAAGTGCTCGACGATGCCTCTGGCCGGAGGCTTGGAGTAGTAAGGCGCGACGATCAGGAAACCGTCCACGAACTCCGAGGCCTGCGCGGTCAGGTGAGCCGAGTGGCGGGTGTCGTAGGTGCCGGTGGCGGCGATCACGCTCGCCCGCTCGCCGACCTCCTCTACGGCTGCGTAGTAGAGCATCAGCTTCTCGCGATCGGAGAGCGTCGTGCCCTCGCCGGTCGAGCCCGTGACGACCAGCCCCTCGGAGCCGTGCTCGACGAGGTAGCGCGCCAGCGCCTTGAAGCGCTTGAAATCGACCGAGCCGTCCTCCTTGAAGGGAGTGACGATCGCGGTCAGCACCGAGCCGAAGTCGTTCTGCTTAGCGGGGGCGGCCATGTGGCGATTCTAGTTGAAGCCCGAGCGCGCTCGGGCGGAGTGTCGGAGCGCGCGATCGGCGGCGTATATTCGGAAGATGTCGATGCGGATCGGTCTGGTTGTCTCGGCTCTCTTCATCGCGGCCTTCGGCGGCTCTTTCGGTGCGCTCCGCCGGAGCGGCCGGCGGAGGCCTGTGCGCCAATCTCGCCTCGATCGAGCAGGCGACGGTGACGCGCGTGAACTTGCTTCACAACAAGTACGGCCCGTTCGAATTCCCGGCGCGCGTCTCGATCACGAGCCCGGTCCTAGCACGGTCTCTGGCTTCGGCGGTATGCGGACTGCCCCGATTCCCAGCGGGCGTTTTCCTTGCCCAGCGGATCTCGGGCTGAGATACCGCGTTCAGTTCAACGGCCAGGTGGGACCGGTCACTATCGATCCGGCCGGCTGCGAGACGGTTACCGGGGCCGGGCCCGTGCGTCGGGCGAGCTCGGGCTTCTGGCCGAAGTTCGGCCGAGTACTGGGATTGAAGAAGGCGACAGACGCCACCTTCAGAGGCCGGTTGCGCTAGCTCGCGGCGGCGCCGCACAAGGATTTTCTAGCCACGTCCCTTTAATCGCACCGACAGTTACTCGAGCACCGCGCCCGAGGCCGCGCTCGAGACCACCCGCGAGTAGCGGGCGAGCCAGCCGCGGGTGAATTACACACCTCGGTTTGAGCGACGCCTCAGGCATACCGAATAGCACGCTCAAGCCAGACTGAAGTCTGGCACGGGATTATTCGAGAACGGCGCCGTTCGCTGCGCTCGTGACGAGCTTCGAGTAGCGGGCAAGCCAACCGCTCGTGAACTTCTGCGCCGGTTTTATCCAGTCCGAACGGCGCCACTCAGCTCCTCGTTGGCCACGAGCAGGTCGAGCTTTCGCTCCGGTAGGTCAATCGCGATCTCGTCTCCGTTCTGCACCAGGGCGATCGGGCCGCAGTCGGCCGCCTCGGGCGATACGTGGCCGATAGAGAGGTTGCGCGTGCCGCCGGAGAAGCGCCCGTCGGTGACGATCGCGATCTTGTCGCCGAGCCCGCAGCCGGCCACCGCGGCGGTCAGAGCCAGCGACTCGCGCATGCCCGGGCCGCCCTTCGGGCCTTCGTTGCGGATGATCAGCACGTCCTTCTCGACCACCTTGCCATCGCGCAGGTAGGCCATCGCGTCGTCCTCGCTCTCGAACACGCGCGCCGTGCCAGTGAAGCTCATCATCTCCGGCGGCGATCGCGCCCTGCTTGACCACGGCGCCATCGGGCGCGAGCGAGCCCTTGAGCACCGCGATCCCGCCCTCGACGGCGACCGGATCGTCGAGCGAGTGGATTACCCCTTCCTCCGGGCGCGGCAGCTTGGCCACGATCTCCCTCACCGTCCGGCCCGAGACGGTCAGGCAATCCTTGTTCAACAGCGTCTCCAGGCTCTTCATCACGGCCGGGATGCCGCCGGCGAACTCGATGTCCTCCATCACCGTCTCGGCGGCGGGCTCGATCAGGGTCAGCTGCGGCGTCACGCGGCTGAGCCGGTCGAAGTCGGCGAGGGTGATGTCCACCTCGGCGTCGTGCGCGATGGCCGGGATGTGGAGAGTCGTGTTGGTCGAGCCGCCGAGCGCCATGTCCATGCGGATCGCGTTCTCGAGCGACTGCCTGGTGACGATCTGCCGCGGCGTGACACCCTCGCGCACGAGATCGACGATGCGCTCGCCGGCCAGCTCGGCCAGGCGCATCTTCTTCGCCGAGCCGGCCAGCGCCGTGGCGGTGCCGGGCAGGCTCATGCCCATCGACTCGGTCAGGCAGGCCATCGTGTTGGCGGTGTAGAGGCCCTGGCAGGAGCCCTCGCCGGGGCAGGCCTCACACTCCATCTCCGCTGCCTCAGCCTCGCTCATCCGCCCGGCCTGGACGAGGCCGACAGCTTCGAAGGTGTTGCGCACGAGCGCCAGGCGCTTGCCGTGGAGCTGGCCGGAGCGCATCGGCCCGGCCGTGACGACGATCGACGGTACGTCGAGCCGGCAGGCCGCCATCAGCATGCCCGGCGTGATCTTGTCGCAGTTGGTGAGCAGGACGAGCCCGTCTAGCCGGTGAGCCTGCACGATCGACTCGACGATGTCGGCGATCAGCTCGCGCGAGGGCAGCGAGTAGTGCATGCCGGAGTGGCCCATGGCGATGCCGTCGCAGATGCCCGGCACGCCGAACAGGAAGGGCACGCCGCCGCCGGCCGCCACGCCCCACTCGATCTTGCGCTCCAGCGCGCGCATGCCAACGTGGCCCGGAATCAGATCGGTGAAGCTCGAGCAAACCCCGATGAACGGCTTCGACATCTGATCCGCCGTGACGCCGGTTCCGTACAGGAGCGCCCGGTTCGGCATCCGCTCGATTCCCTGCTTGATCTGATCGCTGCGCATTTCGGCTTTCTCCTTCTCCGAGGACTCTGAGCGGAGAGTAGCGAGCAGTGGGTTTGTCGGCGCGCAGAGGCGGAGCCGGGCACCGGGGCGACGAGGCGCCGCGGTCGCTGTCAGAATCCGGGATCGGGTGATGACGGGAGACACTTCAGGATCGATGCGCGTGTGCTTGGCCGGCGCCTTGCTGGTGCTCTGCTTTGTAGTGGTTGTAGGCGGGGTTGGCTGCGGCGGATCGACCGGTGTGAACGCGACGAGAAAGGGCTCGACCACAGATCTGAAGACCACGGCTCTCCCGCGAAGCGATGCCCGCGCCCTGACGGTTTCTTTTCGGGCGATTCCGCGACTCACGGTGCCCTACTACAAAACGAGCGGGGTGTATCCGTACGTCTCCCGTGCCGGGATGGACCTGAGAGCGGTGAATACGACTCTCCGGAATGCGGTGCTAAAGGATCAGCACTGGTTCGCGATTGAAGCAAGGGCTGACGAAAAACAAGGTACGGGCGGGTATCTGCCAGGCGAATACGGCATCTACGAAACCTATCCGCGATATCCGCCTGAGCCTCACCTCATCTCTGCCAGCACAGTCGAGGTAAGCGCCTTGATCCCTCTCGTCAGTCTCTACCCAAAAGGTAACGACGGGGAAGAATGGATCTCAGTGACGGTACTCGTTCCTTCCGGAAAGACAGTGACGATTAGCGACCTGTTCAAGGAACCCCGGTTGGGAATCGCGGCCCTAGCGCGAGCTTGGAAAGAACAACTTCGGCTCCACCAGCACCTCATTTGGAAGTACTGGGCCCCTGAAAGCCCAACACCCCAGAACTACCGTGACTTCGCACTGACACCGAAGGGGCTAGCTGTTGGTTATGTCGGCGGTGGAGCTTGCGGTCGCTTCTTTGCGATTGTTCCGTACTCGATTCTGAGTCGCTACCTGGGGCCTCTCGGGAAGATCCTCGTCGCCGGTGTCCGCCAGCCGGGTTCCGCGTCTCGGTCGGCTCGGGCGCGCTAGCCGAGCAGCGCCTCAAGCCCGACGGTGAGTTCAGCTGGAAGCGACGGCAGCTTCTCCAGCGCCAGCAGAACCCCGGGCAAGAAGGCCTCACGGGCGAAGGTGTCGTGGCGGATCGTGAGCAGTTGCCCGTCGCCGCCGAGCGGCACCTCCTGGTGGGCGACGAGACCGGGCAGACGTACGGAATGGGTCTCGGGATCGGTACCTATCGCCTCGGCGGTGGCGAGCGCCGTACCGGAAGGGGCGTCCGTCTCGGCCTCGTAGTGCAGCTCGACGATCTCGGCGCGGGGCATGTGGCGGACCGCCTCGACGGCGAAGCGCATCATCAGCACGGTGCCGAAGGCGAAGTTGGGCGCGTTGGCAGCAGGCAGCTGACTCGTTCCGGGAGATACGCGATATCCTCGTTGACCGATGGAGAGGCACATGCAGACAAACCTCGCGCGCTGGGACGAGCTAGTCGGCGTGCACGTGCGCGCCCGGGACGACTATGACCTGGACGCCTTTCGGGCGGGTCGCTCGACGCTGAGACCGATCGAGCTCGAAGAGGTCGGCGACGTGCGCGGCAAGCGCCTGCTCCACCTTCAGTGCCACTTCGGCATGGACACGATCTCGTGGGCGAGGCGCGGCGCAGCCACCGTGGGAGTCGATTTCTCGGCAAAGGCGATCGGCCTTGCACGCGAGCTCAGTGCGGGCCTCGGCGCCGGAGCGGAGTTCGTGTGCTCGAACGTCTACGACCTGCCCGGGAAGCTCGAAGGTGAGTTCGACATCGTCTTCAGCTCCTACGGAGTCCTCTGCTGGCTCCCCGACCTCGCGGCATGGGGCAAGGTCATCGGCCATTTCCTCCGACCCGGCGGCTTCTTCTACATCGTTGACCAGCATCCCGTCGGCGGCATGCTCGGCGACCAGGGCGAGGGGCTCGTCGCCAGCGGGCCCTACTTCGATATCGGCGCGATCGAGGAGACGGGCGACGGCTCGTACGCCGACCGCGCCGCGGTCGTCGAGCACAAGGTCTCCTACCAGTGGCAGCACTCGCTCTCGGACATCGTCAACGCTCTCGCGGACAGCGGACTGCAGGTCGAGTTCCTGCACGAGTTCCCCTTCAGCATGTTCCAGTGGCTGCCGTCGATGGTGCAGGGCGAGGACGGCTGGTGGCGTGTCCCCGGCAGCGACAACGTCCCCTTCCTCTTCTCCCTCAAGGCGTCGAAGCCGTAGGCCTTTTGGCCTCCCCGATCTGCCCGTCGAGCTTTTCCGGCCGGTCGGCGATCAGGCTACGGATCCCACTGTCGAAAAACCGGCACGGTTCCAGGACATCGAGCCCTCGACAGAAAACGCCGTCTCTGAGCGGTGCCTGACACCGTTTGGTGTCAAGGCGAAGGGGTGCCTATCGTGCGCCTTTTCTTCCACCGAATCACGGCGAGAGAGTCCGGCCGAACCGGACTAGTCGAGCAGCGCGTCCAGCCCCACGGTCAACCCGGGCGGCAGCGTGTCGAGCTTCTTCAGCGCCAGCAGCACGCCGGGCAGGAAGGCCTCGCGCGAGTAGGTGTCGTGGCGAATCGTAAGCAACTGCCCGGTGCCGCCGAAGAGCACCTCCTGATGGGCGACGAGGCCGGGCAGGCGCACGGAGTGGATGGAGGGGAAGGTGCCCATCGCCTTGGCGGTGGCGAGCGCCGTGCCCGAGGGGGCGTCTTTCTTGGACTCGTTGTGCAGCTCGACGATCTCGGCGCGGGGCATGAGCCTGGCGGCCTCGGCGGCGAAGCGCATCATCAACACGGCGCCGAGGGCGAAGTTGGGCGCGACGAAGAGCGGCTTTCCGGCTTTCTTCGCCAGAGCGTCGAGCTTCTCGAGCCGGTCGGCGGTCAGTCCGGTGGTGCCGACGAAGCAGGCGATCCCGTGCCCGAGCGACTCGCTGACGTTCTTCTCGACGGCGTCGGGCTGGGTGAAGTCGATCATCGCCTCCACCCCGCTCGGGTCGAGGCTGTCGTCGAGGTCGAGGCCCAGCACTTCGTACCCGGCCTGCTCGAGTCCGGGCACGAGCTCGCGCCCGACCTTGCCGCGGGAACCGAAGAACGCGATCTTCATGCCGCCGACCTCCTTGCCAGAACCGGATTGACTGCGCCTGCCGCAGCATAGAGCAGGTCCTCGTTGGGGCCGATGCCCGCAATCGAGAGGCAGTCGGGAGCAAGCAGCATGCCCGCCAGCTCGCTCACCGCGTCGGGCTCGACCGCCTCGATCTCGGCGATGATGCGCTCGGGCGAGAGCAGCTCGGTGTCGGTGATGACCGAGCGGCCGAGTCTGGTCATCCGCGTCGCGGTGGACTCCATCGAGAGCATGATGCGGCCGCGCGCGTGCTCCTTGGCCCGCTCCAGCTCCCCCTCGTGGAAGTTCCCGGTCGCGATCTCCGCTATCTGCTCGGCGACGATCTCCAGGCAGGCGGCGAGATTGTCTTCGCGCGTGCCGAGGCTGACCCCGATCATGCCGGTGTCGGAATACTGGGCCACGAAGCTGTAGACCGAGTAGGCCATGCCGCGCTTCTCGCGGATCTCCTGGAACAGCCGCGAGGAGGCCGAGCCGCCGAGGATCGAGTCGAGCAGCGAGGCGGCGAAGCGGCGCCGGTCGGAGCGGGAGATGCCGGGAGCCGCAACGCAGACGTGATACTGCTCGGTCTCCTTGCGCTGGAAGCGGAGCGAGGCCGCCGGCGTCTTCAGGAGCGGCTTGCGCACGTTGGGACGGCCGAGCGAGTGCTCGCGTGCGCTCGCCGCCTTCGACACCAGCGAGACGAGCCGCTCGTGTGAGAGGTTCCCGGCCGCCGCTGCGACGACGTTGCCGGGTCGGTACATGCTCTCGTGGAAGCTCGTGATCGTGCGCCTGCTCAGCGACGAGATCACCTCGGAGCGGCCCAGCACGCGCCGGCCGAGCGGATGGTCGCCGAAGACCGCCTCGCTGACGAGGTCGTGGACCAGGTCTTGCGGGGCGTCCTCGAGCATCGCGATCTCCTCCAGCACCACCTCGCGCTCGGCGTCGAGGTCGGAAAAGGTCGGTACGAAGACCATGTCGGTCATCACGTCGATCGCGCGCTCCAGCTGGTCGTACGGAACGCGCCCGTAGACCACGGTGTGCTCGCGCGAGGTGGCGGCGTTCAGTTCCCCGCCGAGCTCGTCGAAGATCTCGGCGATCCGGCGCGCGCTGTACGAGCGGGTGTCCTTGAACAGCAGGTGCTCGATGAAGTGGGTGATGCCGGCCTTTGCCGGCGTCTCGTCACGCGAGCCGACACCGATCCAGAAGCCGATCGCCACCGAGCGCACCGAGGGCATCCGCTCCGAGATCACCCGCTCGCCCGAGGCGAGCTCCGAAAGGACAACCTTCTGCATTCCGCGATCGTAGCGGGGCGGATGCCGGTTGGTTAGAAACCGGCGCGTAGGGGCTTCTCGCATCGCCGACGAGAGCTGTACAAAGAGAATCGCTCTCTCGCGCCAGTGGCGACTCGCTGACGGTGCGAGCCCGGAGAGCACAGTGCAGCACGCACGGGCTCGGAGAGGATCGTGCCGTCAGCGAGGCGAGGCGATTCCGTAGGCCAGTCGCGCTTGGCCTACGGAATCGCCGGCCAGTGGCGCGAGAGGCTCAGTGGCCGTTACTCAGCAGTTGCTCGGAGTCCTGCAGCAGCTTCTGGCGATCGACGCCGATCATGTGCAGGACGCGGCTGGTGATCTCGAAGCCCGAGCAGACGAAACCGTAGGTCATGTGCTCGGGCTCCATCTCGTGCTGGCCGCGCATGCCGGCCGCCTCGGCCGCGGTGGCGAGAATGTTCGAGGCCTCCGCCGTGAGCTCCACGTTCTCCAGCGCCTCGTCGGCCTCCCAGAGCGCCTCGGCGATCTGGGCTCGCGTGCCCTCGAGCGTGAGGCCGTGGGCGAGAAGGAGTTGGGCGGCCGGACCGCCCTCTTCGAGCACTCCCACGATCAGATGCTCGGCTCCTAGCTCGCGGTGGCCGGTGCGATTCATCTCGGCGCAGGCGAGCGTGAGCGTGGTGGTTCCACGCTCGCCGATGCGTACGCCCAGCTCGCGCTGCAGTCTGGCGATATCGATGCCGGTGACGGTGCCCTGACCCGACCCGCCGCTCTTTTTAAGCCAGCGCATCTGCGTTCCTCTCCCTGCCTCAGCGCCGGTGACCCGGTCCGCGCCTTCCTCTATCGCCGTCGCGTGGGCGCTCGGGCCGCTCGGAGCCCTCCGGGCGGTTGGCCGCCTTTTCTTTTGCCCGCTCCACCAACTCCTCGGGCAGGATCAGTTTCCCGTCCTCGTGCTTGGCCAGAAGCTTGAGCCCGATCCGGCCCCGCTCCTTGTCGACCTCCTGCACGAGCACGTCGATCGTGTCGCCGCGGTCGAGCACGTCCTCGATCCGGTCGACCCGTCCCGGCCCGACGTTGGAGACGTGAAGCAGTCCGTCCGTCCCCTTCTTCAGCTCCACGAAGGCGCCGAACTGGGTCAGCTTGACGACGCGACCGGTGTACTCGTCGCCGACCTCCGGCGTCTTGGTCATGGCGTGGATGGCCGCGACCGCAGCGTCGGCGTTCGTGCCCGAGGTGGCGTAGACGAGCACCGTCCCGTCCTCCTGGATATCGATCTGCACCTCGTAATCGGCTTCCAGCGCGCGAATCGTCTCGCCGCCCTTGCCGATTACCATGCCGATCATCTCCGGGTCGATCGAGACGGACGAGATGCGCGGAGCGTGACCGGCCAGTTCCTGCCGGGGCTCGGGGATGGTGGCGGTCATCATCCCGAGGATGGCTTCGCGCGCTCTCTTCGCCTGCGCCAGGGCCGCGCTCATGATCTCGTGCGTGACGCCGGTGATCTTGATGTCCATCTGCAGGGCGGTAATGCCCTCGCTCGTGCCGGCGACCTTGAAGTCCATGTCGCCGAGGTGATCCTCGGCACCCTGGATGTCGGTCAGGATGACGTAGTCGTCGCCCTCCTTGACCAATCCCATGGCGATGCCGCTGACCGGATTCTTGATCGGCACGCCGGCATCCATCAGCGCCAGCGTCGAGCCGCAGACCGAGGCCATCGAGGAGGATCCGTTCGACTCCAGCGTCTCGGAGACGAGCCGGACCGTGTAGGGGAACTCCTCGACCGGCGGGATCATCGGCTCGAGCGCCCGCTGAGCAAGTGCGCCGTGACCGATGTCGCGCCGCTTCGGGCCGCGCATGAAGCCCGTCTCACCGACCGAATAGGGCGGGAAGTTGTAGTGGTGCATGTAGCGGCGCTCACCCTCGAGCGAGAGGTCGTCGATGCGCTGACCCTCCTTGGCCGTGCCGAGCGTCAACAGTGTCATGACCTGTGTCTGGCCACGCGTGAAGAGCGCGGAGCCGTGCGTGCGCGGCGAGACCGAGACCTCGCAGGTGATCGGGCGGATCTCTTCGGTGCCACGACCGTCGGGGCGGCGCTTGTCGACGGCGATCTTCTGCCTGACGAGGTCCTTGTAGACGGCGTCGGTCGCCTTGCGGATGTAGTTCTTCGTCACCTGGTCCTTGACCGGAGCCTCACCCTCGGCGGGCGCAGGTCCCATCGGGAAGGGCAGCTCGAGCTCCTCGACGATGCGGTCGAGCAGTAGCTGGCGCTTGGCGGCGCGCAGGTCCTTCGAATCCTGCTCGGCGTCGGTGAGGGCACGCAGCTCCGCGGCGAACTGCTCACGCACGGGCGCCTCGACTGCCGCGAGCTGCGCACGCTCGAGGATGGCGTGCAGGCTGGCGCGGATCTGCGAGCGCCGCACGATGTCTTCCTCCGTCGACTCCATCGACAGCGGCTTGGCCAGCTCGGCGGCGATCTCGTCGACGAGCGCGGAAGCCTCGCGCAGGCCCAGCTCGGCGATTCGAGCTCTGAAGCGATCGCCGTGTGACTTCTCGAGCTCGGCCGTGAGGTTGTTGTCGAGCCACTTCGCCTTGCCGACGCGGCTTTGCAGCTCCTCTTGCGCCTCGCATAGCTTCACGATCTCCTTCTGGGCGAGTGCAAAGGCTTCGAGAATCGTCTCCTCGGGCACCTCCTCGGCGCCCGCTTCGACCATCGTCAGCGCGTCCTTGGTGCCGACCACGAGCAGGTCGAGCTTGGACTCCGCCATCTCCTGCATCGAGCGATTGACGACCAGCTCGCCGTCGATCAGGCCGATGCGTACGGCTCCGACCGGGCCCATGAAGGGCAGCGAGGAGATCATCAGAGCTGCCGAGACACCGTTGATGCAAAGGATGTCGTGCGCCGTGATCAGGTCGGCGGAAAGCACCGTGGCGATGCACTGCACCTCGTTACGGAAGCCCTTCGGCCAGAGCGGCCGGATCGGGCGGTCGATCATGCGCGCGGTCAAGATCGCCCGTTCGGTCGGGCGTCCCTCGCGCTTGAAGAAACCGCCGGGGATCTTGCCGGCGGCGTACATGCGCTCCTCGACGTCCACTGTCAGCGGGAAGAAGTCGGCTCCCTCGCGGGCATCCGCCCTTCCCTGCGCCGTGGCGAGCACCATCGTGTCGCCCGAGCGAACCACGACTGCTCCGTTGGCCTGCTTGGCGAGCTTCCCGGTCTCGAAGACGATCTCTTGATCGCCGACGGTCACCGAGACGGACTCCATCCGTCCGGTTCCGATACTGGTCATCTCCAACTCCTCTATTTATGAGGGAGAGCGGGAGTTTGAGTGAGCCAGGTGCTGAGCTCGGGCTCGCTCAAACTTCCACTCCCCTTCTCTACCTGAGCCCTAGCGCCTTAGGCCGAGCTCCTTGATCAATTCGCGATAACCCTCGAGGTCGTTCTTCTGCAGATAGGTCTGCAGGCGCCGGCGCTGCCCGACCAGCTTGAGCAGCCCACGCCTGGAGTGGTGATCCTTGGAGTGGGTGCGCAGATGCTCGTTGAGCTGGTTGATGCGCTCTGTGAGCAGAGCGATCTGAACCTTGGCCGAGCCGGTGTCCGACTCGCTCTCGCCGAAGCGCTTGACGATCTCGCCTTTTGCTTCCTTCGTCAGGGACATTCAGTTCCTTCCGTTGCTTGCCTTGCCACGAATCCCAGCTCGCCGTCGGAAGCGCCTCGAACGATCGAGATCGTGGTGCTGCAAAAGACTATCAGTGCGGGTGCTTTCTGGAAGGGGAGGCGGTGGTTAACGGCGCTAAGCGGCGCCTGCGCGAGCGCGGTTCGGATGATCTGAGCGCAGTGTTTCTAGATCGGCACAAAGCTGGCACTCTGGAGTATCTTGTTCGCCGTGGAAAGCCGGTAACTTCTCAAGACCCCGCGGGCGGGTGGTTCGGTGGCGGGCGGCGGAACGTGGTGCCCCGGTCAGATGAGGAGCGAAGATCCAACCGATGCTCCAGACAGGCGGTCGGCGGCGGCTTGTATCGTGACGGGTATGCGCGCGCTCATCTTCGATCTCGACGGGACGCTCGTGGACACGAACTACGCCCACATCTTCGCCTGGCAGCGGGCGCTCGACGAGGCGGGGATGCCGATCGACGGCTGGCGCATCCATCGCCGCATCGGCATGAGCGGCGGCCTCTTCACCCGCGCCGTGGCGAGAGAGCTGGGCCGCCCCCTCTCGACTGAGGAGATCGAAAAGCTCCAGCACCGCCACGGCGAGCTCTTCGACGAGCTCCTGCCGGAGCGCCGCCCCCTTCCGGGCGCGGTCGAGCTGCTGCGGCGGCTGCGCGAGCTGAAGATCGTTCACGGGATCGCCACCTCGGGCTCCCGACCCGAGATCGACGCCTCTCTGGAGGCGCTCTACGTGGGAGACGAGACCGTGGTGATCGAGCGCGGCGACGTTGCCCGCGCGAAGCCCGAGCCCGATCTCTTCCTGACCTGCGCCGAGCGGATGAGGGTGAGCCCGCACGAGTGCTACGTCGTTGGCGATGCGGTCTGGGACCTGCTCGCGGCGAGGCGGGCAGACATGCTCAGCATCGGCCTTTTGAGCGGCGGCTACGGCGAGGACGAGTTGACCAGGGCCGGCGCTTACCGCGTCTACCGCGACACCGCCGAGCTGGACGACTCGCTCGACGAGCTGGGAGTGCTGCCCTGAAGCTCGCGTTGCCGCCGGGGGTCGCCGCCGGTCACCCCGCGACTGCCAGGGCCGGGCTCGAGGTGCTCGAAAAGGGCGGCAGCGCGGCCGACGCGGCGATCTCAGCCTGCTTTGCATCCTGCGTCTGCGAGGTCGTGATGACCGGTCTGCTCGGCGGTGGGCACGGGATAGTCTGGGATGCGCGGGAGGAGCGCGCGCACCAGCTCGACTTCTTCACCACAGTACCCGGGCTCGGCACGAGCTCACAAATACGCCCGGAATTAGTGGAGCTGGACGTGCTCTTCGGCGAGGAGTTGATTCGTTACGAGATCGGGCCACAATCCTGCGCCGTACCGGGCATACCGGCCGGGCTGCACGAGCTCTGGCGCCGTTACGGGCACCTCGATTGGTCCGACCTGCTCGCTGCGGCGATTCGCCTGAGCCGCGAGGGGGTAGCGATGCCGCCGGCGCACGCCTCCTGCCTGAAGATGCTGGCGCCCGTCCTGACACTCGATCGCGGCGAGCGACTGCTCGCCCCGGGCGGGCGCCTGCTCGAAGCGGGCGAGCTGTTGCTGCAGCCGGGCATCGCCGACGCGCTGGAGCTGCTCGCCGACGATCCGCGCTCGCTCACTAGCGGAGCGCTTTCGCGCAGCCTGCTCGAGCTCATGGGCGAGCGCGGCGGCCTGGTGACGAGCGAGGATCTCGCGTCTTACGCCCCGCTCTGGCGCGAGCCGATCGAGACGCCGTACGCCGGCACGAGCTTCTTCAGTCGCGGCGGCCTCTCCGGCGTGCCGGAGACGCTCGCCCGACTGCGCCCTCTGATCGGACTATCCGAGCGTGAGCGGATACACGCGCTACTCGCGGCTTTCGAGGAGGGCGGCGGCGGATCTCACACCACCAATCTCGTCACGGTGGACGAGGAGGGAAGCGCCTGCGTGCTGACAACCAGCCTCGGGCTCGGCTCGGGCGACTATCTGGCGGAGTTCGATCTGCACCTGAACTCGATGCTCGGCGAAAAAGCCCTGGTGAGCGGCCGCCTCACGCCCGGCGAGCGCGTGCTGAGCATGACCGCGCCGAGCGTCGCGGTCGATGACGGCGGCCTTGCGCTGGCGATCGGGGCCGCCGGAGGCAGCCGCCTTCGCACGGCGCTAGTTCAGGTCGCGTCCGGAATCCTCGACGAGCGGCTGGCCCCTGCCGAGGCCATCGGCCGTCCTCGCTTTCATCCCGCGGGCCCGGTCGTGAACGCTGAGCCGGGCGTGAACGAGGAGGCGCTCGCCGAGCTCGAGGCGAGCGGCCGGCAGGTTCGCCGCTGGGATTCGCTTCACCATTACTTCGGCGGCGTCAGCGCAATCGGTCGAGGAGGCCCGGCCGGGGATCCTCGGCGAAGCGGCGAAGGGCGCGTGCTCGGCTCCTAGACGCCTTCGCCGCGCAGCTTGGGACGCTCGGCTTCTCGTACCGCCTGAACATCGCGGGCGATCTGCTCGGAGAGCGCCCCGTCGCTCTCGAAAACTTCCTCGTCGCGGAGCCGCTGCCAGAGCTCGACAACCAACCGCTTGCCATAGAGGTCGCCGGAGAAATCGATCAGATAGACCTCGACACGGCGCACCTCGCCTCCGAAATGGACATTGACCCCGATCGAGACGGCCGCTCGGTGACCGTCTACGAAGCCGGCGTAGATCCCGTCTCGGGGAACGAGCTGATGCGGCGCGAAAACCAGGTTGGCGGTCGGAAAACCGAGCCGCGCTCCCCGCGCGAAGCCCGGGACGACTCGCCCGTCGAGCTCGAAGGGGCGGCCGAGCAGCGGCGCAGCGGCGATCACGTCTCCTTCGTGCAGTGCATTCCTGATCGCGGTCGAGGAGACTCCGACGACCGGATCGACGAGGCGCGTGAGCAGTCCCTCGTCGTGCAGCAGCTCGAGATCGCCGGAACGATCGTGCCCGAAACGGAAATCCGGCCCTGCCACGACTGTCTGGGCTCCGAGTGGATCGAGGTAGCGGAGCTTGAACTGCTCCGGCGTCATCTCGGCCAGCTCGCGGTCGAAGCGCAGCACGACGATCTCCTCGACGCCGTACTCGACCAGCAGCTCGACTTTACGCTCGAGCGTTGTCAGGAGCTCGACGGGCCGGCCCAGCAGCACGCGCGGATGAGGATCGAAGGTGAGCACAGCCACGGGCAGCCCGGTCTCGAAGGCGACGTCCAGGACACGCCGATGACCGAGATGAACCCCGTCGAAGGAGCCGATGGCGAGCGTGCGTGCGCTACGTGGAAGATCTATCGGATCGCGAACGACTTTCATCTCGGCATCACCGTCTCGGGCCCCACCGTACCGTTCTGCCCTCGTCCCACGGCGACCAGTCTGCCGCTGCGGCACAACCGGAGCAACCCTTCATCGTCTCGCTGCAGGTGCCTACCGGCGCTTACGAGAGCGGCCTCCTGCTCGCTCAGCTCCAGAGCCGGAAGGAAGGAGAGCGCTTCGAGCGCGGGATGAATCCGCTCTGGGTCGGCATCGTCAAGCGAGAACGGGCCGACCTCGATCCTGCGCAGGCTGCGACAGTGGCCGCCGAGCAGATCGGCGATCGCGCGCACGTAGGTACCGGAGCCGACGCGGAGATTCAGCCTGGCCACGCCGTCGGTGTAATCGAGCAGGCGTAGCTCGTCGATTCGCGAGAGCCTGAGCGGCATCTCCGGCGCCTCGCCGCGCCGAGCCAGGCGGTAGGCGCGCTCACCGCCGATCTTGATTGCGGAGAGCGCGGGAACCCGTAGCTCGACCTCGCCGCGGAGCTCCAGCAGGCGCTTTTCGAGCTGCTCGCGACCAGGCGCCTCTCTCATCTCGATCGTCTCGCCTTCGAGGTCGCCGGTCGAAGTGCGCGAGCCGAGGTCGATCTCGGTCTCGTAGCGCTTGTCGAGCCCGACGAGGTAGCGCGCGAGCCTGGTCGACGAGCCCAGGAGCACGAGCAGCAGCCCGCTCGCGAAGGGGTCGAGCGTCCCGGCGTGACCGGCTCTGGCCCCCGTCTTCGAGCGCAGATCGCGCACCACGGCAAAGGAAGACGGACCGGCGGGCTTGTCCACGAGCACGAGCCCGGACGGCTCGAGTGCCCGTGGAATCGCCACGGCCTACTCCGCCCGGTCTGACGTCTTGGCGACGAACTCTTGGCGCAGGAACGCGATCAGCTCCTCGACGCTGAGCTTGCTCGAAAAGCCGGCCGCCTGCCGGTGCCCGCCGCCGCCGGAGACGCGGGCGATTTCCGAGACGTCCAGCCGATCGCGAGAAGAGCGAAGACTCACGCGGCGCCCGTCGCGCTCCGGGGGCTCCGAGATCAGAGCCGACATCTCGACGCCGGCGACGGCGCGCAAGGAGTCGATCACGCCTTCGGAAGCTCCCGCCGACGCCCCCGTTTCTTCGTAGTCCTTACGCACGAGGAAGGAGATGACCAGTCGCCCGCCCTCGTAGACCTCGACGTGCTCGAGCGCGCGCGCCAGCAGCTTCAGCTTCGAGAGCTCGATCGTCTCGTAGACGTGCTGGAAGATCCGGTGCGCATCGGCGCCGGCCTCGATCAGCTCGGCGGCCAGGCGCAGCGTCTTCGGCGAGGTGTTCGCGTACTGGAAGCGCCCGGTGTCGGTGACCAGCGCGATGTACAGCGCCTCGGCGATCTCCGGCGTCAGCCGCACCTTCAGCTCGGCGAGCACGTCTCGCAGCACCTCGCTCGTAGAGGAGGCTTCGGCGACGACGAGATTGACGTTGCCGAAACGGCTGTTGTCGTGATGGTGATCGATGACCACTACGAAGGGCGCCTCGTCGAGCAGGCGCTGATCGCTCCCCAGCCGGTCTTCGTTGGCCGCGTCGAGGGCGATCAGCGGCCGGCCGGCGAGCTGGCCAGGGTCGCCTCTTAAGAGGTCGTTCAGCGCCATGAAGCGATACTCGAAGGGAATCGGGGCAGAGCCGATGAGGAACATCGTGCTGCGCTTACCGATCTGGTCGAGCGCCAGCTTGAGCGCCAGCAGCGAGCCGAGAGCGTCGCCGTCGGGATTCTCGTGAACCGAGAGAACGAAATCGTCGCGCTCGCGGATCCCTTGCGCGACCGCTTTTAGATCAGCTTTCGTGATCGTCATCGGGAGGAACCAGTTCGTCGATCAGTTTGGTCATCCGCAGCGCCTCTTCGGCGATCGGATCGTACTCGAAGGTCAGTTGCGGGATTCGCTTCATCCGGAGCTCGCGGTTCAGCCTGGCCTGAAGCACTCCATGCGCGGTGTTCAACGCCTCGATCGTCTTGGCGATCTTCTTCTCGGGGCCGAGCACACTGACGAAGACGCGCGCGTAGCTCAGATCGGCAGTCGTTCTCACAGCGGTGATGGTGACGAAACCGATGCGCGGATCCTTGAGCGACGGCAGAGCTTCGCTCAAAGCCTGCAGGATCGACTCGTTGACGCGTCTCATTCGCCCGGACATCACTACCCATTCAAGCGGTTTCGAGTGGTCGCCCGCTTGGGGTCGCCGGCTTCCCGAGGAAAAGACAGGTCGCGAAGGGACGGCGTAGCTGACGAATAGTCCTGCAATGCTCGCGGATTCGGCCGCCCGGGACATCACCCGGTGCAAGGCACCGGGCGCAGTGTGCTGCGCGTCCCGGAGTTCGGCTACGGTTCGCGGCGCGCCCGCCGCGCTAGGAGCACACGCGATGACAGACGTCTATCTCTACGGCCACGTATCGACCGGGATCATCCTCCGTATTCAGGGGCGTTATCCCGAGCCCGACGGCTACGGCGAGATCGTCGAGACGCTAGAGAACCACTGCGGCGAGGCCACCGGAAGCGCGCTCGTCCTGGCACGCCTGGGAGCCTCGACCGTGCTCGAGGGAAACTGGATCGGCGACACCCCGGCCTGTCGCGCAACCGTCGCCTTCCTGGAATCGCGCGGCATCGACTGTTCGGGGCTCGTCGTCAAACTCGGTTATCAGGGCGTGAACGAGATCACCATCTCCGACGGCGAGTCGCGCACCGTCTTCGGCCGCTACGTCGATCTACTTTTCACGACGCCCCAGTGGGAGATGCCGAATCCGGCACGCATCGAGCAGGCGCAGGTGGTCTGCGTCGATCCCACCTTCGGCGAGGCGACACTTGCCGTTGCCCGCGCGGCCAAGGCCGCCGGCAAGCCGCTCGTCACCTCCGATGTCCCCTCTGACTCCGAGCTGGCCGCACTGGCCGACGTAGTCGTCATCTCGGGTGAGCTGATGGCGCGCGACTACCCCGAGGCGCTCGAGTCGGGGCAAGAGCGGTTAGCCCTGTTCGAGCGCTACCTGGAGCGCTGCCCGGGACTACTGGTCTTCACGGCCGGCTCGCGGCCGCTCTGGTACGCGCGCGGTCACGACTCCGCGTCCTCCCCGGGCGCCGTTCCGGCCGGAGAGCGCAGGGAGCTGGGGCCGTTTCCGACTCGGCTCGTGGACAGTGCCGGCGCCGGCGACAGCTTCCGCGGCGGCCTCGTCTTCGGCACGCTCAGAGGCTGGAGCGACGACGAGCGAGTGCGCTTCGCCGCTGCGGTCGCCGCACTCGTCTGCACAACCGCGCCCGGCTGTGTCAACCCGCCGTCGCTCGCGCAGGTGGTCGCCGTTCTGAAGCGAAACGGTCTCGAAACTCCGCCGCTCTGATCGGCGGCCGGGCGGGGCCTTACTCGTCTCCCGGCGCAGCGATCTTCCGCTCCAGGACGGTCGGCTCGTAGGCCTGGCCGAAGAGGTAGCGCTCGGCGCCGTCCATCAAGTTCTGCAATGCGCCGGAGTCGGCGGCCGCGAACGCGATCAGGAGCCGGGAGCGCTGCCAGACGTCGTGGAAGTCGGTCTCGGCCACCGCGGCGCCGAAGCGCCGCTGCAGCTGGGCCTTGGCCGAACGCAGATGCTGGCGCTTGTCCTTGAGCGACTCCGCCTCCGGGAAGCGCAGCTCGATCGAGAGAATGCCGACGTAGCCTTTGGCCACAACCTGTATTCAAGCGTGTGCAGAGGTTGGAAGGCGGCTATTTCTCGGGCGGCTCGGCAGCCGGCGGCGGGACTGACTCGTCGAGGCTGGTGCGCTCGGTCTCGCGAATCTCGAAGACCTCGAAGATGTCGTCTTCCTTGAGATCGTTGTAGCCCTCGAGCAGGATCCCGCATTCGAAGCCCTCGGCCACCTCGCGCGCATCGTCCTTGAAGCGCTTGAGCTGGCTGATGGTCGTCTCGTGCACGATCGATCCGTCGCGCAGCAAGCGCACCCGGGCTCCGCGACGGACGACGCCGCTGCGAACGTAACAACCGGCGATCGTTCCGACCCGGGAAGCGCGGAAGGTCGCACGTACCTCCACCTCGCCCAGGATGTGCTCGCTGGTGACGGCGGAGAGCATGCCCACCAGCGCCTTCTCGATGTCCTCGGTGAGCTGGTAGATGACTCGATAGGTGCGAATGTCCACGTCCTGGCGGTCGGCGGCTGCGCGGGCCTCCGAGCTCGGACGAACGTTGAAGCCGACGATGAGAGCGTTGGAGGCCGAGGCGAGCATCACGTCGCTCTCGGTGATCCCACCGACACCGGATTGGATGACGTTGACACGCACCTCGGAGTGCTGGATCTTCTGCAGCTCGCTGACCGCGGCCTCGACCGAGCCGACCACGTCGCCCTTGAGGATGAGGTTCAGGTCCTTTACCTCTCCCTCGCGCAGCTCGCTGAAGAGCGTCTCGAGCGAGACACGGCGGCGGGAGCGCTGTGCCACCTGCTCGGAACGGAGCCGCAGGCCGCGCTGCTGGGCCAGTGAGCGGGCGCCGCGCTCGTTCACGACGACACGGCAGCGTTCGCCGGCTGCCGGTGGCTTGTTGAAGCCGAGAATCTCGACCGGGTCGCCGGGGCGGGCTTCCTTGACGCGAGCTCCGCGGTAGTCGTACAGCGCCCGTACCTTGCCCCAGGTGTCGCCTGCCACCACGGCGTCGCCGACCCTGAGCGTGCCGCGCCGAACGAGCATCGTCGCGACCGGGCCACGGCCGACGTCCAGGCGCGACTCGATGATCGGGCCCGAGGCCTCGGCGTTCGGGTTCGACTTCAGCTCCAGCTCGAGGTCGGCGACCAGGAGCACCTTCTCGAGCAGGTCGTCGAGCCCGATGTTCTTCTTCGCCGAAACCTCGGAGAACTGGGTCGTTCCTCCCCACTCCTCGGGCTGCAGGCCCTCTGAGGCGAGATCCGCCTTGGCGCGCTCGATGTTGGCGTCCGGTAGGTCGATCTTGTTGATCGCCACGACGATGGGCACTCCGGCCGCGCGCGCGTGTGCGATCGATTCCTTTGTCTGTGGCATCACGCCGTCGTCCGCCGCGACCACCAGCACCGCGATATCGGTCACGTTGGCGCCCCGGGCGCGCATCGCCGTAAAGGCTTCGTGACCGGGCGTGTCTACGAAGGTGATGCGCCGTGCGCCGTGCTCCACCTGGTAGGCGCCGATGTGCTGGGTGATGCCGCCCACCTCGCTGGCGGCTACCGACGTCTTGCGCACGGCGTCCAGCAGCGTCGTCTTGCCGTGATCGACGTGTCCCATGATGGTGACCACGGGCGGTCGCGGCTCCAGATCCTCGGGCGCGTCGGTCGCCTCGTCCGAGCCGGGCCCCTCCTCCTCTTCCGAGGCGTGCTTGATCGTGATCTCGCGCGGCGGAGCGAGCTCGGTACCGATCAGCTCGACGGCGTCGTCGGTCAGCGACTGCGTGATCGTGACCATCTCGCCTATGCCCATCATGATCTTGATGATCTGCGCCACCGGTATGCCGAGCGCCTGCGAGAGATCCCTGACGCTGACGCCCGACGGAACCGTGATCGGACCGCTCGGAGCTACCGTAGCCTTGCTCGGCGTGCGCCCCTCGATGCGCGGCTCGCGGGCTCCGGGCGCGCCCGCCCTGGCGGCGCCGCCCCCACGCGAAGGCTGGTTGTCGATGACGACCCGGCGCTTGCGGTGCGAGCCCACGGCGCCCTGACGCGGGCGAATCGGCCGATTGGGTCGCGAAGAGCCTGAGTTAGCCATCAGCGTCAGTGTAGATGTCGCGCAGCGCGGGATCGATCCGCACCGCGGCTCGCAGGACTCGGTTGAAGGACGCGGCGGCAAGCGCACGCTCGAAGCAGGGCGAGAGGCGGCAGGTGTACGCGCCGCGGCCAGATGAACCGGGCACGGCTCTCAAGTTCCCGTCCACCGCGGCGAAACGAACGAACTCGGCTCTTGGCGCCTTCCGCCCGCAACCGGCGCAGGTGCGGATCGGAACCGCCATCAACTCGCCTCAGCGCCGTCCTCTTCGACGCTCCCGGCCTCGGGCTCCGCTTCGCCCGCCGGCGGCTCTGTCTCCTCTAGATCAGGAGAGATCGGCTCGGCGTCTGGGCCTTCCGCCTCGTCGCTGTCGGCGGCGAGGGCTATGGGCTGATCCTCCGGTGCCAGCGAAGCGAGCTCCTGGTGTGCGGGCACTCCGCAGTAGTGCGAGCCGGGCAGAGCCGCGTTGGGGCAACGCTTGCCGTTCGCGAGGATGGCCGAGCAGCGACCGACGAACTCCTCTTCGCCGCCGGCGTAGGCAGCGTCGGCCTCCTGGCGGGCGAACTCGGTGTCGGAGACGATGTCCACCTTCCAGCCGCTCAGGCGCGCGGCGAGGCGGGCGTTGAGGCCCTCCTTGCCGATCGCGAGCGCGAGCTGGTCGTCGGGGACGACGACCGTCGCCTCACGTGTCTCGTCGTCGACGAAGACCTCGCGCACGCGTGCAGGCGCCAGCGCCTTGGCGATGAACCGGGCCGGCTCGGGGTTCCAGGGGATGATGTCGATCTTCTCGCCGCGCAGCTCCGAGACGACCATGCGCACGCGCGAGCCGCGCGGGCCGACGCAGGCCCCAACCGGGTCGACGCCCTGGGTGTGCGAGACGACGGCGATCTTGGAGCGGTAGCCGGGCTCGCGGGCAACGGCACGGATCTCGACCAGGCCGTCGGCGATCTCCGGCACTTCCAGCTCGAACAGCGTCTTGATCAGCTCGGGGTCGCGGCGCGAGAGGATGACCTGAGGCCCCTTGGTGCCCGATCTGACCTCGGTAATGACCGCCTTGATGCGGCTCCCCTGCTCGTAGCGCTCCCCGTCGACTTGCTCGGAACGCGGCAGCAGCGCCTCGACCTTGCCCAGGTCGACAAGCACGTTGTTACGGTCGCCGGCCTGCTGGATGATTCCGGTCACGACCTCGTTGACGCGATCGACGTACTCCTCGTACATGATCTCGCGCTCGGCTTCGCGCGCCCGCTGCAGGAAGACCTGTTTTGCCGTCTGAGCGGCGATGCGGCCGAAGTTCTCAGGCGTTACGTCTGTGCGCTTGATCTTCCCTTCGGGCACCTGCGACCAGTCGATCTCCAGGTCATCGTCGGAGATCAGCAGGTGCGAGCGCTCGCCGCTCTCGGCCTCGAGCTCTTCCAGCTCCTGGAGCTTCTTCTCTCTGGCCTCGTCGAGCAGCTTCTCCTCCAGCTTGGCAGGAATCTCGATCGCATAGACGCGGAAATCGCCCTCGTCGTCGAGCTCGACCGTGGCGTGCCGTGCCGAATCAGGCGTCTTCTTGTATGCGGCGAGGAGCGCGTCCTCGAGCGCGGCGACGAGCGCACCGCTCTCGATGCCCTTCTCCCGCTCGATCTCACGGACGGCGTCGATGATCTCCTGGGTCATTGGCTCCTACTCCTCCTCGATCAGGTTGCCCCGTACGAGTTTCTCGTAGGGAATGTCGATTTCGTTCGTATCCGTGGCCAGGCGAACGGTCTCTTCGCGGGCGGCGACTACTCGGCCGCGGAAGCGCTTGCGCCCGTCGATGGCGTCGACTGTGCGTACGGCGACGCTTCGCCCCAGGGCGTGCTGGAAGTGATCGGGCCTGCGTAGCGGTCGCTCCGGGCCGGGCGAGGAGACCTCGACCGTGTAGCGGTCGAGATAGCCTCGCAAGAGATCGGTAACGCGCTCGCAAAGTGCGTGGTCGACACCGTCGGGATGGTCGACGTAAACGCAGAAGCGCGTCGCCGAGACCAGCTCGACCGCGAGCACGTCTACGCCCGGCAGCGAGCGCTCGACCAGGAGCGAGACCTCGCTCGCCAACTCTTTCTCCTTGTCGTAGACGCTGACCAATCTGCCCTCTCATGAAAACAGGCGCCCGGAGCGCCCATTTCGCCTGCTGGTGAAATGTGGTTATTTCCAGAATAGCAGCCTGCGCCTGATATACCGAACCGGCTCCGAGCAAGGCGGAGCGCCGCGATGACGGCGAGATCCCGGTCTTCGCTCTGCCGTCGCCGGTCGAGGTCTCATCACCTCTCAGGCGGAGCGTCAGGAGCTCAAGACGATCGTCACCGGGCCGTCGTTCACGAGCTCCAACTGCATCAGGGCGCCGAAACGGCCGGTGGCGACCTCAATGCCCTCGGCGCGCAAGGTGTCGCAAAAACGCTCGTAAAGAGGCTCGGCCAGATCGGCGGGCGCGGCGTCAGTGAAACTCGGACGGTTGCCCTTACTGGTGTCGGCGAGGAGAGTGAACTGGCTGACGACGAGCACCGAGCCGCCTACGTCACGAACGTTGTGCGAGAAGCGGCCCTCGTCGTCGGGGAAGATGCGAAGGTGAGCTAGCTTTTTTGCCAGAGCCCTGGCGGTTTTCTCGTCGTCGCCGCGTGAGACGCCGAGCAGCACGCAGAGGCCGCCCGCCACCTCTCCCAGCAACCGCCCCTCCTCCAAAACGTGCGCTCGGGCTACCCGTTGCACAACAGCTCTCATGCTGCCCAGCTCGAAGTCGAAAACGGAACTATGGAAGCCTCACGACTACCCTGGATGCAGGTCGGCTCGCTGCTCATACGAGATAGCGTAATCACGAGCGAGCAGCTTGACGAGGCCTTGGCCGAGAAAGATCGCAGCGGCCAGCGTGTCGGCGACGTGCTCGTCGACCGAGGCTGGGCGACATCGGCCGACCTGGCACGAGCGCTTGCCGAGCAGTGGAACCTCGATTTCATCGACATCCTCACGGCGGAGATCGAGCCCGAGGCCGTCAAGTTACTTTCCGAGTCGGTCGTGCGCCGCTATCGAGCGCTCCCGATTCGCTACCTGTCGGACAACCTCGTGCTGGTCGCGATCAGCGACCCGACCGACATTCTCGGCCTCGACAACGTCAAGCTCTCGCTCGACGTCAATCTCAAGTTCTGTCTGGCCGACCGTTTTGACCTGGAGAGCTCGATCGACCAGGTCTTCAATCAGCGCCCGACGCTGCGGGTGGTCGACGAGTCGCGCAAGCCGGAAGATGACGAGATCGAGGAGCGACTCGACCTGACGCTCTCCTCCGAAGAGGAATCGCCCGCTGTCAGCCTCGTCAGCCAGGTGATCGCCCAGGCGATCAAGGACCGGGCCTCCGACATCCATTTCGAGCCTCAGGAACGGCAGATGATCGTGCGCGTGCGCGTCGACGGAGTGACGCGTGAGCTGACGAGCGTGTCGAAGACGATGCAGCAGGCGGTCATCAGCCGGATCAAGGTGATGGCCGAGCTCGACATCGCCGAACGTATGTTGCCGCAGGACGGCCGTGCGGCCGTGCGGCTGGCCGGAGATCCGGTCGACCTGCGCGTGGCGGTGCTGCCGACCACCTTCGGCGAAAAGGTCGTCGTGCGAATTCTTCAGCGCTCCTCGACGCACGTCTCGCTCCCAGAGCTGGGCATGAGCGAGGAGGCACTCACGGGCTTCGTCCGCGCCGTCGAGCAGCCGTTCGGTTGCGTGATCGCCGCCGGGCCCACCGGCGCCGGCAAGACGACGACGCTGTACGCGGCGCTCGATCGGCTCAACACGAGCGAGCGCGTGATCACGACGATCGAGGACCCTGTCGAGTACGAGCTCATAGGCGTTTCGCAGATCCCCGTCAACATCAAGCGCGGGCTCACTTTCGCTCGCGGCCTGCGCACCATCCTGCGCGCCGATCCCGATGTTCTGCTCGTGGGCGAGATTCGCGATCCCGAAACGGCCGAAATCGCCGTTCAGGCCGCGATGACCGGACACCTGGTGCTCACGACCGTCCACGCCCAGACGGCGGCGGCCGCCTTTGCTCGTCTACAGAACATGGGCGTGGCTCCCTACATGCTCGCGAACTCGATCAACTGCGTCGTCTCGCAGCGACTCGTACGCGTTCTCTGCCCGTCTTGCCGCGTCGCCGCCGAGCCGACCGAGGCCGAGCGCGCCGAGCTCGGGCTCGATCCCGGGACGGCCGCAACGCTGTATCGCCCGGTCGGCTGCCGGGCCTGCGAAAACAGCGGCTACCACGGACGCACCGCGATCTACGAGGTGCTGCCGGTCACCGGTGAGGTGCGCAAGCTGATCGGCCACACCACCGAGGAGATTCAAGACGAAGCGGTCAAGTCCGGCATGATCACGCTCGAGCGGGACGGACAGCGCCTCGTTCTCGCCGGTACGACTTCGCTCGAAGAAGTCCGGCGCGTGGTCGGGAACAGCTACTAGCCCGCCGGCACCTTCTCGGTTCTCTTCTCACCCCTCGTGACCGACACGATACTCTGAGCGCTTAGCGCAGCGCGAACACGATCACCGGTATCTGAAGTGGCGAACAAGGATAAACCGAGCCCAAACCGCGAGCAGGCACTCGGCGCGCTCCTGATCCGCAGAGGCACGATCAGCGAGGAGCAGCTCGCGCAAGCGCTCGACGAGAAAGAGCAAAGCGGGCGAAGGATCGGCGACATCCTGGTCGAGCACGGTTGGGCGACGACAGGCGACCTGGCTCGTTCGCTGGCCGAGCAGTACAACCTCGAGTTCGTCGATGTTCTTGAAACGCCGATCGAGCCGGAGGTGACCAAGCTCCTCTCGGAGCGCTTCGTTCGCCGCTTCCGAGCGCTGCCGCTCAAGTACCTGAGCAAGAGCTCGGCTCTGTTGGCGATTGCCGACCCGACCGACATAGTCGCTCTCGACGACGTCAAGCTTGCGCTGGGTATCAATCTCAAGTTCTGCCTGGCCGACTCGGGCGATCTCGACCGCGCGATCGATCAGGTCTACACGCAGCGTCCGGCTCTACGCGTCGTCGACGAGTCGATCGAGATCGACGAGGAGCTGGAGGAGGAGCTCGATCTGAGCGTGATCGCCGGCGACGCCGCCCCGGCCGTGACGCTCGTGAACCAGATCCTCGCTCAGGCGATAGAAGACCGTGCCTCGGATATTCACTTCGAGCCGCAGGAGCGGCAGATGATCGTGCGCGTACGTATCGACGGGGTCGCACGCGAGCTCGCCTCCATCCCGAAGACCATGCAGCAGGCGGTGATCAGCCGGCTCAAGGTGATGGGCCAACTCGATATCGCCGAGCGCCGGCTACCGCAAGACGGTCGCTGCGCCGTGCGGCTTGCCGGTGAGCCGGTCGACCTGCGCATCGCCATCCTCCCGATCGCTCACGGCGAGAAGGTGACGGTTCGCATTCTCCAACGTTCCTCGACCCGCGTCTCGCTGCCCGAGCTCGGCATGAGCGAGCAGGCACACGAGGCTTTCCGGCGCGCAATCGACCAGCCTTTCGGCTGTGTGATCGCCTGCGGTCCGACCGGCGCCGGCAAGACGACGACGCTCTACGCCGCGCTCGACCATCTGAACAGCGATGAGCGAATCATCACGACGATCGAGGACCCGGTCGAGTACGAGATCACCGGCATCGCGCAGGTGCAGGCGAATCCCAGGCGAGGCCTCACCTTC
Organism: uncultured Actinomycetes bacterium; assembly: GCA_963765455.1. Classification (GTDB taxonomy): domain Bacteria; phylum Actinomycetota; class Thermoleophilia; order Gaiellales; family Gaiellaceae; genus Fen-549. The sequence goes on from CAVXWH010000001.1 coordinate 634,135, forward strand.
GCGCGTGGCCTGCGCACGATTCTGCGCTCCGATCCGGACGTGCTCCTGGTCGGCGAGATCCGCGACGCCGAGACCGCCGAGATCGCCGTTCAAGCGGCTCTCACCGGGCACCTGGTCTTGACGACTCTGCATACCCAGACGGCGGCCAGCGCCTTCGCCCGTCTCCAGGATATGGGCGTGGCGCCGTTCATGCTCGCGAACGCGATCAATTGCGTCATCTCGCAGCGGCTGGTGCGAAAGCTCTGTACGAGTTGCCGGCGCGAGTCTGCGCCCAACGCCGCCGAGCGCGCGGAGCTCGGCATCGCGAAAAGCCAGGCTGTGACTATCTATCGAGCACACGGCTGCAAGCGCTGCAGAGAGACGGGCTACCTCGGGCGCACGGCGATCTACGAGGCGCTGACGATGAGCGACGAGATTCGTGAGTTGATCGGCGACTCGACCGAGAAGATCCAGCAGCAGTCGGTCAAGGGCGGAATGGTCACGCTGAGGCAGGACGGCCACCGGCTCGTACTGGCGGGCGAGACCTCGATCGAAGAGATCAGGCGCGTGGTCGGCGACGGCCACTAACCATTAACACCTGTGCCGGGCTTCAGTCTGGCACAGGTCTGCAATTCGGTACGCCTGAGGCGCCGCCGAAACCGAGGCGTAGCCGGCAGACTCTAGCCCGGATCGATCTCGCCGGTGCCCTCGGGCTCCGATTCGAGCGGCGACAACATCTTCGCCAGCTTGAGCTGGCCGCGCGCCTCGGCGCTCCGTCCCAGGCGAGCGAGCGATCGGCCGAGCCCGTAATAGCCGTAGGCATCGGTCGGCGTGATCTCCACCATGGCTCTGAATTCGATCTCCGCTTGCTCGAAGCGGCCGAGCCGAAGGTAGGCGATACCGAGCGCCTCGCGGATCGAGGCCTTGCGCGGTTCGCGGCGCTTCGCCTTTTCGAGTGAGACGATCGCCTGGGCCGGCATGCCGCTGGCGAGGTGTTGCTTGCCTTTCTGGTAGAAGTCGTAGGTGTCTGGCATATTCTCGTCGGCCGAGCAGGTCTCGCTGTCACGACTCAGATTAGAGGTTGCCGCAAGAGTGAGATCCGCGTCGACCGTCTTCACGCTGAGGGTGCGGTCGGGTAACTTTCGGCATAGATGTCACGAAGAGCTTTTCATCGCCGGCTCTCGCTGCTCGTTCTCATGGTCCTGGCCGGCGCGCTGGCGGGCTGCGGTACATCGAACGAGAAAAGCTTCAAGAAGCACGGCGTCGCCTTCAATTATCCGAAAAGCTGGCAGCCGGCCAAGTTCGCCGGGCTGAGCGCGCAGAACGCGAGCGGCCTCTGGACCGAGGCGTTCAAGCCTCCGTCGCCGTCCAAAGCGGACATGATCTTTCTCACCGAATACCGAACCCCGGTGGCGATTACTCTGCAAAACCGCGCGATCTACGCGAGCGAGATCGCGGCTTCGGTGACGAGCGTCGCCAAACAAGCCGGCGGAGCGCTACTCGCCGGTCCGACACTCGTTTCTATGGGCGGCCTTCCCGGTTACGGCTTCCGCATCAGCGCGAAGACGGTCAGCGGCCTGGACAGCGAGAGCCGCATCCTGCTCGTCTGGAACGGCACGACCGAGTACTACCTCAACTGCCAGCATCAGGTGAGCGGCGAGTTCGCGAACGAGATCGAGAGTGGCTGCAAGACGATAGTCGGCTCGTTCGAGCTCAGCTGAGCGGGCTTATCCGGAGCCGCCGCGTAGCCGCTCGACCTCGTCCAGGATGCCTGCGGCGATCTCGCTCTTGGGCGCCCTGGCCAACACGCGCTCACTGGATTTTGTAATCAGCACGACCTCGTTCTCGTCGGCGTCGAAGCCGATACCGGCCTTCGAGATGTCGTTGAAGACGAACAGGTCGACCTTCTTCGCCGCTCGCTTCTCACGCGCGCGCTCCAGGCCCGCGTCACCCTCGTCGGCGGCGAATCCGACCAGCAGTTGACCCTTACGGCGACGCGCGCCGAGCTCACGCAGCACGTCTGTCGTCGGCTCGAGCTCGACCGTCCAGGTCTGCCCGCTCTTGCGGCGCTTGCCCCGCTCCGGCGCAGCCGGTTTGTAGTCCGCCACGGCAGCGCTCATGAGGATGATGTCGTCATCGCGGCCGAGCACGGCCTCGGCCAGCGCGGCAGCGCTCTGCACCTCGATCAGCTCGACGCCGGCAGGAGCCAGGACGGCGAGGTTCGCCGCAACCAGCGTCACCTCAGCCCCACGCCGCGCCGCTTCGACGGCCAGCGCCACGCCCATGCGACCCGAGGAGCGATTGCCCAGGAAGCGCACCGAGTCGAGCGGCTCACGAGTACCGCCGGCGCTGACGAGCACTCGTGTCCCGGCCAACGAGCCGGAAACGGCGAGCAGCTGACGGCAGCGCTCGAAGATCGCCTCGGGCTCGCTCATCCGCCCCACGCCCGAGCCGCCTTCTCCCAGCTCGCCCTCCTCGGGGCCGACCATCTGGGCGCCGCGCTCGCGTAAGGTGCGCACGTTCTCTTGCGTGGCCGCGTTCGCCCACATGCGCGCGTTCATCGCGGGCGCCAGGACGAGCGGACCGGCATGCGCGAGCGCGCTCTCGGTCACGAGATTGTCGGCGATACCGCTCGCCAGCTTGGCCAGGGTGTTGGCGGTGGCGGGCGCGATCACGTAGAGATCGGCCCGCTCGAGGTGCGGATACGGGCTATCGGCGCCCGAGCGGCGCGCAAGCGCAGTGAGCGTCTGCCGGCTCACGAATCTCTCCGCCGCCGGCGTCAGCAGCGGCACAACCTCGTGCCCCGCCTTGACGAAGAGGCGCACCAGCTCGCACGCCTTATAAGCCGCGATGCCTCCGCTAACGCCGACGAGGATCTTCGCCATCGACCTGGATTCTGCCTGAGTGTCGGATGTCACGCGGTCTCTGGGAGGGCCGTCTACACACGAGAGGTGTGACATTTGGACGCGCGGTAGCGTATAGAGAGTGGGATGAGAGTGTCTCCGAGATTGGCGTGGCTAGCAGCGATGATCGTCGGAGGAATCGTCCTGGCCGGATGCGGTGGCTCGGGACAGGTAATGCCGGGGACAGTCACGGAACCTAGCCGGCCGATCTTCCATTCCGCGACCAAGCACTACTCCGTTCACCAAGTCGAACAGGTCTTCGCGGCGCAGGGAGTCCGTCTCCGCAATGTGACGCCGCAGGCATATGCGGGGAGCCTTGCGCTCCTGGATGGCAGACCCGCCCACACGGTCTATGTCTATGTGACCCTGGGGAAATTCACGGGCGCACTCAAGCAGCCGATCCGCGGCGCGAGGGTGACGCGCCACGGGAATGTCGAAGTCCTCTGGCGCGAGGCCGACAGGGCGCCTGTGCGATCAGCGCTCCGCGAGCTGGACTAGGCCCGCTTCGCGGGCGGACTTTCGGCGGTTAGCTATGCGTCCTCGAGGGGAGGACAACCGCCGCGCCAGTTCCACTCCGAGCGGCGCATGAAGCGGCTCACCGCCTCCGGCATCGTCAGATCGAGATTCGCGAAGGTGGTGACGGTGGCGCTGAGCGCGCCGGCCGTCTCGTTGCTCGGCGTGACGAGCAACGCGTCGATCTGCGCCAACAGGTCGTCGGGCTTCGACGGGGCGCGCTCCAGCTCGTGCAGGAACCACTTGTGGTACGGGTAGAGCATGCGGTTCAGCGCCAGCACCGCGCGACCCGCATATAAAGCCAGGCGCGAGCCCGCAAAGGTGGCCAGATAACGATCTCGGCGCTTTTCCGCCTCGCGCATGAACCACTCCATCAGCATCACGTGGCTGACGAAGTCACGTAACTTCTCCTCGCGCTCCGCCTCGGGATAAGCCGCGGCCGCCGCGATCCGGGCCTCCAACCCTTCGACTCTCGAGAAGGCGACGAACGCATCCTCGAAGGCCCAGCGCGCGGGCTCGCTCCCACTCTCTGCCACCTCGTCGATGAAGGACAGCGACATGACCTTGCCGTCGAGATAACCACCCTCGTAGTCGGCCAGCGTGTCGTCGAAGATCGTCAGCTGACCACGCTCTATTCGTGCCGCCGCTTCCGCCTCCGAGAAGACGAGCATGACGTCGAGATCAGAAGAAGGTGTCGCCAACCCGTGCGCGACGGAGCCGCCGACGACGAGCCCGAGCAGCTCGGGATCGGGAGAGAAAAGCTCGCAGGCCCGAGCGATCAAGCGCTCGTGCTGCGAGAGCAGATCGCGCTCCACCTAAGAGCCCATCCCGTTAGGAAGCCGAGATCGAGGTGGTCGATGCGTGGATGCCAGGGGCCGAACGAGCCGCGCGGGCGCACTGGGAGTGCGACAAGTGGTACGGGTGGTCACTGGCGCCGCGAAGCGGCCGCATCGGGTGTGGGGGCCTAGCGGGATAGGCTCTAAATACGGTAGTTGTAGACGAGCTTGTTCTGGGCGACTTCTTCCAGAGCCATCGTCAGGTAGTTCTTGGAGCGCGATTCGATCATCGGCGGCGGCGCCTCGTCGAAGGAGCCTTCACCGAGCATGTGGTGGTAGTTGTTGATCTGCCTGGCTCGTTTAGCCACCACGATAACGAGCGCGTAGCGCGAGTCGACGATCTTGAGCAGGGCATCAACGCGTGGATTGATCACGGCTCAATCCTAGCTGCGAGTTCAAGTTCCCGCCGAGTCACGCGCTCCAGCTCGTCCGCGGCGCGATCGAGGTCGTCGTTCACCACCACGTGATCGAACTCGCCGGCTTGCTCGAGCTGCTCGCGCGCGAGGCGCAGGCGCTCGCCGATCTCGGTGTGGGTCTCGGTCGCCCGTTCCCTCAGGCGGCGCTCGAGCTCGAACACCGATGCGCTGATGAAGATCGTAACGGTGCCCGGGACTTTCCTCTTCACGGTCATCGCGCCCACGGTCTCGAGCTCGAGCACGCAAACTCGTCCTGCCTTCTCGATGCGCTCCAATTCGGAGAAAAGCGTTCCATAGCGTTTCCCCGAGACGTAGATGCGGTACTCCAGGAAATCGCCCGCCTGCAGCCGCCGCTCGAACTCCTCGGGGCTGAGAAACCAGTACTCGCGCCCGTCAACTTCGCCCGGCCGCCGCTCGCGCGTTGTCGCCGAGACGGCGTGCTCGAGCTGAGGAAGGCGGCGTAGAAGCTCGGCGATCAGCGTGCCCTTGCCGGCGCCCGAAGGACCGGTAACCACGATGACCCGGGCGGAGCTCATTGCCGGAAACCTACTGTCTCGGCCGCCGGTGGTGCGAGCGTGACCTTCTCGGCGCGCGGAACTTCCGACTCTCAGTTCCGGCTGAAAAGCGCGATCAGCTCGCCGCGCTGGCGATCCGACAGGCCGCCGACCGTCTTCGACTGGCTGATACGGCACTGGTTCAGGAGCCGGGCTGCCTTTACGCGACCGAACTTCGGAACCGCCATGAGGATGTCGAGAACCTTCGCCGTCTCGACGTATTCCGGCGGCTGGCTCAGGATGTCCTCGATCCTCGCGCCGCCCTCTTTGAGGTCACGCTTGAGTTTTGCTCGCCTGACGCGGATCTCGTTCGCTCTCTGCAACGCTTCCATCCGTTGGTCGAGCGAGCGAGCGGGCGCTTGAGCTTGCCCCTTAGAAAGCACCATGGGCGGCCATACTAACAATTCGCGGGCGGCGGTCAAGCCGTAAGTTTCCGGGCGTTTTACAGGTGTTTTCTTATTAGGCGCGGATCCGAGGTCGCCAGGCTAGGCACGACGGGGCCGGTGAGCGGCTCCGCGAGCCGTCTCCGGGCGCTCGAAACCGCGGGCTCGAGCCTCTTCGCTCAGCTCCGCCCGCACCCGTTCGGGCGCCTCGAGATCGGCGAACAAGACCGAGCCGAGAGCCACGTCGGAGGCCCCGGCGGCGATCAGATCGAGGGCCTGCTTGCCGTTCTGCACTCCGCCCATGCCTACTATCGGCACTTCGCCCTTCGTCGCCTCGTAGCAGAGGAAGACCGCCGCCAGAGCGACCGGTCTGAGCGCGGCGCCGGAGTAGCCGCCGACCGCCCGCCCGAGGCGAGGCTCCAGTGTCCATTCGTCTAGAACCAGCCCGCGCAACGAGTTGACTAACGAGAGCCCGCTCGCCCCCGCCTCGACCACGGTCACGGCCACTTCCGCGATGTCGGGTAGTAGCGGCGAGAGCTTCGCGTAGAGGGGCTTGCCGCTGGCGGCGCGGCAGGCGCTCACGATCTCGGCCGCCTCGGCGGCGGCGGGGTCGACGTTCGGGCAGGAGAGATTGAGCTCCAGGGCGGTTACCGACTCGCGCTCGCCGATGCGCTCGCAGACCTCGGCGTACTCCGCGGCGTCCGAGCCGCCGACCGAGATCCAGAGGGGGATCTCCAACTCCTCCAGGCGCGGCAGGACGTCGGCGCAGAAGGGCTCGGCACCCGGGTTCTGGAGGCCGATCGAATTGAGCATGCCGAAGTCGGTCTCGGCCAGGCGCGGCTGCTCATTGCCCAGCATCGCGCGGGGCGTGATCGTCTTGGCGACGTAGGCGTCGAGACTGCGCGCAACCTGTGGCGCGGTCAACGCGTCGAGACAACCCGAAGCGTTCAGGATCACTTCGTTACTCCCCTTTCCTCGGCGCCGACGATGGGCGGGACAGGAGGGCGTCCGTTCAGGATCGGGCCCTCGACACAGAGTCGTCTCGACCTGCCCTCGAACTCGACCACGCAGCCGTAGCAGGCGCCGTATCCGCAGGCCATCGGAGCCTCCCAGGCGAGCTGAGCGTCCGGGTGGAGCGCGTGCACCGCGTGCAGCATCGCCTCAGGCCCGCAAGCGAGCACGTCTACCCGACCCTCTGGAATGAGCTCGGTCACGAGCTTCGGCTCTATACAGACCTCCGCCTTGGGCACGAGTGTGGCGGCGTCGGACTGGTGTCGGGTGCGAAAGCCGAGGACAGCCGGAGGATTCCCCATCACCTGCGAGAGATACGGCAGAGGCGCGATGCCGATGCCGCCGCCGACGAGCAAGGGGTGCGTCACATCGGTACGAAATCCGTTGCCGAGCGGGCCGAAGAGGCCGATCTCCTGACCTCGCTCGAGCTCGCAGAGCACGCGCGTGGCCGGGCCGACAGGATCGATCAGAAAGGCCAGCTCGCCCTTGGCAGCGAGGCAGACAGAGAAGGGCCGTGAGACGATGTGGCCCGGCACGTCGAGCATGAAGAACTGACCGGGGTGACCGCCGTCGAGCCCGCCGCGCTCGAGCCGGAGCAACGTGTAGACGCCGATTCTCTCGCTACCGGTTATCCGGCGCCGCTCCCTGTGCGCTGACGGCACTAGGGGGTCTCTCCCTTGCCGCTGCGATGGCCCGCATCGAAACTGTTTGTCTCAGCGATTCTCTCCTGCAGAGAGCAGGACTCGCTGCGCCGGGCGTTGGCGATGGCCTGCACCGCGGCCGCCGCTCCGGAGATGGTGGTGATGCAGGGGACGCGAGCGATCAACGCCGCCTCCCGAATCAGGTAGCCGTCGGTGCGCGCCCCGGAGCCCTGGGGCGTGTTGACGACGAGGTCGCAGCGCCCGCGGCGGATCAGATCGACGACGGTGGTGCCCTCCTTCCCCACCACCTCCGAGACCTTCAGCACCTCACCAACCTCGATCCCGGCCTGAGCAAAGGCTTTCGCCGTTCCCAGCGTTGCGACGAGCTCGAAGCCCAGGCCGGCGAGCGCCGCGGCCACCGGTACGGCCGAGGCCTTGTCGGCGTCCCTGACCGAGAAGAACGCCCGTCCGCTGGCCGGAAGCTCGCGCCCGGCCGCCCGCTCGGCCTTGGCCAGCGCCGTCGGCAGATCGTCGGCTGTCGCCATCACCTCGCCGGTGGAGCGCATCTCGGGGCCCAGCACCGGGTCGGCGCCGGGGAACCTCGAGAAGGGCAGGACGGCCGCCTTGACGCTGTACTGACGCGGCGGCCGTTCGGGCGGTAGTCCCAGAGCCGAGATCTTGGCGCCGTCTCCGAGCCGGCAGGCCGCGGCCACCAGGTTCACGCCCGTCGCCTTGCTGGCGAAGGGAACCGTTCGGGAGGCACGCGGATTCACTTCCAGCACGAACACCTCGTCGCCGACGACCGCGAGCTGAACGTTGAGCAGACCGACCACTCCCAGCGCCGGCCCGAGGCGACGAATGATCGCCGTTATCTCTTCGGAGACGGCCGGGGTGAGCGACGGCGCCGGTAGTACGCAGGAGGAGTCGCCGGAGTGCACGCCGGCCTCCTCGACGTGTTGCATGATCGCGCCGATGTAGGTGGTCTCTCCGTCGGAGAGTGCGTCCACGTCGATCTCGATCGCGTTTTCGAGGAAGCGGTCGATCAGCACCTTGCGGTGTGCGGCGACGAGAGCCGCGCGCACATCCGAGGGCCGATAGCAGACGCGCATCGCCCGGCCGCCGAGAACATAGGAAGGGCGCACGAGAACCGGGTAGCCGATCCGGTCGGCGACCTCGTTGGCCTCGTCGGAAGAGGCTGCCATCCCCCACTCCGGGCAGCGAATACTGAGGCGCGCGAGCAACTCGCCGAAGCGCTCTCGGTCCTCGGCCAGATCGATCGCCTCGAAGGGCGTGCCCATGATGCGGAAGCCGGCCGCCTCGATCGCCCGTGCAAGCTTGAGCGGCGTCTGGCCGCCGAACTGGATCACGATCCCGGCCGGGCGCTCGCGCTCGCAGATCGCCAGCACGTTCTCGATCGTCAGGGGCTCGAAGTAAAGCCGGTCGGAGGTGTCGTAGTCGGTCGAGACGGTCTCCGGGTTGCAGTTGACCATCACCGCCTCGTAGCCGAGCTCGCGGAAGCTTTGAGCGGCATGGACGCAGCAGTAGTCGAACTCGATTCCCTGGCCGATGCGGTTGGGCCCCGAGCCGAGGATGACGACACTCTGCCTCTCACGCTCCGGATCGGGCGGGGCCTCGTCGCTCTCGCCCCAGGTCGAGAAGTAGTAGCTCGAGGCCGCCTCGACCTCGCCGGCGCAGGAATCGACGCGGCGGAAGGTCGGCCGAAGGCCCAGCTCATGCCTCTTGGCGCGAAGCTCAATCTCTTCGCAGCCGCTGGCCGAAGCGATCTCGGCATCGGAGAGACCTACGCGCTTCAGGCGCAACAGCTCGTCGGCATCGAGACGGTCGAGTGACGGTACGCGACCGAGAGCGAGCCGGATTCGATCTATCTCCGCTTTGAACCAGGGATGAACTCCTTCGGGCACGTCGTCCAGCTCGAGCCAGGGCGACATCACGCCGGCATCGAGTTCGCGCGAGTTTCGCGCCTTGAGGAACGCCTCGCCGAAGGTCCGTCCGATCCCCATCGCCTCGCCGACCGACTTCATCTGCGTGCCGAGCGTCGCGTCGGCGCCGGCGAACTTCTCGAAAGCGAAGCGCGGAAACTTGACCACGACGTAGTCGAGCGTGGGCTCGAAGGAAGCCGGCGTCGTCTTGGTCAGATCGTTCGGTATCTCGTCGAGCGTGTAGCCGATGGCCAGCTTGGCGGCCACCTTGGCGATCGGATAGCCGGTCGCCTTGGAAGCGAGCGCCGAGGAGCGCGAGACACGCGGGTTCATCTCGATCACCCGCAGCTCGCCGGTCTCCCGCTCGCGCGCGAACTGGATGTTGGAGCCCCCAGTCTCGACACCGACCGCGCGGATGATTGCGATCGAGGCGTCGCGCAGCTCCTGGTAGGCCTCGTCGGAGAGCGTCATCTGGGGCGCCACGGTCACCGAGTCGCCGGTGTGCACGCCCATCGGGTCGAGGTTCTCGATCGAGCAGACAATCACGACGTTGTCGATCCGGTCGCGGATCACCTCCAGCTCGAACTCGTCCCAGCCCTGTACCGACTCCTCCACCAGCACCTGCCCGATAGGGCTCTCGGAGAGACCGATCTCGACCTGGCGCTCGAGCTGAGCGCGAGTCGAGACGAAGCCGCCGCCATGCCCACCGAGGGTGAAGGCCGGGCGCACCACTGCCGGCAGGTTCACTCCGGTCAGGCCGGCAAGCTTCGTGACTATGCGCGACTCGGGCACCCGCAGGCCCACGCTCTGGACCGCGTCGCGGAAGAGCTCGCGATCCTCGGCACGGCGGATGACCTCCACCGGCGCCCCGATCAGCTCGACGCCGAGCTCATCCAGCACGCCTGTTTCGGCCAGCATGGTGGCCAGGTTGAGCGCCGTCTGCCCGCCGAGCGTCGGCAAGAGGGCGTCGGGCCGCTCGCGCTCCAGCACCGAGGTCACTCCGGCGACGTCGAGCGGCTCGAGGTAGGTCCGGTCGGCGAAGCCGGGGTCGGTCATGATCGTCGCCGGGTTGGAGTTGACGACGATCGTGCGGAAGCCCTCCTCGCGCAGCACCTTCAACGCCTGGCAGCCCGAGTAGTCGAACTCGCAGGCCTGGCCGATCACGATCGGGCCCGAGCCGATCACGCAGATCGATTTCAGGTCGCTGCGCTTAGGCATTACCGCCCGCCGTCCTGCGGCAGAGCTCGGCGAACCAGTCCTCGATCAGCGGGCGTGCGTCGTGAGGGCCCGGGCTGGCCTCGGGGTGGAACTGAACCGAATGCGCGTCGAGCTCGGGATAGGAAAGACCCTCCACGGTGCCGTCGTAGAGCGAGACATAACTGGCCTCGTGCTCGTCCGAGGGAGCGACGGCAAAACCATGGTTCTGACAGGTGACGAGCACTCGCCCGCTCAGACGATGCAGCACCGGGTGATTGGCGCCGCGGTGGCCGAAGGGCAGCTTGTAGGTCTCGTGATCTGTCGCCAGGGCGAGCAGCTGATGACCCAGGCAGATGCCGAAGACCGAAGTTCGCCCGAGCAGTTCGCGGATCGTGGCGACCTCGGCGACGAGCGGCTCGGGATCGCCGGGGCCGTTCGAGAGCAGCACTCCGTCGAAGGCGGCCAGGGTATCGGCATCGGCATCGTGCGGAAGGACGGTCACCCTTGCGCCCGCGCTCGCCAGGCGGCGCAGGATCGAGCGCTTGGTGCCGTAGTCGACCACCGCCACCGAGACCAGGCCGGCATCGGAGTAGACGAAGGGCTCACGGGTGGAGACCTCGGCCGCCAGCGCGCGCCCGGCCATCGACGGCTGCTCGAGCACCGTCTCGAGCGTGTCCTCCGGCGCGCTGGTGCCGGCAACGACCGCCGCCCGCATCGATCCGCGGTCGCGCAGGTGCAAGACGAGCGAACGGGTGTCGACCCCGGTCAGGGCGACGAGGCCGAAGTCGCTCAGCCAATCGGTCCAGGCCGGCCCGCGCGCCTCACGCATGATCGCCGCCCGGGCCTGCGGCTGCGACGACTCCGAGCGCCCGCGGGCGACGCCGTAGTTCCCGACCATCGGCGCGGTGAAGCAGATCAGCTGCTCGGCGTAGCTGGGATCGGTGAGGATCTCCTGGTAACCGGTCATCGCGGTGGCGAAGACCGCCTCGCCGAAGGCTGTTCCGTCGGCACCGACCGACTCGCCGCGGAAGACCGTCCCGTCCTCGAGCACCACGTATCCGCCGGTCGCCAGCTCTCTCACGCGACCACCCGCTCCGAACCGAAGACCACTCGACCGGCGGCAACTGTGAGCACTACCTCTCCCCGCAGCTCCTGACCGAGCAGCCAGGAGTTGACCGAGAGCGAGCGGAAGCGCTCCTCCCGCACCAGCCAGCTGGAGTCGAGATCGAGCAGCACCAGGTTGGCGGGCTCACCGGCGGCGATTCTCGGCAGCGGCAGGTCGAACACACGAGCCGGGCCCGCCGACATGCGCTCGAGCAGCACTTCGAGTGGAAGCAGGCCGGGCTCGACCAGGTGCGTGTAGAGCGCCGCGAAAGCCGTCTCCAGGCCCGTGACGCCGAACGGCGCCGTCTCGAAGGGGACGTCCTTCTCCTGGCGCGCGTGCGGGGCGTGATCCGTGGCGATGCAGGAGATCGTCCCGTCCCTGAGCGCCTCGAGCAGGGCCAGGCGATCCTGCTCGGGACGCAAGGGCGGGTTCATCTTCAGGTTGGAGTCGAGTGAGCGCACAGCCTCGTCCGTGAGGCAGAGATGGTGCGGCGTGGCCTCGGCGCTCGCCTCTACGCCGTCGACGAGCGCGCGGCGCAGCAGCTCGACCGACTCGCGCACCGAGAGGTGCATCAGGTGCACCGGTTGACCTTCATACGCTGCCAGCGCGAGATCGCGCCCGACGGCGACGCTTTCGGCCACCGACGGGTAGCCGGCAAGCCCGAGCTCGGCCGAGACCGCGCCCTCGTGCATCTGGCCGCGGCGTGAAAGTGTCGGCTCCTCACAGTGCAGCGCCAGGCGGCGCCCGGTCGAGCCGGCGTACTGAAGCGCCCGGCGCATCAGCCCGGCGGAGCTAACGGGCTTCCCGTCGTCCGTGAAGGCGGCGGCGCCCGCGTCGGCCAGCTCGCCCATCTCGGTCAGCTCCTTCCCGGCAAGCCCGCGCGAGATCGCAGCCATGAAGCCGGTGGGCACTGTCGCCTCTTCCTGCGCCAGCTCGATCAGCGCCCCGAGCACGGCGCCGTTGTCAACCGTCGGAGCGGTGTTGGGCATCGCCAGGACGGCGCAGTAGCCTCCGGCCGCGGCGGCGGAACTGCCCGAGGCGATCGTCTCCTCGTCCTCGCGCCCGGGCGTGCGCAGGTGCACGTGCGGATCGACGAAAGCCGGCGCCAGCACCAGTCCCTCGGCCTCGATGCCTTTGCCCGCGCCCTTCTTTCCCGTGGGCTGCCCCAACTCGCTGATCACGCCTTTCTCGATCTTCACGTCGAGCACCGCGTCGACCCCGGCGCCCGGATCGAGCACACGGGCGCCGCGAACGGTGAGCGAGACCGGCGGGCCGGGCTTGCAGTGCAAGATCATCAGGCGACCTCGTTCATGTCCACCGACTGCGCCAGCGAGACCGGGCCCTGCGTCAGCAGGTCGTAGAGCACGGCCATGCGCACGACCAGGCCCGAGCGCACCTGGGTCTCGATCAGCGACTCCGGCGAGTCGGCGACGCGCGCGTCGATCTCGACGCCGCGGTTGATCGGGCCGGGGTGCATGACGAACTGGCCCGGTCGCAGCCGCCCGGGAGTTATGCCCCAGCGGGCCGAGTACTCGCGCAGGCTGGGCACGAAGTTCTCGCCCGCGGCAATCCGCTCTTGCTGCATGCGCAGGACGTAGACGACGTCGGCCGTCTCGATCTTCGTGATGTCGCTCGAGACCTCGCAGCCGATCTGCTCGAAGCCGCGCGGTATAAGTGCCGGCGGGCCGATGCAGACGGCGTGCGCGTCGACCAGATTTAGAGCCTGAACCAGCGAGCGGGCGACTCGTGAGTGCAGGACGTCACCCACGATCGCCACCTGCAGGCCGGCGAGGCGGCCGAGCGCCTCCTGCATGGTGTAGAGATCCAGCAGTGCCTGGGTCGGGTGCTGGTGCTTACCGTCGCCCGCATTCACGACGTGTGCGCTCGTCGCCTCGGCGATGAGTCTCGGGGCTCCGATCTGGAAGTGCCGGATGACGATCACGTCGGGCTGGTATGCGGCCAGCGTGCGCGCGGTGTCCTTGAGCGACTCGCCCTTGTCGACCGAGGAGCCGGTCGCGCGCATCGTCATCACGTCGGCCGAGAGCCGCTTCGCCGCCAGCTCGAAGCTGGACGCCGTCCGGGTCGAGGATTCGTAGAAGAGGTTGACGATCGTGCGTCCGCGCAGGGTCGGCAACTTCTTCATCTCGCGCTCCAGCGAGCGAGTGAAGTTGCGCGCCGTCGCGAGCAGCCGCTCGACGATCTCGCGATCGAGGTCTTCGATCGAGATCAGATGTCTCGTCGGCGCCGGGGCGTCGCTGCGCACCTCGTCACCGAGCACGTGGATGTCAGTCATCTTGCGCTCCCTCCTCGGGCGCGGGGATGAGCCGCACCGCGTCCTCGCCGTCGACCTCGGAGAGGTGAACCTGGATGCTCTCCCGACGCGAGGTGGGCAGGTTCTTGCCCACATAGTCCGGGCGGATCGGAAGCTCGCGGTGGCCGCGATCGATCAAGACTGCGAGCTGGACGCGCTCCGGTCGCCCGTAGTCAAACAGAGCCTCGATCGCCGCCCGGATCGTGCGGCCCGTGTAGAGAACGTCGTCCACCAGGACGCAGGTCTTTCCCTCCAGCGGAAAGTCGAGCGAGGTGGCTCGGACAACCGGCTGGGGATGGAGCGGGGCTTCGCCGCCGCGCACCTGCACGTCGTCGCGGTAAAAGGTGATATCGATCACGCCGAGCGCGGGCGTGTGCCCGCTGCGCTCAGCTATCAGCCGGCGCAGGCGCTCGGCGATAGGAACGCCGCGGCAGTGAATGCCTACGAGAGCGAGGCGCTCGAGGTCTTCGGCCTGCTCGATCAGCTCGTGCGCGATACGGGTGAGAGTCCGCTCGATCGACTCGGCGTCGAGAACGGTCTTCCCCACCGCGCTGCCGGACGGATTCAGAGTAGGCACCGAGTCGCGGGCCTGGTTCCGGCTGGGTGGATCATCTCTTCTCCTTTCCGGCCTCTCTGGACCGAGTTAAAGGTCTGCCTGCGGAAGAGTAGCGCCTGGCGGCGAGAGTGGGAAGACCAAGCAGTTTTTCAGGCCGGCTCGGACTCGCCGATCGAAGCAAGCGGAGCCGGCGCGAGCCGTCCCAGCCTGCCCGCCAGTGCGACCATAACGGCAGCGGCGCCGACGGTTACGACGAGCGCCAGCCTGAGCGACGAGGCGCTCGCCAGCCCGCCGATAACCGGCGAGACGAGGAGGAAGGCGGGCCAGGCCGTGAACATGAGCGCCGCCAGGCCCTGTCCTTCGGGGAGTGGAAGCTGCCCCGCCGCCCGGAAGAGCGTCGGCGACTGGCAGGAGAGGCCGAGCCCGAAGAGCCCGAACCCGAGCAGGACGGCGAGTGGCGTCTTGAAGATCAGCGCCAGAGCGAGCCCGCAGGCGGCGATCGACGCGCCCGTGCGTACCAGTGCCCCCACGCCCAGCCTCACGACCAGCCTGTCGCCCATCAGGCGGCCCGCGCTCATCGTCAGCGAGTAGGCGCCGAAGGTGAGAGCGGCGAGCGCAGCCGAGGCGCCGATCGAATCCCGCATGTAGACGCTGCTCCAGGCGGACGCCGTCCCCTCGCAGAAGAGCTCGAAGAAGGCGACGACGATGATGATCACGAGCGGAAGGGTGAGATGCATCCGCAGGCGACGCCTCTGGCGGGCGTGGTTGCCGGAGGCACCCGTCTCGATCAGGAAGAAGCCGATGACGAACGCGAGCGCGAGCAGGATCATGGACACGACGAACAGGTCGATGCGATAGGAGATGCCGAAGTTCGCCACCACCGCGGCGACGAGCGCGCCGACCATCATCCCGATCGAGAAGGCAGCGTGCATGGTCGTGAGAATGGTGCGTCGGTAGCGCCCCTCTAGCGCGATCGCCTGGGTGTTCATGCTCACCTGCACGAGCCCGTTGGTGACACCCATCGTGACCAAGGCCAGAATCAACACGGGCACCGAGGGCGCAAGCGCCATGAAGGTGAAGGAGAGCGCCGCCAGTGGCGCCGAGAGGCGAAGCAGCCGACGGCTTCCGATGCGAGAGCTCAGGAAGCCTGCGCCCGGCGAGCCGAGGACCGAGCCGATGGTCGTGCAGGCGAGCACCAGCCCAAGCCGGGCGTCCGACAGATGGAACGCTCCCTTGACGTCGGAGATACGCGCCGACCAGGTGCCGATGAAGATTCCGGTCGAGGCGAAGATGGCGGAGAGGGAGACGCGCGCCTGCCGGTCCGTAACCATGTGACTGAGGCTACCTGCGAGCCCGGAGGGGTTCGCCGCTAACTTCGACTACATCTTCTCGGGCGCCTCGACTCCGATCAGGTCCAGGCAGCGGGCGATCACCGAGCGCGTCGCCTGGCAAAGGCCGAGCCGGAAAGACTGAGCGCGGGAGCCGATCACGCGGCGATGGTGGTAGAAGCGGTGGAAGTCGTCGGCGAGGCGTATCGCATAGGTCGGAACGGCCTGCGGCGAGCGTCGCTCGGTTGCCTCGCGCACCAGCCTGGGAAACTCGATCAGACGCTTCAGTAGCGCTTTCTCTTCCTCCGACAGCTCCGGCGGCGGCTCGGCGCTGGGCTCGATCGTCCCGCCGGCCTTGGCGAGAATGCTCGAAATACGGGCGTGCGCGTACTGAACGTAGTAGACGGGGTTCTTCTGCGAGTGCTCGCCGGCCAGCTCGACGTCGAGCTCGATCGTCTGGTCGGGGCCACGTGAGACCAGGTACCAGCGCGCGGCGTCCAGCCCGATCAGCTCGATCAGCTCATCCAGGAGAACGATGTCACCCCGGCGCTTGGACATCTTCTTCGCCCGCCCGCCTTCGAGAATGTGCACGAGCTGGTAGAGGATCACCTCGACCTTTGCCGGGTCGTCACCGAGCAGGCGCGCCGCGACGCGGTACCACTCACGAACTCCATGGTGGTCGGCGCCGAGCACGTAGATCGCCCGCTCGAAGCCGCGCTCCAGCTTGTCGGCCAGGTAGGCGAGGTCGGCCGCCTCATAGGTCGGGCTGCCACCGCGCTCCGGCGAGCGCAGGAGCACGCGATCCTTCTCGTCCTCGAAGGCGGTCGAGCGTACGTAGAGAGCACCGTCCGAGCTGTAGGTGTCCAGCCGCTCGAAGAGTTTCGGCAGCCGCTTCTCCATCTCGCTCTGGTAGGCCCAGTTGTCGATCTGCACACGAAAGCGCTCCAGCGTCCGGCCGATCGAGTCGACCATCGACAGAACCGGATCTCCTTCGTCACGCGCGACTTCGAAGACGTAGTCAGCGAGGTAGCCTCCCTCGGGTGGCTCCGCGCCGCGCCGGCGGGCGTCCACCGAGGCACGGAAGAGGTCGATCTGCGTGCCCACGTCGTTTACGTAGTACTCGCGCTCGACCTCGTCCCCCGCGAAGGCGAGCAGCCGTGCCAGCGAGTCGCCGTAGGCGGCGTTCCGCCCCGAGCCGACCGTGAGCGGCCCGGTCGGATTCGCCGAGACGAGCTCCACCTGAACACGCTCGAATCGCTCCAGGGAGCCGGAGCCGTAGCTGCCACCGGCGGCGAGCATCTCGGCCAGCGCCTCGCCGTACCAGCCCGAGTCGAGGAAGAGGTTCAGGAAGCCGGGGCCCGCGACCTCCACCCGCTCGACGCCGTGAATCAGCTCGGCTCCCTGCTTGAGCTCCTCGGCCAGCTCGCGCGGGCTCTTGCGGCGCTCGGGCGCCAGGCGAAGAGCGATGTTGGTGGCGAAATCTCCGTGCCTTGGATCGTTCGGCCGCTCCAGTTCGACCGCAGCGCCAGCGACACCGGCCAGCTCGCCGGTCAGGCGCTCGAGTGCGAGGCTCATCTCTTCTCCCCGCCGTCCGGCGCGAAGAGCTCCTCGAGGGCGCGCAGCTCGGCGACCGAACCGACGCCGATGATGATGTCCCCCACGTCGAGGCGGAGCCGCGGCGACGGCGTGGTGTCGAAGCTGCCGTCGGCCTTGCGCACGGCGATGATCAATGCGCCGGTCACGTCACGGACGCGCAGCTCGCCGATCGTCTCACCCGCGCTCGCGCAGGCCGGCGTCACGACTATCTCCTCGAACTGGAGCTCCTCGGAGCCGGCGGTAGAAGCCACGTCGAGATAGGCGGCAACCTGCGGCTTCAACACGAGCTTGGCCATCTCGCGCCCCGCGGTCGAATACGGCTGGATGATCCGGTCGGCACCGGCCATACGGAGCTTCTTAGCGGCGTCGTCGTCGGAGGCGCGAGCCACGATCAACAAGTCCGGGCGGGTAGCCCGCGCCGAGAGGGTTATGTACAGGTTGTCGACGTCGGAGTCGGCCGAAGCCACCAGCCCGCGGGCTCGCTCGATGCCGGCCGCGAGCAGGTTCACATCCTCGGTGCCCGACCCCTCGACCAGCACGTCGCCGTTCTTGCGCGCGGCTTCGAGGGCATCCTCGTGGAAATCGACGATCACATACGGCTCGCCGGCTTCGCGAAACTCGCGCGCGGCGCGACGACCTACACGGCCGTAGCCGCAGATGATGAAGTGGTTGCGCATCGCTTCGATCGTCAAGCGTCTCCTCCGCTCTTGCCAGGCTCCCGTGACGAGGCCACTCGCGATCGCCTCGGCGATCGCTCCCGCAACGTAGAGGAAGATTGCCACGCCGGCGAGGAGAAGGACGACGGTAAAGACCTGAGCGCCTTCCGACGCCGGCTTCGAATCGAGCCCCGTGAGCGATACCGAGACCACCGCCCGATAGAACGAGGCTATCCATCCCTCACCGAAGGAGTGGTAGCTGACGGTGCCGATCGCGATCACGCCCAGCAGGGCGGAAAAGGCGAGAAAGAAGCGGCGCAGGCGGATGTTGTCGAAGCTGCTCACCGTTGAGCTGTATCGTAGAGGCATGGACGGTGAGGGCCTAGACAGACACCTGAACATCCATCTCGATCCGGAGCGCCTGGCGGGCGTCTATGCAAACTTCGCCAACGTGAGCTTCTCGGACTACGAGTTCACGCTGACCTTTGCCCGCATCGACCACGAGGTCGAGGAGGGCGACGTCCCCGGAGTCGTCGTTGCGCGCGTGAACCTGTCGCACGCCTTCATGCGCGAGCTGCTCGACGCCATGGAGGACAACTGGTCGAAGTGGACGACGACGCAGGGGATCAAAAACCTCCCCGAGACTCCACCCTCTCCCGAGCACAACTAGGAGCGAGCGAGACGCATGCGCGTCGCCGTCATCTCCGACGTCCATTCGAACCTGCACGCGCTCGAGGCGGTGCGGCGCGAGATCGAGCGTGACCGCCCGGACGAGGTCTGGAACCTGGGCGACAGCGTCGGATACGGTCCGAGGCCGAGCGAGTGCTGCGAGATACTCGAACGCCTCGCGCACATCTCGCTCGTCGGCAATCACGACCTGGCCGCGATCGGGCGGCTGTCCCTGGACTTTTTCTCCCCCGTAGCCGCCGAGGCCGCCAGCTGGACGCGGGAGCATCTGAGCAAAAGAGCCGGCGCCTATCTCGCGGGCCTGGAGCCGAGCGGCAGCGCGCCCGGCTGCGAGCTGTACCACGGCAGCCCGCGTGAGCCCGTCTGGGCTTACGTGCTCAGAGCCGCGAATGCAGCCGACACCTTCTCGCTCAGCAGCGCGCCGCTGGTGCTCGTCGGGCACTCCCACTTCGCCCTGGTCTCCTCGCTGGTCGAGGGCCGGCTCGAATTCGACTTGGCGTCTGGCGGAGCGGTCAGCGAGCTTTCAGCCGGGCGCTGGTTGCTCAACCCGGGCTCGGTTGGGCAGCCCCGTGACGGAGATCCCAGGGCCGCCTACCTCTTGCTCGATCTCGATGCGGGTAGAGCCGAGTTCAAGCGAGTCGAGTACGAGATCGAGCGCACGCAGGAAGAGATCCGGCAGCTCGGACTGCCCGAGCAGCTGGCACGCCGGCTCTCGCGCGGGGTTTGAGCGCCACGCGGCTCGAGCGACCGGACGTCAATCGACCGGGCGGGTATCTGCGGACGCGCTCTCGCCCTGGGTCGAAAGCTCGACGCCCTGTTCCTCGAGCGCCTGCTGCACCTCTTCCCGGGCCTTGAATATCCGCCATTTGACGGTGGTCAGCGTCACCTCGAGCGCCTCGGCGATCTCGTTGTAGGAGAGCCCGGTGATGTCGCGCAGAAGCAGGGCCTCCTTGAGATCGGGGCTCAACTGATCGACTGCGTGCAGAAGGACGTCGATCGCTTCGCTGCGCTCGATCGGGGCATCGACCACCTCGAGCTGCGGCGTGTCCTCGATCGCCATCAGGGTCCGCGGCCGACGCTCCAGAGCGCGAAGCTCGTCGACCACCCGGTTCTTGGCCACCTGGAAGAGCCAGGTGGTGAAGAGAGCGCGACGCGAGTAGCCGCGCAGGCCTCGATAGACGCGCAGAAAAACATCCTGAGTCAGGTCTTCGGCCAGCGCGCGATCGCCGACCATGCGCAGCACGTAGTTGAAGATCGGCGCTTCGTAGGCCTGGACGATCAGCGCGAAGGCGCGCTCATCACCGCGTTGCGCCCTGCGAATGACTGCCATATCGGGCTGCTGAATCGTCAAAACAGGTCCAGTATAGGCTCGTCTATCGGATTATTGAATGACCGAAACCCCTGTCATGACTAAGGGTTTCCTAAGATTTAGCAGGGCAATTGCGGTGGGTATGAGGTCGGAGAGCTCACCGTCGGGGCGAAGTGAGACGCCCTCTTCGGTCACGATCAGCGGCACGTCGCTGGTCGTGTGCTGGGTGAAGATCGAAACTCCGTCCTCGGCCAGCATCTGCTCGGCATTGCCGTGATCGGCGGTGATCAAACAGACGCCACCCTGCGCATGAACCGCCGCCACGACTTCGCCGAGGCATTTGTCGACAGTCTCTAGCGCCTTGATCGTGGCCGGGATCGAGCCGGTGTGACCGACCATGTCGGCGTTGGCGAAGTTGACCACCGCGAAGGCGTACTTTCCGCTCCCGATCGCCTCCGAGAAGCGTCGGGCCACCTCCGGCGCCGACATCTCCGGTTTCTTGTCGTAGCTCGGGACTTCACGTGGCGAGGGAACGAGAATGCGATCTTCGCCGGGAAACGCCTCTTCGCGGCCTCCGTTGAAGAAGTAGGTGACGTGCGCGTACTTCTCGGTCTCGGCCATGTGCAGCTGCTTGAGCCCGTTCTCGGCCAGCAGCTCTGCCATCGTCTCGCCAACTTCCTCGTCTCCGTAGGCGACGGGGCAGTCGAGCTCGTCGTCGTAGCTCATCATCGTCGTCAGGTCGTAGCCCCGCTCGAGCAGCTTGCTGGAGAGCTGGCGCGCCCGATCGGGCCGGAAGTTGAAGAAGATGAGCGCGTCCTGCTTGTCGATCCGCGGCCGGTTCTCGACGACGATCGGCTTGATGAATTCGTCCGTTAGGCCTTCGATGTAGCTTTCCCGAACAGCGGCAACAGGATCGGGCGACTTCTTCCCCTTCCCGTCGATCAGCGCCTCCAGTGCGATCTCGATCCGATCCCAGCGCTTGTCGCGGTCCATCGCGTAGTAGCGACCGGTGACGCTCGCGATTCGCTCTGCCGGAAGCTCGGCCAGATCCTCCGCGGCCGCGTGCGGCGAGACGTCGCGACCGTCGGTGAAGGCATCGATGAAGGTTCGCTCGTACATCCCCTGCTTTCTGGCCAGCTCCAGGAGCCCGCGCAGGTGATCGATGTGCGAGTGAACACCGCCGTAGGAGACTAGACCGAGCAGGTGTACGTTCCCGCCCCGCTCCCGGGCCCGCTCGAAGGCTGCCCCGAGCACCTCGTTCTCGAGCAGAGCACCGCTTTTAACGTCGTCGTTCAGCCGCTGCAGGCTCTGCCTGAGGATGCGACCGGATCCGATCGTGAGGTGGCCGACCTCCGAGTTGCCCATCTGCCCGTCGGGCAGGCCGACGGCGGCTCCGGAGCACTTGATGGTCGTGTGCGGGTAGGTGGAGAAGAGTCGGTCGTAGACCGGCGTGTCGGCAAGCGAGACGGCATTCCCCGGCCCGGGCGGGGCATCGCCCCAGCCGTCGAGGATGACCAGCGCGACCAGCGGTACCGCTTTTTGTGACGAGGGAGCTCCCGCTCCCCCGTCACCAACGCCAGTCGAGCGTTCGCTCATGCGACGATCGCTGCGGCCGCGCAGAGCGAGACAAACGAGTCGACATCCAACGAAGCCCCGCCGACCAGCGCGCCGTCGACATCGGCCTGGCCCATCAGCTCGGCCGCGTTGTCGGGCTTGACCGAGCCGCCGTAGAGGATCGGAACATCCAGGATGCTGCGGATGAAGGCATGCGCCTCCTCGGCCTGCGCCGGCGTAGCCGTCTTGCCCGTGCCGATCGCCCAGACGGGCTCATAGGCTACGGTCAGCCGCTCGTGAGCGCCGACCTGCTCGACGATCGGCGCCAGCTGGCGTGCGAGCACCGCTTCGGTCTCGTTCGCGTCGCGCTCGCTCTCCAGCTCGCCGACACAGGCGATCACGTTCAGGCCGGCGTCGATCGCAGCTCTCGCCCGCTTGGCGACCGTCTCGTCGCTCTCGCCGAAATACTGGCGCCGCTCGGAGTGACCTACGATGGCGCCGTCCGCACCGATCTCGAGCAGCATCGCGGCTGAGATCTCGCCGGTGAAGGCACCTGTCTCGGCCCAGTGAACGTTCTGGGCGTAAACCGCGATTCCGCTCTCGGCCAACTCTTCGAGCGCGCTGGTTATCGAGACGTAGGGCGGGCAGACGGCGATATCGATTCCCTCGACACCGCCGATCGATTCGCGCAGTGTGCGGCAGAAGCCGGCGGCTTCCGACGGGGTCTTGAACATCTTCCAGTTACCGGCGATCAGCATTCGCCTCTCCTCAAGCCTCGGGGATTGCCAGGACGCCCGGCAGTTCCTTACCCTCGAGCAGCTCGAGCGAAGCGCCGCCGCCGGTCGAGACCCAGGAAATCCGGTCCTTGTAGCCGAGCTCCTCGAGCGCCCGCACCACGTCGCCGCCTCCGACCACCGAGTAAGCGTCGGACTTGGCGATCGCTTCGGCGACCGCGCGCGTGCCCTCGGCAAAGATCGGGAACTCGAAAACGCCCATCGGGCCGTTCCAGAAGATCGTCTTGGCCTTGGCGATGATCGAGCAGAAGCGCTCGCGCGTGCGCGGGCCGATGTCGTACCGCTCCCAGCCTTCTGGAACGTCGAAGTAGTCGACGATCCGCGTGTCGGCATCGGTCGCGAAGCGGTCGCCGATCACCGTGTCGTCGGGAAGCTCGACGTCACGCCCGACGGGGTTGGCGGCGTGCACCTGCTCGGCCATCTTGCCGCCGATCAGGAGCTCGTCGGCCCGCTCGCCCAGCTTGCGCAGAACGCCGATCTTGTCCTCGACCTTGAGCCCGCCGACGATCACGACGAAGGGCCGCTCGACCTCGCCCAGCAGCTTGCCGAGCTCGTTCAGCTCGCTCTCGAGCAGGAGACCGGCGTAGGCCGGAAGCAGATGGGCGACCGCCTCGGTGGAGGAGTGCGCCCGGTGCGCCGAGCCGAAGGCGTCGTTGACGTAGATATCCGCCAGCGACGCCAGATGAGCGGCGTACTGCACGTCGTTCTTCGTCTCACCCGCTACGTAGCGAGTGTTCTCGAGCACGCAGATGTGGCTGCTCGGATCGTCGAAGGCGACGTCGCGCCCGAGCAGCTCGGCGAGCCGGGCCGCCACGGGCCTGAGCGAGAATTTCGGGTCTGCGACGCCTTTCGGGCGCCCCAGGTGCGAGCAACAGATGACGTGCGAGGCGCCTTCCTCGAGCAGTAGCTGAAGCGTCGGCAAGGCCGCGCGAATGCGCGTGTCGTCGGCGACCTTCCCGTCCTCGAGCGGGACGTTGAAGTCGACGCGAACGAGGACGCGCTTGCCGAAGACGTCCGCGTCGCGTACGGAACGTGGTTTGTGCACGGTTTTCGACCTCCCCGACTAGAGAACCTTGTCGATCAAGTCGACCAGGCGGCAGCTGTAGCCCCACTCGTTGTCGTACCAGCCGAAGACCTTCGCCATGTTGCCGCTGGCCATCGTCAGCTTGCTGTCGAAGACGCACGAGTACGGCCAGTTGACGATGTCGGTGGAGACGATCTCGTCCTCGGTGTACTCGAGATAGCCCGTGAGCGAGCTGTTATCGGCTGCCTTCTTGAAGGCGGCGTTGATCTCCTCGGCGGTCACTTCCTTGCTGAGCTTGACGACCAGGTCGGTGATCGAGCCGGTCGGAACCGGGACGCGCATCGAGAGCCCGTCGATCTTGCCCTTGAGCTCGGGCAGGACGAGGCCGATGGCGCGGGCGGCGCCGGTCGAGGTCGGGATCTGGTTGATCGCGGCCGAGCGGGCGCGGCGCAGGTCCTTGTGCGGGAAGTCGAGGATGCGCTGGTCGTTGGTGTAGGCGTGAATCGTCGTCATGAAGCCCTGCTCGATGCCGAAGTTCTCGTGCAGCACCTTCGCCATCGGCGCGACGCAGTTGGTCGTGCAAGAGGCGTTGGAGATGATGTTGTGCTTCTCTGCGTCGTAGAGCTCGTCGTTGACGCCGAGCACGAGCGTGATATCCGGATCGGTCGCGGGCGCCGAGATGACTACCTTCTTGGCTCCGGCGTCGAGATGTGCCTGGACCTGCTCACGCTTGCGGAAGACGCCGGTGGACTCGAGCACTATGTCTACGCCGAGCTCCTTCCAGGGCAGCGCCGAGGGATCCTTCTCGGCGAGCACGGCAAAGGACTCGTCGCCGGCCTTGATGCGCTCGCCCTCGACCTCGACCTGGCCCGGGAACCTTCCCTGGACCGAGTCGTACTTGAGCAGGTGGGCCATTGTCTTGATGTCGCAGAGGTCGTTGACCGCGACGATCTCGAGATCGGCACCCATTTCGATTTGAGCGCGAAAGAAACTGCGCCCGATCCGTCCAAAACCGTTGATTCCAACGCGAGTCGCCATTCGAAATCCCTTTCTGCCTCTTTTTCTTTTCTCTAAGCTCGGCGTCGAGTGTAGCGGCGGGTAACTGATGTCTGTTGACCAGACGGGCTCGTAGTCGCCCGGCGAGCGTCCGAACGCCTCAGCCGCGTTTCTCCGCCAGCTCTCGCAAGCGGCGAAAGCGACCGTGCAGCGTCGGCTTCGGTACGCCCGCCCGGCGCGCCAGCTCCGCTACCGAGCGCTGAGGGTTGCGTAAACGTAGCTGGGCAGCCTGGCGCAGCGCCGGGGAGAGGCGCTCGAGCATCCCCTGACGCTCGAGTCGCCGCACGGCTCGCAGCTGAGCCAGAGCCGCCCGGCTCGAGCGCCCGATGTTCGCCTGGTCGGCGTTGGCGAGCCTGTTCGCTCCTGCGCGCGCCTCACCGATCACCGAGCGCTCGGCCAGGGAGAGAACGATCTCGGAAGCCCCCGCG
Source organism: uncultured Actinomycetes bacterium (assembly GCA_963765455.1). Lineage (GTDB taxonomy): Bacteria > Actinomycetota > Thermoleophilia > Gaiellales > Gaiellaceae > Fen-549. Next base: position 658,912 of record CAVXWH010000001.1, read on the forward strand.
AGCGCGAGCACGCCGGCGACCGCCTCTGCGCCCTTGGCGTAGGCGACGGCGTAGCGGGCTCGCTCGCTGACTTGCAGCTCGACTCCCTCCCGAGCCGCGATCTCGACCAGGAAGTCCGCCCCCTCGAGGCTGGTGGTTCGAATCTCGAGATGAAGCGAGGGCGGCGCGCTGAGCGAGCCAGATCCGAGCAGTGCTCCGCGCAGATAGGCGGCGCGGCAGCAGGAACGGGCAACTACCCGCGAGGGAGGAGCCTCGATCGGCGCCAGGCCGGCATCGAGCACGCCCGCCTCGTTCAGGAGTTGAAGCGCCCGCGGCGTTCCGGCCACATGAAGCTGGTAGCGGTTCGCCTGCCCGAAGGAGCTCTGGTGGTAGGTGCGGATCTCGGACGCGACTCCGAACGCGCGCAGTGAAGAGAAGGCTCTCCGCGCCACCGCCGCCTCGGCGAAATCGAGATGGACGGAGATCTGGCCCTTGCCCTCCAGGTGCGCTCGACCGGCGCTGTGAAAGAGCGCCGACAGCTCGGCCAGACGGTCGCAGTCGCGCCGCAGAGCGACGTGGGCGAGCTCCTCGCGCAGTTCATTGGAGAGTGGCAACGAAGAAAGCGTACGGCCCCGGGGCGAGCCGAAGGAAGAACGTTCGCGCTCACGAGGCCCGGCCGACCCATAGAATCCCGACTCATGTCCGATCACGCCAGCTTCCACGTTCCGGCTCCGGTCAACGAGCCGAATCTCACTTACGCGCCCGGAACTCCCGAGCGCGGCGAGCTTCGCGCCCGCCTCGAGCAGTTCCAGGCGGGACGCGGTGACATCTCCTGCATCATCGGCGGCGACGAAGTCCGCGGCGCCTCCACCTATCAGGCCGTGATGCCGCACAGGCACGAGCAGGTGCTCGCGGACGTTCACCGCGGCGGTAGCGCCGAAGTGGAGAAAGCGATAGCGGCAGCGGCCGCAGCCTGGCCGGACTGGTCGCGCACGTCGCTCAGCGAGCGGGCGGCGATATTCCTGCGCGCGGCGGAGCTGCTTTGCGGCCCCTGGCGCCAGCGCCTGAATGCGGCCACGATGCTCAACCAGTCGAAGACCGCTCACCAGGCCGAGATCGACGCCGCCTGCGAGCTGGCCGACTTCTGGCGCTTCAATATCCACTTCCTCGAGCAGATCTACGAGAACCAGCCGAAGTCGTCGGCGGGTATCTGGAACCGGATGGAGTACCGGCCGCTGGAGGGCTTCGTGCTCGCGGTCACGCCCTTCAACTTCACCTCGATCGCCGGCAACCTCCCGACCAGCCCGGCAATGGCCGGCAACACGGTTGTCTGGAAGCCGGCTTCGACTGCCGCGGTCTCCGCCTACGAGATCATGCTCCTGCTCCGCGAGGCCGGCCTTCCCGACGGGGTGATCAACCTCGTCTTCGCCGACGGCGCCTCGGTCTCGAGCACGGCGCTCACCAGCCCCGATCTCGCCGGGGTGCACTTCACCGGCTCGACCGCGGTCTTCCAGGCCATGTGGCGGACGATCGGCGGCCAGATCGAGCGCTACAAGAACTACCCGAGGATCGTCGGCGAGACGGGCGGCAAGGACTTCGTCGTCGCGCATCCCTCGGCCGACGCCGACGCGCTCTTCGCCCAGGCCGTTCGTGGCTCGTTCGAGTATCAGGGCCAGAAGTGCTCGGCCTCGTCACGCCTCTACGTTCCCTCGAACCTCTGGCCCGCCCTGCGCGAGCGCTTCGCGGCGGATGTCCCGCAGATAAAGATGGGCGACGTCAGCGACTTTTCGAACTTCATGGGCGCCGTCATCGACAAGGCCTCGTTCGACTCGCTCTCGCTGGCAATCGAAGAGGCGAAAGCCTCTCCCGAGATGAAGATCGTGGCCGGCGGCGGCTGCGATGCGAGCGTGGGCTGGTTCATCGAGCCGACCGTGATCGAGACCAGCGATCCTCTCTGCAGGCTGATACGCGAGGAGCTTTTCGGTCCCGTGCTGACCGTCTATCCCTACGACGAACGGCGTTGGGCCGAGACGCTCGAGCTGGTCGACCGCACCTCGCCCTACGCCCTCACGGGCTCGGTCTTCTCCACCGACCGCAGAGCCGCCGCCGAGGCCGAGCACGCGCTCAGGCACGCGGCCGGAAACTTCTACATCAACGACAAGCCGACCGGAGCGATCGTCGGTCAGCAGCCCTTCGGCGGCGCCCGCGCCTCGGGCACGAACGACAAGGCCGGCTCGATCTGGAACCTGATCCGCTGGGTGAGCCCGCGCGCGGTAAAGGAGACGCTCGTCTCGCCGACCGACTACCGCTATCCGTTCATGAGCGGCGACGACTAGGTCGTGCGAGAGATGACCGGGGCGGCTGAGCAGAGAGGCCCAGGAGCGGGGCGCTAGGGAGCCGTCGTGCTTCTGCCGCTCGCATTCTCGTTCCACGCGATCTTCCACGGCGTCAGGGTTTTCTTCAACCACCTGGCCGCCGTCGACTGGAACCTTCTGGGAGTCGTCGCCTTCCTCCAGGTGGTCAAGATCGGCTGCGCCGCGCGCGCCTGGCAGAACTCGATCGTTGCTTCCTATCCGGGCGAGCACGTCTCGTTCCCGATGGTCTTCGGCGCCTTTTGTGGCGGTACGGCCGTCGGGACGGTCGTGCCCGCGCACGGCGGAGACGCGGTGCGCGTGGTGATCGTCAAGCGCCGGCTGCCCGGCAGCACATACACGACCATCGCCTCGACGCTGCTCGTGCGCGCTCCCGTCGACGCCCTGATTGCGCTCGCCTTCTTCGTCTTCCTTTTCCAGCAGGGAGTGCTGCCCGGTCACGCTCTCCTCCCCCACCTGCCGGCATTCGACTTCAGCTGGTTTTTCGGTCATCCGAAAGAGACAATCGTCATCGTCGGCACTGTCATCTTGATTCTGACCGCCCTGGTGCTGTGGGCCTGGGTGACGATCCAGGACTTCAAGGACCGCGTCCGCCAGGGCGTGAGAGGCCTGCTCGACTGGCGCTGGTACCTGCGCCGCATTCTTCCCTGGCAGCTGGCCGACTGGCTGCTGCGGATCGTCATCGTTTTGTTCGCCCTGCTCGCCTTCCACATGCCGGCGACGTTGCACAACTCGCTGCTCGCGGAGGGAACCTCGAACCTCGCCACGCTGCTGCCGATCAGCCCGTCGGGGATCGGCACCGAGCAGGCGCTGCTGGTATCCGTTCTGCACGGAGTCGCGCCGGACACGATGATCATCGCCTACAGCGTGGGCACGAGGCTGGTAACGAGCGCAATCAACGTTGTGCTGGGCTTCGCCGCCATCCTGTTCTTCTTCCACAGCTTCCGCTTCCGGCGCATCGTGTCCGACGAGCAGCAACACTCCGGCACGAGCTCTCGTAGCGACAGGTGACCGGCGCGGGTCGGACGGGTCAGGCTCCGCCGGTCTTGTGTAGTTGCGCGTAGACCTGGCGCGCCGTTTTCTCGGGCAGGCCGGGCACGGCGGCCAACTCCTCGGCGCTCGCCGCGAGAAAGCGCTCCGGCGAGCCGAAATGCGCCAGGATCGCTCGCCGCCTGGCCGGGCCCACTCCGCGCAACTCGTCGAAGAGCGAGCCGAACGACTCGCTCGAGCGGCGCTGGCGGTGGTAGCCGACCGCGAAGCGGTGAGCCTCGTCGCGCAGCCGCTGCAGGAGCTGGAGCCCGGGCGAGTGGCGATCGAGGCGCACCGGCTTCGAGGAGCCCGGAACGAACACCTCCTCCTCGCGCTTGGCCAGCGAGACAACGGCGATGCGCTCCGTCTCGGCGATGTTGCCGAGCGCTTCGAGAGCGGCGCTCAGCTGAGGCTTACCGCCGTCCACGACGACCAGGTTCGGCAGCGACGCAAAGCTCTCGTCGTAATCGCGCTCGCCCGGCGACGCCAGTCGCGCGAATCGGCGCCCGAGCGCCTCCTTCATGCCGGCGACGTCACTCTGACCCTCGAGCGTGCGCAGGGCGAACTTGCGGTAATGAGCCTTGAGCGGTACACCGTCGCGAAAGACGACCATCGAGGCGACCGGCGAGGCCTCTTGCAGGTTGGAGACGTCGAAGCACTCGACTCTGATCGGCAGGCTCTCGAGGTTGAGAGCCTCGCGCAACTCCTCGAGCGCCTCGATCCTGCGCAGGCGCCCACTTTCGCGGGCGCGGGTCTCGGAAGCCAGCGCCAGCCTGGCATTTTCCGTAGCCAGTTCCTGCAGGCGGCGCTTCTCGCCTCGCCGCGGCGCCCGCAGCTCGACTCGACCGCCGCGCAGCTCGCTCAGGTAGTCCGCCAGCGCGTCCAGGCCGGCTGCCGCCCCGGGCACGACGATCAGCGGCGGAATCAGCGGCGTCGAGCCGTAGTACTCGAGACAGAAGGCTTCTACCAGTGCCGCCTCGCCCTGCCCGGCTGCGCTCTCGAGCTGGAAGCCGTAGCGGTCGACCATGCGCCCGCCTCGCAGCGGGAAGATCTGAACCGCGGCACGCTCGCCCTCCAGCGCGAGCCCGAGAACGTCGACATTCCCTTCGCCCGGGCGATCGGCGGCCTGGCGCTCGAGCAGATGCCGCACCGCCACCAGCCTGTTGCGATACCTGGCCGCCTCTTCGAAGCGCTGCCCGTCGGCCGCCTCCTGCATCGAGCGCTCCAGGCTCTTCTGTATCGGCTCGGTGTGACCGGAGAGGAACTCCACCACAGCGTCGATCAGAGCACGATAGTCGTCCGCTGAGATCAGCCCGACGCAGGGCGCATAGCAGCGGTCGATGTGGTAGTCGAGGCATGGAATACCGGAGCGCCGGCCCGGTTTCGGCCCTTCGCAGGGACGAAAGCGGAATGCCCGGTTGAGCACTTCGAGCGTCTCGCGCACCTTCTTGGCGTTCGCGTACGGGCCGAAGTAGAGAACGCCGCGGCGATGGCGCTCGCGGGTGAACATGACGCGCGGATAGACCTCGTCCAGCGTCACCGCGATGTAGGGGAACGACTTGTCGTCGCGCAGGCGGATGTTGAAAGGCGGGCGATGGCGCTTGACGAGGTTCTGCTCCAGGTGAAGCGCCTCGACCTCGTTCCTCGTCACGATCGTTTCGATCTCGGCGATGCGCCCGACGAGCCGAGGAATCCCTGCGCGCCCGTCGCCGGAGCGGCGGAAGTAGCTACGAACGCGCGAGCGCAGCGACTTGGCCTTGCCCACGTAGAGAACGCCTCCGTCCTCGCCGCGGAAGAGATAGACGCCGGGCGCGGTCGGAACCGATCGCAGCTGCTCGCTGAGCGGTCTGGTCATGCTGCTCTCTTCAGCGTAGTCGCGGCTTTGGGCCTATGCCGATAGGGATGCGCGATCGACGGGGTTGAGCCGTGGCTGCCAGGGGCCGTACGGACCGTGAAGGCGCACTGGTAGTGCGGCAAATGGTCCGGGCGGTCAACGGTGCCGCGGGGCGGCCGCTCTGGTTGTGTAGGCCTATCGGGGTAGGCCTCTAGTAGTACGTGTGCTGGTCGTGCCAGACACGCCAGATCGCGTAGCCGCAGAGCGGGAAGACGAGCAGCCAGGCGGCGCCCGTCCAACCGTTTATCTTCAGGCCGTGGGCGGCGAAAAGACGCGCTCCGAAGTAGAGGCTCATGTTCGCCAACCCGACGAGCACGCCGCCGTAGAAAGCCCAGCGCGCGCGGGCCGGCCACATCGCGATGCCTTCTCTTCGCTCGCGCCAGAGCATGAAGAGGAAGTACGCGATCGCCAGGAAGAAGGCGACCTGCACGAGCGCGGTGGCGACCACCAGCGTCGCGTAGAGCTGGAAGACCACGACCAGGCAGACGATCGCCAGGATGATGGCGAAGGCGCGAATGGTCGGGTGCTCTCTGCGTTGTGCTCTCACGACTGTTTCTCCCTGAACGCGGGTACGAGGCTCACGTAGAACAAGCTACCTGCGAAAAGGAGGCTGCGCGAGATGATCGCCGAAGGCGAGACGGCGCCGGATTTCGAGCTCCAGACAGACAGCCGTGAAAGTGTGCGGCTCTCGGACTACAGGGGCAAGCCGGTCATCCTCTACTTCTATCCCAAGGACAACACGCCCGGCTGCACGAGAGAGGCCTGCGGAATCCGTGACGCCTGGAGCGAGTTCGAGCGCCGCGGCGCGGTCGTGCTCGGCGTCAGCGCTGACAGCGTCGCCTCGCACGAGCGCTTCAAGGCCAAGTACCGGCTTCCCTTCACGCTCCTCGCCGACAGCGAGCACAGGGTCGCCGAGCTCTACGGCGTCTGGCAACCCAAGCACTTCGCCGGCAAGAGCTTCCTCGGCATCGTCCGCTCGACCTTCCTGATCGACACCGAGGGCAAGGTTGCCAAGGTCTGGCCCAAGGTCGACCCGGCCAAGCACGCCGACTGGGTTCTGGCCGAGCTGTCCGAGTAGAGAAGCGCTATCGGAAGTTGAAGCCCGGCCTCCTTGAAAGGAAGGCGCCGAGCGGCCAGTATGCCGCTGTAGGCCTCCGTCGTTCTTCTCTGGAAGGGGAATCCATGCTCAGGGAGTTCAAGGACTTTCTTCTGACACGCAATCTGATCGAGCTGGCCGTCGCGTTGGTGATGGGCCTGGCGATCGTCGCGCTGGTGAACGCGCTGGTCTCCGATCTCGTGATGCCGATCGTCGGCGCGATCATCGGCAAGCCGAGCTTCAACGGTCTCCATTTCACCATTCACAAATCGATCTTCGAGTACGGCTCGTTCATCACCGCACTGATCACCTTCATCTCGATCGCCGCAGCCGTCTTCTTCTTCATCGTCAAGCCGGTTGACGCAGTACGGGCTCGCTTCGCGAAGCCGGGCGCAGAGCCCGCGCCGAGCGACGAAGAGCGCCGTCACCAGGAGCTCCTGGCCGCCGTTCGTGGGCTCGCCAAGTAGAAGCAGCCCCGAGAAATCCAACCCGAAACAACCGACCGCGCATCGGCGATGCCGATTGCTACGCCAGAGATGCGGATGAGAGGACTTGAACCTCCACGAGGTTCGTAGACGGGGTTGCGCGGAAGCGTCTAGCGGCGGCTCGCCGAGCTGCCTGAGCTCTCTACAAATCGAGGAGCGTTCGCACCCTATGGGCGACGGTGGCGAGTGAACGCTCAGAGACCTTCCCCCATGGCCCATCGACGAGCCTCTCTGTCGAGACCGACCGAACTGCCTCGCAGAGGGCAAACGAAGTCTCCTTGAGCCCTCCATCGGGAGGATCGATTCGAACTCTGAGCGGTATTCGCTCTCGCTCCTTCGTAGTCAACGGCACGACGACAACCAGTCCCGCCGGACCGTTGTTGAACTGATCGTTCGAAATTACGAGTGCGGGCCTTATGAGTCCTTGCTCGTGACCACGGACGGGGTTGAGGTCGACAAGCCAGACTTCCCCGCGTTGCGGCATTTACTCGACACCGTCAGCGAGGGTCTCTTCCCACGGATCCAGGTCCGATCGGTCATCGCCCCAGGCAGCCTGGTCAGCCTGGAGTGTGGCGTACCCGATGTTCGTCTCAGCAATCAGGATGCTGCGATAAAACTGGTCAACCGCGCGCGCCAGAAGATCCGGCGTCTGCTCGCCAGTGTGCTCCTTTAGGTCGCGCAGCGTCTCGCGCGTTTCCTCACGAATGCGAACAGTCGTCACAGCTCATTCTCCCTTTTCCTCTTTTATACGTTCTACGTGTGTGGTTCTACGTGTGTGTTTCGTAGTCGGCAGCGTAATACATTCTTGTAGACGACAATGTAGTCGTATTTGTATATCCCCGGAAGGGTGAATCTCACGCGGAAGAGTGAAAACAGAGTAGTTTCCCACAGTCGCGCTCGGCCCAATTAGCGAGTACGTCAGGGGTGAGAGCGACGTTTTGCCCCGGTGTTGCCCCGGAAACCGCCTGTTTTGGCTATGCGGATGAGAGGACTTGAACCTCCACGAGCCGAAGCCCACACGGACCTGAACCGTGCGCGTCTACCAATTCCGCCACATCCGCGCGGAGGGACATTCTAGCCGCGCTCCGAGCCGCAATCGGTGAAGCCGTACACGGGCGTTGCGACCCGGACGATCTCAGGCTCTCAACCGGATCGAGTCAGAGGCCGCAGGCCGACTCGATCCGGTGACTCCACGAGCCGAAGCCCACACGGACCTGAACCGTGCGCGTCTACCAATTCCGCCACATCCGCGCGGCCAGACATTCTAGCCTCCGTCCCGCACCGGGTCTGCGCCACGCACCAGACGCTCTCCAACAGATCGAGTCGAGGTTGCACGCCGGCCCGGTTCCGCGGAGATCCGCGTAGCATTGATGTGTAGTGAAGAAGCCGCTGATCCTTGTTGTCTGCCTTCTGGCGCTCGCTTCCGCCGGAGGCGCGGCTACCGGTCCGGCGTCGCCGGCGCTCAGTGAGGTCGTGGTCACGCTCTCCTCGCCCTCGCTCGCGAACTCCTTCCTCGGCCGGCCGCTCCTGTACGGCGCCGCTTCCAGAGGGGAAAGGCTCAACCTGACCTCGCTGGCAAGCAGGCGCTATCTGGACCGCCTCGCCTCGCGTCAGACGATGCTCTCGCGCCGGATCGAGACGAGCATCCCAGGCTCGAGCGTTCGCTGGCACTATCGAATCGTGGCCGACGGCCTCGCCGTCTCGCTCCCGAGCGACGAGATCCCCCTCCTGCGTGAGCTACCGGGCGTCGCACACGTCTATCCGTCCTACCGTTATCGCCCGCTGGACAGCAGCGTGCCCGACAACGTGTCGGCAGTCGGCGCACCGGATATCTGGAAGTCCGACCTCTCGAACGCCGGCCAGGGGATCAAGATCGGGATCATCGACGACGGCATCGACCAGGCGCACCCCTACTTCGATCCAACCGATTACACCTACCCGGTCGGTTATCCGAAGGGAAACACCGCCTACACGACAGCGAAAGTCATAGTGGCGCGCGCCTTCGCGCCGCCCGGCCTGGATTACGCGAACGCTTCGCTTCCCTTCGACCCCGAGTATTCGTCTCACGGCACCGCTGTCGCCGGTATCGCGGCCGGAAACGCCGGAACGGTGGCGACTTTCAACGGTACGCCGCGAACGCTCTCGGGCGTGGCGCCGCGCGCATATCTCGGCAACTACAAGGCTCTGACGATCCCGACCAGCCAGTTCGGACTGGACGGGAACTCGCCGGAGATCGTCGCCGCCATCGAGGCCGCGGTCTCCGACGGGATGAACGTGATCAACCTCTCGCTCGGTGAGCCCGAGATCGATCCTCGTAACGACATCGTCAGCAAAGCGGTGAACCTCGCCAGCGCCGCGGGCGTGGTCGTCGTCGTGGCAGCCGGGAACGAGTACGACGAGAACGGAGAGGGCTCCATCGATTCGCCCGGCAGCGCGGCCGGCGCCATTACGGTCGCCGCCTCCTCGAGCGCGAGCACCGCCTCGGGCGCGGTCAGGATGGCCTCGTTCTCGTCGGCCGGCCCGACGCCGTACGACCTTCTGCTCAAGCCGAACGTCAGTGCGCCAGGCATCGACGTAGCTTCCTCCACCCCGGCAAGCGACGGTACTTGGGATGTCGAGAGCGGCACCAGCGCGGCTTCTCCGCACGTTGCCGGCGCGGCCGCTCTGTTGCGCCAGCTCCACCCCGGCTGGACTGTTTCGCAGATCAAGTCGGCGCTGATCTCGACCGCCACGCCCGTAACCGGCTCGCACGGTCGCGAGCTCTCACCCCTGCGCGAGGGCGGCGGGCGAATCTCACTCCTACCGGCGAGCCAACCGCTCGTCTTCACCTCCCCTTCGTCGCTCGGGCTCGCTTTCGTACAGCGCGGTCAGAGGGTGACGCGGAGCGTCAGCGTGAGCGATGCCGGCGCGGCCGTCGGGTCCTGCAAGGTGCGGATAAAGCGCTCCGAATCTACTTCCGGTGCCTCTCTCACGGCTCCCGCGTCGGTGACCGTCCCCGGCACGTTCCCGGTCACGGCGCATGTGAGCGCTTCAGCCAAGGTGGGAGACCTCGACGGCTGGATACTCCTCGCCTGCACGGGCCAGAGGCGTCGGATTCCGTTCTGGCTTCACGTCGCCGTCTCGCGACTCGGCGAGAAGAAGAAGACGAAGCTCACGCGCCCTGGCATCTACCAGGGCGACACGAAGGGAGAGACGGCGCTCATCGACCGCTATCTCTACCCCGAAGGCGCCTACGGAGTGCCGCGGCTCCTGAAAGGCCCGGAGCAGGTGTTCCGCTTCTCGCTCTCGCATTCGCGCCAGAACTTCGGCGTCGTCGTTGTCTCGCAGGCTCGAGGGGTCTCGGTCACTCCACGAATCGTCCGGGACGACAACGAGAGCAAGCTCGCGGGGCTCACCGCCTTGCCGGTCAACACCAACCCGTATCTCGACAGCTTCGACGAAACGGAGCCGGTTTCCGGCGTCCTGCGCCCGGCGGCAGGCCACTACGACATCGTCTTCGACACGACCTCCGCTGCGAAAGCCGGGCCGTTCCGCTTCCGTTTCTGGGTCAACGACGTAACCCCGCCTCGCCTGCGGATACTTTCGCGGCGCGCCGGGCGGCTGACCGTCGAGATCAGCGATCGTGGCTCCGGAGTCGACCCGGAATTGATCACGGCGACATCCGGCAGGCGTCAGCTCCCGCTCTCGTTCAGCCCGAGCGCGGGCAAGGCGATCATCAACGCGAGATCACTCGGTGTCGGCAAGCACACGCTGCTGCTGAGCGCGTCCGACTACCAGGAGTCGAAGAACAACGAGGACATCGGCCGCCTGCTTCCCAATACCTCCGAGCTGAGCGCCTCGATCTCGATCACCAGGTCGGATCTCAGCTAACCGAGCTCAGTCGCGATCTTCGATCGTCGGCAATCGCTCCAGGTCCCTGACCACGCTCTCGGCGAAGGCCTCGCGCTCCTCGTCGAGCGAATCCGACTCGTCGTCCGCGAGAAGCACGAGATGTGAATGCTTCCTCCTCCGGCGGCGCCTCCTGGCCGAGTACCGACTGAAGAGTGGAGCTCCCGCCAGGCGCGCGTACAAATGCGGCCATTCCGCCGCGACGAGCACGGCCAGCGCCGAAACAAGAAGCCCGATTACGAGCCAGCCCACGCATACGATTGTACCGCTGGTCGGTGCTTCGCAAACGCACGGAAATGCGGCGGTTTTTCTTACTCCCGCTTAACGTTCGAGGACTAATCTGGTTGAAGAAGCAACCGATAGGTCATATGTAGACCATGAGCAGCTGGCTTCCATTCCTTCCTTACCTCGTCTTCTGGGCGGTCTCGATGCAAGCCATCCTGATCTGGGCGAGAATCGTTCCACCGTTGTGCGCTCACTGCGGTCGACCGTTCGAGTCCCGCTATAGCGGCCAGCCGGTCTGCACCTGCGCTAACGCACGGCCTCAATAGGAGCCGATCACACTCTCGGCCGAGGCCGATCGACGCTACTCCCCGGGTAGGACTCGAACCTACAACCCTCCGGTTAACAGGGCGCCCGACCCAGGTCTGCTCCAGCCAATACCGCATGGTTAAGCGCTTTCCGATCAGCTGAGAGCAGCTTGGGTCAGCTCAGGTAGGCAAAGATTCGGCAAAAGTTGATCTCGGAAGAGACCGCACCACGGGCAGGCGGCCATATCAAGAGGTCACCGGTTCGATCCCGGTACGCTCCATTCAGAGAGGAAGGAAGATTCCTTTTTCAAACCTTCGCTGCGGCGTGTCGTCGGTGACTTACGCGCTTGCGCGGGAATAGCGTTAGAGGCCGAAAAATCCGGTCCCAGTGCTGCGCGTATTGCGCTTTTCGCGGAGTGCCGCGACGCTGGGGCTGGATGCTATCGAGCGTGGTTGCCGGGGTGATGTGTCACCGTTCCGCAGATCGGGTTCGGGGGCACAGATGCCTTCCGCGCCGCCATCGTCTTAAGCCATGCCTGGAGCGCTGCTTGGACAGTCGGGTCTGATGGATCGCCTGGCGGTCGCGGCGGGAACCCGTACTCTTTAAGCTGGGCAGCTGTTGCTGTCGTGGGGTCAAAGCCGACCGGGGGCTGCGGGAAGACGGTCACCGGCTGACAGTCATTTCTCGTAGAAGCCTGTCGGCCCACCTTCGTCGGATGCTGGCTTGAGTGCAGCCCGACCGCTGGGATTCGTTGCGTTGAGGATTCGCGACTTTGGACCACCGCCAGCGCCGTCAGCGCGGCGGCAAGGCAGAGGCATACACCGGCGAGGGCGGCGATGCGGGGCCGCGTAAGGCGAAGCCTCGTGACCGTAGAGCGCGATTCGCGCTCTCGCGCGATCTCGGCGAACAGATGACGTTTGCGTGCCATTAGGCGATCGGGTGGGAGATCACGAAGTGGTTGAATCGAATACTTGCTGCTCATGACTTGAGTGCGTCTCGGAGATCGGTGCCTCTGCTCCACCTATGTCCGGCGGCTGGATCTAGTTCCCGCAAGCGCTGCCGAGCCCGCGACAGCCGCGATCGCACGGTGCCGACAGGAATGCCAAGGGCGAACGCGGTATCTTCGTAACTCAACTGCATACAGGCACACAACACGATAACGTCCTGCTCGTCTAGCGGCAGTTGCCTGAGCAACGCTACCGCTCGTAGGATTTGGCGCTCGTCGTCAACACGTTGTTGAGACCGTTCGGCGAAGTCGGGTTCATGCTCTGGCGCGGGCACTCGACGAAGCGCAGCAGCAAAACGGCGCTCCGCCCGCCGTCGGTTGCGGACGACGTTCGTGGCGATACCGTAGAGCCACGGCAGCACCTTGTCATCGGGGAGCTTCTTCTCGCGTCGTCGCCATGCCTCGAGAAATACGATGGAGGTGAGATCCTCGGCGGTAGCCCAGTTCCCGATCCTGCGGAAGCAATAGTTGTAAATCGCTTGCGCGTGCCTCTCGAAGAGAAGCCCGAAGGCGTCTTGATCGCCAACCCTCGACCGACCCCAGAGGTCTCCGTCTGACAGCTCCATCTTTTTAATATGTCCGATACTGTCGCTGAAGTTCCAAGTCACACTCAGGCGGACGAGTCTCACAAGTATGCTGGGTGTCGCGCGGCAGGCTTCGCGCTCCCGGACGAACGGTAAATTGGGTCGGTGGCTGCCATAAAAACGGCTTAGAACAAAAGCTAAGCTCTCGCGTGAAAGGTACAGTAGATATTCGCTGTGGTGGTTACCGCGCCACGCACATCTACGCCACCGCGACTGCAGAATGCGCGTCCTCTTATCGCCTGAAGGGTGTAGACGCCAGGGCGGAGGTTGAAGTGGTATCGCTCTGCCTTCCGAACGCGAACGCTCGTAATCACGCGACCACGCCTTTTGACCTCTACCAAACTCGCTTGCGACGCCCAGGCCGGAGGAGTACGACCAGCCAGGACGACCTGCCCGACTATAGCGCCATCGCGGGGCGCGGCGGTAGCGCACCCCGCGAGGACAGTGGAGGCCAGCACCGCACTGACCAGCGCCGCTACGAGGGCGGTAAGCATGTGTTGTTGTATGGAGAAGAGGCGTACCATCTCTGCGTGAAAGAGTTGTCGCTAGCGACCGCTGTCGGCTCTGACAAGATCGTGCCGCCCGACGTGCAGTTCGAGGTCATCACCCAGCGGTTGTTGTGATCGGACGAGAGCGCCCACGTGTTGTTGCTGTTGCCGAAGTAGTTGCTGCTAACAGAAACATCCGCGAATTTCGGGAGATAGAGGCCGTTCATCCGCTCGTTGATAAAGTTGGCAGCCTTGAACCCGTTATACGGAGCCGAGTTCGTAAAGGACGAATATGAACCCGTGGTCACGTTCTCAAGGAAATAATACGCTTCCGACGACCCCTCGTACTGTTCATAGACAAATGCCGTATTGCCAGGGTTAATGACTGGCCCTTCCCATACGGTCGCTGCCGGATAGTCTTCTGTCCAGAATCGATACTGCGGAGTGGAAGTCGCTATTGAATCGGCACCGGCTTGCACGAGACTGGTAATGCCCGTTCCGACCCAGAAAGATGCGTCTGGTGCCGTCTGATAGTTGGTGTAGTTCGAATTCCCAGCTACACTCGGCTGAACCCATTCCGACTGCGACCAGTTGAAGTTGGCATTGCCGTAGTCGGACTGCGGAGCAACATGCCCGGCCCAGTACCCGCTGAATACCCAAGGGTCGTGGAAGACAGCTCCACAGACGGGATCCGGCGGCACGAATGTCTTGACGGCGCGGACCGCGTTTAGCCAAACTTGCTGCGCAGCCTGGACTGTGGGATCAGACGGATCCCCGGCTGGCTGCCGCGGGAAGCCGTGCTGCTGGAGCTGTGCGTCGGTGGCCGTCGTCGGGTCGAATCCTGCCGGCGGCTGCGAGAAGACCGCTAGCGGCTGGCAGTCGGTAGCCGCAGAGGTCCGATTCGCAGTCCGTAAGACGTGGAGCATCGACGCGGATTGATGGCGACCCAGGTTAACGGCAGAAGCAGTCCCGTTCTGCTTTACGTAGCCACTGCTTAGAGAGATGACTGCGACAGTGACGATCGCGAGCCCGCTCAGTTTCATGGCTCGACAGCGGAGCACCGAGCCTGGAGATATCCTAGTCATCGTTTCTCCTCAATCCTAGCGATATGTATTTTTAGTATATCGAACTGACCTGACTTCTGACAACCGGCCCACCCTAAGGTTATGGTTTCCGCGCCGACAGACACCGAACGGTCGCTCGATTGCTAGGTTCGCCATAGCAGGACTGGTATAATCGACTTTGGCCGTACAGTCGGCACCCCTTTACTTACTCTTCGAATCATGGCTTCGTGGCGCAGCGGTCTAGTACGCCTCCCTGTCACCGAAGAGACCGCCGGAACCATAGTTTTCAAGCGCTTGTTGCAGTTCATGCGGCAGGTTAAAAAATACTCCACTAAGAACCAGTTCGCGTACGTGCCGCCGGTACGCACGGTCGTAATCGCTGGCCTGGACTCGCCAGCTAGGTACGGGCTCGCGCGCATGTTCGAAACTCTTGACAAGGCCATGCCCTGGCTAGGCGAGGCGGAGACACCGGATTCTTCAGAACCGCCGGTTACGGTCTTAGTCTCCGCCATAGGAAGACCGTGAATCTGGCCGCACTGTCTCGAGTCGACATCTTGTGAATAGGCTCGGGGTTGTCTAGCTTGATGGCCGGCGAGCCGCTCGTTAGGAGCGCGGACCCCTAGTCGAGGTTCGGCGGCCCGAAGTCCGCTATGAGCGCAACCATGAGGGCGCTGACTTTCTTGGCGACGTCAAAGTTCCTCGATCCACCGGGTTGGGGCTCCGCAAGCGCAGCGCGAGCGTGTTCGCCGAGCGGCGGGAACTTCTTGGCCTCGTACCACGCTCGGATCGCGCCGACGTCGTAGTGACCCAGCTTGCCTGCAGCATCATTGTCGTCGAGCGAGTGTGTCCGCAAGAAGCGCGCGAGGTCACCCGCCTCCCGAGCGGCTCGACCGACACCCCTGCGAACCAGCGGACCTCTCCAACGTTGTGTCTGCCGCCCGCTGAGTAGCAATTCGGTTTCTTTGTCGATCTCGTCCGCGAGCGCGTATTTCGCTCGGTCTTCACGAAACCCGGATTCCACGCTCTCTCTCTCCCCCCTTGCCCGTCGCATAATCCCGCATCGAAACTCGGGGCGACGGCCGGTCGCTCGCTTAGAGCGCGAAGTGCTAGAGCGGGGTTCGTCGAAGCGCCTGAACCGACCGCGGCAGAACGGCTCTCAGCGTCTCGCGCTCCAACCGTCTGGTTGCAGGGCGCTCAACCCAGGTCTGCCCCAGCTAGCACCGCTTAGTTGAACGCTCTTCGGTCAGCTGAGATCAATCCAGGTCGGCTCGGGCAGGCAAAGATTGGGTAATAGTTGCTCGCACAAGCGATCGCGCCAAGAGGCGACGGCCATATCACGAGGTCACCGGTTCGATCCCGGTACGGCCTAGAGTGCTCCTTATAGGGTGTCCGACTCAGTCTTCTCAGGTTTCGCCGTAAGGTTCGTAATCCAGGGCGGTGATGCCACAAAGAAGACCCAATCCCCCTTCCCCATCGTCCGGGATCGCGGGTACCATCAACTTCATGAACGAGGCGCACTTTCGCGAGATTGAGAAGACGCTGCTCTTCATCTCGGAGGCGCGAAAGCGCGCCGAGCGAGCTGCGGCGAACATCGAGAGCGACGGCGCCGAGCCGCACCTGGTCGCAGCGCTGAAGCAGGCAGAGAAGGAACTCGAGGAGCTGGGTCGCTTCTTGATGCAGCAGACCTACTTCGCCGTACCAAACGACCAGCTCACGATCGAGCCTGGTAAAGAGCTGACCCTGCCCTAAAGCGCACGTGCTCACAGGCGAGGAGATCCGGTCGGCGCTCACCGCCTTCGCTGCGCGCTGGAGCGTCTACGAGGGCAGCGAGCGCTCCGAGGCGCAGACCTTCCTCAACGAACTCTTTACCTGCTACGGGACCGATCGCTCGGAGGTAGCGCACTTCGAGAAGTACCAGGCTGGGCGTTTCGTCGATCTGATCTGGCCTCGGGTTTGCCTGATCGAGATGAAAGCGCCGAGCGAGGCGAGGCGGCTCAGCGAGCATCGCAAGCAAGCGCTCGACTACTGGAGAGACGCCTCTGATCCCGAGACGAACACCCCAGCTCCGCCTTACGTCGTCCTCTGTGCCTTCAACGAGCTTGAGATCTGGGAGCCCGGCTCCTTCCCGGCCGCGCCGCGCGTGGTTCTCGACCTGATCGACCTGCCCGATCAGTACGACGCCCTGCTCTTCCTCGCCGGAAGCGAGCCTGTCTTCGCGGGCGGGCAGGCCCAGCTGACGCGCGAGGCCGTCGTTCATCTGGTCGATCTCTACGAGCAGCTGAGCGAGCGCCGCGCCGCCGACCCCGACGTCCTGCGTGACTTCCTGCTCCAGTGCGTCTGGTGCCTCTTCGCCGAGGATCTCGGCCAGATCCCCGAGCACGGTTTCATGCGTATCCTCGACGAGCTGATCGCTCAGCCGCACCACTCCAGCGCCGACGAGCTGGGCCAGCTGTTCGATTGGTTGAACAGGCCGGGAGATCGCCCCGAGCACGGCCTCTACGCCGGAACCCCGTACGCGAACGGTGGTTTGTTCGAGAATCCGGCGCACGTGCACCTGAGCGTCGGGGAGCTGAGGCACCTGCGCGATGCCGCTCAGTTCCAGTGGCGAGACGTGCAGCCCTCGATCTTCGGCTCGCTACTCGAAGGCGGGCTCGGGCACGACCAGCAGTGGCGGCTGAGCGCCCACTACACGCACGAGGCCGACATCCAGAAGGTCGTGCAGCCGACGATCGTCGAGCCCTGGCGCGAGCGGATCGAGAACCTGACGAACCACGCCGAGGCGGTCGCCGCCCAGAACGACTTGCTCAACTACGTCGTGCTCGACCCGGCCTGCGGCTCGGGTAACTTCCTCTACGTCGCCTACCGCGAACTGCGCCGGCTCGAGCAGCGTCTGCACGAGCGCGAGGTCGAGCTGAGGCGCAAGGCGGGCCTGAAGGAGCAGGGCTCGCTCAGCCTCCACTTCCCACTCTCGAACCTGAAGGGCATCGAGATCGAGCCCTTCGCTGTGTCGCTGGCGCGAGTGACCCTCTGGATGGGTCACAAGCTGGCCGTGGACGAGCTTGAACTCACGGAGAGCACGCTCCCGCTCGGCGATCTCTCTGGAATCCGGATCGGAGACGCTCTACGAGTCCCATGGCCGCGAGCGGACGCGATCATCGGCAACCCGCCGTTCCACGGCTCTCAGCAGCTACGAAAATGGCTTGGTGACGACTACGTAGAGTGGCTCAAGGGAGAGTTTGGAATCGGCGTCAAGGACTACTGCGTCTACTGGTTTAGGAAGGCGCACGACCAGCTCGAGGACGGAAAGCGGGCCGGCCTCGTCGGAACGAACTCGATTAGCCAGAACAGAGCACGGGGTGTGAGCCTCGATTACATCGCCGAGAACGACGGCGTCATCACGTCTGCTGTCTCGACGCAGGATTGGCCCGGTGAAGCTGCGGTCGACGTGAGCATCGTGAACTGGACCAAGCATCCACGCGTGCAACCGTCCGAATGCGTCCTTGATGGACGTGAGGTATCTGGAATCACGTCCTCGCTCACAACAGAGGCGGATCCGGCAATTCAAGGCGCGGACCGGTTATTCGCACCGAAGAAATGCTTTCAGGGACCTCAAGCCGTCGGAGCGGGTTTCGTATTAGCCAACGACGAAGCCACTGAGATCATCGCTCTCGATCCCAGATACCGCGAAGTCGTCCGCCCATACCTAGTTGGCGAAGATATCGCTGATAGCCCAGAGCAGAGCCCCTCTCGCTTCATCATTGATTTTGGTCTGAGGTCGTTGGAAGAGGCGATGGATTATCCAGCCGCGCTTGAGATCGTTCGTCAACGCGTAAAGCCGTTTCGAGACCAGAACGCACGGAAAGTTCGCCGCGAGAAGTGGTGGCTGCTCGGAGAACTCGTGCCTGCTCTTAGGAAGGCCCTCCTACTACTCGATCGATACGTTGCGGGAACCCGCGTCGGTAAACGGATCCTGTTTTGTTGGTGCGATCCATGGACCGCTCCGAGCGACGCTATCAACGTATTCACGTTCGATGATGATTTCTCGTTCGGAGTTCTTTGTTCTAAGTCACATCGCGATTGGGCACGCAGGCAATCATCGACGCTAGAGGACCGCATCCGCTACACCTCCACTTCTGCTTTCGAGACCTTCCCCTGGCCCGATCCGGTCACGGACGCCCGACGCGAGGAGATCGCCGAGCTCGCCCGTAAGATCGTCGCCCGCCGTCAGGAGATCTGCCTCGAGCGCCAGTTCGGGCTGACTCGCCTCTACAACGAGGTGAACGACGGCGCCTACACCGATATCGCCGCGCTGCACCGCAAGCTCGACGAGTCCGTCTGCGCCGCCTACGGCTGGCCCCGCTCGATCGCCGGCAACCCCGACGAGACGAACGCGCGCCTGCTCGCACTCAACCAGGAGATCGTCGCCGGCAAGCGCCCTTACAACCCGTTTGCCTCCCTACGCGTGTAAACCGCTCGGGACCTCAATTACCGACGCTGGACGGAACTCTCGGGACGACCTACGCAACGCCCCGCTACACGCGCCCGCTTACTCGCCTGCGAGCCTTCCCGCAAGCCGATTTAGTCCTTCTTCTGACATCCCTGCTGCGCCGACGGTGGGGGAGCCTTCAGAACCACCCGTCCCTGCCACTCCAGAGTCTTTCGTCGATCTCCAGATTCGCCAGAGCGTCGACTCGCTAACTCCTAGTTCGTCAGGACTCGAAGCGCCGAAGTACTTCACCGTGAAGGCGATGAAGTCCTCATCATTGTTTTCAGCTCTGAACTCGACGAACTCGGGTATGGCTCGACCGAGGCGGACTGCGAAGCCAGTCGCATCCTCCCTCGAAAGCGCAACTAGTTCTTTGATCAGCGCCGTAATTCTCGCCCCCTCCTCTACACCCTCGTGCAGGATGCGCTCGAGCGCCCGCTCGCGCAGGTTTCTCTCCTCAGGCGAGCGCGCGCTTGCTCGCCTGAGCGCGCTCCTGACATCCCGGGGCTCAGCACCCGTGTCCACGAGCTCCCGGTCCCAGGCTTGGAGATACTCGTCGGCCTCGACGGGAGTCCGTCGGCGCAGCTCACGCCACTGCTCGGGATGCTGCTGCAGGAGAAGGCCGAGCCGGCGGGCGTCCCCGTGCGGGGGGTCGGCGAGGGAGATGCGATTCATCCCCTCCGGGCAGAGCAGGCAGACGATCCCGGCGCCGAGCTGCTCGGTCATCGGAAGCCAGACCGCTTTCTTCCCGGGGCCTATGTTGCCCTCGTAGGCGATCTCCTCGAGCGGCAGCTCGGCGATCTCGTGCGCTTGGGCGAAGTGGCCGCGGACGAGCGGTAGCGCGCCTTCGGTCGGAACCGGCGCGTAGAGATCGACGTAGAAGTAACCGAAAACGCTCGGGCAGCGCCCACAGCGAAAAGTCGGCCCGCGCTCGTCTGCCGCCGGTTCCCAGACGATGCTTCGGAGAGCGAGGCGGGAATTCCGGCGCCCGATTTCGCGCTCCTCGAGCTCGTCGATCTCGTGCCACTCCCGCGCGTGCTCGCGAGCAGCCACAAGAACCCTCTCAGGGATCCGTCGGGCCATAGCGAGAGAGGCTACGCCGTACCCCGGTCGTAAGGGCTGACAGTGTCACGACAGTGGACCGGGCAGGAAACGTGTGGCTGCATGTCTACGTGCATACGCATTCCACAGAGGCCCCGCACAAACCGGCCCTCCGCCGACGAATCCCGCTTGAGCTGACCCGCGAGCAGCTGGAACTGCTCGAGCGGGCGCAAAGACGCCACGGGACGAAGCGAGCGGCGCTCGTTGCCGGCATCGAGGCGCTCACGCGGTTGGAGGCGATCGAAGAGGAGCTGGCCGAGCGTTCGAGCGCCTGCGAGCAAGCGCTGGCGCGGGTTGCCGAGCTCGAACACAAGCTCGAGCGCGCTCAGGCAAAGGCTGGTAGGGAAAAGCGGGAGGTCACCGCCAAGAAGAAGACCGACGAGAGGAGCGCAGAGGCCCTCGCCAGGGTGAGGAAGCTCGAAGGAGAGCGAGATCAGCTTCGCAGGTCGTTCGCCAATGAGCACGACGAGCGCAAGCGGCTCGAGGCGGAGCTCGCCGACCTCGAACAGGAGCTGTTCGACTCTCTCCACTGCGCCCGCTGCGGCAGGCTCGTCCCGCCGGAGGATTGGGCGGTCCACGAGGACGAGGAAGTTGACCTCGTCTACCACGAGCGCTGCGGCTTCCACCGCGGCGGAATGACCGGATCGACGAGCGTGCTAGGTGTCCGCGAGCGCCGATAGGGCCCCCGTCACGCTCGAGGGCGTGTGCCTGGTTCCCGTGGAGCAGCTGCGGGAGCACTCGCAGGCGGCGCTCGTCCCATCTATGACGGATGAGGAGTACCTCGCCTTCCTCGCCGATCTGCGTAAGCGCGGCCTGCTTACTCCGCTCGAGGTGACAGGCGAGAACGTTGTCCTAGATGGCCATCACCGGCTTCGTGCCGCACGGGAGCTTCAGCTGCCCGAAGTGCCGGTGCGTGTGGTGACGGTTGAAGACGAAGTCGAGCACATGCTTTTATCCGCGCTTCGACGCAGAAACCTGAGTGTCTCGCAAAGAGCGGCGATGGCCGTCAGGCTCGGCTCCTACCGAGAGGAGAAGGAGAAAGCGAGGCAGCGAAGCCAGGGAAACCTCAGACGAGGTCCCGAGTGGGCAACGTTGCCCACTCGGGGAGGTAGGCCGCGCGCCTGGGCCTCAGATCTGGCTGGAGTCGGTGAGCGAACGGTCGAGGATGCCGCTTGCGTTTACGAGAACGACCTCGAACTCTTCGCGCAGATAGAGGCGGGACAGGTAACGGCGCACCGGGCGGCAACGGTGGTCAGAAGGAGATGCCGGGATGCAGAGCTCTTCTCTCCCCCGTTTCCATCGGGTCTCTTCCAGATCATCTATGCCGATCCGCCCTGGCGCTCGCCGTCCCCCGACTCCGACTGGGCGCCGGAAGCTCACTACCCGACCATGAAACTCGAGGAGATCATGGCTTACCCGGTTCCAGCGGAAGGTGATGCGCTGCTCTATCTCTGGGCGGTCAACTGGCAGCTTCCTGGCGCCTTCCAGGTCATGGAGGCCTGGGGCTTCGAGTACAGGACGAACCTCGTCTGGGTCAAGCCCTCGATCAAGCTTGGCCAGTGGGTGAGGAACCGCCACGAGTTGCTCCTTTTAGGAAGAAAGGGCAGCTTCCCGCTCCCAGCCGAGGCCGATCGCCCGAAATCGGTCATCGAAGCAAAGTGCGGACGGCACTCGGAGAAGCCGGTCGCCGCTTACGAGCTGATCGAGCGCGCCTACCCGCTCGCCTCGAAGCTCGAGCTGTTCGCCCGTGGAGTGCCAAGGGACGGCTGGTCTGCCTGGGGAAACGAGGTCGAGGCGGCATGACCGAGCCCCTCCTCACGGCGGCCGAGGTCGCCGCCCTTCTCTCAGTCAGGGAGTCCTGGGTAAGAGAGGCAACCCGAGACGGTCGTCTCCCCCACCTCAGGCTCGGTCGCTACCGGCGCTACCGCCAGGCCGACATCGAGCGCTGGCTAGAAGCGCAGGCCGAGCCGGGACGACTTGCCATTCACCCGCGGATGAGCCAATGAATGACACCATGCCAGTCAAGCAGAGCGGCAAATGGGGCCGTGTCTGGCGCTACGAGGGTCCACGTGGCGTCACTTGGCGCATCCGCTACCAAGATGCCTCCGGCCGCCGCGTGCTCGAGACGCTCGGCCGTGAGCCCGAGTGGACTAGGAAGCTCGCCGAGGCGGAACTTCGCCGCAGGGTCGTCGACGTCGAGCGCGACGGTTACGTGAGGCCGGAGCGAATCACGCTCTCGGAGATGGTCGAGCGCTTCCAGCGCGACTACCTGCCCGCCCGCAATCTCAAGAAGTCAACCATGCTCCACTACCAGGGAGACCTGCGCCGGCATCTCGTCCCGGCTCTCGGACACCACCTGCTGACAGAGCTCGAGCAACACCCCGAGCTGATCGACCGCTACATCGTCCTAAAGAGCGCGCAGGGACTTTCACCGAAGACGGTTGGCCATCATCTGCGCACCCTCTCCCTCGTCTTCAAGGTCGCCCAGCGCTGGCGCCTGGTGCGCACGAATCCTTGCACCCTGATCGAGCGCCCGCGCGTCGAGGAGGCAGAACTCCAGGTGCTGACAGAGATCGAGATCGCACGCCTGCTTGCCGCCTACCGCCAGCTCGAGAGCGAGGCCACGGAGGCGGAGCGGATCTGGTGGGCGATCTCACGCCGGCTCGTCCTCGTCGCCCTGGGTACAGCCATGCGCCGAGGCGAGCTGCTCGCGCTCCGCTGGCAGGACGTGAAGCTCCTGGACGGGCTCGTCCGGGTCGAACGAAGCTACGTCCGAAACGAGATGACGACGCCGAAGAGCCGGGCTTCCCGCCGCACGATCGAGCTCGGGCCGCACACGCGCGCAGCGCTAGAGGAACAGTGGGAAGAGACCTCGTACCGAGCCGACTCGGACATCGTCTTCTGCCACCCCCAGCTCGGCAGCCCGCTTGATCCCTCGAAGCTCTCCCGCTACTACCTGCGCCCTGCGCTTCAGAGGGCCGGCATCGACAAGCCCTTCCGCCCCTGGCACGACCTCCGTCATACCGCCTTGACGCACGAGGCGGCGGCCGGCAATCCGCAGGCCTACATCCAACTCAAGGCCGGGCACTCTCAGGGGACGATCACCGAGCGCTACATCCACGCCGCGCAGGTGCTCTTCCCCGGCGCTGCCGCGCGGGCGGAGGAGCGGATGTTCTCGGTCGCTCAAGACTAATCTCGGATTTCCGGCCAATCGCTAAGAAGATCACGCTCGACGACTAACGGTTCGGGCGGTGGTCGCGCGTAAGCGGCTTGTAGTCGCTTTCGGCATTTTCCCCGAAGAGCAGCTCGAGATCGTGGAGGGCAACACCGTAGAGGAAACTCGATCGTTGTCGCTGCGGGTTTAGGCTCGACGTTCGCAGCTTCCGCGGCAATAGGCGAAGCGCTTGCTTCAAGAAAGCACGGCGCTCGCGCTGGCTATCGCCCGGCGACGCCTCGGCGAGAAAGCGTTCATTGGTCGATAGGAACTGCGCGGTTGCGATCAAGCGTGCCTCGCGAGGACTGGTGGCAGCTTCGGCCCAAAGCGCCCTGAGCATATCGGCGACTCGTCCGATATCGCCTCGCTCGCATTCACGCCAGCACCAGCCCGCATATGCAAGCCGACTGCTCGCTGCGCGGGTCTCCGTCTTGGTGTTGCCATCCCATACACAAGCATGGAAGAGAAGCAGATCGAATCCCTCGCGTGGTAGTGACGAAGCCGGAGAGGTGAAAACAGCGAACCATCGGCTCCAGGTGCTCTTGAGCTCCCTCTGTAGATTTTGAGTCGAAGAGCCGTCGAGAGATATGAGCCGCGGATCGCTCTGACGATTCCGGAAGGCTTGAATGAGGTTTTTCCCGTCGTTCGCAAGGCCGCTCTTGGAAGTACGCGGTACTAGATTCGACAAGGCGCTTACAGCGTTCGAGCCGAGTACGAAGACAAACGCGACGCGAGTGACACCGCTTGTGATTACCACGACGGGCGTGAGCACAAGCGATGCGACTATTTGTGCCGTCGGACCGGCCAGCGAAGATGCGATTCGTTCGCCCGGACGGAGAACCGCGTACGTTCGGGCGATACCTCTAGGTTTCCCGCGAGCGGGAATCAGACTCAGTCTGATTACCAACCGGCCAAAGCGCTTCTCGAGCCGCGCCCGCTCGCTACCGACGGTGGCGACGACAACTCCTTCTGTTCGCAACAGCCCGACGCAGGCGTGTCCGAGTTCGTGCGCCAAAGCGAAAAACGGCCATAGAGCGAGGGCTAGGAGGTTCAAGAGAACGACGAAGATGAGCAGGTTGCCCGGCTGCGCGAAATCGCTAAAGGCTGTTACCGCGTGATCCATCATCTAGACGCATCAATCGGTGCCTTACTCCCCTTCCTGAAGAGGAGACCGCCAACGACGGAGGGCGGCGGCGTCTCGTTGCGCTCGCCCTGCCGGAGCCTTGGCAAAAGAAGGGCAAAGATTTCACCCCGACACTCGTCCAGAAAAGACAAAAACCCTGCGGTTGCAGGTTTTACGTAGCTCCCCGGGTAGGACTCGAACCTACAACCCTCCGGTTAAGAGGGCTTGGTTGCCCAGGTCAGCGCCGTTTCCAACAGTGTCTGGTCCGCCGGTGTCTTCAACGGAGGGGAAGAAGCGCACACACAGCAAGAGCCACGAGGACGCCAGCAGTGATCTTGCGAACGGTTGCCACGTTGATCCAGCGCAGGAGGCTCTGACCACCAACGACTGCTATGGCTGCGACTGACCATAATGCAGCGACTGCGCCGATTCCGACTGAAAGTGCTGAGTCATAGTGAGCAGCCAGGTTCGCCGCGAGAATCTGGGTCAAGTCGCCCCACTCGGCTACGAAAATCACAACGAAGGCTGTTGTGACAGCTCGGTGAGCAGTCACCTCCCGGGTGATCAGTGCTTCCCTGCTCTTGGTTCCTTCTCGCCAAGCGTAGGCCGCAGCGAACAGGAACATGGCAGCAACCACCCCATCAAGGACACGGGGAGAAAGGACCCGAAAGAGAGCGACACCGACTGTCGTCGCAATGATCATATGGATGAGAAACGCCCCAGCCGCACCGAGCCACACCTGGAGCGGTCTGCCTCTGGTTGCCAGGATCAGGCTGGCAAACATGGTCTTGTCGGGTAGTTCGCCGAGAAAGATGATGGGGAACACGGCCAAGGCGATCCCGACGTTCATAACAACTCCCTCGCCGGGCCGAAGGGTTTCCTTCGCCCGGCCACTCTGACATGGCACGATGGCGAAAGTCTCGTCCACCCGCATCGATCTGCGGACCTGATAACCGGGCACCTCTCGGTGCCGGCATGTCGATTATCAGCGAGGGACTACTCCCCTTCAATTCCTGATCGTAACGCATATTCAGACTCAACCCTGAGACTGCGGAGCACGGTTGCGGAGGCGCTGGTTTATGGTCTCGCGGCTGATTCCGAACTCCTCGGCGAGCTACAACTTCGACTCGCCGGACTCGGCCCGTCTCCTCAGCTTGGCTCGTCCGGCCTCGGGGAGCGTCTGACGACGCTCCTTGTATACGCACGCCCCTTCGCCAGGGCTGGGAGTGATTCGAGTAGAGCGTGGATCTCAGTCATGTTGCGCGTGATCGCGTCCGAAGCATGTGTGATGGCGTCCACCAACTTGCGAGCGACCACGAGCGACGGCATGCTCACCCAGAGAACGCGGCTCTCTCCTGAGAGATGTGGTTTGAATCGAGAGCCCGCGAGGGCTCGACTGGGGCTTCTCGGCATCATCCGAGGGAAGATCCACTAACCCTTGAGATCAAAGTCTCCACGCCGCATGGCAAAAGTTTGGCAAAAGTTTTGCAGGGAAGCTTCGTATCGAAACGCGAGAGCGCAGCGCTTGCGGGGCTTTCTCAACTCCCCGGGTAGGACTCGAACCTACAACCCTCCGGTTAACAGCCGGATGCTCTACCAATTGAGCTACCGGGGAAGGCAGCCAACTCGCGGATTCTAGCTATGCGAAGTCGTGAATCGCGGCTCTGATGCGGGCGAGCTGTCGCTGCAGCTCGGGCATGCGCGACCCGTCCGCACTCGCCAGCTCGCGCTGAAGCCGGCGCTCGCGCAGGCGAAGCAGCAGCTGCTCGGTGGTTTGCTTGTCGATGGCGGTCGCGCTTGCGCGCGCGTCGAGCTCCGCCACGAGCCCGACGACGTCGTCGTCGACCAGCGCGGGCGATTCGACTAGGTACTCGCGGACGCGCCGGTGAAGCTCGTCGTCGAAATGCTCCGGGGTCAGCTCCGACAACATCTCTTTCAGGTCGGGATGGGCTACGACTCCGGCCAGGGCGTCTCGCTCGCGCCGGTCGCCGGCATCAAGAAGCTGTGCCGAGACACCCGCCTCGGAGCTCGTCGCGGCGCCCGTTCGCTTCGCGCGCGGCGCCAGGCCGGACTGCACCTCCTTGGGTAGATCGAGCTTGTCGGAGAGAAAACGGAGCGCCCTTTGCCGTTCGGGCGAGTCCTCGAAGCGCCCGAGTAGCTCGCGCACGCGCACGAACGCCTCCTGGCGGTCGGGCGCGCGCTCGATCTCGATCCGGGTGCGATAGACGAGATAGCTCTCGGCCTGCTTCAACCTCTCTTCGAAGCCCTCGGCGGCATCCGCGGGATCGAGCCCGGGCGGAAGCATGACGACGCGCACGTCGAACCCCTGAGCGCTGGCCAGCTCCATCCCGCGCAGCGTCGCCTCCTGCCCGGCGGCGTCGGCGTCGAAGCAAAGGTAGAGGTGGCGGCAGAGCCGCCCGAGCTCTTTCAGCTGGCGCTCGGTGAGAGCGGTGCCCATCGAGGCCACGACCGGCTCCAGCCCGCTCTGGCGCACCGCGATCACGTCGGTGTTCCCCTCCACGACAACCGCCCGCTCCTGCTTGGCAATCGCGCGGCGAGCCAGGTTCAGGCCGTAGAGAATGCTCGACTTGTGAAAAAGCTCGCCCTCTGGCGAGTTGACGTACTTTCCTCGCAGCGGATCGTCGTCTCGGAGCTTGCGTGCGCTGTAGCCCAGCACGCGCCCGCGAGCATCGGCAAGCGGAAACATCAGGCGGAAGCTGAAGTAGTCCTTGCCGCGCCTGTTTGCGAGGCCGGCGGCGACGATCTCCTCGAGCGTGAAGCCCTTCTCGCGCGCCTTGGGGACGAGCCGCGACCCACTCGGCGAGAGCCCGAGCCGGAACTCCTTGCAGACCTCCTCGCCCAGGCCGCGCGAGATTAGGTACTCGCGGACGGGCTCGCCCGCCTTCGTATCCCAGAGATGGCGCTCGTAATAGCGCGTCGCCAGCTCGAGCAGCTCGTGCAGACGCCCGCGCCGCTCGCGCTCACGCTCGGCCTGTGGCGAGGATTCCTCGTGCTCGATCTTGACGCCGAAGCGCTCGGCCAACCACTCCACGGCCTCGTTGAAGTCGAGCTGCTCGGTCTCGCGCACGAAGGTGATGACGTCTCCGCGGGCGCCGCAACCGAAGCAGTAGTAGAGCTTGTCGGCGGCGTTGACCGAGAAGCTAGGCGTCCGCTCCTCGTGGAAGGGGCAGCGTCCCGTGTAGCGTCCGCCGACCTTGCGCAGCGCCGTGCGCGCCGAGACCAGCTCGACCATGTCGGCGGCGGCCTTGACCTCGTTCACGGTCTTGTCGGCGATGCGAGCCATCAGATGCTCTCGAAGAGGGCGAGCGCGAAGCGGTCGGTCATGCCGGCAAGGTAGTCGGTGACGCGCTCGACCGGCTCGCCGCCTGCCTCCGGAATGGTCTCGGGGTGCTCGAGCAGAAAGTCGAAGAGGGTGCGCACAACCAGGATCGCGCGCTCGTTTTGCACCTTGGTGTGCGCGGACAGATAGACGCGCTCGAACATGAAGCGCCTGAGCGAGAGCATCGCCTCGGAGATCTCGTCCGACTGGCGAATGTCGCCTGTCTCGCTCGAGCTCTCGACGATGTCGTGCACGAGCCGGTCGATCCGGCGCGAGCCGCTGTCGCCGAGCACCTCGATCTCCTCGCGCGGCAGGTCACTCGCCGAGACGGCGCCGGCACGAATCGCGTCGTCGATGTCGTGGTTGATGTAGGCGACCCGGTCGACCAGGCGCACGATCTTCCCTTCGAGCGTCGCCGGGTCGTTGTCGCCCGTGTGGTTGAGGATTCCGTCCCGCACCTCGGCGGTCAGGTTGAGCCCGCGGCCGTCGCGCTCGAGCACATCGACGACCCGCAGCGAGTGCTCGTTGTGACGGAAGCCGAGCCCGAACTTCTCTCGCAGCGCCTTGTCCAGCTCTCCCTCGCCCGCGTGCCCGAAGGGCGGATGGCCGAGATCGTGGCCGAGCCCGATCGCCTCGGTCAGCTCCTCGTTCAGCCGCAGCGCCCGCGCCACCCCGCGCGAGATCCCCGTCGTCTCGAGCGTGTGGGTGAGGCGCGTGCGGTAGTGATCGCCCTCGGGGTCGATGAAGACCTGCGTCTTGTGGGCGAGCCGGCGGAAGGCCTTGCTGTGCACGATGCGATCGCGGTCGCGCTGGAAGGGCGTTCGCAACGGGCACGGCTGCTCGGGTTTCGCCCGGCCGCGCGTCTCGTAGGAGCGCACCGCGAACGGCGAGAGCGAGCGCTCTTCCAGCTCCCTGACAAGGGCTTCGAAGGAGTCAGCAATCTTCCCGGCGGGCTCGGGCATCGTAGGAGTGAGAGTACTTGCCGAGGCGGCCGGGCGGCGAACGCGACGAGGAGCGAAACCTCCTCTTGCGAGCCCGCAGTAGTAGCCGAACGTTCATCTTCAAGCTCTTCTCCCGCGCTCACGGTCTCCTCCCGGGCCCAGGCGAAAGGCTCTAGCGGATCGATCCCGCAGCGCAAGAGCTGATCGCCGTGCCGGAGTCCGCCCGAATCAAGAGGAAGGCTCGGACCGAAAACGGGCCTCTCAATCCCGAGGAGTGCCGCCAACCGACGATAGACTCAGACCATGCGCCGCTTGCTGACCACAGCGCTCCTACTTCTAGCGGTCGGCGCCGGTTCCGCCCTGGCGGCTTTCCCGAACTTCATAGCCAAGACCGGCTTCGTCATGCCGTCCGGGAACATCGTCTGCAACGCCGGTCCGATCATCGACAAGGCAGGTGACAACACCGGCAAGCACACCCTGGCCTGCGTGCTCCTCTCCCAGAGCGGCGTGAAAGGCCAAAAGATCTGGTATCTGCGCGACACCGGGCCCGCTGCCGTCACGTTTGTCCAGGGCAACGCCGCCACCGATCTACCCGAGCTCGCCTACGGAAAGAGCTGGCACTGGCAAGGCTTCAGTTGCTCCTCGCGGACGAGCGGCCTCGCCTGCCGCGCCCGTTCCGGTCATGGCTTTTTCCTGAGCCGCGAGCGGCAGCGGCGGTTCTAGGCCTAGCGATTCACCGTCGACAAATCCGGATAACGATCGCCGGCCGTCGCGCCGGGTGGAAAGGCCTCGCCGACCCGGGCCAGATCTTCGCCCGTCAGCTCGATTTCCAGCGCCACCAGATTCTGCTCGAGGTGGGAAATGCGTGTCGTGCCCGGGATCGGGACGACGTCGTCGCCCTGCGCCAGCACCCAGGCGAGCGCCAGCTGCGCCGGGCTGACCTTCTTCTCCGCCGCGATCTCGGCGACGCGATCGACCAACTCGAGATTGCGCTCGATGTTCCCGGGCTGGAAGCGCGGATTGTGGGCGCGGAAATCGCCTTCCTCGAGATCATCCTGGCTGCGGATCCCGGCCGAGAGGAAGCCGCGCCCGAGCGGGCTATAGGGGACGAAGCCGATCCCGAGCTCGCGCACGGTCGGCAGGATCTCGTCCTCGACGTCGCGCGTCCAGAGCGAGTACTCGGTTTGCAGCGCGCTGATCGGATGCACCTCATGGGCGCGGCGGATCGTGCTCGGCGCCGCCTCGGAAAGACCTAGAAAGCGGACCTTTCCGGCCTGAACGAGCTCTGCCATGGCGCCGACCGTCTCCTCGATCGGCACGCTTGCATCGACGCGGTGCTGGTAATAGAGATCGATCGTCTCGACGCCGAGGCGCTCGAGCGAGGCGTCGCAGGCAGCCCGAACGTACTCGGGGCGCCCGTTGATCCCGACCCAGCTTCCGTCCGGCCGTCGCTCGTTGCCGAACTTGGTCGCGAGCTGGACCTCGTCGCGCCGGTCGGCGATCGCCTTCCCGACCAGACGCTCGTTCTTGAACGGCCCGTACATGTCCGCGGTGTCGAGGAAGCTGACACCTAGATCGAGCGCGCGCCGAATCGTGGCAATCGCCTCGGCCTCTTTGCCGGCGCCGTAAAACTCCGACATGCCCATACAACCGAGCCCGAGCGCCGAGACCTCGAGCCCCTGCTTACCGAGTCGCCTTCGTTCCATTTCCGTACCCCCCGGAATTCGTGTTGTGCCGAGTGGATGCTAGTTGACCACCGCTGGCCGCCCGATGAGGCCTCATCTAGCCGTCTACCCCGGGCCGTACTTTTCTCGCGCCGCGGGCGAGTTCCGGGCGCCTCGCTAATCCGCCCTCCTCCCCCCACCCGCCCACGGGGCGTAAAACGGTATCGGAGAAAGACGTGGCGATTCGCGCCGAAACTGCGCCGAAAACACACAGCGCCAATCGATGCCTCGAAGCAACGTCGAGTTGGCAGGGTAAAAGTCGCAGGCCTCGTCGCCTAGATGATGATCGGCACGGTACCGCCGTCCACGCTCCAGGCGGCGCCCGTCACGTAGCTTGCGCGCTCGGAGCAGAGAAAGACGATCGCCGCCGCTATCTCCTCCGGCCCGGCCAGGCGCCCGAGCGGGCGACCGGCCCCAACTGCAGCGAGCATCTCTTCGCGTGACATCTCCTTGCCGGCGCGGGACTGGTCGGCCAGGCCGCCCTCGCCCAGCCAGGCCTCGGTGGCAGTCGGGCCCGGAGCGACCGCGTTGCAGCGGATACCGTCTTTGGCGTAGAGATCTGCGACCAGACGCGAAAGAGAGAGCACCGCCGCTTTCGAGACCGAGTAGTTCGGCATCGACGTCGAGGGACGCTTACCGGCGGTAGACGAGACGTTGACGATCACGCCGCCGCGACGGGCGCGCATCCCGGGCAGAACCTCCTGGATGGCCCGCACGTAGCTCATCACGTTGAGGTTCCAGATCGAGCTCCAGTGCTCCTCGCTGAGCTCGTCGAAGGCGATCTGATAGGCGATGCCGACGTTGTTGACGAGCACGTCCACGTGGCCGAGCTCCGTCTCCGCCCTGCGGACGAGCTCGCCCGGAGCGGCGGGATCGGAGAGATCGAGCGCCACACCGAGTGCCGCGCCCGCCAACTCCCGCGCTTTCTCCGTACGTTTCTCGTCTCGGCCGCAGACGACGACGCGAGCCCCTTCCTCGGCAAGCATGCGGGCGCTCTCGAAGCCGATCCCCGAGCTCGAGCCGGTGACCACGCAGACGGTGCCCTCGAGGCCGAGATCCATGGCACGTATCGTAGGGCGCGCTCGATCGTCTCGCTCCGCACGCGTAGGCGCGAGCCCGGTCGAAAACGGTCTCTGGATAGACTGGAATCGCGGTGGACGACTACACCAACAAGTACAAGGGCGAGCAGGTCGACATCGCGCTCTTCGGCGGCGACTATCAAACGGGCGTGTTGACGGCCTACTGCTACGTCGAGGAGATCGCTCACGTCGAGCTGAACGGCCACATTCTGATTCCGCTTCAGAACGTCGCCTCGCTCCACTGCTCAACGAGGTGCGACGCGCCCGAGAGCGACTGGCCGCCACAGGGCTTGCGAGACATCGGCTCCGAGGACGAGTCGTAAGGGAAGCAACTTGAGCGTTCGGCTGTCAACCGCGCGCAACTTGCTCAAGCTCTGGCTCCTGATCGCAGTCTTTGCTCTGCCTGCCACGGCGATCGGATACGCGGTCGACGGCTGGCGAACGGCCACGCTCTTCCTCTTCGCCGCGCTACTCACAGAGGCGACCGTCTATTCCTATTGCGATCGAATCGTGCTCTCTCTGCTCGGAGCGAGAGAGCTCGTGATCGCCGAGCGGCCGGATCTCCACTCCATGGCCGAGCGACTGGCCTCACGGGCAGGCGTCCTCAAGCCACGTCTCTACGTCATCGCCGACGGCTACCCGCGCTCGCTGTCGGTTGGTCGCGGAGCGACCTCGAGCAGTGTCGTCTTCAGCCTTGGCCTGCTCACCGCGGCGTCCTATACCGAGCTGGAAGGGTTAATGGCGCACGAGCTGGCGCACGTTCGAAACCACGATGTGGCCGTGCAGACTACGTCGGTTGCCGTCGCGGCCACCATCGTCGAGATAACTCGCGTCGGGGGTTTCTTCCAACAGGGCTTGCTCTTCTTCTTCGCTCCGATCGCGGCGGCAGTCGAGAACCTTCTGCTCTCGCCGAAACGGGAGTTTTCCGCCGACTTCAGCGCCGCCGTGCTTTGCGGCTCGCCTCACGGGCTCGCCGACGCCCTGATACGCATAGACCACGCCAGCGAGCTCGTCTCTTTTGCCGCCAACCCGACTACCGAGCCTCTCTACCCCGTCAATCCCTTCGCGCGCGATGATCGCCTGGCTCGGATGTTCGATACACACCCGCCCTTGCCCGAGAGAATCAGGCGCCTGCGCGAGCTCGATCCCGATTGGCGCGAGAAACTACGAGCCGCCTGATCCCAAGCCGATATCCCCGGGCAAAAGCGAGTACATGGTCACGTCGGCGCGCGTGCCTCGGTTGTCGAGCCAGGAGCGGAGGATGCCTTCGCGCTTGAAACCGACCTTCTCGGCCAGGCACGCCGACGCATCGTTCCCGATCATCACGATCAACTGAAGCCGGGCGAGCTCGAGCTCTCCTAGCGCCCAGCGGGCGATGAGCCTGAGCGCTCGTTCTCCGATTCCGCGACGGCGATGGCCGGCGAAGACGAAATACCCGACCTCGCCGATTGCGCCGTTCACACTCACTCCGATCGATCCCACCGTGCGCCCGGTCGCCCGCTCCGTCATGGCAAAGCCGAAAGAGGTGCCCTCCGCCCAACCTCTTTCGACGAGCTCGAGGAACTCCCGTGCGTCCTGCTCGCTGTAAGGCATCGGAATACGAGATATCCAGCGGACGACTTCGGGATCGGCGCAGGCGACGACGCTGTCTTCGATGTCACTCTCCCGCCAGGGACGGAGCACGACGGCGTCGTCTTCCAAGCGGATAGCCGGGGCGTTCACACGGCGATTGTATTCACACCTCGAAATAGAAACGAGCCGCTCCCGCGGCTCCTCTAGCAAGCGTCCGTATGGTGTGAGCCCCGCCGATGATGCCGAATTGCACGCAGGTGCCAGACTGAGTCTGGCATCTGCTGGTCGAGAAAAAGACTGGCGGCGACCTACTCTCCCAGGGGGTTGCCCCCCAAGTACCA
The DNA here is from genome assembly GCA_963765455.1 of uncultured Actinomycetes bacterium. Taxonomy (GTDB): domain Bacteria; phylum Actinomycetota; class Thermoleophilia; order Gaiellales; family Gaiellaceae; genus Fen-549. The sequence continues at coordinate 692,249 of CAVXWH010000001.1, forward strand.
TCGGCGCGAACGGGCTTAACTTCTCTGTTCGGAATGGGAAGAGGTGTATCCCCGTCGCTATGACCGCCAAATTGATTCCGGTGCCGCGCCTCCTTCTGTGCGCGCATCTCGGTGATTCTTTGATGTTTGCGCTCGTGCCAGACCGAAGTCTGGCACGAGAGACCGTTTAGTTTTGAAGGTGGGTGCGCAAGCGCACACCTTCAAAACTCCATAGCGACTCACTTGTGTTCAAGTCAAGACCTCGGGCAATTAGTACGGGTCCGCTGAACACATTGCTGCGCTTACACGTCCCGCCTATCAACGTGGTTGTCTCCCACGGCCCTTACTCCCTCTAGGGGATGGGGAGCCTCATCTCGAGGTGGGCTTCCCGCTTAGATGCTTTCAGCGGTTATCCCTTCCAGACGTAGCTAATCAGCAGCGCCGTTGGCACGACGACTGATACACCAGAGGTCTGTTCATCTCGGTCCTCTCGTACTAGAGACGACTCCTCTCAAGCTCCCAACGCCCATGGCGGATAGGGACCGAACTGTCTCACGACGTTCTGAACCCAGCTCGCGTACCGCTTTAATGGGCGAACAGCCCAACCCTTGGGAGCGACTCCACCCCCAGGATGCGACGAGCCGACATCGAGGTGCCAAACCGCTCCGTCGCTGTGGACGCTTGGGAGCGATAAGCCTGTTATCCCCGGAGTACCTTTTATCCGTTGAGCGACGGCAATTCCACTCTCTACCGCCGGATCACTAAGGCCTGCTTTCGCACCTGCTCGACTTGTCAGTCTCGCAGTCAAGCTCCCTTATGCCTTTGCACTCTACGCACGATTTCCAACCGTGCTGAGGGAACCTTTGCGCGCCTCCGTTACATTTTAGGAGGCGACCGCCCCAGTCAAACTGCCCACCTGACGCTGTTCCCGACCCGGATAACGGCATCGGGTTAGAAGCCCAGAACACGAAGGGTGGTATCCCAAGATTGGCTCCACGAGAGCTAGCGCCCCCGCTTCAAAGCCTCCCACCTATCCTGGACGACATATCCCAAACTCCAACGTCAAGCTGCAGTAAAGGTTCACGGGGTCTTTCCGTCCAGCCACGGGTACTCGGCATCTTCACCGAGACTACAATTTCACCGGATCCCTCGTTGAGACAGTGCCCAAGTCGTTGCGCCATTCGTGCAGGTCGGAACTTACCCGACAAGGAATTTCGCTACCTTAGGACGGTTATAGTTACCGCCGCCGTTTACCGGGGCTTAGGTTCAAAGCTTCGCCTTGCGGCTAACCTCTCTCCGTGACCTTCCGGCACCGGGCAGGCGTCAGCCCCTATACGTCGTCTTTCGACTTCGCAGAGACCTGTGTTTTTGGTAAACAGTCGCTTGGGCCGTTTCACTGCGGCCCCCTCGGGCATTTGCTCGAAAAGAGCTTTACCCTACCGGGGCGCCCCTTCTCCCGAAGTTACGGGGCCATTTTGCCGAGTTCCTTAACGAGGGTTCTTCCGATCGCCTTAGTATCCTCTACTTGCCCACCTGTGTCGGTTTTGGTACGGGCACGTTTTGCCTCCCTAGACGCTTTTCTAGAAGGCATGGCTTCAGGAACTTCGCCTGACTGGCTCGGACTCCCGTCTCAGACTTGCTCCGCGGATTTCCCTACGGAACGTCCTACGCGGTTACCCCAGGACTACCATCGCCTGGGATTCCTTAGCCTACCTTGTCCCGCCATTGGTAATAGCGGCAAATACGTGGTACCGGAATATCAACCGGTTGTCCATCGCCTACGCCTTACGGCCTCGGCTTAGGTCCCGACTAACCCTGAGCAGATTAGCTTTACTCAGGAACCCTTGGGCATTCGGCGGAGGGGTTTCTCACCCCTCTTTCGTTACTCATGCCAGCATTCTCTCTTCTCAACCCTCCACGACTGGCTTACGCCGCCGCTTCGCTGGATTGAGAATGCTCCCCTACCACTCCACGCTTACGCGCGAAGTCCGTGGCTTCGGCTCCTAGCTTGAGCCCCGATACATTGTCCGCGCCCGACCACTTGACCAGTGAGCTATTACGCACTCTTTTAATGGTGGCTGCTTCTGAGCCAACATCCTGGTTGTCTGTGCAATCGAACATCGTTTCCCACTTAGCTAGGAATTAGGGGCCTTAGCCGACGGTCTGGGCTGTTTCCCTTTCGAGCACGAAGCTTATCCCCCGCACTCTGACTGCCACGCTCTGGAATTTCGGCATTCGGAGTTTGCCTGACTTCAGTAAGCTGGTAAGCCCCTTAGGCCAAACAGTGCTCTACAACCGAAATTGAACGCGTGACGCTATACCTAAATATATTTCGGGGAGAACCAGATATCTCTGAGTTTGATTAGCCTTTCACTCCGATCCACAGGTCATCCGCTCCGTTTTCAACCGAAGTCGGTTCGGTCCTCCACGAGGTCTTACCCCCGCTTCAACCTGCCCATGGATAGATCACTCAGTTTCGGGTCTGCCTCCAACGACTGAACGCCCTGTTCAGACTCGCTTTCGCTTCGGCTACGTTTCCTTAACCTCGCCGTTGAAGAGCAACTCGCTGGCTCGTTATGCAAAAAGCACGCCGTCACGGCACGAAGCCGCTCCGACCGCTTGTAAGCACACGGTTTCAGGTGCTATTTCACTCCCCTTCCGGGGTACTTTTCACCTTTCCCTCACGGTACTAGTTCACTATCGGTCACCAAGGAGTACTTAGCCTTACGGGGTGGTCCCCGCGGGTTCCGACCGGGTTTCCCGTGCCCGGACG
>CAVXWH010000001.1:697500-939261 GCA_963765455.1 uncultured Actinomycetes bacterium
AAAAAAGCCTCCGACTCGCGCCAGAGGCCACAGCCAACTTCGGCTGAGTATAGCCGAATCGCTAGCTGGGCTCCGGGTCGAGTTTATGCAGCTTCAATCCCCGTCTCCGACGGTTCCGTAATGGTAGCACCGCCGGAACCGCTGTCAAGCGTGCACTGGCGATAATTATGCCTGCTAAAAAGCGCTTTTTAGCTTGCCGCGAAGCGGACATAGCGGCGCTTGCCGGCCTGCACGAGAGCGCCTTTGAGGCAACTCCGTGAAAGATCGAGATCGTTGACGACCTCGCCGTTCAGCTTGACACCGCCCTGCGTGATCATCCTACGAGCCTCGCTCGTGGAGGCGCAGCCGAGGAACTCGACCAAGATTGAGGGGAGGTGGAGCGGATCGCCGGGAGGAAGAACAGCCTCGTCGATGAACTCCGGCGTCTCCTTCTGACGCACGACGCGAGTGAAGTGCTCCTCCGCCGCGCGAGCTGCCTCTTCCCCGTGCGAGCGGGCGACGATGAAATGAGCCAACTCCAGCTTCTGCGCCATCGGATCCAGCGCCGGCGGCTCGCGCTCGGCGATCAGCTCGTACCACTGCGCGAGCAGCTCGTCGGGGATTCGCATCGTGCGGCCGAATTGCTCCTCCGGCGCGGCCAGGAGCGGGATGTTGTTACCGAGCGAGGAGCTCATCTTCTCGCCGTCCCAGGCGACGAGGATCGGCGTCGTCAGGATCACCTGCGGCTCGAGCCCGTACGACTCCATCACCTCGCGCCCGGCCAACAGGTTGTAGAGCTGATCGGTGCCGCCGAGCTCGATGTCGGCTTCGACGGCGACAGAGTCGTAGGCCTGCATCAGCGGGTAGAGGAGCTCGGAGATGGAGATCGGCTCGTGCGCGGCGAAGCGCTTGGCGAAATCGTCGCGCTCGAGGATGCGGGCAACGGTGGTCGTGCGAGCCAGGCGCACGACATCCGCATAACTGAGCTTCGAGAGCCATTCGCCGTTGCGGCGAACCTCCGTGCGATCCGAATCGAGAATCACCATCGCCTGCTCAAGGTAGGTGTGGGCGTTGTGCTCGATCTCCGCATCCGTGAGAATCGGGCGCTCGTTTGAGCGTCCAGACGGATCGCCGATCTTCGTCGTGTAGTCGCCGACGATCAGCACGCCGATGTGACCGGCTTCCTGGAAAGCGCGCATACGCTGAAGCGGAATCGCCCTGCCGACGTGAATATCGGGAGAGGTGACGTCGATCCCCAGCTTCACTCGCAGCGGACGTTTGAGTGCGAGCTTCCGTTCCAGCCCGCCTTCAGGTAGTACGTCGACGGCGTTCCTCGTCAACGTCGAAAACTCGCCTTGCCCGGACATCGCAGACGATTCTACGGGCGTCGCCTCAGGTACGCGCAGACAAGACCCCAATCGGTAAACTCCGGCTCCGTGCTTCGCGCTCGCAGAGGCCGCTCGGACGAGGAGCGGCCGCCCAAGCCTAAGCGGCGGATTCGGAAGCTGAGACTGCTCTCGTTTATCAGCGTGCTCGGTCTGCTCGCGTTCGTTGCCTTCTGTTTCGGCTTCGTTGAGGCGCTCGGAAGCAGCGGCCTCGGTCAGCTCGACCCGGCGCAGTTCCAGAAGACCGAGGTCGACGGGCGCATCCTGGCCAGCGACGGCCACACGGTTCTGGCCAACCTGCGCGGTTCCGAGGCTCGTACGATCGTCCGCTCCGACCAGATCAGCTGGACGATGAAGCATGCGATCGTCGACATCGAGGACCGGCGCTTCTACGAGCACGGCGGGATCGACCTGCGCGGACTGCTGCGTGCCGCCTGGACCGACCTCACCCAGGGCAAGATCGTAGAGGGCGGCTCTACGATCACGCAGCAGCTGATCAAGAACACCTACCCGGAGACGCAGCGCACGATCACGCGCAAGATCCGCGAGGCCGCGTTGGCCTGGCAGCTCCAACAGAGGTGGTCGAAGGATCGGATCCTGACCGCCTACCTGAACACGATCTATTTCGGGAACGGTGCCTACGGAGTGGAGCGGGCGGCGGAATCTTACTTCGGCTGCCATGCAAGCGAGCTCACACTGCCCGAGGCGGCGCTACTTGCCGGGATCCCGCGCGACCCCGGGCTCTACGACCCGTTCCAGAACCCGAAGGCCGCCAAAGAAAGGCGCGCGCTGGTGCTCGACAAGATGGTGCAGCAAGGGGATATCACTGCCGCCGACGCGCGGCGCGCAAAGAAAGCGCCGCTGCCTCGTCCCAGCCAGGGCAAGCGCCCGACGACCTGGGAGCGCTTTCCCTTCTTCACCGAGTACGTCAAGGATCTGCTCATTCGCCACCTCGGTGTGGCGAAGGTCTACGGGGGCGGGCTCGAAGTCACGACCTCGATCAACCTCGGCTTACAGAAAGTCGCCCAGCAAACCGTCGAGCAAGCCCTGCCGCCTTCGCTCGGGCCCTCCGTCGCGCTGGTGGCGATCGACCCGCGCGACGGCGAGATCCTGGCCATGGTCGGTGGCCGGAACTTCAAGCGGAGCCAGTTCAACCTGGCGACGCAGTCGCAACGGCAAGCGGGCTCGGCCTTCAAGCCTTTCGTCTTGAGCGCTGCGCTTTCCCAGGGGATATCACCCAGCTCGATCCTGACCTCGAAACCGCTCTATCTCTCTCTGGGAGACCGCTATTGGTCGGTCTCGAACGATGAGGACTCTTACCTCGGCCCGATCGATCTCAAGACGGCGACTGCCTACTCCGACAACACGGTCTTCGCCCAGCTCACCCAGATCGTCGGCCCGAAGAACGTCGCGAAAGCGGCGAAGGCGCTCGGCATACAGAGCCCGCTCGCTCCTTACCTGTCGATTGGCCTCGGCACCGATCTGGTGAATCCACTCGAGATGGCGCGCGCCTACTCGACGATCGCCGACGGCGGCACACGGATCGACGGCAGCATCCTCGGAAACGAGCCTCGCGCCGTGCTCGGTTATGTCGATCTCAAGGACCACTCCATCCACGCCAACGGAGAGCAGCCCGTGCAGGAGATCCCTTCTGACAACGCGGCGATCATCACGTCTCTGCTCGAGAACGTCGTGAGCTATGGAACCGGCCGCCGAGCCGCGCTTCCGAATCGCGTCGCTGCGGGGAAGACGGGCACGACCGAGAACTACGGCGACGCCTGGTTCGTCGGCTACACGCCGCAGCTCGCGGTAGCGGTCTGGGTCGGCTATCCGAACAAGCTCGTGCCGATGAAGACTCTCTATCACGGCCAGCCGGTGATGGGCGGCACCTATCCGGCGCTGATCTGGAAGGCCTTCATGGAGCACGCCTTCTCGTACCTCGAAAAGACCGATCCAGGCGGGGATTGGGGGCCCGAGTACTTCCAGGATCCCTCCTACCCCTACTCGGCGTCGAAGCAGGTCGTCTGGCGTAACAACGTGCTGATGCTCGACAACGGCAACTGCAGGAACAGCTTCCCGCTCGTTTACTTCAGCGGCTTTGGCCCGACGGCTGTCGCCCCGTGTAAGCCCAACGAGGTCGAGGTGCCGAGCGTCATCGGAATGAAGCTCGACAAGGCCGAGGCGAGGCTGGCGCTACAGCCGCTCAACGCCGAGGTTCTCTACCAGCCGGCGCGCCCGCTGCAAAGACCGGGCGTGGTGATCAAGCAGATCCCGAAGAAGGGCACACTCTCTTCTTACGACAACGTCATCATCGTGCTGGCCAAGCCCGTGAACGGTCTCGTGCCGAACGTTGTCGGGCTCTCGCTCGCCGAGGCTCGGGCGAAACTGAAGTCGCTCGGGCTACGACTGCAGGCGGGCGCTTTCGTCCAGGGGGAATCGGGTCGTGTCATCTCTCAACAACCGCGTGCAGGCGGCGCCGCCAAGCCTGGGATGGCGATCACGCTCTTCCTGGGCCACGGCTGAGATAAGGCGACTCGGCAATACACAGGCGCCAGGGCCGCTCGCGCGCGCGCGTGATTCCGACACGCTTGCAGCGCAAGATCTCCGGCTCGAGCTCGCGCGCGGTCAGCTGAAAAGGAGGCGCGTCGAGCGGCAGTCCGTCCAGGTCGCCGTTTACCCCGAGGGCCTGGCAGACCTTCCCCGGCCCGGAGCAGAGCTGGCGCAGGTTCGAGTTGCCGCGGCGCTCGATCATCTGCTCTATGCCCTGAGTGGGCTCCAGCGCTCTGACCAGCAGGGCGCTTGCTTCGCCCGCTGCGGAGCAGACGATGTTCAGGCACCAGTGGACGCCGTAGGAGCGGTAAACGTAGGCCTGGCCGGGAGGTCCGAACATCGACGCATTCCGCTTCGTGCGGCCCCGGTAGCTGTGGCTGGCCGGGTCGTTCTGGTCGTAGATCTCCAGCTCGATCAGCACCCCGCCGACGCCGTTCACCAGCAGCGTGGCACCGAGCAGCTCCGGCCCCAGCTCATGAGCGCTGCGGGCGAAGTAATCGCGCTGTAGAGGCAAAGAGCCGCCGCTCGGATTCATCGAGGCCCGCCCGATCGCGTACTAGAAGAGGTGCTGCTCTTCGCTGTCTAGAGCCGTCTGCTCGAGCAGCTCGCGCGCCTTCTTGCCGAGGTCGTTGAGATCGACGCCCGACTCGGCCTTGATCGAGCGGGCGAGCAGCGGCCCGATACGCTCGCAGTCGTCAGCCAGGCGCTCGACCAGAGCCAGCGAATCCTCCAACACCGACGTCTGGCTCGAGGCGTCCTCGCCCATGTCTTGGAGAACCGTCCGCTCGGTGCGCGACGCGACAAGCGGATCGGCAATTCCCTCGACCCAGACGAGCGTACGCTTGCCGCCACCCCGCTCCTCGCCGAGGATCGGCTCGAGCGCGTATATGCGGTCGGCGCGGACGTACTTGCCGAAACCGAGAAAGACCATGCGCGAGGCGCGATCCGTCACAGCGTCACTCTAACGCGAGAAAGCGTTCGAGCGCGAACAACCGCTAGCCTGTTTCCTCTGCGCCGTCTCGGGCATGCTTTGCTCAGACCGTGTCCGGAGACCCATCGAAGCGGGCGCTTCCGCGCGACGAGAGCGAGAAAAACGCCGATCTCGGCGGAGCGAGATACAGCGCCGCCTCGCCTCAGCAGAGGTCAGCGTGAATCAGGCCATTCTTCGCCTGAGGACGAAGCTCCTCTACGCCTCGGACAGCCTCGGCAGCGAGGCCTTGCTCGAGAGCCGCGGTCTCTGGCTACTCTACTTCTACGCTCCGCCCGCGCACGGTAAGACCGCTCCCCTGCTCGCGGTCGGGATCGCCGGGGTGGTACTGGCCGCAGTTCCGATCTTCTCGGCTTTTGCCGACCCGGCGGTCGGCTACTGGAGCGATCGCACCTCGTCACGACTGGGCCGGCGGCTGCCGTTCATCCTCGGCGCAACGCCGTTCTGGGCCATTTTCGCCTTCCTGCTCTTCGCCCCGCCGAGCCATTCGGGCTCGGCGATCATTGCGACCTACCTCGCCGTCGTCGTCTGCCTCTACTCGCTGGCGAGCATTACCAGCGGCGGGCCCTACGAGTCGCTACTCCCGGAGATCGCACGCAGCAGCAACGAGCGCCTGAGCGTCAACGGCTTCAAGGTTTACTTCGGAGCCGCGGGAGGAGCGATCGGGCTCGTCGGCAGCGGGCTCATCATCGACTACTTCGGCTTCCGGGTGATGGCGCTGGTGATGGCGTCGCTCGCGCTGATCTTTCGCTACATAGGGATGGCCGGTATCTGGCGGCACGTCGATCGCACGCAGCCGCCGGCGCAGATATCGATCCGCGATGCTGCGCGAGCGACGTTCTCCAACCGTTTCTTCCTGCTCTACCTGCCGGGCTTCGTGCTCTTCCAGGTCGGGCTGACGATGACGCGGGCCGCGCTTCCCTACTACGTGAAAGCCCTTCTCAAAGTCGGCAAGACGGGCACCTGGGTCGCGATCTTCACCGCCGTCCTGATCGGCGCGCTGGTGCTTTCCATCCCCCTGCAGGCGCGGCTAGCTCGAAGAGGCTCGAAGCGCCAGGCATTCCGGCGCGCGATGCTCGGTGCTGTGCTCGTCTTCCCGCTGCTCGCCTTCGTCGGCCTGGTTCCGCACGTGCCGGCCGCGGCGGAGATCGTTCTGATCATGGCGCTCGCAGGGCTGCCCGTCGCCGGCGTCTACCTCTTCCCGGCGACGCTCACGGCGGACATCATCGACTACGACAGCCTTCGCACCGGCATGCGCCGCGAGGCGACTTACTATCAGCTGCACAGCTTCGTCGAGCACATCGCGACTTCGCTGGCGCCGGCCATCCTCGCCGGCCTGCTGATCCTCGGCGACACCGCCACCAACCCACTCGGCGTCCGCCTCGTCGGCCCCGTCTCGGGCTTGCTCATCCTTGTCGGCTACCTCGTGTTTCGCCGCTACGACCTCTCGGACGACGTGCTCGCCGCTCCACCAGCAGATATCTCGACGTAGGCTCAGCCGCGCCGTGCTGCGCGCAGGCTGCGCACCAGCCAGCCGTTGAAGCGAAGGAGGGCGCCGAGCCCGGAGAGCGAGATGCTCGGGATTGCGTGGTGAAGCGTCGAGGTGACAGTGAGGCTCACCTGGGTATTGGTGGCTCTACTGGCGAGCTCACGCGTCTCGGCGAGAGGAAAGTACTTGTCGTGCGGAGCGGACGCGATGTAGACCGGCGCCACCAGACTAGGCGCCTCGTGAATAGGCGAGAGGCGTTCGATGACGGTCCTCATCGAGGGCGAGAGAGCTGAGTAGAGGCCGGCGAAACGCCGCGGGTCACGATTGGCGAGCAGTCTCACCAGCGGCCTTGCGCTGGGCGTCACCTTTCGGATCGGAAGCTCGCGGAAGAGCGCCAAGGGATAGGACGTGTCTTCACCCAGCCCCGAGAGCTTCGCCAGTAGAACGTCGCGGTCGCCGCTTCGCGGGAGCATGGCAACGAGCGAGCGCGCGAGCACGAGGCCGAGGAACGGCTTCGCCTGATACGGGACGAGGCGTTTGCCCTCGAGGTAGCTGCCGGTGGTCGCCAGCCGGAGCATGTTGGCCAAGTCGGTGTAGGGAGCGATCCCGGCCACGACGCTGATGCGCTTCGCGAGGCTCGGCGTCTCGGCCGCGAGGAGCGAGAGCGCGGTGCCGTTCGACACCCCGACGAGCGCAACCCGCCCGTGGCGCACGTCCGACCGATTCGCCGCCGCACGGATCACGGCGATCGTGCCCGAGAGCGTCTTCCTCGTGATCTCGCCCTCCCGCAGGCCGGGCGGATCGGGGACGAAGACGATGAAGCCCACCCGCGCGAGCCCGTTTGCCAGGCGCTCGACATCGGGGTGATGGCGGCCGCGCGCCGTGACGCCGTTGACGAACACGATCGCCGGCCAGGTACCACCGGCGCCCGGTCGGTAGACAGAGGTGGGCACGCCCGCGACGCGAGCGTCGGCGTAGCGAGGCTTGTCGGTCAAGACGCGCACCGTCCAGGCCAGCACTGGAATCTTCGCCGTGAGCGAGAGCACGGCGACCGCGCTCGCCTCCGCTTCGATCCAGGAGCGCTCGGCAACGCCGAAACCAGCGAGCAGACCGACCAGGAAGAGCAGGGCGGTGCGGAGCGGGCCCATGACCCGCAACCTGCGGACGAGGACGGCACTAATTCCGGCACGCCTCAAACCGTGCGACCTCTCCTCGGAGGTCGGCGAATCTCCACTCCGAGGCGAGCTCTCGGCTCGCTCGCTCCGAAGTCGCGCGGGCTTACTGGGATAGGCGAACGCGCTCATCAGCGGCCTGCTCAGCATATGCCCGCTACGGCCCGCTCGAACTCTGGCCTAGGGCCTATCCCGTCAGGAAGCCGCCGTTGCAAGCGCCGCCGAGAGCGCCGCGGCGACCCGTTCCTGATCCTCGGCCCCTAGAGCCGTGTAGAACGGCAGCGCGACCGTGCTCCGGCTCAGAGCCTCGGCGCGCGGGCAGAGCCCCTCGCCGAAGCCGAAGCGCTCGCGCATGTAGGGCTGCAGGTGGATGCACGGTAAGTAGCGGCTGGTGGCGATCTTCTCGCGCGTCAGCTGATCGATCACCCGCTCACGGTCGATCCCCGGCGCAACCTTGACCACGAAGACGAACCAGGAACGCCGGTGCTCGGCGTCGTCGGCCGCCGCGAGCTCGACGCCGTCGACTCCCGATAGGAGCGTGCGGTAGCGCTCGGCGACCTGTGAGCGGAGCTCGAGGATGCGATCGAGCTTCTCGAGCTGGGCAACTCCGAGCGCGGCGCTGAGGTCGTCGAGGCGGTAGTTGTAGCCGAGGCGAACATGCTCGAGCCAGGGGCCGTCGTCGCCGCGACCCTGGTTGGAGAGGCTCTTGAGCAGCCGCCACTGCTGCTCGGAGTCGGTCACGACGATTCCGCCCTCGCCGGTGGTCATCTGCTTGTTGGGATAGAAGGCGAAGACCGCGGGCACCCCGTTCCCGCCCACTCGCTTGCCCTTGTACTCCGCCCCGAGCGCCTCGCAGGCATCGTCGATCACAGTCAGCCCGTGCTTGGCGGCCAGCGCTTTGATCGGATCGAGCTCGCAGGGGTAGCCGAAGATGTCTACCGCCACGATCGCCTTCGTCCGCGGCGTGATCGCCGCCTCGACGGCGGCCGGATCGATGTTCCAGGTGACGGGATCGATATCGGCGAAGACGGGAGTCGCCCCTTCGTAGAGGAAGCAGTTGGCCGAAGCGGCGAACGAGAACGGCGTGGTGATCACCTCGTCGCCGGGGCCGATGCCGGCGCTCTTGACGAGCAGGTGCAGGCCGGCGGTACCACTCGACACGGCCGCCGCAAAGCGCGCGCCCACCCGATCGGCCAGCATGCGCTCGAAGCGCTGCCCGGTCGGCCCGAGCGAGAGCCTGCCCGAGGCCAGCACCTCGCTCACGAGCTCTTGCTCGCGCTCGTCCAGGTAAGGCAGCGAGAGTGGGATCGGCGCCTGGCCGCGGCTCATGCTTCCGCGCGCACCGGCGTGACGTACTCCAGCCAGTTCTCCCAGCGCTCGTCGCGCCCCTGCACGATGTCGAGATAGGCGCGCTGGAGAGCGAGCGTCACCGGGCCCGGATCGCCGATCAGGTAGTCGTCGACCTCGCGCACCGGCGTCACCTCGGCGGCGGTGCCGGTCATGAACACCTCGTCGGCCAGATAGAGGTCGGAGCGCACCAGATTCTCGGTCTTGACCTCGTAGCCGAGCGAGGCGGCGATCTCGAACATCGAGCTGCGAGTGATCCCGTGCAGGATGCCGGTCTCGAGCGGCGGCGTGTAGAGCACACCGTCCTTGACGATGAAGACGTTCTCGCCCGAGCAGTCGGCGATGTAGCCCTTCTCGGTCAGCAGGATCGTCTCCTCGTAGCCGCCGAGCGCAGCCTCCTGAACGGCCAGCATCGAGTTCAGGTAGAGCCCGGTCGCCTTGGCGGCGTGCGGGATCACGTTCGAGGGCATGCGCACCCAGGTCGAGACCTTGGCCCGTATTCCGCGCGCCATCCCTTCCTCGCCCAGATAGGCGCCCCAGGGCCAGCACATGATCGCCACGTAGACGGGGTTCTCGCGCGGCGGCACGCCAAGCGAGCCGTAGCCGTAGAAAGCGATCGGGCGCACATAACAGGAGGGCACCCGGTTGACGGCGACGAGCTCCAGCGACGCCTTGCGCAGCTCGGCCACCGAATACGGAATCGTCATCCTGATCAAGCGCGCCGAGTCGTGCAGGCGCTGGAGATGATCGCCGAGGCGAAAGATGGCGGTGCCCTTGGGCGTCTCGTAGGCGCGAATGCCCTCGAAGACCCCGGAGCCGTAGTGCAGGCCGTGAACGCCGACGTGGACCGTCGCATCCGCCCAGTCCACGAACTCGCCGTTCATCCAGATCTTCTCGGTCGCGTGTAGTTCAGCCATCTTTCTCCTTTCCGTGAACGAGAGGTTAGCCGTCCGCACGGATCCCGTCCAAAAGCTCGTTTCCGGCGATAAGCGTGAGCTCGATAAAACAGCGATCGAGAATCGTCGGGTGCGAGACATGAAGTAGAGCGGCGACCTACTCGGCCGCCGCTCTATTCTCATCCTTCTTCTCGGTCTCGGCCGCGCCGCCGGAGCTGCTAACCGAGGTCGATGAAGCGGGCGTCGGTGAACCCCGCCTGCTCGACGCTCTCGATCAGACCCGGCTGGGCCGGTGCGTCGATCGACAGGGCCATCAGCGCCGTACCGCCCTGGCGCGTCCGTGAGACGGCCATGTTGGCGATGTTGACGCCGGCCTCGCCGAAGAGCACCCCGATCCGGCCGATCTGCCCGGGCACGTCCTCGTAGCGGACGAATGCCATCAGCCGCGAGAGCTCGATCTCGAGCTCGTAGCCGAGCGCCGCGACCAGCCACAACCGGTTCTCGGTACCGATCGTCGTGCCGCTGACGGCCACCTCGCTGCCGTCACCGAAGACGCGAACGCGAAGCAGGTTGGTGAAGTCGCGCGACTTCGGCTTGGACTCCTCGCTCACCTGTATGCCGCGATCCTCGGCGATGACGCGCGCGTTGACCCAGTTGACGGGCCGCTCCTCGTGCTGCTCGAAGGCCCCGTTGAGCACGGCGAGAGTCAGCAGGCGCGTGTCGTAGCCGGCCATCGTGCCGAAGTACGAGACCTCGATCTTGTCGGCGCGGCCGCCCGCCAGGTCCATCGCCAGGCGTCCGAGCTTGAGCGCGAGCGGCAGGTAGGGCCCGAGGATGTCGAGATCTTCCTCGCGCAGCGACGGGATGTTGACGGCGTTGGTCACGAGGCCTCCCTCGAGCGCTGCCGCGACCTGCTCGGCGACGTCTGTCCCGGCCCTGTCCTGCGCCTCGCCGGTCGAAGCCGCGAGATGAGGTGTGACGACGATTTCGGGCAGTTCGGTCAGAGGCCCGGTATAGGGCTCCTTGGCGTAGACGTCGAGAGCGGCGCCCGCCACCTTTCCTTCCTTGACCGCAGCGATCAGGTCGTCGTCGTTGATCAGGGCGCCCCGAGCGGCGTTGATGATGCGCACGCCCTTGCGCATCTTGGCGAAGGCGTCCTTGTTGAGCATCCCCGTCGTCTCGGGCGTTCGCGGAGCGTGCAGGGTGATGAACTCGGCCTGAGCGTAGAGGTCGTCGAGCGTATCCATCCGCTCGACCCCGAGCTCGCGGAAGCGCTCCTTGGAGACGACCGGATCGTAGGCGACGACTTTCATCCCCAGACCGGCCGCCTTGCGTGCAACCTGCTGCCCGATCTTGCCCAGCCCGACGATGCCGAGAGTCTTTCCGGCCAGCTCGATGCCCTTCCACTTCGAGCGCTCCCACTCCCCCTGCTTCAAGGCCGCGTAGGCCTGGGGGATGTTCCGGGCAAGGGCCATAAGCAGGGCGATCGTGTGCTCGGCCGTGGAGACCGTGTTCGCATCCGGGGCGTTGGCGACGATGATTCCCCGCCGGGTGGCGGCCTCCACATCGACGTTGTCGACACCGACGCCTGCGCGTCCGATGACGCGCAGGCGCGTTCCCTTTTCGATCAGGTCGGCGGTGAGCTTCGTCGCCGAACGGATGATGATCGCGTCGTAGGCACCGATCTTCTCCGCCAGATCCCCTTCGAGATCGACGTCGACATCGAATTTCTCCTTCAGCATCTCGATGCCGCCGTCGGCGATCTTCTCTCTGACTAGGACTTTCGCTTTCTCGCTCACCGCGCCTCCCCTTCTCTCTGTTTATTCGAATGCGGCGAGCGCGCTCGTTACGGCCGCGCCGCGATTGATGTCCGCACCCAGGTCGACCAAAGCCAGCTCGACGGCCGACAACGCCGTGGTGATGTCGAAGATGTCGTAGTAGCCGATGTGACCGATGCGGAAGATCTTGCCCTTGAGAATGCCCTGACCGCCCACGATCTGGACGGCGTACTTGTCACGCATGGTGCCGACGATCTTCTGACCGTCGATTCCTTCGGGCGCCTTCGCCGCGGTGACGACCGCCGAGCGGTCCTCGTCCGGGGAGAAGAGCTCGAGCCCCATCGCCTTGATCCCGGCGCGACAGGCGCGACCGAGCTTGCGATGTAGCTCGAAACGATTCTCGAGACCTTCCTCGAGGATCATCCCGAGAGCGACGTTCATTCCGAGAATCAGGGTCACGGCCGGAGTGAAGGCGGTTGTCTCGTTGCCGAGCGCCTTCAGCGCGGCCGGCCAGTTGAGGAAGAAGCTCGGGCAGCGCTCGGGCTCCTCGCTCGCAGCCCTCGCCGCAGCCGAGATCGAGACGGTTGCCAGCCCGGGCGGGAGCATGAGCGCCTTCTGTGAGCCGGCGACCACGACATCGAGGCCCCAGGCATCGGTCTCGACCGGGATCGCTCCCAGGCTCGAGATGCAGTCGACGACGACGAGCGCGTTGTGCTCCTTGGCGACCGCGGCCAGTTTCTGAATGTCGGCCACGACGCCGGTCGAAGTTTCCGAATGGGTTAGGTAGACGGCCTTGGCAGGTGCTTGCTCGAGCTCGGCCGCAAGCTTGGCGGGGTCGGGAGTTGCCCCCCACTCCTCCTTGATGTGCGCGACCTCGAGCCCGTAGGTGTTGGCGATCTTGGCCCAGCGCTCGCCGAAGTTTCCGGCCGAGTGCACGATCACGCGATCGCCCGGGGCGTTGATGTTGGAAACTGCAGAGTCCATGCCGCCGGTGCCCGAAGCGGCGAACATGATCACGTCGTTCTTCGTCTTGTAGACCTCTTTGAGCCGCTCGCCGCACTGGACGAAGGCCCGGCGGAAGTCCGCGCCACGGTGGTGGATGATTGGCTCGGCCATCGCCAGCAGTACCTCGGGCGGTACGGGGGTCGGGCCGGGCGTCATCATGTATCTCTTCTCTGGCATAGGGCCAAAACGCTAACGGAGAGATACGACGCGCCCCTGGTCAGCCTGAATCAGGTACTTTCCGCGCGCGCATCGGGGATCCGCGCAAGCGCCGTTCGCCTGTCTTCGTAAGCGCGACTTTTCCGCACAACCAAGCCGTATGCGCCTCGCCCTGAGTCTAGGCACGGCACCCGCTGCCCAACCCGGCCAGTAACAAGACGGCGGCAAAGTACGCGCAGGTGTGCGGAGAAGCGGAACCGTCTCTACGCACTCCTACCAACGCCTCGGGCAGCGTCAGGCCCCATGGGCTCGGGGATACGGCGCAGAACCCTTTCAGAATCGTCCGTGCCGGTTATTCACCGATCGCCTTGAGCAGCACGCGCTTGCGCCGGCGACCGTCGAACTCGGCGTAGAAGACTTGCTCCCAGGGGCCGAGGTCGAGGCGACCTTCCGTAATCGCCAGCACGACCTGGTGCGCCATCAGTTGGCGCTTGAGATGGGCGTCGGCGTTGTCCTCGCCGACGTTGTGGCGGTAGCCGGAGACGGGCTCGTGCGGGGCGAGCCGCTCGAGCAGGTCGTCGATGTCCTGGATCAGGCCGGACTCGTCGTCGTTGACGTAGACCGCCGCGGTGATGTGCATCGGGTTGACCAGGCAGAGCCCCTCGCGGATGCCCGAGCGGCCGACGAATTCCTGGACGCGCTCGGTGATGTTGACGTAGTCACGCCGGTGCGGCGTCTCGAACCAGAGCTCTTCGCGGGCGCTCTTCACGGCGTAACGCCGACAATAACGCCCGAGGCCGGCGTCCGCCAAAGCTCCGGCCGGTTTTAGGCACGCGGCACTCGATCGTGAAAGACTTTCGCCGAGCGCCGTCATGCCACGTTCCTCCGCAGAGATTCTCAGCCCCACTCGAGCCGAGCTGGCGAGAGGAAGGCCGCGCGCGGCTCTGAGGGAGATGGAAAAGGCCCGTGGCGAGCTGCTCGCCGCCGGCGATCCGGGCGGACTGAACGAGCTGCTCGCTCTCGCACGCGAAGTTCACACGATCGCTTCGGTCGACACGAATGCCCGTGAGCGCCTGCTCGCGGCGGTCGAGCGAGACATCCAGTCGCTCTCTACCGGCACGGTCGCGCAGGCCGGCTCCGAGCCGGCGGATGAAACCGCCGCCCTCCCCGCCAGCGCCGGCTTCTCTCCCTACGGCCGGTTCACGACCGAGCAGATCCTCGCACCCGCCCGCGCCGAGATCGAGCGCCGGAAGACCGGTCGCACCCTGCGCCGGCTCGAGAAGGCCCGGCGCAAATTGCTCGCGCGCGGCGACCTCGGCGGTCTCCAGCAGCTGATGGAGCTGGCTCGGCAAACGCCGGTAGTGAAACCACGTCACAGGTCGGCCCGCGACCGCTTGATCGATGCGGCGCGGCAGAACGTTCATTTCTTGAGCCGGCGCAGGGCGATCAAAGCCGGCGAGGAATGGCGCGATGCTTCCACTTCCTCCGGGCTGAAGACGAGCCCTCCAGCGCCGGCGCCGATGACACGGCGGGAGAAGCTGATCGCCGTTGCCATCGCCGTGGCGCTGGCCGGCGGGGTAACCGCTCTCGCGCTACTCGACCGGGCGCCGCAACGAGTCGCACACGCGATCAAGTGCCCGACCGGGCAACAGGGCTCGCCGACCTGGTCGCCGGACGGAAAGGAGATCGCCTTCGCCAAGAACGGCAAGTGCGGCACTCAGATCACCGTCGTCTCGGCCAGAGGCGGCCGGCTGCGAACGGTCACCAGCGGCTACGGCGTGCTACCGGACTGGTCGCCCGACGGACGAACGATTCTCTACCGCTCGAAGGCCGGCTTCTCGCTGATTCCTGCGCAGGGAGGCAGGTCTTGGCTGCTGCTATCGGACGACGGCGACATGGGCGCGAGCTGGTCTCCCGACGGTAAACGCATCGCCTTCGTGCACGGCCTCACCGGCGACAGCGTGCTCGGCTACAAGTCGACGCTCTACACGATGAATTCCGACGGCGGTAACGTGCGCCGCCTGCTCGGGCACTCCTGTAATCCGCGAACCCCGGAGTGGTCGCCGAAGGGCGGGTACCTCGTCTTCGCCTGCGACGACGGGATCGACGTCATGCGTTTGACAGGCGGCTCTCTCGAGCAACCGGTCGTCACGGATTTCTCGAACTGGCCGGTCTCGGTCTCCACTGCGGAGAGCCCTCCCTCGATCGCCTTCGGCTGGGAAGGCGTCGATACCGTCCCGGCCGACGGAAGCCACGCAGCGAAGATCCTCACCAACGAATCAGGTTGGAAAGATGCGACGATCGACGTCGCCTGGTCGCCGAGCGGAAAGAAGCTCGCCTTCTCGGTGACCGGCTCGGACGGCGGTGACGGGCTCTACCTGATCGACCGCGACGGCAGTGGGCGCCGGCTCCTCGTCAAGCTCTAGCCTGCTCTCAGGCGCTCAGCCTCGCGCGCACGAGCTCGCTGACAACCTTGGCGTTGGCCTTGCCGCCGGTCTCCTTCATCACCCGGCCGACGAAGAAGCCGAGCACGCCTTCCTTACCGCCGCGGTACTGCTCGACCTGGCCCGGATTGGCGGCGAGGATGCGCTCGATGATCGGCTCGAGCTCGCTCGTGTCGGAGATCGCGCTCTGCGAGATGAAATCGATCGCCGCGAAACTCGACGATCCGCTGGCGCCAACCCCTCTGTTGAAATCGGCAGTCGGGATGCTTGAGCGCTTTTCGATCAGCTTTGCGAATTCGCCAGGATTGACTGCACTCGGATCGACGCCGGCTGCTGCAAGCTGGTTCATGAGGACATTCGCGGCCTCTTTCGGCTCCACTCCCTCTTCCACGAGCGCCGAATAGAGGGCGTCGCGACCGGCCGTCACCAGTCCCAACGCCGTCTCGTAGCCGAGCACCGGCTCTAGCCGCGTGATCCGCGCGCCGGGCGACTCCGGTATCTCGGCCCTGAGCCTCTCGATCAGCTCGGGCTCCGGCTCGTAGGGCACCAGGTCGGGCTCGGGGAAGTAGCGGTAGTCCTGCGCCTCCTCCTTGGAGCGGTGCACGGTCAGCGTGCCCGAGGCGGCGTCGAAGTCGTAGGTGTCCTGCGTGACCTCGCCGCCCGATTCGTAGAGCTCGACCTGGCGCGCGATCTCGGCCTCGATGCCGCGCCCGATGAAGTTGAAGGAGTTCATGTTCTTAAGCTCGCAACGGGTGCGTAGCTCGCTCGAGCCGGCCGGGCGCACGGAGATGTTGGCGTCGCAGCGCAGCGTCCCCTTCTCCATCTCGGCGTCGGAGATGCCGAGCTCGACCACGGTCTGGCGCAGCAGCTGGAGGAAGCGCTTAGCCTCCTCGGCCGAGTGGATGTCGGGCTCGGTGACGATCTCCATCAGGGGCGTGCCGCCGCGGTTGAAGTCCACCAGCGAGTGCTCGGCACCGACGATGCGCCCCTCCACCCCGCCGACGTGGATCGTCTTAGCCGCGTCCTCCTCGAGGTGGGCGCGGTTGAGGCGAATCTCGCGCTCACCCGCGGGCCCGGGCACGACGAGGCTGCCGCCGACGCACAGCGGCGCCTCGTACTGGGAGATCTGGTAGCCCTTAGGCAGGTCCTGGTAGAAGTAGTTCTTGCGCGCGAAGAGCGCCCGCTCGGCGATCCTGGAGCCCAGCGCCAGACCTAGCTTGATCGTCCACTCGATCGCCTTCCCGTTCGGCACCGGGAGAGTGCCGGGGTGCGAGAGGCAAACCGGGCAGGTGCGCTCGTTCGGCCCCAGCCCGAAGGAGGTCTCACAGCGGCAGAACATCTTCGTCCTCGTCTTCAGCTGGACGTGGATCTCGAGCCCGACGACCGCTTCCCACTCGCTCACGCGCCACCTCCCAGCCGCGGCGGGACGAAATCGAAGCCGAGCGCTCGCTCGAGCGCGTGACCTGCGCGGAAGAGGACATTCTCGGAGAACTGCGGCCCGGTCAGCTGGAAGCCCACCGGCAACCCCTCCGAGAGCCCGCAGGGAATCGAAAGCCCGGGCAGTCCGGCCATGTTGGCCGGGATGGTGAGCAGGTCGCAGGCATACATCGCCAGCGGGTCCTGCGCCTTCTCGCCCAGCTTGAAGGCCACCGTCGGCGAGGTCGGGCTGACGATCAGGTCGAAGCGCTCGAACAGCGCGGCGTGCTCGCGGGCGATGATCGTGCGCACCTTCTGCGCCTGGCCGTAGAAGGCGTCGTAGTAGCCGGCCGAGAGCGCGTAGGTGCCGATCATGATGCGGCGCTTGGGCTCGTCGCCAAAGCCCTCGTCGCGCGTGCGCTCGTACATCTCGATCAGGCTCTCCGCGTCCTTGGCCCGGTGCCCGTAGCGGACGCCGTCGTAGCGGGCCAGGTTCGAGGAAGCCTCCGCCGGGGCGATCAGGTAGTAGCAGGCGAGCCCGTACTCGATCGAGAGCGGCAGCGAGCACTCCTCGACCTCGGCGCCCAGCTCCTCGCAGAGCGCGATGGCACGATCGGCCTCGGTCTTGACGCCCGGTGTGATCCCCTCGGCCTCGTTCATCTCCCTGGGCACGCCGACGCGCATCCCCTTCAGGTCCTCCAGCTCGGGCAGGCTGACCGGCTCGGGCAGCTCGACGGTAGTCGAGTCGAGCGGGTCGCGCCCGGCGATGATCCGGTAGAGCAGCGCGCAGTCGCGCACCGTCTTGGTGAGCGGGCCGACCTGGTCGAGGCTGGAGGCAAAGGCGATGATGCCGTAGCGCGAGACGGTGCCGTAGGTCGGGCGCAGACCGACCAGGCCGCAGAGCGAGGCGGGCTGCTTGATCGAGCCGCCGGTGTCCGAGCCGAGCGCCCAGGGCGCCATGCCGCCGGCTACCGCCGCCGCCGAGCCACCCGACGAGCCGCCCGGCACCCGCTCCAGGTCCCACGGGTTGTGCGTGGCGCCGTAAGCCGAGTTCTCGGTCGACGAGCCCATGGCGAACTCGTCCATGTTCGTCTTGCCGAGCGCCGGCAGGCCCGCCTGCTTGAGCTTCGCCGCCACGGTCGAGTCGAACACCGGCACGTAGCCGGCGAGGATCTTCGAGCCGGCGGTGGTCTCGATGCCCTCGGTGGTGATCACGTCCTTGATCGCGATCGGCACGCTCGAGCCCTGGCACTCCTCTGCGACTTTCAGATAGGCATGGATCTCGCCGTCACGCTCGGCGATCGCATCCAGATAGGCGCGATGCAGCTCCTCGGCGCTCGCCTCGCCGCGCTCGATCAGGCCCGTCGCCTCCTCGGCGGTCAGGCGCAGCGTATCGACGGAACTAGGCACCGGCCGGAACTCGGAAGGCGTCGGCTTCACTCTCGGGCGCGTTTGCCAGCGCCTGCTCGAGCACCAGAGACGGGCGCGGCTCGTCGGCGTCGACCACGTTGACAAGCGCCAGTGGATGCGAAGTCGCCGGCACGTCGGCCAGATCGAGCTCCGAGACCTTCCCGATCGCCTCCAGGATCGCGTTCAGCTGCTCCCCGAAGCGATCGACCTCCTCCTCGCTCAGCGCCAGCCGCGCCAGCTTGGCAACGTGCAGAACCTCTTCGCGCGAGATGGCCACGGCTGAATCCTGCCAGTCGCAGCGGCGGGATGCGGACGGCATACGCCTTACGCCGCACGTGATTCGTTAGTTCGGGTTGTTGTCTCGCTTGCTCGATCCCGACGAGGCCGGAGGTTCGCCCTTTAGTCAGAAGACGTCCTACTTTCGAGGTCTCCGCCGAAAACGGCCTGGCTGATCGGACGCTACGACACGCGACCTGGACCAGATAACGGAAGGTCGGACACCCAATATCGGACCTATGCTCGTATGCTGGGCTAGTTAACGGTTCTCGATTGACAGCCCTAGTGCTTCCAGTACCTTCGAGAGCGATGGCGCTTCTCGCGGAAACACTGTAAACCTTACTGCCCTACCGCTGATCAGCGAAAAGGTGTAGTCCTTGCCGCCAAATGGTGATGCCCTCAGCTTTACACTTTCAATTTCTTCGACGCGAAATCGCCACTTCGAAGCAAACAACCTGAATATCCATCTGGGTGCAACTGTTATTTCGTCACCACTGATAGTGAGTTTCACGAAAGGCCAGGTCACTCCCGTTCTCTTCGCCCAGAGAGGTGGTCGGCGCGGTGTTCTGTAGTCCATAGCACCGACATAGTAGAACTTGTTTTGTTCTTCTTCGGTCTTCTTGTTCATAAACTCTGTTAAAGCGCCTTCTTAATGTGAGTCATACTATAACCAGCGTAATTCTCTTCCCCTAGTATCACGCCGATTGTAAGTTCGGGAGTTAGCGTGTACACCCTGAGCGGCCCCCATGCTTTGGTTTAGTATCTTTGTGAGTAATCAACCGGGCAGCTCTGTAAGCAAAGTCCAGCGCTAGTCTGACCGGAAGGTCGAGCTCGCCGGGCGACTGGTCCAGAGGTTGTGCGGGAGGTTACTCTCACTTACTACCCTCTCTACAGTCTTTCGCATATTGGAGCGGCGTGCCGGTGCTGTCAGATCAGCGGGCCGACTGCCACGTTGCAGCGCTCACAATCTCAGCCACCTCCACCCGGTCTCTCAAAGTCGGGCGCTACGACACACGACTTGAACCAGATAACGCGGGGCCGGACAACGGAATAACGAAGCCGGTTTCTCGGGGCGCCGCTGGCGGTGCGAGCCCGGAGAGAACAGTGTGGACACACGGGCTCGGAGAGGATCGTGCCGCCAGCGGTGTCAGGGTCATCGCCTTCACGGCGATGACCCGTCCGAGGAAGCGGGCAAAGAAACGGGCCCCGCGGGGCCCGTTTCGACGACTACCTGTGTGTGATCCTCAAACGACTTGAACGTTCTCGGCTTGTAAGCCCTTCTCGCCCTGGACGATCTCGAACTCGACCTTCTGTCCTTCGACAAGAGTGCGATATCCGTCCATGGTGATCTTGGAGTGATGGACGAAGACGTCGTCTCCGCCCTCTCGCTCGATGAATCCAAAGCCCTTCTCGTTGGAGAACCACTTGACGGTGCCCTGAGCCAACATTTCCTCCTTGAACCTACGACGGCCCAGGCACCGAGCCGTCGAGCTGTGGTCGAAGCCAGGCAAAAATAACGTTGTAGCTAGTCGAAAGCAAGCAATCCTTGCCTGACACGAGCCGCGCGGATCGTGTTGGCGAGGAGCATCGCTCTCGTCATCGGGCCGACGCCGCCCGGCACCGGGGTGAGCAGACCGGCCACCTCGGCGACGCTGCGATCGACATCGCCGACCAGCCCAGCGTCCGTACGCGTGATCCCGACGTCGATGACCGTGGCGCCGGGCTTGACCATCTCGGGCTGGATCAGACCGGCGCGCCCGGCCGCCGCGACGAGAAGGTCGGCCTTCCTGGTGCGCTCCGCCATGTCACGCGTGCGGGTGTGGCAGAAGGTCACCGTCGCGTTCGCGCGCAGCAGCAGGGCGGCCATCGGCTTGCCCACGATCTCGCTGCGCCCGACTATCACCGCGTCGGCGCCTTCCAGCTCCACGTCGTAGGCGCGGAGAAGCTCCATGATCCCCAGCGGCGTAGCCGAGACATGACCCTCGCGGCCGAGCCAGAGGCGCCCGACGTTGACGGGGCTGAAGCCGTCGACGTCCTTGGTCGGGTCGATCGCCTCCATCACGCGCGGCTCGTTGATCTGAGCGGGGACCGGCGACTGGATGATGAAGCCGTCGATCCGGTCGTCGTCGTTCAGGGCGCGCACCAGCGCGAGCACCTGTTCCTCGCTGGCGTCAGCGGGGAGACGATGATCGATGGACTCGATTCCGACCTCGGCGCAATCCTTGTGCTTGTAGCCCACGTAGACGTGCGAGGCCGGGTCGTCGCCGACGAGCACCGTGGCGAGCGCGACACGACCGAGCTCGCGCACGTCTTCGGCAATTCGGGCGCGCACCCGGGCCGCGAGCTCAGAACCGTTCATCAAGGTCGCAGGCATCGGAAGCGGAACTCTAGCCGACGCGCCCGCCGAACCCCCAACTTAGGGGTTGACGCTCGGAGCGCGCTGCCGATCATGAGCGGAGGGTTACAGACGCACTTCTCATGCGCAGACAACTCCGTTTTCCCCTATTTCTCGCTGGCATCGCGATCGCCGTGGTCGCCTCCGCGGTCGCAGCGTTTTTCGTGCCGACGGCAGCAGCGCTCGCGCTCGTCGCAATCGCCGCCGCGTTGATCGCGACCGGCGCCCTCGCCCTCGTGCGCCGGCTCTGAGCAACACGAGCGCCCGAGCCTCGCTTAGGCCCGAGCAGATGCAAATAGAGGCGCGGAGCAGAATCGAACTGCTGTACGAGGCTTTGCAGGCCTCTGCCTAGCCACTCGGCCACCGCGCCGTGCGCGCGAATCCTAGTACAAGCGCCGGCTTCGCTTCCGACTCGAGACTATCGCCGCCGAGCGGGAAACGACTCTCCGCCAGCCTCGGTAGCTGGAAAAGCCGCCGGGTCCCGGACGCCCGACGGCTTCAAGCGGATGAAGGGATTCGAACCCTCGACCTTCTGCATGGCAAGCAGACGCTCTAGCCAACTGAGCTACATCCGCGTGCGGCGAAGTATAGCCCGGTGCGACGATTCGCTAGCGGCTGCTCGAAGCGTCCAGGGCTTCGTTCACCAGACGGTCGGCGAGCTTGTTGTGCTCGCGCCGCACGGCCCGGTAACTCACCTTCGCGAGCCGTGAAGCGAGCCCGCTGGCCTGGAGATAGAGCGGTTTGAGGCCCTCGTTCTTTACTCGATAGTCGCCCGACATCTGCCGCACCACGAGCTCGGAGTCCGAGACCACCTCGAGCTCGCCCACTCCGAGCTCGACGGCCTTCGCCAGCCCGGCGACGAGACCGCTGTACTCGGCAACGTTGTTGGTTGCCACTCCGATTGTCTGGCCGCGGGCGTCCAGCACCGTTCCGTCCTCGGCTTCGAGCACGTAGCCGTAGGCGGCCGGGCCGGGGTTGCCTCGGGCACCGCCGTCGGTGAAGAGGCGCGCCCTGATCACGGCCCCGGCTCGCGCAGCTCGTAGAGATCGAAGGCCGGCTCCTCGTAGGGATGGGACTTGCGAAGCGCACGCACGATCTCGTCTTCCAGCTCGGCCGGATAGACAGTCTCCAGGCGGAGCTCCGGCACACGCTGCTCCCGGCCCGCCTCCCCTACGCTCGGCCGTGTGCCCTCGCCGCCCAGGAACGTGCCCGTTCCCGCCGTGTGCCAGGCGCAGCGCTCGTAGCCGCCGATATGCCCGGCACCCGCGGCGAACAGCGCCTCGCGCACGTCCTCCAGCGCCGACTCCGGAACGAATACGACCAGCTTCCGCCTCACGAAGCGCACCTTACACGCGCCCCTAGCCGAACCCTGTTCCCGTGCCGTGCTGGAGACTCTAGTGAGCTTCGATCTCGGGGAAGGTGCCCGGAATGCGCGCTCGCCGCTTTTCGCTCGATTTCGTCTTCTTGGCCGACGGCGGTTCCGATCCCGTGCCGCCGCGGCGATCGATGATGACCTCGACGTTGGGATTGTCTTTGTAGTACTCGACCATCCGCTCGTAGAGATCGTCCACAAGCTCGGGAGGAATCACGCAGTAGATCATCTGTCTCGCATTCTACGAGCAGACGGCGACAATGCCAGAGGAGCTGCTCGCCGCGCTCAGCCGAGCGAGTCGATGCGGGCCACGTCCGGAACCACGCGACCGTCCTCCTCGACGCGCGCATTCCAGTTGGTGAAGGGCTGCTTCAGCTCCTGCAACTCGTGCCCGCGCTCGACCAGTCTCACCTGCTGCGCCGAGTCGAGCGAGATGCGGTACTGGTACCAGGACAGCTCCCAGCCGACCGTCAACACGAACTCCGCCTTCACGCCCGAGAGCGCCACGATGCTCGCGTGCGGCTCGCCCAGGCTTCGCGCCACGCCACCGATCGTGCGCCGGTAAGGGCTCGTGTTGAAGACGTCTGCCGCCTCGACGATCACGAGAGCCTCGTCGTCCAGCCGCCGCAGGATCGGCTCGGGAAGCATGCTGTCCTCCATCTCGCCGCGAGCGACGCCGAAGAGCGAGGAGAGCAGACCGCGCTTCTTGTGAACCTCGGCGCGGGTCGGTGTCGTCGGCGTCCCCTCTCTCGACCAGCCGTGGTCGATCGCCTTCTCCGAGCAGAGACGGCAGACTTCGACCAGCTCGTCGTTCCCTCCGGGCGAGAAGAGACTGAACTGCTCGCCCATGAGTAACCGCCGTCCGCAAATCGCACAGGGCTTGGATAGTTCGTTGCGCGTGATGCGCATAGCGCCTAGCCTACAGATCCTCTCTGCGAATGAAGCGTCGTTGACTACGCCTCTTCGCGTTCCTTCTTGGCCTGCTCGACGATCTTCTGGGCGATGTGCACCGGAACTTCCTCGTAGCGGACGAACTGCATGTGGTAGTCGCCGCGCCCGCCGGTGAGCGAGGTCAGTGACTGCGAGTAGGTGAGAATCTCGGCCATCGGCACCTCGGCCCGGATTATCGTCATCCCGCCCGCGGGCTCCATTCCCTGCAGGCGTCCGCGGCGAGAGTTGAGGTCGCCGTTGACCGCGCCGACAGCCTCGTCGGGAACCGTCACCTCGATCTCCATGATCGGCTCCAGCACGACCGGGTCGGCCTCCACGTAAGCCTGCTTCCAGGCCATCGATCCGGCGATCTTGAACGCCATCTCGGAGGAGTCGACGGTGTGGTAGCTGCCGTCCACCAGGCGCACTCGAACGCCCTTGACCGGTGCGCCGGCCAGCTCGCCGCGCTGCATCGCCTCCTGGATTCCCTTGTCGACCGCCGGCCGGAAGCTCTGCGGGATGACGCCACCGACGATCTTGTCGAGGAACTCGTAGTCGGCGTCGGCGCCGATCGGCTCGATGACGATGTGACAGTCACCGAACTGCCCGCGCCCTCCGGTCTGCTTCTTGTAGCGACCGTGCCCGCGCGCCTCCTTGCGGATCGTCTCCAGGTAGGGGACGCGCGGCTGGTGCAGCTCGACCTCCACGCCGAAGCGGCGCTTGAGCCGCTCGACCGCGACCTCGACGTGCATCTGGCTCATGCCCGAGAGCAGTTGCTCGCCGGTCTGCGGGTCGCGGCGCATGAGCAGAGTCGGATCCTCTTCGGCCAGGCGGCGCAGGGCCGCGGCCATCTTCTCCTCGTCGCCCTTGGCCTTGGGCGTGATCGCGAAGCTCATCACCGGCTCCGGGAAGCCGATCGCAGGCAACTCGACGTGGCGATCGGAGTCGAGCAGCGCGTCGCCGGTTTGCACATCCTTGAGCTTGGCCACCGCGGCGATGTCTCCCGCGCCGATCTCGTCCGCGCTGGAGTGCTCCTTGCCCTGCATCAGCAGGAGCTGGCCGATGCGCTCCTTGCCGCGCGTGCGCGGATTCGTGAGCGTGGAGTCGGACTTGACGGCGCCGTCCACGACCCGGAAGACGTTGATCCGCCCGGCGAAGGGATCGGCGATCGTCTTGAACACGAACGCGCCGGTGCCGACCTCGTCGAGACCGCTCGGGGCGCCCTTCTCGAGCGGCGACGGCATGCACTCGGAGACGAGATCGAGCAAGGCGGTCGAGCCGAGGTTCTTGGTCACGACCGTGCAGGCGACCGGATAGACCTCGCCGCGCAAGATGGCCCGCTCGAGCGCGGCCGCCAACTCCTCGCCGCCGATCTCCTCGCCCTCGAGATAGCGCTCCATCAGCACTTCGTCGGTCTCGGCGATGGCATCGAGCAACTTCTCGCGATATTCGTTCACGCGATCCGCGATCTCGGCGGGAATCTCGGAGGCCGTGGCTTCCTTACCACCCTCGGGGCTGGTGTAGGCCTTCAGGTGCAGCAGGTCGACGACGCCCTTGAGCTCGTGCTCGGCGCCGATCGGTATCTGAACCGCGACGCAATGAGGCGAGAGCTGAGACTGAAGCTGTGAAAGCACACGGAAGAAATCGGCGCGCTCGCGGTCGAGCATGTTGACGACGAGGCAGCGCGCCAGGCCGAGCTCTTCGGCGCGCTTCCAGATCCGACCGGTCTGCACCTCGATCCCCATGACCCCGCTCACGACCAGCACGACTCCTTCGACCACGCGCAGCGCCGCCAGCAGATCACCCTGGAAGCCGGCGTCCCCGGGCGTGTCGATCAGGTTGAGCTTTTGCCCGCGCCAGAGCACGTGGCAGGTGGAGGCTTGTAGCGACAGCTGGCGCTTACGTTCGTCTTCGTCCCAGTCCGAGACGGTCGTGCCTGCCTCGACGGTTCCGAGCCGGGTCGTCGCACCGGACTGGAAGAGCAACGCTTCGACAAGCGATGTCTTCCCCGTCCCGCGGTGACCTGCGACAGCGAGGTTACGGATCTTGCCGGGCTCGACAGCGGGCATGCGCTCTTCCTCCTAGACCGATTGCGAATGCGATCTTAGAGCCTACCCCGATAGCAATGCGCGATTGAGGTAGTGAGCACGGAAAGTCGACAGTCCCACTCAACCCTTCGCGGGGCTCGAGCGCCCCCTCCGCGCCGAGTCCCGCGACGCCGCCGCAGCCGACATGCGCGGCTGCGGCTCACCCAACGCCGTCCTTGACGAGCCCGAACCCCACAGAGCACCCCGAACGATCTCGCCCTGGCAAGTAGGAGCAGAAGTCGCGCAGCGCCGCAAGGCGCGAGTGACTTACGCAATCACAACGCGGGGGAGAGTCGCCAGACTTTCTCCCGGCACTTAGCTGCGCTCGAGCGCGGCGCGTGTCTGAGCGCCGCCGAGACGCGCCTTGAGCCGCAGGATCGCCTTGGTGTGGAGCTGCGAGACGCGCGACTCGGTCACTCCGAGCACCTCGCCGATCTCACGCAGCGTCAGCTCCTCGTAGTAGTAGAGCGTGACGACCAGCTTCTCGCGCTCGGGCAGGCGCGATATCGCCTCGCCCAGCGCCTCGCGCATCTCGGTCTGCGCCAACGCCGTCTGCGGTTCCGGCCCCTGTGTGTCCTCGATCGTGTCGATCAGAGCGACCTGGTCGCCTCCGCTCGAGGAGATCGTCCAGAGCTCGTCCAGAGCGGCGATCGAGGAGCGCGAGATCTCGAGCAGATTCTCGCCCAGCTCGTCCTGGCTGACGCCGAGCTTGCTGGCGATCTCCTCTTCGGTCGGAGCGCGCCCGGTTTGCGCCTCCAGCTCGCCGATCGCGCGCTCGATGTCACGCGCCCGCGCACGTACCGAGCGCGGCACCCAGTCCATCGCCCGCAGCTCGTCGATGATCGAGCCCTTGATCCGGGCGATCGCATAGGTCTCGAACTTGACGTCGCGGTCGGGGTCGTAGCGCTCGATCGCTCCGATCAGCCCGAGCAATCCGTACGAGACCAGGTCGCCTTCGTCCACGTGGGCGGGCAGCCCGGAGCCCAACCGGCCGGCAACGAACTTGACCAGCGGCGCATAGGTCAGGATGAGCCGGTCGCGAAGCTGCTGATCACGGTTGGCGCGGTATTTTCGCCAGAGAGAGTTGACGTCCTCGACGGCCACTCCTAGAGAATACGAGGTCCAGGCACCTTTCCCCTACTTAAACCGTCGAAAGTCGTTCGATTCCCGTCGGATTGCCGGTCAGCGGCGATGATGCGCGCCCGGGCGCACGCGCCCAGCGACCAGCTTCCTTGCGGTACGCGAACGGTCGGCGTGAGTAGAATCGTCGCCGAACCCTAGGGGCGTAGCTCAACTGGTAGAGCACCGGTCTCCAAAACCGGGGGTTGGGGGTTCGAGTCCCTTCGCCCCTGATTCTCCGCGAAAAGTCCGCCGGCGTAGCCGGCGAAGACTTTTCGCGGTATTAACTCTGCGTTTGTACGAGCCTGCGCGCCTTCGGCGCGTGTGACTCGTCTGCTCCTAGACGCGGGGCGAGCTAACCGGAGTTGGAAGCGGAGCTCGTGTTGGGAGGTTGGGGACAGCGTTTGGTGAGCCGCGCCCGCCGTGTCGGTCGCGGCGGTCCTCCAAAGAACGCTCGCAGCGATTCTCGATGGATCAGAATGAATATGTGACCATCGGCGGCGCACGATGAACTCCACGCACTATCTCCTCCGGCCGAAGAGCGGCGCCTGGAACACACACCCGGATGCGCACTCTCCGGATTACCGATTGCTGCGCTTCGACATGACAGCGGAATGTCACGGAAGACCACTTGGTGGCCACAACATCCAGGCTGTAGTCGGTGCACCTGATGAAGTGCAGGTCGGCTTGGATAGGGACGTGGCGATCTGGTTGGCCTCCGGCTGGTGGGTAACACTCCGCAACGAGTTCGCCCTCGCGCCAGGTATCGCCCTCTCAGTACTCGAATCGGTTGCAGATCAGCTCTCTGCGATAACGGCTGAGGCGACAGTGGCGAGGGGCGCAGCTACAGAGGCACTGACGCGCAAGTTGTTTATTAAGACGTTCGATGCTAATGGGCCCGATTACTGGTAATAGCGTTCGGCGCGTATCCTGACCTTGATGGTGACTGAGCCCTTCAGCATCGAGACGCTCACTTACGAGCAGGTCGCCAAGACGATCGACCACTCGCTGCTCAAGCCCGAGCTCGGCACTGACGAGGTCAAGGACGGCTGCGAGCTGGCGCGCCTCTATGACGTCGCCTCCGCCTGCGTCAAGCCCTGCGACGTCGTGCTGGCTCACGAGCTGCTCGCGGGCTCGGAAGTGAAGGTCAGCACGGTGATCGGCTTTCCGCACGGCTCCTCGACCAGCGCGGTCAAGGCGTTCGAGGCCGAGCGGGCGATTGCCGAGGGCGCCGAGGAGCTCGACATGGTGCTGAACATCGGCCGGCTCCGCTCCGGCGCCGTGGACGAGGTTCGCGCCGACATTCAGGCCGTCGTCGAGGTGGCCGCCGGGCGGGCGCTGGTCAAGGTGATTCTCGAGAACGCCTATCTCGACCGCGCTCAGAAGCTGCTCGGTTGCCGCCTCAGCGAGGAGGCGGGCGCCGACTTCGTCAAGACCTCCACCGGCTTCGCTCCCTCGGGCGCCACGCTCGATGACCTGCGCCTGATGCGGGGAGCGGTGTCGGCCGGTATCGGCGTCAAGGCCGCCGGCGGCGTGCGCACGCTCGACGCGCTGATCGATGCAATGAACGCCGGCGCCACGCGAGTCGGCGCCACCGCGACGCAGGGCATCCTCGAGGAGTTCAAGCTTCGAAAGATTCAGACTTAGCCTGGCCTAACGCCGAGGCAGCGAGCCCGAGGTTTGAGCGAAAAGAGTCCCGTCCTGGCGAATTCGAGTCGACATCCCTCGACTCAGTGATAGAAGCTAATGGCAAGAGAGCGAAACGGCGATAAATCCGTCGTCCCCCCGATACCACGCTGGACCAAACCGGCGGAGGTGATATGTGGCATCCGATCTCGAACAGCAGCTAGTTCAGCTCGATGAAGTCCTCGGCTTGCTCGATGCAACGGCGCTTCGCGGCGCACAGGAAGCGCTGGAGAATCAGATAGCCGAGCTCGGCGAACGTCTAGAGGTGACGCGCCAGGCGCTCGCGCAGGCACAGGCTCAACGCAAGCGACTCGCCCGCGCACGGCTCCTGCTCGACCAGCCCACCCAGGAAAACGGCACCAACGGCGATCCCGCGCTTCACTACGAAGAGCCCACCGCGGAGGCGACTGCGGAGCCGATTGCGGAGGCGACTGCGGAGGCGACTACAGAGGAGACTGCGGAGCCGGTAGATACGCAACCGCGCATGACTGCTCCTTTCGTGACCGAGCGCCGTACGAGCGCCGAGCGCCGGGCGAACGGCGAGCGGCGCGAGGTCGAAGACAGGCGCAGCAAGACCTAGCCTCAGGTTTCGGACGCTCGTCCTTCTCTTCGCCAGCTCGAGTCAGACGCGCGGCGTGAGCCCGTCCAGAGTTCTCTCCGCGCCCTCGAAGTCACCTTCGTCGAACATCAGGAAGGCCATGACGACCTCGGGATCGAACTGCTTCCCTCGCCCGGCGAGAAGCTCCGCCCGCGCCTCGCTCACCGATTTCGCTTCGGCGTACGGCCGTTCGCTGCGCATCGCCATCCAGGCGTCGCAGCAGGCGACGATTCGCGCCTCGGGCGAGATCTCTTTGTCCGCCTTCCCTTCCGGATAGCCGCGCCCGTCGAAGCGCTCGTGATGCTCGCGGATGATGTCGCCGATACTCACCAGCTCGGGCGCCAGCTCGACCAGGGCGGCGCCCCGCTCGGAATGCTCATGCACGAGCTCCCACTCGACCGGCGAGAGCGGGCCGCGCTTGTCCAGGATCGATTCCGGAAGAGCGCTCTTACCGATGTCGTGATAGCGAGCCGCCAGAGCACAGCGGCGTTGCGCGTTCTCGTCCAGGCCGAGCGCGCGCGCCACCAGCATGGCCCAGCGCTCCATCTGCTCGACTTCTTCCGTCACCTTCTCAGCCGGGGCAGGTTCCTCCTCCAGAGCCGGCGCTTCCGCCGGCTGAGATTCGAGCGCGAACGACGACTCCGCCTGCGGCGGATTCTCGAAATACCAGCTCGACTCCGGGGCGGACGCGACCAGCGAAGAGATATCGGTCGAAGCTTGGTCGCTGAGATGGATCCGGTTTCGTCCTCCCGCTTTCGCCCGATAGAGAGCAGTGTCCGCTGCTCCGACCAGCTCGCGAGGCGTGCCCGCGTCCTCGGGCCAGCAGGCGCCCCCGATCGATATCGTCACCAGCGCCTCGTGACCGTGGGGAAGTTGGAACGGCACCTCCTCGAAAGCTCTCCGGCAGCGTTCGCCGATCTCTCTCAACTTCTCCTTGCCACCGTCGGGAAGCAGCACGACGAACTCCTCGCCGCCGTAGCGGGCTACGAGATCGCCGTTTCGCACCGCGTTCAGCAGCCGCCGACCGACCTCTCTCAGCACACTGTCCCCGACCAGGTGCCCGTACTTGTCGTTGATCAGCTTGAAGTGATCGAGGTCGCAGAGAAGCACTCCGACCGGCACCTGTGTTCTTGCGCTCCGGTCGAGCTCGAGCTTCAGCTCGGCATCCAGGAAGCGCCTGTTGTAGAGGCCGGTCAGGGAGTCCATCACGGCCAGCTGCTCCTGCTCGCGGAGCGCTTCTTCGAGCCTGGCCGAATGACGATGGCGTTCCAGTACCTGCACGAACAGCCGCAAGACCAACAGAACCGACACGGTGCTCGTGACGGCGAACCCGGCGAGCTGGTCCCCGCGCCGGAAGGCGTATCCCGCATAGGCCAGCGAAGCGGCGAAGGCGCCGAGCATGATCACCAGCCTCGCTACCCCCAGACCGTAACGATTGCGTTCGCGGGCTATTTTGGATCGACCGGTCGTCTCGGCCGCGACAACGATCAGTAGCGCTACTCCCGCCGCGGCACCCTGAACGGCCGCGATGCTCCCATTCGCGAGCAGCTGGCGGGAAACGAGGAGGCCTTCCGCGAGCCCGGCGCCGACGGCCGCCACGAGCACGAAGGACGAAGCCCCCGTCTCCAGCGAAGCCTGGCTCGAGAGCGCGATCATGAGCAGAGCTACCGCCGCGACGACAGGAGCGACGAGCTGAGGGAGTAGGACGTCGCCGCCGTGATCGCTCAACCGTGGCAGTACGACCAGCCCGAGCCAGGGTGCCGAAGCCGCGAGGCCGATCATGGCCGAGTCGATCAGACCGAGTGACCAGGCAATCGCCGAGGAGCCGGCTAGCGCTCGCAACGCGCCGAGGATCAGCAACGAGTAGGCGCCCAGCACCAACACTCCGCTGACCAGCCAACGCGAGCCGACGCTAGCGTTCAGATGGCCCGCGACCAAGCGACCCCCTTCGCCCGCCGCCAGAAGTAGACAGACGAACGGAACCGTCCACCAGACCGCCCTGATCGAACCTAGAGCTCGGCGCACAGCGAAAGCGGCTGAGCACCCGGCTATCGCAAGCGCTCCGAACAAGACACCCTCCCTGAGCGCCGAGCCGTTGAGCGCCAGCCAGAAGCTGAGAATGTAGGCCAGTACGAGGAGAAGCGCCAACTCGGCTACCAGAGGAGACACTTCGTGGCGGCGATCATCCATTTGATCGCCACCGTTAAGGGCGTTCGTGTCCATTACCCATTCCGAGCGTCGCTCGTGAGAGGCGCTCCGAGCAGCTGGTTGAGGCACGGGCCGGCATACCGGCGCAATACCGATCCTTCTTGCGGCGATACGAGTCCGTGCGGCGGAAGACCTCGGTTCCCCCCGCCGCCGGACGACCTAGGCACAACACAAACCAGCTCCTACCGTGGGGGGAGAAGCGCTCATTGTAAAACGGTCGCGGGCCGTTGTCGTCTCACATCACTCGTTCGAGGGACTAATCTCGCGCCGCGCATCACTCGTTCGAGGGACGCCCGTTCGGCGTCGAGATTCACCGACTACAGCGGAAACTGCCAGGCGACGCAGGCGAGCTCTCGAAGATGCATGGCACGAGGGGCCCGAGCGCGCTGTTCGGACTTCGTTGAAAAGACCGCGGGCCGGAAAGTCAGGACAGCAGTTTCCCCAGTTGCATGGCAGCAGCGAGATCGCCACTCACTTTGACCTTTCCGCTCAGATAGGCCGCCATCACCCCGAGCTCGCGATCGAGCACGCGAATAAAGGTCTCTTCCGAGGCTGAGATGGTGCAATCGGCGCTCGTGTCGATACCCGGCGTGACCGTCACCTGGCCCGCTTCGACACGAACGGTCCAGGACTGCCCGCTTTCGATCGAGAAGACGTAAGTAGCCCGCACCCCGGACAGATCCTTTTCGGCCGCTCGGGCAGGAAGCTCGGCGAAGAAATTCTCCAGCTCGCCGCTCATCGCTTTCGCCCGTGGCTGCTCACGCGGGTGAGACTAGCGCTCCGGACAGGTCGCCGCCGCGCAATCGGTGAAGCTCCTCGTTGCGGCGCTCAGCCAAAGAGCCGATCATACGCCAGGCCGAAACCGCATTCAGGAGCTGCTCAGGCGGCGCGCTCGGCAGGTCGCGCGAGGTGCCGCCGTATCAGCGCGTTCGAGAGCTCGTACTGGCGGCGGCCGATTTCCAGCCTGTTACGTTCGAGCAGTTCCCGCGCGCTACCGGCCTCGCGAAGTCTCTGCCGCTCTGCGGCCAAGCGCGAGAGCTCGAGTTGAAGTTGCTCGGGGCTGAGGCCGGATCCGTTGGAGACATGTCGCCGCATTTCAGTTTCCTTTTTCTCGATGGGGGCGCGCTTCCTTCTCCAATGGTTTCCGATCACGCTTAGAGGAGACTGAGCTGCTGCTAAGAGTTCGTGAAGAGTCCAGCGGGGAGCGCACCTCCACGCTCGAGCGGCCGCCAGCCGTTACTCTGAGCAGATGCGGATTCTGGTTCTGGCCGATGACGCTGATCGGCTCCGCGTTGCGCTCGAAGAGGGCGGCTGTGACGTGACGGTCAAGAGCCGTAGCGGCGAGGCCGAGCACCTCCTGCTCTGCGAACGATTCGACGTGGTCGTCTTTCATCCGCGCTCCGCTGACCCCTACTTCCTCAGTCGCATGCTGCGCGAGCATCCCGAGCGAACTCTCGTCGTATGGCTTCACTCGTCGTCGTCGGCTCGCGTCGGCGAGCTTCTCGATGCCGGCACCGACGAGGTGCTCGACGGCACGATGGACAACCGAGAGCTCCTGGCCCGCGTGCGTAACGCAGCCAGGCACGGCCGTCGGCCGGCCGCCCATACGCTCGAGCTCGGAGAGCTCAGAATCGTCTCTCCCAGCGGCAAGGCGAGCTGGCGCGACGAGCCCCTCGCTCTCACCAGGCGCGAGCGTGGCGTATTGCTCGCTCTAGCGGAGGCGGCAGGCGAGACGGTTCCGCGCGGCGTCATCTACCGAAAAGTCTGGGGCTACAGCATGGTGCGCGGCGACCGCTCGGTCGACGTCTACGTGAAAAGGCTCCGGGACAAGCTCGATAAGGCAGATGTCGCGTTGCGAATCTCCACTACTCCGGGCCTCGGCTATCGCCTCATACTTCACGCTTCGAAGCTCGACGAAGCAGCGGTATCCATTCTGTAACTGGTTCGTAACGCCCGCCTGCCGGCTCTCTACTAGCGTTCGTGGCGACGACAACGCTTAGCAAGGAGTCGGAGATGCGGTTTTCTCTCGTCCCACGTCAAGCTCAGTTCTACGACCTCTTCACTCAAGCCGGAGAGAACGCGCTCGAGGCGGCGAAGCTCGTCGAGCGTCGCTTCAACAGCATCGCCGGCGAGACGATCAGCCAAGCGGAGGTCACAGATCTCGAGCACAAGGGCGACGACATAACCGCCGAGATCATCGGGCTCCTCAACACGCAGTACATCACGCCGCTCGACCGTGAGGACATCTACTCGCTTGCAAGCGCGATCGACACCGTCGTCGACTACTCCGACGACGCCTCCGAGCTGATCGACGTTTACCACATCGAAAGCCCGATGGAACAGGCAATCGAGCAGTGCCGGATCCTGGTCGGGTCGACCGAGCATCTGGCAAACGCTCTGCGCGGATTGCGCGGCTTGAAAGGCGTACAGCAGCAACTCGTCGCACTCAAGAAGCTCGAGGACGAGGGCGACGCGATCGCTCGCGACGCGATCGGAGCGCTGTTCGAGGACGACAAGGTCTCACCCAGGCTGATCATCCAGTGGAAGGACATCTTCGAGGCGTTGGAGGCTGCGATCGACTCGGCCGAAACAGCTGCTCACCTGATCGGAAACATCGTCGTCAAGAACAGCTGATGCTCTGGACAACGCTCGTAGCGGCCGTCGCGATCGCCTTTCTCTTCGACTTCACCAACGGCTTCCACGACACGGCCAACTCGATCGCGACCGCCGTCTCGACCCGGGCTCTCTCTCCGCGCGTAGCCGTCATCTGGGCCGCGACGCTCAACTTCGCCGGAGCCTTCATCTCGTTCAAGGTCGCCGCGACGATCGCCAAGGGCATCGTCAACAACGATCTCTTCAAGGGCGAGGCCGGGCTCAAGATCATCCTCGCCGGGCTGATCGGGGCGATCGTCTGGAACCTGACGACCTGGTACCTGGGCCTCCCTTCGAGCTCGAGCCACGCACTGATTGGAGGAATGCTCGGCTCGACGATCAGTGCCTTCGGGCTCCACAGCCAGCTCGGCGGATCAAGCGTGCACGTCATCAACTGGCATGGGCTCTACGAGAAGGTGCTGATTCCGTCGCTCCTCGCTCCGCTGCTCGCAATCCCGAGCGCGATGCTCTTGATGCTGGTCATCCTCTGGCTGATCCGCAAGCGGCGTCCTGACCGCACCAATCACTTTTTCAGACGCCTGCAACCGCTCTCTTCGGGCTGGCTCGCTCTCACCCATGGCATGAACGACGCCCAGAAGACCATGGGGGTCATCGCTTTGGCTCTGGTCGCCTCGGGGCATCTCGACAGCAACTTCACCAGACCGCCGATCTGGGTCATCATCGGCGCGGCCTCCGCGATGTCGCTCGGCACCTACGCCGGCGGCTGGCGAATCATCCGCACGGTCGGTCAACGAATCACTAAGCTCGACCCGCCGCGCGCCTTCGCGGCCGAGGCGACCGCCGGAAGCGTGCTCTGGTTGACCGCGCATTTCGGTTTTCCGGTCTCGACGACGCATACGGTGTCCAGCTCTGTGCTCGGAGCGGGGGCGGCGGGCTCGCGGCTTTCGGTGGTTCGCTGGGGAGTGGCCGGCAACATCGTCGTCGCCTGGCTGATCACGATTCCTTGCGCCGCCCTCGTCGGCGCAGGCGTGGAGGTTCTCACCAGGCTTCCCGGCGGCGTCTTCTTCGCTCTGGGAGTGGCCGCCGTCGCTGTCGGTCTTGCCTTGACGGCTCGCGCCAGGCACCTGGCCACCGGAAAGGTCGATACCGCCGAGACGCTTCCGGCGCTCAGCCCCGAAGCGGCACGCTAAGTGAGCATCAGCGACAGAGGGCCGTCTAGCCCAGCCTCGATCTGAGCTCGCGCACAGCGCTCAGTGGATCCATGCGCTTCTCGGCGACGGCGTCGACCAGCTCATCGAGCTTGGGGTCGGCGGCGCTGGCTCGTTCCAGCTCGCGGCGCATGCGGCCGGCGGCAAGGTTGAGAAGCTCGCGGCGGAGATTCACCCGTCGCCTCTGCTCGAGCTCACCGCTCTCTTCGAGCCCCGAACGGTGCCGCTCGATCTCCCGCCAGAGGAGATCGACACCGTCACCCGAGGACGCCTGCGTGCTCACGATCGGCGGTCCATCGGCGCCTCCGAGCGAGAGTGCCTGTCTCAACTCGGCCAGCGTGACGGCGGCGGTCGCATGGTCGCTCTTGTTGAGCGCTATCACGTCTGGAATCTCCATCAGCCCGGCCTTCAGCGCCTGTACCGAGTCGCCCGAGCCGGGCATCAGCACGAGCACGACCGTGTCGGCGATCCCGCTCACCGCGACCTCGCTCTGCCCCACTCCTGCCGTCTCGACGAAGAGCAGCTCGCGGCCCGCGGCGTCTAGCACCAGCAGGGCCTCGAGAGTCGCCTCGGCCAGACCGCCCGAGTGGCCGCGCGTCCCCATCGAGCGGATGAAGACCTCGGGGTCGAGGAAATGCTCACTGAGCCGGATGCGATCGCCCAGGAGCGCGCCCTTGCTGAACGGGCTGGAGGGATCGACCGAGACCACGCCGACGCTCCTACCGAGCTCGCGCACGTGCTTGACGAGCGCGCCGATCAGGGTCGACTTACCGACACCGGGCGGCCCCGTGACTCCGATCCTGTAGGCACCGCCGCTGTCGGGATGAAGATCGTGCACCAACTGCTCGGCCTCTTCCCCCCCGCGCTCAACCACGCTCAGGGCTTGCGCGAGCGCGCGCCTGTCACCGGCCCGCACGCCGCGCGCAAGCTCTGCCGGTGTCGACGGTCTTCGTCTCGCCACGAGAACTGACTCTAGAGCCTACTCCGGTAGAGATGTTCGTTCGGGGCGGTCAAGCCGTGGATGCCGGTGGCCCGCGGTCGCTGGCGCCGCGGATCGGCCACGCCGGGAGTACAGGCCTAGTGGCACAGGCTCTTCGCGAGCCGAGCGCCCGGGCTAAACCTCGGGCGGCCGCAGAATGGCGCGCTCGATCTCAGCCTCGCTGAGCGGGAAGTGGCAGGACGCCAGCTGCTCCGGCGAGCCCTTCGGCTCGAGCGGTGGCTCGACTTCACTGCAGATCTGTTGCGCTTTGGGGCAACGGGTGTGGAAGCGGCAGGCGCTCGGCGGCTCTACCGGGCTGGGCGGATCGCCGTGCAGAATGATGCGCCGGCTACGCGCCTCGTCGGCCCCGGCCGTGGCGACCGGCACCGCCGAGAGCAGGGCTCCCGAATAAGGATGCTTGGGATGGGAGCAGAGCGTCTCGGGCGGCGCCAGCTCGACGATCTTGCCCAGGTACATGACGGCGATCCGATCGGAGACGTGACGCACGACCGAAAGATCGTGTGCAATGAAAAGAAGGGTCAGACCCATCTCGTCGCGCAGATCCTCGAGCAGATTCAGGACCTGCGCCTGAATCGAGACGTCCAGCGCCGAGACCGGCTCGTCGGCGAGGATCAGCTCCGGCTTGGTCACGATCGCCCTGGCAACGCCGATCCGCTGCCTCTGCCCACCCGAGAACTCATACGGGTACCGGTTGTAGTGCTCGGGATTGAGCCCGACCATCTCCATCACTTCGCGAACTCGAGCCTTCCGTTCGGACTTAGAGCCGAGCTTGTGTATTCGCAAGGGCTCGCCGATGATCGCACCCACCGAACGGCGAGGATTTAGCGCCGAATAGGGATCCTGGAGGATGATCTGCATATCGCGCCTGAGCGGGCGCAGTTTCCGTCGCGACCAGGTCGTGATGTCCTGGCCGCCGAAGACGATCTGGCCGCTGGTGGGCTCGATCAGCCTGGTCACGAGACGCGCGAGAGTCGATTTCCCGCAGCCGGTCTCGCCCACCAGCCCGAGCGTCTCGCCGCGCTTCACCTCCAGCGAGACATCGTCGACTGCGTGAACCTGGCCCAACTCACGACTGACGAAGACACCGTGCGTGAGCGCGAAGTGCTTGGTCAGGCCGCGGACGACGATGAGGTCGTTCGAGCTCACAGTCTCGGCGAGAGCGGAACCAGCGGCGTTTTTTTTCGGGGTATCACTCATTGGTTAAAGAAACTCCCCGATCCTGGAGCTCGTGGCCGATACGCTGCCGCTCCGCTACCGGCAAATGGCAGGCGACCAGATGGCCCGGCCCGGATTGCTCGAGCTCGGGCTCGGTCTTCAGGCAGACGTCCATCACATACGGACAGCGAGGATGGAAGGGACACCCCGACGGAAGGTGGATCAGACTCGGCGGTAGCCCGGAGATCGAGTCGAGCCGTCCCGGACGCGGTGCATCGAGGCGCGGGATCGAGCGCATCAGGCCCCAGGTGTAAGGCAGCTCCGGAGTGACGAAGAGCTCCTCGCGCGGCGCCCGCTCCATCACCCGGCCGGCATACATGACGGCGACTTCGTCGGCCAGCTCGGCGATCACGCCGAGGTCGTGCGTGATCATGATCACCGCCGTCCCGTACTCATCCTTGAGCCTGCGTATGAGGTCGAGTATCTGCGCCTGCACGGTCACGTCCAGCGCGGTCGTCGGCTCGTCGGCAATCAGCACGTCCGGCTTGAGCACGAGCGCCATGGCGATCATCACGCGCTGGCGCATGCCGCCGGAGAGCTCGTGCGGATAGCTGTCTATCCGCCGCTCGGGACTCGGGATACCGACCTCTCGCAGAGCCTGTATCGCTCGCTCCCTCGCCTCGTGCTTGGAGATGTTCTCGTGCGTCTGAATCGCCTCCACGATCTGCCAGCCGACCTTGTAGAGAGGATGTAGCGAGGAGAGCGGGTCCTGGAAGATCATCGCGATCCTCCGCCCGCGCACGCGCCGCATCTGGTTGTCGGGCAGAGTCACGAGGTCGACGCCGTCGAACTCGATCTCACCCGAGATCGTGGCGTTCGGAAATCTCGTCAGGCCCATCACCGTGAGCGCCGTCACGCTCTTCCCCGAGCCGGACTCACCGGCGATGCCGAGCGTCTTGCTGCGGTCGATCGAAAGGCGCGCGCCCTCGACCGCGCGCACGACGCCGTCGCGCGTCTTGAAATGCACGTGCAGGTCGCGGATCTCTAGTAGGGAGCTCATGATCGGATGGGCGTCAGTATCGGACGCGCGGGTCGAGGAAGGCGTAGATGACGTCGACGATGATGTTCGCGGTGATGATGAAGAAAGCGCTGAACAGGACGGTGCCCTGTATGGGCGGAAAGTCGGCGTTGGTGATGGCGTCGTAGGCGTACTTCCCGACGCCCGGGATGTTGAAAACGGTCTCGGTCAGGATCGCACCGCCCAACAGGCCGCTCAGGTCCATCCCGGCCATGGTCACCACCGGGGTCAGCGCCGCCCTGAGGGCGTGACGGAAGATGACACGCCACTCCGAGAGACCCTTCGCCCGCGCGGTGCGGACGAAGTCCTCCGACATCGTCTCTCGCACCTGGGCTCGGACCATGCGCGCGTAGAAAGCGGCGAAGGAGGCCGCCAGCACGGTCCAGGGCAGGATCATCGACCCGAACCATTCGCCGAAGTTGCTGGTCATCGGGACGTAGCTGCCGGACCCGGGGAAGATGTGGACGAGCCCGATATCCCTGGCGAAGAGGAAGAGGGCGACCAGCCCGAGCCAGTAGACGGGCGCCGAGATCGCCACCAGCGAGCCGCTCATCGTCGCCCTGTCGAGCATGGTGCGCGGCTTGATGGCAGAGATGATCCCGATCGGTATGCCGATCAACATCCAGAGAACGAAGGCACCGACCGCGAGCTCGGCCGTCACCGGCAGGCGTGAGAAGATCTGGCTCTTGACAGAGACCTGGCTGTAGTACGAGTAGCCGAGATCGAAGTGGGTGACAAGCCCCTTCATGTAGGCCCAGTACTGGGTCCAGATGGGCTTGTCGAGACCTAGTGCGTGCCGGATGGCGGCGACGATTTGAGGGCTCGGGTTTCGTCCTGCCCGGAGGGTGGCCGGATCGGCCGACGGGAAGAGGTAGAAGATGATGAAGGTGATCGCGCTCACGATCAGGAGCAGCCCAACTCCCCAGAGAATGCGGCGCAGAATGTAGGCGGTCATCGAGGCCTGCAAGATCCCGAGCAGCCGACGGAAAGGCTTGGCGATCGCCGAGCTAGAACGCTCGGTGGCGGTGACGAGCCCCAGTAGCAGAGTCCCGAACCAGCCGAAGACGAGGAACAACGTCCAGTGCGCCGCCGTGCTGTGTACG
This sequence comes from uncultured Actinomycetes bacterium, assembly GCA_963765455.1. Classification (GTDB taxonomy): domain Bacteria; phylum Actinomycetota; class Thermoleophilia; order Gaiellales; family Gaiellaceae; genus Fen-549. Next base: position 736,344 of record CAVXWH010000001.1, read on the forward strand.
AACTGGGGCACGTAGATCAGGGCGGGGAGGCCCAGCGATCCCAGCACCACATCGACCGCGAGATTGATACGCAACCTGCCGCCTAGCCAGACAGAGAGCGCCAGCGGTGCGGCAAAGACGACGGCGAGAATGCCCGTCCAACCAAGCCAGAAGACGGCAGTGCTCATCGCGACCCAGGGCCTCTCTTAGAAAACGCGACGGGCGGTTCGCCCCCCGGACTCTGTGTCCGGGGGGCGTTATCCGCCAGTTTCTGACTCTCTTGCATCACTTTCCGGTTACTTGATCGAGATCCAGTTCACGTCAGGTGCGCCCTCGTTCCAGGTCTGGATGGCGGGAACCACACGCGACGAGAAGAGCGTCGGGAAGTTCTCCCAATCCCACGGAATCGCGGCCGCGCTGAGCGTGACCATCTTGTCGATCTTGCCCCAGGCGTTGCCGCGAGCCTTGACGTTGGTCAGCTTCGCAGCTGCCGTCATTGCAGCGTTGATCTTGGGATCGTTCAGCTGCGGCCAGTTGCTCGAGTTGGCCGGCGCGATGCTCGCACCGTTGAAGGGGACGTCGAGGAGGGTCTGCGGATCCTTGAAGTCCTGAAGCCAGCCGACGTTCGGGCAGATGTTCGGCTCGTTCTTGGGGACGCTGCAGAACTTCGAGTACATCGTCTGATGAAGCACAGAGATGTCCTTGACCTTGAAGCCGATCTTGGCCAGGTCGGCGATGACTACCTGGGCGGTGAGCGAGCCAGGCTGCACGTTATCGGAGACCATGGTCACGGTCGGGCCCGTGTACTTGCCCGTCGGGAAACCGCCCTTCTTCAGCTCGGCCTCGGCCTTGGGAACCGAGCCCGCGTTGTTCGGGGTCGCGAAGGGGTTCGAATAACCGCCTCCGGCCTCGAAGCCCAACCCCTTGAAGCTCGGGTCGATGAAGTGGGTGGCGATGGTGCCGTCGATCGGGCCACCGCGCGTGAGCAGCATCGCCCGCCGGTCGAGCACGTAGGCCACCGCCCGCCTCACGTAGAGGTTGTTGAACGGAGCCTTGGAGGTGTTCAGCGCCACGTAGCGGCTACCGGAGACCGGGATGAAGAACAGCTGCTTCTTCTCCTTCGGGTTGCTGAGGATCGACTGCAACTCTGCAGGCGGCGGAGGCGCGTCACCGTTGGCATCCGCACTACCCGCAAGGATCTGGCGCGTCATGACCGTCGTGTCGGTGGCACCTTCCTTGTAGTTGATCGAGTCGAGGTAAGCCGGCCGGAAGTCGGTGCTCGCCTTCCAGTTCGGGTTCCTGATCAGGTGGATGTAGTTGCCCGGGCTCCAGCCGACCTTGATGTTGCCGGAACTGTCGTTCGCGACCATGTAGGGGCCGGTGGCGAGGACGTGCTGCCCGTAGGTCGAGGAGGCGCCCGAGTCGAACTGCTTGGCGTACGCCTCGGGGACCGGAGCGGTCAGCGGCATCACCAGAGCGCCGACGAAGGCACCCGACGCCTGGGTCAGCTGGAAGACGATCGTTGTCGGATTCGGAGTCTGGATCCCCGAGATGTGGACCGAAGCCGGCGTTTTCTGCAGCTTCTTCGGAGCGCCCTTGAGGACGGCGAAGTAGCTGGTTGCATAGCCGTTGGCCACGTTCCCGGCGAAGCCGCGCTCGATCGCGTACTTGACGTCTGCCGAGGTCACTGCCTTGTTCCAAGGTGGGCTGAAGTGGACGCCCGACCTGAGGTGGACGGTGACCGTCTTGCCGCCGTTCGTGATCACCGGCATCGAGGCCGCGAGATCGGGAACCACCGTGTTGCTGTCAGCCTTGTAGCCGTACAGCGGACGCTGGGTGGCGTAGACGATCTGGTAGTCGACGGCGTAGTAGGCGTAGCCCGGGTCCATGCTGTCGACATCTCCGGCGAGGAGGATCGTGATCGACCCGCCCTTCTTGCCGTTTGTATTGAGCGGCGGCGGCGGGGTGATGTAGCTCTTGCTCGCTGCTGCCGCCCTGTTCGTCACCTTGTTGCTGCTACTCCAGCCGGCCAAGAGGCCAATAGCGACGATAGCCACTGTGGCGACCAGGAGAGACGCAAGGATACGCCTGCCCGGGCTCGGGAGGCGCATCTTTCTCTGTTCGTGCATGTTGCTCCCTTGTTTGCGTGTGTGTTGCATGGTCTACTGAGCCTCCCTCGGATCCATTGCATCTCGGATCCCGTCGCCCAGTAGGTTGAATGCGAGACAGGTGATCAGGAGAGCCGCGCCGGGGAACACGAAGAACCACCAGGCGGTGTTGAAGACCTGAGTAGAGTCGGAGATCATCGAGCCCCAGCTCGCGTTAGGCGGGTTGATGCCGACCCCCAGGTAAGAAAGCGCCGCCTCGAAAAGGATGTTCGAGGGGATTATCAGCGTCGAGTAGACGATGATCGGGGCCACGAGGTTGGGAAGAATCTCACGGAACAGGATCGTCGTGTCGGTCGCCCCGCTGGCGTGCGCCGCCTCGACGAACTCTTTTTCGCGTAACGACAGAACCTGACCGCGAATGATGCGGCCGATGTAGGTCCAGTTGACGATCGTGATGGTGACTATCACCGTGGTAATTCCCGGCTGGATGAGGCCGTGCAGGCAGCCGTTCCCGAGCGAGCAGGCGGCGGCGATTCCGAGTGCCAGCAGCAGTACCGGAAAGGCCAGCATCACGTCGAGGAAACGCGAGATCAGTGTGTCGACGATTCCCCGGTAATAGCCGGCGATCATGCCCAGGACGACTCCGATCAAGACCGAGAAGAAGGTGGCCGTGAGCGCGACCTCCAACGAGACGCGGGCGCCGTAGAGAACGCGCGAGCAGACGTCCCGCCCGACCGTGTCGACGCCGCAGGGAAACTTCCACGAAGGCCCGCTCGGCAACCCGTTTGTCTGGTTGAGGGCATCCGGGTACTGACTGTTGGGCGGATGACCCAGGTATTTCACGATCAGCGGAGCGAAGATCGCGACCAGCCCGACGAGAATCACGATGCCGAGCGAGGTGAGCGCGACCTTGTCCTCGCGTAAGCGAATCCAGAAGAGCTGCCACGGTCCCCGCCCGACGATCTCCTCGGGATCCGTAGCGGTGATCTCTTCGATCAGGTCGTCGCCGCGTCCAAAGGATTCAGGAGTCGACACAGGCGATCTCCTTCAGAAGAGAGAGCGTCACGTCCAGCCGCCTCGCCGCCCGGCGACACCCTCGGCTCCTGCCGTGGGCGCTGAGGAGAGCATCGGACGATTGGCTTCTTGCACGCGACTGTCGGAGCGGGGCCGGCTCCCTGTCTGTCCATGACCGCCGGCCAAGCCAGGGACGAGAAGATTCTACTGTCTCTAAGACGACATCGAGAAACGACGATCTTCGTTTCTCGATCTGATCGCTCGAGTCGGTCCTGGAGAGAAGGCCGCTCGGGTGCAAGTGATACTCGCTCGGGTGAGCTTCAGCCGGCGAGGCTGTGCCCGCTCGGTCGGACGATCTTGAGCGCCTCGCGCAGCGCCGCATGATCCCCCGCCGTACCGGCGGTGACACGGATCGCCGTCGGTGCTCCGAACCCATGCAGCGGGCGAACGATGATCCCGCGCGCGAGCAACTGCTCGAAGAACGGACGACTGTCCGTGCCGAGATCGACGAAAAGGAAGTTCGCCACCGCGGGGCCAACCGTCTCGAGCCCGAAGGCTCTGAGAATGCGCCCCAGCTCGGCGACCGCGACGCCGTTGTACGAGCGTCTGCTCGCGAGCTCGGCCTCGGCGTCATCGCCGGTGAGACTGGCCAGCGCCGCCGCCTGTGCTGCCGAGCCGACGTCGAAAGCCGGGCGCACCTTGGCGATCGCGGCGCAGATCTCCTTCGACGCGACCGCATACCCGACCCGGAGCCCCGCGAGCCCGTAGATCTTGGAGAAGGAGCGAAGCACCGCCACGCGCCGACCCTGCTTGAAGTACTCCTGGACGGCGTCGGGATAGTCGGGCTCCTCGACGTACTCGAAGTAGGCCTGGTCGATCACTGTCAGCACGTGCTCCGGGACACGCTCGAAGTAGTCGTCGAGCTCGGCACGGCTGTTCATCGTCCCGGTCGGGTTGTTGGGATTGCAGATGTAGACGATCTTCGTCCTGGGGCCGATCTGCGCTCGCATGGCCTCGAGGTCGTAGTGGTGGTCGCTGAGCGGAACCGTCTTCGGAGTGGCACCCAGTTTGAGCGTGCTGAGCATGTAGCTGGTGAAGGAGGGCCAGCCAAAGACGACGTCGTCACCGGGCTCTAGCAGAGCCAGCGAGAGATGGCCGATCAGGCCGTCGGCGCCGGCGCCGTGCGCGATCTCGTCGATGTCCACGCCGAGGCGCTCGGCGAGCGCGACTCGCAACCGATAGGCCGCCGAGTCTGGATATCGGTTTAGCTCGTAGGACTGCGTCTCGAGCACTTGGCGCGCGATCGGGAAGGGCCCGAAGGGGCCTTCGTTCGAAGCCAGCTTGACTACGCGATCGACGCCGAGCTCACGCTCGACCTCTTCGACCGGCTTGCCTGCCTCGTAGGGCTCTATCGAATCTAGAGCGGTCCGTACGAGTGCGCTGTTGGTGCGGGATCTGGAGCCTCTGCGCATGCGCGTACCCTATCGAGTGCAGGTGAACTTTGCCGCTCGTAATTACACGAAGGCCGAGATCAGACCGGGACGCCGCTGCGGCACGGCGCGCCGGCTGCCATCGCCCGGCTCCCCCATGATCAATCGCCGGGCCGGTGAGGCGACGTCCAGGCCATTCATGGCGCCGGGTAATTCGAGCTCCTCGCCGTCTCGGCCCTGGTACCCACTCACGTCGATCATCGCGCCCGTCTCCTCGGCGCGACGTGCAGCGGCCGCCCGAGCGCGACGAGACCGGCTTCCTTGATCGCCTCGCTCAGCGTCGGGTGCGCGGTAATTCCCAGCGAAAGCGTCTCGATCGTCGATTCGGCGTCGATTGCGACACGACCGACCTCGATCAGCTCGGTCGCGTGCGGTCCCACCACGACGAGGCCGACGAGCTCCCCGTAGCGCGTCTCATGGATCGTCTTCACCCAGCCCGAGGTATCGCTCTGCATCAGAGCACGACCGTTCGCGACCCAGGGGAAACGGCCCACGGCTACCAGCTCGTCACCGTAACTCGCCCGCGCTTCGGCCTCGGTCAGCCCGACCGCCGCCACCTCCGGTTCGGTGTAGATCGGGCGCGGAACCGAGCGGGTGCCAACCACGGCGTCGTTCCCGGTCGCGTTCTCCGCGGCGACCTCGCCCTCGTAGAAGGCCGTGTGAGCGAGTTGCCAGTGCCCCGCCACGTCGCCCGCCGCGTAGATGTGCGGAACATTCGTGCGCCGGTGCTCGTCGGTCTGAATGCCGTTCTTCAGATCGAAGCCGATACCCGCCGCCTCCAGCCCGATGTTCTCGACGCTCGGCACGCGTCCGACCGACACCAGCACCAGGTCGGTCTCGACCGTTTCGCCTTCGCCGAAGTGAACGCACAGCGCGCCTCCTATCTGCTCGAACTCGCTGCAGGTCTTGCCGAGCTGGAGCTCGATACCGCGACTGACGAAGTTCTTGACCAACTCTTTCGAGACGTCCTCGTCCTCCATCGGAAGCAGCCGCTCGAGTAGTTCGATGATCGTCACCTCCGAGCCGAAGCGGCCGAAGATCGAGGCGAACTCGCAACCGATCACTCCGCCGCCGAGAACGACCAGCCGCGCCGGCACCTCGGTCTGAGCGAGCAGGCCAGTCGAATCGACACAGAGCTCGGAGTCGATGCCTGGGATAGCCGGAATGAGCGGATGCGAGCCGGTCGCCACGATCGCGCTCTTGAACCTGATCTCCTCGCTGCCCTCGACGGCAATCGAGTGCGGCCCGGTGAAGTGACCGAAACCCTTCACCCACTCGACTCCGTTCGCCTTGAACAGGCTCGCTACGCCCCCGGTCAGGCGCTCGACAACGCTCGCCTTCCAGGCGTTCGCGCGAGCAAAATCAAGGCTCGCCGCGTTGATGTGAATGCCGAGGTTCTCGTAGCTCTCCTCTATCTCCTTGATCGCGCGCGCCGTCTGTGCCCAGGCCTTGGTGGGGATACAGCCCACTCGCAGGCAGACCCCTCCGAGCGCCGGCTCCCGTTCGATGCAGACGACCTTGGCGCCTAGCTGCGCAGCACGAATCGCGGCCGGGTAGCCGCCTGGCCCAGCTCCGAGTACGGCGACGTCGAACTCCATGGCAGATCCTTCCTTCTGCTCGCTAACGGCTCGATCCTAACGGGCCAGCTACGGCACCCTCTCCCAAGATGATTCTTGCCGACCGCCGTCCGTGCCTGATCTCCGCCCGGGCTCTATTCGAGCGGCTGAGCGAGCTGGATGCGGTTTCCGTCCGGGTCGTAGACGTCAAGCAGCCGCATCTGCCCGTGCAACTCGAGCACGGTGCCGACCTCGACTCCGGCGGCGCGCAGGCGCTCGGCCTCGGCCTTGATGTCCGGAGCGTCGATCGTGGCCACGCCACCGGCCTCCGGATCGCCTTCGGCCAGGCCGATCTCCATCACACCTTTTCGCAGCCGCGACCAATGCCCTTCGGGATCGTGGTAGGCCTCCTCGAAGCCGAGAACATCGACGTAAAAGGCTCGGCCCAGCTCGAGGTTACGGACGCGGTACCAGACCTTGACCCCCATCGGCGCAGACACTAGAGCATCAGCCCCGGTTCTTCCAGAAAGCCCCTGACCGCAGCTAGAAACGAAGCCGCGACGGAGCCGTCCACGGCGCGATGATCGCAGGTGAGTGTGAGCGTGAGCAGCGGTGCGGTCTCGACCCTGCCCGCACGAGCTACCGGACGTTCGGCTATCGCCCCGGTGGCGAGTATTCCTACCTGCGGCGGATTGAGCACGGCCACGAACTGTTCTACGGCGAAGGTGCCGAGATTGGTGATGGTGAACGTGCCACCCTCGAGCTCGTCCAGGGCGACGGTACCGGCGAGGGTGCGCGAGACGAGCTCGGCTCGCGCCGTCGCCAGCTCGGCGAGCGTCCGGCGCTCGCAGCCCCGGATCACCGGCACGATCAGCCCTCGATCGGTCGCCGTGGCGATGCCGATGTCGACCGAGCTGTGCAGCTCGACCGCGTCGCCGAGCCAGAGAGCGTTCATGCCGGGATAGCGCTCGAGCGCAAGAGCGCAGGCCTTGGTCAGAAAGTCGGCGATGCTCACGTGCCCGGAGCCCTCGCGTGCCCGCTCGCGCAGGCGCAGCAGCTCGCTCATATCGACCGAGGCAGTGAGCTGGAAGGCGGGCGCCTTCCAGGCCTCGGTCAGACGGTTCGCGATCGTACGCCAAACGCTGGTCAGCGCGACCCGTTCTGTTCGGCCCGGCGCCGCTGCGGCGGGAATCGCCGGGCGGGCCGATGCGGCGCGCTCGACATCCTCGGCGACGATTCTTCCTTCGGGGCCGCTTCCACTCACTCCGTCCAGCGCCAGCCCGCGCTCGCGCGCCAGCCTACGGGCGAGCGGAGATGCCTTCACACGATCGCCGACAGCCAGATCGATCTCCGGCGCCTTCTCGACGACAGGCGGCGCGGGCTCCGGCGTGGGCTCGGGCTCGCGGACGGTCGCGCTCGCTTCGACGGATGGAGCAGGAGCCGCCAAGGAACCTTTTTCCGGCACCGGTTCGCCCTCTTCGCCGACGTAGGCGATCGTGGCTCCGACCGCGGCCTCGCCTTCGGCGATGACGATCCTCAGCAGGACGCCGGAGTAAGGAGACTCCACCTCCTGCGTGACCTTGTCGGTGTCGAGCTCGTATAGAGGCTCTCCCGCCTCGACCTGCTCTCCCTCCTGCTTCAGCCAGCGCACGACCACGCCCGATTCCATCCCCTGGCCGAGGCGCGGCAGCTTGACCTCACTCGCCATCCGTCCTCCTCCCCACACTGCGCATGATCGCCGCGTACACCGCTTCGCGGCGAGGCACCGCGGCCCTCTCCAGGACGGGAGCAAAGGGAAGCGGCGTGAAGGCGGCCCCGACCCTTTCGACCGGAGCGTCCAGCCAGTCGAACGCCCGCTCCTGCACGAGCGCCGCCAGCTCTGCCCCAAACCCCATCCTGCGCACGGCCTCGTGTGCGACGACGCAGCGATTCGTCTTACGCACCGAGGCGAGTATCGCCTCCTCGTCGAGCGGCTGCAGCGTACGCGGATCGACGACCTCGACCGATACTCCTTCACTCTCGGCGCGCTCTGCGGCCGCAACTGCCTCGTGCACGAGCGGTCCGATAGCGACCACCGTCACGTCCTCGCCCCGGCGCGCGATTCTGGCCTTGCCGAGCGGGATCGGCTCCAGCTCTTCGGGCAACTCCTCGCGCAGGTTGTAGAGCTGCACGTGCTCGAAGAACAGCACGCAGTTGTCGTCGTAGATCGACGACCAGAGAAGTCCGCGGGCGTCGCGCGGCGTGGAGGGATAGACGACCTTCAGTCCGGGCACGCCGACGAACCAGCCCTCCGTCTGTTGACCGTGCTGGGCCGCCGACGACCAGCCCGCGCCTCCCTGTGTACGCAGCGTCAGCGGCACCTTGATCTGCCCGCCCGACATGTAGCGCTCCTTGGCGGCGTGATTGACGAGCTGCTCCATCGCCAGGGTGAGGAAGTCCTCGTACATGATCTCGACGATCGGGCGCATGCCCATCATCGCCGCGCCGATGCCGGCGCCCGTGAGCGCCATCTCGGAGATCGGGGCGTTGCGCACCCTCGCGGGCCCGAACTCCTCGAACATGCCGTAGGTGACCTTCTGTGAGCCACCGTGCTCGGCGATGTCCTGGCCCATGATGAAGACCTCCGGATCGGCCCTCATCGCCCGTGACATGGCGTCGCGAACGGCTTCGCGGTAGCTCAGCCTCTTCCCGTTCTCAGGCATAGACGTCCTCGAAGAGAGAGCGGGGATCGGGGTCGGTGCCGTGGCGCGCGAACTCGACCGCGTCGGCGACCGCGGCCTCGGCCTCGCGCTCGAGCTCGCCGAAGCGCTCGTCGGACAGGCCCAGCTTCGCGCGCAACTTGACGATCGGATCCTGAGTCGCCCGTGTTTGCTCGTACTCGGCTTTGTCGCGGTACTCCTGCGGGTCGCCGACGTTGTGCGGGGCGAGGCGGAAGGTCTCGGCGACTACGAAAACCGGCCCGGCGCCCGAGCGGGCGTGCGCGCGCGCCTCGATCGTCGTGGCGCGGACGGCCTCGACATCCTGGCCGTCGGTCTCGAGCGCCTCCATCCCGTAAGCGAGCGCTCGCTCGCTCAGATCGGCAATCGGAGAGTGCTGCGAGAACGGCGTCGACTCGGCCCAGCGGTTGTTCTCGCAGAAGAAGACCGCGGGCAGCTTCCAGAGCTGAGCCATGTTCATCGCTTCGTGGAAGATGCCCGCGTTCGTGGCCCCGTCGCCGAAGAAGGCGAGCGCCACGCGCGGCTCGCCGTGCATGCGAAAGGCGAGGGCGGCGCCGGTCGCGATGCCGAGCGCCCCGCCGACCACGGCGCTCGAGCCCATGTTCCCGCGCTCGACGTCGTACAGGTGCATCGAGCCGCCACGGCCGCGAGAGCAGCCCTCGACTTTTCCGTACAGCTCGGCCATGACGGCCCGCGCCGGCGTTCCCTTGGCCAGCGCATGGGCATGCGAACGGTGTGTCGAGGTGATCACGTCGCCGGGCTCGAGCGCGTTGCAGGCGCCAACCGCGACCGCCTCCTGCCCGATCGCGACATGGACGAAGCCGGGGATCTCGCCGTCGCGGTAATGCTCCTCCACCGCCTGCTCGAAGTGCCTGATCAGGAGCATCTGCCCGAGAAAGCGCTCGAGCTCTTCGGATGGTACGGATGTTCTGGGCTCGAGCATTGCCATAGTTATCGAATGGATATCCTGGGCGATGGGAACATCGGCGCTATTCGGGACGATGTAACGGGAATGGAAGGAAACAAGGTGCTTAGCGATCTATCCGCGGGCCCATCCGCACAAACACTCGCGACGGCCTGGGATCGGCTGATCGAGCGGCTCCCGGAGGACTGGAGCCACCTCCTCGCCGAGGTCGAGCTTCGCCCCGAAGAGCCATACGAGCTAGTGTCCTTGACCGTCTCACCACTCAACCCCGAGCGCTGCGACAAGCGAACCGCCTTCCGCTTCCGCATCGCTCGGGATTTCGGCTACGGCGCCTCCACACATCTCGCGAGGCGCTGCCTGGGCTCGCTCGACGAGGCTCGAGTCGAGGGTCGCCTGCGCCTGTTGCAGGTGCTCTCACAGCGAAGGCCAGTCGAGACACAGGGGCCGGTCTGGAGGCTCGGGGGCCGCTCCCTTTGAGCGAGCCCGTCTCCTGGCTCCTCATCCGCCGCGGCTGGCAGGTCCTCGCCGCGGACGGGACGCTGGTCGGGCGCATCGGCGCCGTTCGCGGCGAGCCCACGAAGGACATCTTCAACGGCATCGTCGTCCGTGTCAGCTCCGCTCCGCCGCGCTACGTCCCGAGCGAGCTCTTGGCCGAGATCGTCTCCGGGCAGGTGACGCTCAAGCTGAGCGCCGAGGAGTTCCAGGCAGTTCCGCCCGAGAAGAGGCGGCCGCTCGCGCCGAGCGTCTCGCTGTCCGAGTTCCTGAGACGCTTCGGGCTGCGCTAGCCCTTTTTCTTGACGACAAGGAATTCGTTTCGGCCGAAACACGTACCGGCGTCGCTCGAGACGAGCAGCCGCTTGACGAAGTGACTGCGCGGCGAGGGATCATCCCCCGCCGCGCAGTCTGTGCGTCTCGTTCTACTTCAGAACAGGATTGGCGTTCTGTGCCAACTGCAGCGCCATCTGCGGGAACCACTGACCCGCCGCCGGATCGGTGATGCCCCACTCGGGGTCGCCCGGTCCGGCAGTCCCACGAGTGCACTGCCCGTCAGACTCGCCGGGCACTTTCACCCAGAGGTAGGCGTCCACCAGCGCATTGCCGGTGTTTGTCGTCGGAGCGATGCCGTTACCGCGGTTGGGCGCATTGCACCAGTCCTGAGCGGTCCCTGCATCCGGGTACTTGTTCCGGTAGTCCCACATTCCCAGGCCGTTGCGGCTGGTGTCGATGACGAAGTGGGTAGTCCCGGTGTATCCCGCCTGGCGGGCATTGATTCCGGCCGTGTTCAGCGCCGGGTCGGTCGCCGTGTCGCTCCACTGACCGAACGGGCTCATCGACACCCCGACCCAGTTGGGCGGGCCGCCGTTCCAGTAGATGTTCGCGCAGTCGCTGACACCGTTGCCGATGCACTTCGAGATCCACGTTCCGTACTGAACGAGGTTCGCCGTGTACTGGTAGTTCGAGACGTCCAGGAAGAAACCGGCCGCCCGACTGATACCAGCGTTGATGAGCCGTTGCGAGATCTTGTCGACTCCCATCCAGTTGCTGTGAGTCGCGTCGAGATAAACACTCACCTGCGGCTGCTGATTCAGGCGGTCGAGTGCGCCGTTCAGCTCGGCGTAACGGTCTGCGTCTGTGAACACAGTCGAGCCACAGTCCGTTTGCGGCAGCAAGCCGAGACTATCCGGCTCGAGAATGACGATCGCCTTGCCGGCTCCGATCCCCTTGGCTACGCCGTCGATCCAGGCCGCGTAGCTGGCGGCATCGAGAGCCCCACCGGCCGAGTACCCGGCGCAGTCACGCCCGGGGATGTTGTAGACGGTGAACACCGGCTCGGCTCGCTGCCAGCGAGCCTGCCACATCGCCTTCCTGACTTGCTTCTTGACCTCGGCCGGCGTGCCGCCGGTGAGCCAAACAGCATGGCCCTTATCGAGCATCTTCTCGAGCAGAGCGGCGTCCTTCAGATCGTGCTTCCTGAGCAGACCGTTGATCTGCTGCACGGCACCCTGATCCGGAGCCGGTACATAGAAGCGAGTCGATTCGGGCGCCGACGGCTTCGAGTTACAAGCCCGGGCTCCAGTCAGCACCGGCAAGAGCCCGAGTGCCAGTGAAGCGAGGCCGATCAGCAAGAATGTGCGTCCTGCTTTGTGCATCACCAAACCCCTTTCATCCCGTCCAGCCTCCGTCCGCTTGCGGCCCCCCGGAAGCTATGGCAAACGTTTGCGGCGCCCAGCTTCCCACTCTTGTGTGACAGAGTCAAGTGCCAATTGCAAACGTTTGCGACACAGGGCTGCGAGGAACAACGCGAACGCGTTGCCTCAGAGCTCGAGACGCCTAGCTGCGAAGCACTGCGTCGAAGCGTTCGGCCAGCGCCCGTACGATCTTCTCCCGTAGCAACGCCGCCTCGGTGTCGGAGAGTGTTCGCTCCTGCGACTGGAAGGCGACCGCGAAGGTGATCGATTTTCGACCTTCGCCGAGTTGGGCTCCGCGGTAGACATCGCTGACTTCCATCGCACGCAGGTCCGTTCCGACCACCTCGCGCGCCGCCGCGATCATCTCGCCGGCGAGCGTCGCTTCGGCCACCACGAACGAGAGGTCCTGCTTGAGCGCCGGGTAGGAGATGACATCCGCGTAGACGACGACGTCGCGAGCCGCTTCTGCGAGCACGGCGAGGTCGAGCTCGAATGCCCCCCACTCCCCCGGGGCGAGCTCGGGATGAAGCTCGCCGATCCAGCCGCCTTCGCCAACCCGCGCAGCCTTGAGTGGATGCAGGAACGGAAGCTCGCCGGCCGGCTGGAAACGCGGCTCTGAGGCGGCCAGCGCCCGGTAAAGCGCCTCGACAGCGCCCTTCGCCCGCTCGAAGCCTCCCCAGGTAAGCCCGGCGATGCGCACGGGCTCCTCCGGCAACTCCTCGGCGCTCGGTAGGTAGACGTGCGCGATCTCGAACAGAGCGATCTCCTCGTTACCGGCATCGAGGTTGCGCTCGAGCGAGCTGATCAGCCCGGCGAGAAGGGTCGTGCGCAGGAGCGCATGCTCGGCCGTCAGCGGATCGGGCAGGCGGATCGCCTTCGGGTCGGGGTCGCTGTCGACGAGCGAGTAGGTGTAGGCCTCGACGAAGCCGAGGCCGCAGAGCGCGTCTTCGATCCGCCGGCGCAACCGCTGCTCGCGGGCCAGCCGTCCCCACATAGCGCGGCGAGCCGGCAGAGTGAAGGGAACCTCGTCTAGATGAACGCGGGCGATCTCCTCGACCAGGTCGATCTCCCGGGTCACGTCGCGGGCGCGGAAGCTCGGCACCGTCACGGTCTGGTCGTCCGCCGGCTCGAAGCCGAAGCGCGCGAGCAGCCCACGCTGTTCCTCGGCCGGTATCGGCACGCCGATCAGCTCGTCGGCCCGCTCGGGACGGAAGCGGATGACCGGCCGAGCGGGCAGCTCGCCCTGGACATCCGAGTGCCCGACCCAGCGCGCTCCGGAGAGCTCGACCATCAATTCCGTCGCCAGCGTTGCGGCCTGTCCCGCCAGATAGGGATCGACGCCCTTCTCCCAGCGGTTCGAGCTCTCGGTGCGCAGCTTCAGCCGCTCCGAGCTCTCGAGAATGCCGACCGGCTCGAAGTTGGCCGACTCGAGCAGAATCGAGTTGCTCTCGTCACCTACCTCGCTTTCCTCACCGCCCATGATCCCGGCGATCGCAACCGGCCTGGAGGCGTCGGCGATGACCAGGTCACGCGGATCGAGCTTGCGATCGACACCGTCGAGGGAACGCATCTGCTCGCCCGGGTGGGCGCGGCGCACGACGATCCTGCCCTCGGCCAGGCGCGCCAAGTCGAAGGCGTGCAGCGGGTTGCCGAGCGCCAGCATGACGTAGTTGGTGACGTCGACGACGTTGGAGATCGGACGCATGCCGGCGCCGGTCAGGCGCGCCTTCAGCCATGGCGGCGAGGGCTGGATCTTCACGTCGCGGAAGAGGCGCCCGACGTAGCGCGGACAGCCGACGAAATCCTCGACGCTGATCTGCACGGTCTCGTCGGCCACCGGCTCGGGATCGGTTCCCGGCGGCGCTGCGAGCTCCACCCGATAGAGCGCGGCGATCTCGCGCGCCAGGCCGTAGACGGAGAGCAGATCTGGCCGGTTGCCGGTCACCTCGAGCTCGAGCACCGGCTCGCCGAGCGCGAAGTGGTCGGCCAGGAGCGCGCCCGGCTCCCAGTCGTCCGGCAGCAGCAGGATGCCCGAGTGGTCCTGGCCCAGCTCCAGCTCGCGCTCGGACATGATCATCCCGTCCGAGACCGTTCCTCTCAGCTTGACGCGCTCCAGCTTCATCCCACCCGGGATCACCGCCCCGGGCAGCCCGACCGCGACCGTGGCGCCGGCGCCGAAGTTCCAGGCCCCACAGACGACCTGGCGTGGCTCCGCCTCGCCGACGTCGACCTTGCACAGCTGCAGTCGGTCGGCGTTCGGGTGCTTGCCCGCCTCGAGCACGCGCCCGACGCGGAAGTGATCGAAGTTGCCTTCCGAGTCCTCTACCCCGCGCCAGGAGACTCGCTCGACCTCGGCGGTGGTGACGGCGAGGCGGCCGGCGAGCTGCTCGGCCGAGACCTCGACCGGGGCGTACTCACGAAGCCAGCTGTAGGGAACTTTCATCTCAGAACTGGCGCGAGAAGCGCAGGTCGTTCTCCCAGAGGAGACGGATGTCGGGGACACGGTGACGCAGCAGCGCGATCCGCTCCAGGCCCAGCCCGAAGGCAAAGCCCGAGACTTCTTCGGGGTCGTAGCCGACGAACTCGAGCACGTTCGGATCGACGATGCCGGCGCCTCCCATCTCGATCCAGCCGGAGTGCTTGCAGACCGGGCAGCCCACTCCATCGCACATGTGACAGGAGACGTCGGGCTCGATCGAGGGCTCGGTGAAGGGGAAGAAATGGGTGCGGAAACGGAGCTCGCGCTTCTCTCCGAACAGCGCACGCATCAGATGGAGCAGCGTTCCCTTGAGATCGGCCAGCGAGATGCCGCGATCGACGGCCAGCCCTTCGACCTGGTGGAAGACCGGGCTGTGCGTGGCATCGGGCGTGTCGCGGCGATAGACGCGGCCGGGCGAGATCATGTAGACGGGCGGCTTCTGAGCTTCCATCACACGGATCTGCGAGGGCGAGGTCTCGGTTCTGAGCAGCACGTCACGGCTCAAGAAGAGCGAGTGCCCGGGCGACCTCGCCGGGTGCCAGAGCGGCATGTTCAGCCCGTCGAAGTTGTAGCGCGTGGTCTCCACCTCGCGCCCGTCCACGATCATGTAACCGAGCCCGAGGAAGACATCCTCGACCTCGCGCCTGATCTGCGTGATCAGATGCAGGCGCCCCTCGGGGAAACGCTCGCCGGGCAGAGTCACGTCGACGCTCTCGGCCACCAGCTTGTGCCGGAGCTCGACCTGCTCGAGTGCCGAACGCCTCTCCTCGAGCACCGCTTCCAGGCGCTGCCGCAGAGCGTTCAAGCGCATTCCGCTCTCGCGCTCGCGAACTTCGCGCAGCGCCAGCTTGAGCTCGCTCGAGCGACCGAGGAAGCGCACGCGCAACTCCTCGAGCTGCTCGAGCGAATCCGCCTGCTCGAGCGCGCCGACCGCCTCCTGTTCGAGTTTCTCTACGTCCACCTTCTCAACCCTAGTTCTTCCATTCACCAACCACTCCGGTCTGTCCTGCAGCGGAGCCCACTACTCGTGGCCCTTTCAGTCCCCGGCTCGACGATCGAGGATTGGCGCCTGCTACTGCTCAGCACCGGTCCCCGACCAAGAGCCGGGGCCTGGTAAAGACGAATGCCGAGCGTCCTGACACGACGAGGAAAAGATAGCGGCGTCGGTTCGCCGATGCATTCGGCCTCGTTGACGCCCCGGCACCACCCCGGTGCCAGGCTCCCCGGCGTGTCAAGAAAAGATTGCGCAGGAACCCGCAATCGTTGTCCACGACCGAGATTCACAAAGCAAGAATCGATGCCGTTCGCGGGTCATGGCGGTGGAAGAAAAACACACTTCTTGTACGGGTCGATCCTTGACAGAAATGGTGCCTGACGCCGAGGCGCGACCTCGACGAGAATACAGGCGTGAGCGAGCAGGATAAGCCCAGCGTGTACGACCCGATCGCCTCTCTTTACGACCGCTGGAACACGAGCGTCGTCGAAGACATCGGCTTCTACGTCGAGGACGCTCTCGCCTCGGGCGGGCCGGTGCTCGAGCTCGGCGTCGGCACGGGGAGAATCGCCGTTCCGATCGCTCAGGCCGGAATCGAGGTGATCGGAGTCGATTCCTCGGCAGCGATGCTGGAGCGCTGTCGCGCTCGGGCCCGGGCGGCCGGCGTGGACGGGCTGCTCGACCTGCACCTCGGTGACCTTCGCGATCCACCCGTCTCGGAGAAGGTACCGCTTGCGATCTCGCCCTTTCGCGCCTTCCTGCACCTGCTCTCGAACGAAGAGCGTCTCCTCACTCTGGCGCGCATCCGCGATCTGCTCCAGCCCGGCGGTCGCCTGGTCTTCGACGTCTTCGCCCCCAGCAGCGCCGACATCGCCGAGACGCACGGACGCTGGATCGAGCGCGAGCCCGGGATCGAGGAGCGAGCCGACTGGAACTTGCCCGAGCGCACCCTCGTCCTGCGCGTGCGCGGCGACGAGGGAGAGACGCAGATGCAACTCGCCTGGATCTCGGTCGGGGAGTGGCAGGAGCTGCTCGAGCGCGCCGGCTTCGTGCTCGACGCCTGCTACGGCTGGTTCGACCGCCGGCCTCATGCCGGCGACGAGGACATGGTCTTCGTCGCTCATCGGAAGTAAGGTAAGGCCCACAAACTATTCGCCCCGTACCGAAAGGCGGCGCCGATGCTCATCGTTCTGATTGTTGTCCTGGTAGTCATCGTTCTCGCGCTCCTCTTCTTCGTACTTCGTTACAACGGCCTGGTTCGATCCCGCAATGCCTGCCAGAACGCCTGGGCTCAGGTGGACGTGCAGCTCAAGCGCCGCCACGATCTGATCCCCAACCTGGTCGAGTCGGTCAAGGGCTACGCGGCGCACGAGCGTGGCACCTTCGACGAGGTCACCAAGGCCCGGACAGCGGCCCAGCAGGCGCAGACTCCCGAGACCTCGGCGCAGGCCGAGAACATCCTCAGCCAGGCGCTCGGAAAGCTCTTCGCCGTCGCCGAGGCCTATCCGCAGCTGCGGGCAACCGAGAACTTCCAGCAGCTACAGGCTCAACTGGCCGAGACCGAAGACAAGATCCAGGTCTCACGCCAGATCTACAACGACACGACCCTGACCTACAACAACGCCATCCAGACGGTGCCGACCAACATCGTCGCCGGGATGTTCAACTTCCAGCCGCGCGGCTTCTTCGAAGTAGAAGGTGACGCCGAGCGCGCCGTGCCCGAGGTCAGCTTCACAGGTACAGAGCCGCCCGCTGCGAGCCCGCCGCCGCAACCACCGGCCGAGCCCGAAGCTCCTTCGAGCCCAACCCAGACATAGTGCGAAGAATCGTAGTTTGTGCCGCGTTCGTCGTGCTCGGCGCGGCGTTGGCGGCTCCTGCCCAGGCGACCGTGCTCGAGGGAACGGTCGTCAATGCCCAGGCGCAACGAGACGGCTACGTCCTCGTGAGCGAGCAGATCACGATGAGTGACGTCTTCCACGGCGGCTACCGCGACATCCCGATCGCCGGCGGGCAGTCGATCGACCGGGTCTCCGTCTCGGAGAAAGGCCACCCCTACACCTACGGCGGTAGCACCGTGCTGGGCTCGATCGGGCAACCGGGCACCTTCGCCACGACTCGCGTCGGCAACGACCTGCGCATCGTCTGGCACTTCGACAATCCGGGCGGCGGACCGCGCACCTTCACGATCTCTTACCGCTTCCGTGGGCTGGCGGTGGCTTACGACGATGTGGTCGACGTGAACCTCAACGTCTGGGGAAGCGCCTGGGCCGAGTCGCTGCCTTCACTGCGCGCCACGTTACGCCTACCGAAACCGACCAAGAGCCCCGCTTACCGGGTCTGGGCCGGACCGGCCTGGGTGCACGGCAGCGTCAAGCGGACACCGGCGGCGGCCGTTCTGCAGGCCAGCAGCATTCCGTCTCACCAGCTCGTAGACCTGCGCGTCGTCTTCCCGCGCTCGCTACTGAGCTCGACCGCCGGGGCCCAGACACGTTCCGGCACGCGGCTGGCTCAGATCGTGGCAGAGGAGGAGTCGAGCTACGCCGCCTACAGCCACGACCGGAAGCAGATCAAGCGCTACGAGCACTCGCCCTATACCTGGCTCGTTCTGCTCCTGCTCGCGTTCGTTCCCGCTCTCGCCGTCATCGTCTTCGTCTACGTTCGCTTCGGACGCGAGCCCAAGGTCGACTACGAGCGCAGCTACGAGCAGGAGCCGCCGTCCGAGCTGGCGCCCGCTCTCGTTCCGGCTCTCGTTCGGGAGAGATCGGGCGCGGGGGTGAACGAGTTCACCGCGACGCTCTTCGACCTGATCCGTCGCGGCCGCTACAAGGCCGAGCACGTCACCACCGAGCACCCCAAATGGGGCGGCCTCCGCAACACCACCGTCTCCGACCTCGAGCTGACGCCCGGGAAGAAGCTCGAGTCACCGACGTCGTGGGAGGACGCCGTCGGCGCGATCGTCGACCCGATCCTCGGCGACAAGGGCGAGCGGCTTTCACGCTTCCGCGAGCGCATCGCCGCCGACCGGAGCGCGAATGCCTCGCGCTTTCAGGCCTTCAAGAGCGCGGTCAGCGCCGAGATACGGAAGCGCAACTGGTACCGAAGCGGCCTCAGCGTACTGATCGGCGCCGTCGTGGTGTTCCTGCTCGCGGGCGCACTTCCGCTCACTTACGCCATCCACCACTACCGGACGGCCGCACCGCGCTTCAGCGACGACGTGCTGATCGCGCTCGGAGTCTGCGCGATACTCGACGCGGTCGTCGCCGGCGTCTCGATTGCGATCGTTCCGCTCTGGCGAGCCCGCAGCCGGCCCGCTCAGCTCGAGGCAGCGCGCTGGTCGGCTTTCCGTCGTTATCTGACCGATTTCCCGCGCCTCGAGGAGGCGCCCCCGGTCTCGATCGTTCTCTGGGAGCGATATCTCGTCTACGGGATCGCCTTCGGGATCGCCGAGCAGGTTCTTCAAGCCGCCCATCTGCAGATGCCCGAAGAGATGCAAAAACAGAGCTCGCTCTACTGGATCGGCACGGGCAACCAGTTCGGCGGCACCGCGACCGCGCTTGCCATATCCGACCTCAACTCGGGCTTCGGCTCGGCGCTCTCGCCTCCGTCCTCTTCCGGGAGTGGTGGCGGCGGCGGCTTCGGCGGCGGCGGTGGAGGCGGCTTCGGCGGCGGCGGTGGAGGCGGCTGGTAGTCAGCCGGCTTGGCGTAGGCGCTCGTAGAGCGCGATCGCGCCCGCGGTCGCCACGTTGAGCGACTCGGCTCCCGGAGCGAGCGGGATCGTCGCCAGCTCGTCACAAGCGGCTGCGATCTCGTCGGGCAAGCCTTCGCGCTCGGCGCCCAGCACGAAGCACACAGGCCCGGCGAGGTTGATCTCGGCTAACGGCTTCCCACCATGGGCGATCATTCCGATACGTCTTCCGGGCGCCTCGTCGAAACCGCCGGTGGGAACGCGAAAGACGGCGCCCATCGCTGCCCGGAGCGCCTTCGCCCCGGTCGGATCGGCGCACCCGGTCGAGAGACATACATAGGCCGGTCCGAGCGCATCCGCACTGCGAAGAAGCGCTCCCAAGTTCCCCGGATCGCCGACTCGCCAGAGCGCCAGCCCGACTTCAGAACTGCTCTCACTTTCCAGGACTGGCAGCTCGGCGCTGCGGAACACTGCGATCACCCGCGGCGGATGAGCAAGCTCTGAGATCTCCCCAAGCAGATCGGAGACGACAAGCGTCGCCTCGGGAAACCGCTTCAGCGCTTCGGGCCGCCCGGCGTCCACGAGCAAATCGACAGGCTCGAGCCCCGCGTCCACCCCGGCCGCAACGAGATCTTCGCCCTCGCAGGCGAAAAGTCCCAGGCGCTGTCGCTGGCTCGCGCTCTGCAGCCTGCGTAATAGACGCAGCTTGGGGTTGGACGGAGAACTTACGGGGTTATCCACGTTACTTCGGCTCAGCGAGCTTTTCTCTCACGAAGCTACCGATCTCGGCGACCGCGTGCTTAGCCTCGGGCAGGATGACGGCGTAGGCCTGAAAGACGTGCCACATCCCCGGCCATACGTCCAGCCTCGCATCGACGCCGGCGGCGCGAGCTCTCTCGACCAGCCGCACCGAGTCGCTGAGCAGAATCTCGTCCTCGCCGACCTGCACGAGCAAGCTCGGCAGCCCCTGCAGATCCTGATCGAACAGCACCAGCTCGTGCGGATCCGTCTCCGTCCCGCCCAGGAACGCCTCGGCGCAGACTGCGACGAACTCTGCGTCGATCAGAGGATCGGCGGCGGCACGGGACTCGTACGACTCTCCGTCGTTGAGCTGCGTTAGCCAGGGCGAGAGCAGAAAAGCGGCTTTCGGCAGCTCTTCTCCGGCGTCTCTGAGTGCAAGCAACGTCGCGAATGCCAGACCGCCGCCGGCCGAATCGCCCGCAACGACTATCTGCTCGGCTGCCACGCCCTTCCCCTTCAACCAGTGGAACGCGCGTATTCCGTCTTCGAACGCGGCCGGATACTTGTGCTCCGGCGCCAGGCGGTAGTCGACGACGAGCAGGCGGACGCCGCAGGCCGCCGAGAGCCTGGCCGCCAGGTCGCGGTGCGTCGAGCACGAGCCGGCGATGTATCCGCCACCGTGGAAGTAGAGAACTGTCGGTGAGTCGCCGACGGAGACGCCCCTCCCGCGCACGAACTCGGCCTTGAGGCCAGCGACGCTCAGCTGCTCGACGCGACTGCCGCGCGGCAGGATCTGGTGCTTGGCCAGCGCCTCCTGCCTGTGCCGATATTCCTCGATAGTCCTCCCGCCCAGGCTGGCCACACGGCGTGCGAGCCGCTCCACGATGAGCGAGCGAACTACATGACTCCGAACGGAAGGCATCTCGACGGAAACTTACCCCGGTCTCGCTTGCACGTCACTCGCCCGTAGAAGCCGCGCGGGCAGGATCACGACGACGGGTCGCTCGAACCGGTCGAGCACGCGCCAACCGACCGCCAACGTTCAGTTCTGCAGCGCTGCCTTCGCCTGCTCGGCGATCGCCTTGAAGGCGGCCGGCTCGCGCACGGCGAGGTCGGCCAGGACCTTGCGATCGAGCTCGATGTTGGCTTTCTTGCAGCCGGCGACGAACTGGTTGTAGGAGAGACCCTCCTGGCGCGCCGCGGCGTTGATCCTGATGATCCAGAGCCGGCGGAAGTTGCGCTTGCGATTGCGCCGGTCGCGGTAGGCGTAGACGAGTGAGTGGTCGACCTGCTCCTTGGCGTACTTGTAGCTCGACTTCTTGATGCCGAAGTAGCCGCGAGCCTGCTCGAGAACCTTGCGCCGCTTCTTGCGCGCGTGAACGGAACGCTTTACACGTGGCATGGGGTTCTACCTCACCTTCCAAGCATCTTCTTGACGACGGGCGATTCCGAGCTCCCGAGCACCTCGGGCTTGCGGAAGCCACGCTTACGCTTCTGGCTCTTCTTGCCGAGGATGTGGCTCCGCATGGCGCGACGGCGGAGGACCTTGCCCGTTCCGCTGAGCTTGAACTTCTTCTTTGCACCGCTGTGGGTCTTCACTTTCGGCATTACTCTCCTCAGCTCTCCGCGCCGGCTCCTTCGGCATCGCCGGCCTCTTCGACGGCCACGGCCTGCCCGGATTTCCCCGCACTCTCTGCGCTCGTGTGCTCGGTCTCCAGCTTCACCTTTTCGCCCGCGTGCTTGGTCGGGCCCAGCACCATCGTCATGTTCCTGCCCTCGAGCAGTGGCTGCGACTCGATCGCGCCAAGCTCCTGCACGTCCTCGGCCAGCCGCATCAGCAGGTCTCGCCCGCGCTCCGGATGGGTGGTCTCGCGCCCGCGGAACATGATCGTGACCTTGACCTTCGCCCGCTGGTTGAGGAAACGAACGACGTGCCCCTTCTTCGTCTCATAGTCGTGCACGCCGATCTTCGGCCTCAGCTTGATCTCCTTGATGTGAATCTGCTGCTGGTGCTTGCGAGCGAGCTTCGCCTTCTGCTCCTCCGCGTAGCGGTACTTGCCGTAATCCATCACACGGCAGACCGGCGGATCGGCAGTCGCCGCTATCTCGACTAGATCGAGGTTCTTCGCGTAGGCGTACTCCCGCGCCTCGTCGGTCGCCTTGATTCCGATCTGAGAGCCGTCTGTATCGATCAGACGGACGCGCGGAGCGCGGATGCCGTCATTGATACGAGCATGCGGGATCGACGGGCGAGCGGGCTCATAGCGTCGCCGAGGTCTCAACTGGCGCTCACCAAGCTAGGGCTTCCTCCTCCTTCGTAAACAACAAAACCGCTGCAGGCAGCGGCTCCGTTCTTTCCACCAAACACCTTGGTCGAACCCCCGCCGGCTCATGGCCGCGGAGGTGAGGGAACGGATGAGCCCCTACTTGCAGGCCGTAAATGTAGCCGATCTGGCACCACTACGCCCGCCGGCGGCGGACTTCGTCTCACGAGCTCGGCGGCGCGGCAAGCGGAGTCAACTCTATAACCAGCTGACTCAGGCTTTTTCGCGACTGCGAACCGCCGTGCTCGCGCACGGCGAGATCGTCGGCCGACTCCTTGTCGCCGTAGACGATTACGCGCGGAATCTTCTCCAGCTCGGCGTCGCGGATGCGGCGGCCTACCGACTCGCTGCGATCGTCCAGATCGGCACGGAAGCCGGCGCCGCGCAGACTGTCTGCGATCGCCCGCGCCGACTCTGCATGATCCTCCCCCACCGGGATCACGCGCACGTGCAGCGGCGCCAGCCAGAGCGGCAACTCGCCGCCGGTGTGCTCGAGCAGGATGCCGATGAAGCGCTCGAAGGAGCCGTAGATCGCACGGTGGATCATCACCGGGGTGTGCTTGGCGTTGTCCGAACCGATGTAGGAGAGCCCGAAACGCTGCGGCATCTGGAAGTCGAGCTGGGTCGTCCCCAGCTGCCAGTTGCGACCGAGCGAGTCGCGGATGTGCACGTCGATCTTGGGGCCGTAGAAGGCGCCGTCGCCCGGGTTCAGCTCGTAGTCGATCTTGTGGTGGTCGAGCGCGTTCTTCAGC
Source organism: uncultured Actinomycetes bacterium (assembly GCA_963765455.1). Lineage (GTDB taxonomy): Bacteria > Actinomycetota > Thermoleophilia > Gaiellales > Gaiellaceae > Fen-549. The sequence continues at coordinate 759,297 of CAVXWH010000001.1, forward strand.
GCCCGCTCGGCTTGATCCCACTCCTCGTCAGTTCCGAGTCTCGTCTCGGGCCGGGTCGAGAGCTCGAACCTCGGCTCGAAGCCGATCGCCCGCAGCGAGAAGGTGACGAAGTCGAGACAGGCGATGACCTCTTCCTCGACCTGCTCGGGCGTGCAGAAGATGTGGGCGTCGTCCTGGTGGAAGGTGCGAACGCGCATCAGCCCGTGCAGAGTTCCCGAGGGCTCGTTGCGGTGGAGAGTCCCCGCCTCGGCCATGCGCAGCGGCAGCTCGCGGTAGCTCCAGGCGCCGTCCCGGTAGAGCAGGCAGTGGCCGGGGCAGTTCATCGGCTTGATGCCCCAGCCGTGCCCCTCGTACTCGAAGATGAACATGCTCTCGCGGAACTTCTCCCAGTGGCCCGACGTTTCCCAGAGCGACTTGTCGAAAGCCAGCGGTGTCTTCACCTCGACGTAGCCTCGGCGCTGGTTCTCGCGCCGGCGCAGATCCTCGAGCGCGTTCCAGATCACCATCCCCTTCGGGTGCCAGAAGGCAGAGCCCGGAGTGTGATCGTCGAAGTGGAAGAGGTCGAGCTGGCGGCCGAGGCGCCGGTGATCGCGCTTCTTCGCCTCCTCCAGCCGCGCCAGATGGGCATCGAGATCCTTCTTGGAGAAGAATGCGGTGCCGTAGATTCGAGTCAGCTGCTTGTTGGCCGAGTCTCCGCGCCAGTAGGCGCCGGCCAGCCCCGTCAACTTCAGTGCCTTGATCGGCTTGGAGTCGATCAGGTGCGGGCCGCGACAGAGGTCGCTGAAGTCCCCCTGCGTGTAGAGAGAGATCGTCCCCTCGGCTTCGTCGACCAGCTCGAGCTTGTACGGCTCGTCCTGCTTGGCGAACAGACGTCTCGCCTCGTCGCGCTCCAGCTCCTCACGGCGCCACTCCCGCCCTTCCGCCAGCTCGCGCCCCATCTCCTCCTCGATCCGGGCCAGATCCTCTTCGGCGATCGGCTCGGGGAAGTCGAAGTCGTAGTAGAAGCCGTTCTCGATCGCCGGCCCGATCGCGACCTTGACGCCCGGGTAGAGACGGCGTACGGCTTCGGCCAGCAGGTGCGCCGCGGAGTGCCTGAGCACGGTGAGCGCGTCGGGATCGTCGGCGTTCTTCGTCGTCAGGATCTCGATCCGCTGCCCGTTCTCGAGCGGCAGACGCAGATCACGCAGATCGCCGTCGACGCGCACACCGACGGCCTGTTCGGCCAGCCTGGGCCCGATCGAGCGTGCGGCATCGAGGCCGCTCGCCGCCTCCGGCAACTCGAGCTGCGACCCATCCGGAAGTTGAACGAACATGGACGAGAAGGATACTCAGCGCTCCAGCGCTCAGCGGAATCTCGCGCGGGATAGAAAATGCCGGGGCTGGGTACGGAACAGATTGTGTCGATCATGGAACCGATAGTTCAGACAGTTCGCCTGGCCGACAAAGAGCTGCTGATCTCCGTCAGCGGCGAGCTCGATCTTCATTCGGTGGGGTCTCTGCAGGAAGCTCTCGACGAGGCAATAAACGAGAGCGGCTTGATCGTGGTCGTCGATCTCCGCGATGTCGCACTGGTCGACTCGATCGCTCTCGGCGCGCTGGCGCGAGCCTCGAGGCGGCTACGTGAAGGCGGCGGCGCGCTTGGCGTGGTGGCATCGAACGCCGACGTGGTACGGGCCTTCGAGATCACCAGCCTCGACCGGGTGATACCGATGGCGTCGATAGTCAGCGAAGCACTGGAGCGCTTGCGAGCCGCTAGCGCTTAGCGGACGGCGTCTGCTCGGAGCCGATCCCCTGCACGTAGATGCGTCCGAAGGAGGTCGGAACGTAGCGAGCGCGCCAGTAAGCGAAGGGATCGTCGTAGACGCGCTCGATCACCGCGAAGCGCTCGACGCCGCCGACTTCGTCCTCCAGCGCCAGGCGACCGCGCTCGAGCAGCTCGCGCACGCCGCGCCGGTCCTGATCTCTCTTCAGGCGGCGTGCGAGCTCGTCGATCGCTACTCCGCCGGGTCGCTCCACGGAGAGGGTGATCAGCTCGCGGAGAACCTCGAGCAACTCCTGCTCGGCCTCGGCGTTCTGGGCGATGGTCCTCTCGATTATCGATTTCGGATCGAGGTTCACGGCATGCCTCGCTCTCGTTTTTCGTCTGATCCACGAAGACAATCGGCAGAAAGCTCGCGTTCCGTGAGGCCCCAGATCGATGGATCGAGGCTGTCCGGCTGGCGCTCTTGAGCTCGAGCTCGAGCTCGGCGCAGGTCGTTTTCGAGTGCCAGAATCGCTCTTGCACCTCATTCTCACCGCTTACGACAACGCCCGGAAAGGAACCAGCCATGCGATCACCCACCCGTGTGACTCTGCTCGGAGCCGCTCTCGCCGCAGTCGCCGTGAGCGCACTCACCGTCCAGGCGGCCGTCGGCTCGCGCGCCGGCACGGCGACCTGTAGCGGCTCGCAACTGAAGGGGAAGTTCCTCGACTTCAACGGCGCAGCCGGCACCATCGTCTTCAGCGTCACGCTCCAGAACGAGGGCTCCGCCTGCACGCTCGAGGGCTATCCGGCGCTCGGAATCGCGAACGACTCGGGCATGCTTCCGAGCCGCACGGTCAAAGGTGGGCTGCCTTTCAAGACCGCCGCGCCCAAGCAAGTGAACCTGGCTCATATGGCCAAGGCGAGCGTGCTGATCTCCTACGAGGACGTGCCGGTCGGCGGCGAGACGAACTGCCCGGTCGGAAACGCACTCCTGCTGCGCACTCCCGGCGCCTGGCAGTGGCTGACGACCAAGGCCTACAGCCAAGCCTGTGGGAAGGGAACGCTCCACACCTCGCCGGTGCTGGCGGGAGTGCATAGCTCGCAGTAGGAAAAGGAAACGCGAATTCCGAACGTATATCCGAGCCTATATCTCGGTCTATATCCGGCTCTATATTCGCGCCGCGACGGTAGCCGGTTGCGTTCGCTGCCGTGCGCGTAGAGAATCAACACTCCTTGAAGTTCCGGACGTCGTGGCTGATCGCAAGATTCGGCGGGCTCCCCGCCTCCCTGCCCCTGCGACCGGACCGAATCTCATCCGCCGACACGACGTCCTCGAGAAAGGAATCGGAGTAACCATGCGTAAACGCACGACCCTAGCCCTGCTGGGCGCGGTGCTTGTCGCCGTCCTCGTGGTCGGAGCTACCACCGGCTGCGGCTCGAAGAAGAAGAGCGCCAGCGGCACGGTCACGTTCTGTAGCGACACCACCTACCCGCCGATGGAGTCGCTCGTCAACGGCAAGGCGGTAGGTGCCGACATCGACATCGCCGATGCGATCGCCAAGCTCTGGGGCGAGAAGGCGCAGATCAACTCCACCGGCTTCGACGTGATCATCCCCGCCCTGCAGGATAAGAAGTGCGACGCGATCATCAGTGCCATGACCGATACGGCTGCGAGGGCGAAGCAGGTCGATTTCGCCGATTACATCACGGTCGGAATGTTGCTGATGGTCGCCAAGGGTAACCCCGCGCACATCAGCGACCTCAATTCCCTCAGCGGAAAGACGGTTGCCGTCGAGGCCGCAACAACGGAGAAGGCAGCTCTCGACGCACAGAACAAGATCTTCGCCAAGGATGGCAAACCGAAGATCACCATCGAGATCTTCCCGGCAGACACCAATGCCGCGGTAGCGCTCCTGGCCGGTAAGGTCGACTCCTACTTCGCCGACGCGACCCCTGTCCTCTACTACATGAAGAAAAACCTCGGCAAGTTCGAGATCGCCGGCAAGCAGATCGCGGCCGCGCCCGAGGGTATCGCTACGCGCAAGGGCGACCCGCTCGGTCCGAAGTTCAAGAAGGCCGTGGCGACTCTCTACGCCAACGGCAAGATGAAGAAGATCCTTGCGAAGTGGGGCTTGAGCGCGTTTGCGCTGAAGAAGTAGGACTGTATGGTCGCCGCGGTCGATTGGCACCTAGTTTGGACCCGGATCGTCAATCCAAACGGCGTCTTCTTCCATGCTCTCTGGGCGACGGTCTACATCTCGGTCGTCGCCCAGATCATGGGCATCTTGCTCGGCTTGCTGGCTGCGCTGATGCGCATGTCGAAGTTCCGGCCGTTCCGTTTCATCTCCGGGGTTTACGTGCTCGTCTTCCGCGGCACGCCCGTTCTCGTCCAGATCATGTTCTTCTGGTTGATCATGGGAACGCACTTGAAGAACGGGTTGTACCTGGGCTCGCTGAACCTCTCGCAGGCGATGATCGCCGGCATCCTCGCCCTCGGGATCAACGAGGGCGCCTACATGCGCGAGATCATCCGAGCCGGTATCGACTCGATCGATAGGGGCCAGATGGAGGCGGGAAAGTCGCTGGGGATGCGCTCCGGCCTGACCATGCGGAGGATCATCTTGCCGCAGGCCGCGCGTGTCATCGTCCCGCCGCTCGGCAACGAGTTCAACAACATGATGAAGACGAGCTCGCTCGTGTACATCATCGGTGTCTACGAGCTGTTCAGCGACGCCGAGCAAGCCTATTCGGTCGCAGGGAACGTCGCTCCGTTCATCGCCGTCGCCTTCTGGTATCTCGTCCTTACATCGATCTGGAGCTTTATCCAGGCGTACATCGAGCGCAAGCTCGCGGTCAGCGAGCACGGCGACGAGCTCTCGCTGCGCGAACGGGCGGTTGCCATCTGGACCGAAGGTGGCGGCATGGTTCGCTCGGCCTTCCCGTGGAGGGCTAGGGCATGACGATCGCAGCGCCGTTCGGTCCGATCATGCACGCCGTCGACGTGCACAAGCGCTTCGGCCGTCTGCATATCCTCAAAGGCGTCTCACTCGATGTGAAGCCGCGCGAGACGGTCTGCATCATCGGCGTCTCGGGCTCGGGCAAGACGACCTTCCTGCGCTGCATCAACCACCTCGAGAAGATCGACGGCGGGCTGATCGAAGTGAACGGACACCCGATCGGCTACAGGCGCCGGGGCGAGAAGCTGGTCGAGGATCGTGAGCGGAACATCTCCCGCCAGCGCACCGAGATCGGCTTCGTCTTCCAGCGCTTCAATCTCTTCCCGCACAAGACGGCGCTGGAGAACGTGATCGAGGCGCCGGTGCACGTTCGCCGGGTTGCCAAAGATCAGGCCGTCGCCGAGGGCGAGAAGCTGCTCGAGCGGGTCGGGCTGGGCGACAAGAAGGACGTCTACCCGGGCAAGCTGTCCGGTGGGCAGCAGCAGCGGGTCGCGATCGCCCGGGCGCTGGCGATGAAGCCGGCGCTGATGCTCTTCGACGAGCCCACCAGCGCGCTAGACCCGGAGGTCACCGGGGAGGTGCTGGACGTGATGGAGGAGCTCGCGCACGAGGGCACCACGATGATCGTCGTCACGCACGAGATGGGCTTCGCCAAGCGCGCCGCCGACCGCGTCGTGATGATGGACGAGGGCGTGATCATCGAAGAGGGCCCGCCCGAGCACTTCTTCGAGTCGCCCACGCACGAACGCACCAAGGCCTTCCTCTCGAAGATCCTCTGAGCGCGCTCCAGCGAGCACCGAGACGCAAAGTCAGGTAGCCAGGCTCCTGGCCGACGGGCGGCTTAGGATTGCGCCGACGGCGCAACGACGCGCCGCGATCCACGACAAGGAGGACTCTATGGCCGAGGCGACAGAAGAGCGAGGATTCTCGCGGGTCGCTGATCCGGCGCCGCTCGGACTGGCCGCGTTCGCTCTCACGACTTTCCTGCTGAGCGGGCACAACGCGAGCTTCATCCCGGACGGAATCTGGATAGGAGCAGCGATCTTCTACGGCGGCTTGATTCAACTACTCGCCGGCATGTGGGAGTTTCGGAACCGCAACGTCTTCGGCTCGACGGCGTTCTCGACCTACGGGGGCTTCTGGCTTTCGCTCGGGATCTTCGTTGTGCTGATCAACACGCAGACGGCGTTTTATTCCGTCTTCCAAAACAAGGCCGAGGTGAACAACGCCCTGGCCTGGTTCCTGATTGCGTTCGCGATCTTCAACACTTACATGGTGCTCTGGGCATCGCGATTGAACCTGGCGACATTGGCCGTCTTCGTGACGCTCGAGGTCACAGAGATCCTGCTCGTGATCGGGTTCTTCCTCGTGGCTCACGGCCACAGCGCCTGGTGGCTGCACGCAGGCGGCTGGGCGGGCATCGTCACCGCGGCAGTTGCCTGGTACGCCTCCGCGGCGGGCGTCGTGAACGGGATGTCCGAGAAGCCGGTCGTTCCGGTGGGGCCCAAGCTCTGGGGTTGAGCGAGAAAACCCGGTTTCACACGGGCCGCGCCGAACGGCGCAAGAGGTGGAGGAGAACAGAACGGGGCGGTCATGCCGCCCCGTTCTCTCCAGTGCGTTGTTCCGTTGCCTATTTCCTGAGCGTCCCGGTCAGAGACGCTGTGTAAGACGATGTTCCGCCGCATTCCGGTCTCTGGCTGTGGCTGGCCACTCTGAGCGTCCCTGCCCACTTGGTCACGCGCCACTTTCCCTTTACCCAGCCGCTCTTCTGGACCTTCATGTTGAACTTCTCGGTCCCGCGCGCGTTGTTGGAGCCGGCGCAGGCGTACTTCGTACCGGCCTTCGCCCAGTAGCCCATCCTGCCCGTCCGGGAGAGCCTGTATTGCCCGTGCCCCTTCACGATCGCCTTGGTATCGCACCTCTCTCTGGCGCAACGCTTCTGGAAGCTCCAGGCCTTGGTGATGACCCTTCCGCGCCTCAGACCGCGGAAGTTGTGCGAACTCACGATGTGGTACCTGACCCTGTAGACACCCGTGAGATCGGCGTTCGAGACAGTGAGCGGGAAGGCGTAGGAGCCCGTGTCAGGAGCGCGATCGAAGGCCGGCGCCTGCGTGAGATCCGGCCATCCGGAACTGTCGAAGGTGACGTTCGCCGCCGCATAGACGGCGAAGTTGAAGGTCTTCGGGTCACCGATGACCGACGGATCGAGTGCGAGCTTGAGCCCGTTCGAATACCACGAATCGATCGAGCCACCGCCCACGGCGCTCCAGTTCGTGTCTTTCCATTGGAGGACGGTCACGCTCGGCTGGTAGCAGAGGACGCGAAGGATTCCCTTGGCGTTTCTCAGCGCCGAGCCGATGCCCTCCGGCAGGCCTTCGAGGGCGACCCGCTGAAGCTGAATCATGTAGTCGTAGCCGTTCGGGTCGCCGGTTGTGGCGTCACTGTCGGAGTCGATGAAGATCCGAACCAGCATGTCCTCGCTGAACTCGTCGGTGCCCGGAATGTTGACCGAGAACTTGAGCAGCTTGTTGTTCCAGTTCGTGACTGCCAGGTGGGTGATGTCCGGGGCGCCAGTGACGCTGCCGTCTCCCGTGGGATCGTCGTAGGCACTCGACTGGAACGGCTGGTAGGTGTACGAGCCCGAGTCGGGCGCTCGGTCGAAGGACGCGCTCGAGAGATCGGGTGCGCTCGAATCGCTGTAGCCAACGTTCGCGGCTGCGTAGACGGCGAAGTCGAAGGCCATCGCGTTTCCGGTGTCTTCTGAGTTCACCTCGACCGTCAAGGTGTCGTCTTCGTACCGCGAGTGGAGCGAATCCGTGTCTTTCGCAACCCATGTCGATCCATCCCAAGAAAAGAGCGTCGAGACCGGCTGATCCCAGCACTTGGTCGATTCGGCCTTGACCGGAGCGCCCTGCCCCGGCGTTGTCTGGATCATGTAGTCGTAGCCGTTCTCGTCTCCGGTCGCGCTGTTCCTGTCGGAGTCGATGTACGTCCTCACGATCATGTCGGAGCTGAATGCGTCCACACCCGGAAGCGAGATCTGGAAGGACGTCGTGCCGCCGTCGTAGCTCGTGACGGTGACGGTCGAGATATCGGGGGCGTTCGGGCCCGAGCCGTCGCCGCTGTTATCGGTATAGGTAGCGCTGCCCAGCGCCTCTTCGCACTTGCTCGCCGCTCCCGCGCCGGATACCAGCACGGCAAGAGCGGCTACGAGAACGAGGGCGCTTACGAGAGTGAATGTGCGGCGCCTGGCGCCGACTTCTTTATTCCTCATGCCCAACCTCCTGTTGATCCAGTAACTCCAGATCGCCCAGTCGGTCGGCGCAGAGACCGAAAAAAGCGTTTGCGATCACGAGAGCCAATTCGAGCGACTCCAGCCCAAACCGCATTCGAGATGCGAGTCTCCCCCATACTTCTTTATTAAGCGCGCCGTTCTCGTCCGTCAAGTAACCAAAAGAGCTAGCTGCTTCTCACCCTCGTTCGGTCCTGTCAACGCTGCGTTAACGGCTCGATTGCGGTACTTCCGTTATTTCGCTCGCCAGTGGCGGCGTAGTCGCTCGGCGCAACCGTATCGTCGAGGCGGTCAGGATCCCGTGATCTTCGGGCTCCGGTACTCGCGAACCGGCCCCGGATTCACCTGGGCGACCAGACTCACGCGCAGGCGATAGCCACTGCCGGCGGGGAGAGTCGCGCTGATGGGAAGCCTCACCGTAATAGGCCCTGCGTCGGCGCGCAAAGCGCCTCGTTTCGCGCTGACCGGCTTACCGTCGGAACGTGTCAAGGTGACCAGGTAAACGCAGTCGCGCGTACAGGCAAGCACAACCCCGGGCGGGGAAAGGCGAGAGAAGCCCAGCGAAAACACGAGGGTCTTCGCAGCCACGCCCGCTTGTAGGCCAGGGCAGATAGCGAGGACGCCCCGCTCGGCCAACGCCGCGGTTTGAGCGACGGCGTTTTCGCTCGTCTTCGGGCTGCTGTCTGCGTAATAAAGCCCCGACTGATCGCTGGTTGGATCGGAGCTGCCCGCGCTGTCGACGAGCCGGCTAAACAACAAGCCGGAAACATTCGGCATACAGACGGCGCTCTGGAGTGCCTGGTCGTACACGCTTGTCTGGACTTCCTCGCTCACGCCGGGGACCGGGCCCGGCGTTGACAGATACGCGCTCGTTTTCTGGGCCGGAATGGTCGTCGCCACCGAGACACCGTCGATGAGTATCGGCAGGGTCGAGCCGCTCTGCGCCGTGCCTGCGAAAACGCTGCCGAGGGCAGTCTCGAGCCGTGCGTAGTCGTTGATAGTCCACTCGTTCTTGGCCACGGCCGGCGCAGGGCTGAACGCCAACTCGTCCATGATCGGTGTTGTGCGGCCGGAGACCGACAAAGCATCTGCCAGCGCCGTCAGCGTCGCCTTCGGAGACACGGCGCCGTTCAGCTCTCCCGCGACGAGGAGGGTGGGCGACTCGGGCTTCACGGCGTCGTACAGCGAGGCCAGCGCAGCCGAGTATTCCGACGCGTTCGCCACAGTTGGAGCCGGGCCGAGCAGTAGCTCGCTGATGCGGGGAACCTGACCGACGAGTGAGCTCGCGAACGCCGTCAGCGCACTGAGACCCACAGAGTCGGTGGGCAGCGAATCGGTTGTCAGCTCGACGATCAGGCGCTCCGCGATCGGGACGTTCTGGAGTTGCTCGACCGTGGCCGGATCCGGGACGGAGCTAGCGGCACTCCAGGGGACACTCAGGCGCACGCTGTCGAGGCGAGTGCTCAGGGCAAGCGAGGCCTGAGCGGCGGTATCGAGCCCGGCCCCCACACTGAAAGAGGTCGGGCTCGGCGCTGGAGTGGTGGTCGCGGCGGCGACCTGCTTCACCATGCCGACCTCGGCCGCATCCTCAATCGACTTCGTTTGCGAAGCGCCCGAGCCCACGACTTTCCAGGTCGCCGCCGGAACGACGCGTACGAACGGAAGGCCCGCCAAGGAAGCGCTGTTACCCGCCCAGTCACGGGCGTTGACGAGCACGGCATAGGCGCCGGCCCGCTGGGGCAGCTTCCAGCCGAGGTTGTACCAACCGCCGTCGAGCGCGAGCGATTTCGTCTGGCCCGCCGACTTGATCCCCACCGTAGCCGGCTTGGATAGCCAGAAGCGAATCATGCCCAGGCTCGAATTCGCGATCTTGAACGCCGGCGGCTGCGTTGCGTACGCGGCGACCCTGGTCGCGGCCGCACTGAATCTCGGGTCTTCCGGCGCGAGCTTTCTCAGTAGCTGCACGACATATGTCTGGTAGCTGAGCGGCGCCGGATTGCGCGGCAGCGAGTAGTAAGTCCAGTAGCCGGTGTCGAACTGCCCCAGGTCGCTCGCGGCGGCTCGTTCCATCGCCGTGGCGAGCGCGGCGGCGTCACCATCAGTGCTGGCGTTGGCGTAGCTCTGAAGCGAGAGCGTCGACTGCAGCTGAGCGTTCAGCACGACCAACCGGTTGAAGCTGTAGAGCCGTATCCAGGGGCCCGCGGCACGCTGAGTCAACAGTCGGCCGGGTATCGCGCGATAGGCGCCCCGCGCCGTCGCCATCAACTTCTTCGCGTCCGCTTGATCGCTCTGTGCGGCGTTGGCGAACGCCTGGGCGGCCACCGCCTGCGCCATTCCCGAGAGCCAGGGCGCACGCCCTCCCGAATAGTTGAAGTAGTACTCCCAGCTAATACCGCCGCCGGGCAGCTTCACTCCTCGCTCGATCAGGGCCTGCGCCAGACGCTCGACCGACTCGGTCGTCCCGCTTGCCGCCTTCGCGTTCAGAGCCCCGAAGTTGGCCAGCGGATGAAACTCGAAACCTAGGCCGCTCATGTAGCGATAGACGACACCGTCGGCGTCGGTAATGTCGGTATGCGTCGTGGGGGGACCCTTCTTTGCGAAGTACGCGTTGTTCACGGCAAGTTGCCCTAGTACCGCGCTGGCTCGCGGCGCGGTCAACCTCTCCGCCACCTGAGCCACCTGGTGAAGGGTGGACGCAATAGGCACACGTCGCGATAGAGGGAGGCGACGGATGAGACTCGCCGCCCGATTCACGCTGTTGCGGTAACGAGCGGCGCTGGCCCGGTCGATCCAACCCTTCGAGACGGCTCGCTTGATCCCCGCAAGGGCAACGGTTTGATCGGGCAGAGGCGCGCGGGCGGGCGCCGACCCGACGAAAACGACCATCCCCAGCAATGCAATCGTGATGCCCAGCGAGAGCCTCATACCTACACCGACGTCCCCCTAAAAGAGTTGTTTGCCCGTAACGGTTTCGCCCCGGCCTTACTGCTCCCCTTCCCGGCGTTGCTCGAACAGCCGCGGGCCGAGCCGCTCTCTCCGTCGCGCGAAGCGCCTTAGGGCCTATTCCGGTGAATAGGCTCTTAATCGGCGGCCTCGACTCGATCGCCTCAGGGTAGCGGCTGCCAGTTCGGCTGGTCGCTGGAGCCAGGGCTCGTGTCGAGCTGGCTAGGCGCCGTACCGTCGGAATTCATGACGAAGAGCTGTGCCGGTTGATCACCGGATTGATCGGAGTAAACGATCTGCGAACCGTCAGGTGACCAGGCGAGAGTGGCGTTCTGAATCGAGGCGAGCGGGCTCAGATCGCTGCCATCGCTATTAGCCGAGGCGATGGACTGGTCGCAGACAAAAGCGATGCGACTCCCGTTGGGCGACCAGCTGGGCGAGCTGGCCCCGATCGTGTCACAACCCAAGGGCAGCGGCCCGAGCGAGCTCGATCTCGCTCTGAGCGCGTTCGTCTTCCACGCGACTACGAAGATGCTCTGGATGCCCGAAGTATCGGTAGCGACAAACGCGATCGAGCTCTCGTTGCTCGTGCCGGGCGACCAGGCGGGCTCGGACACGCTCGTGTACTGCGTCGGGTCGAGATTGAGCCCGAGCGGAATCGGGTTGCTTCCGTCCGCGTTCGCGATCACCAGGTCGAGCCCCGAGGCAACGACGAGATACTGACCATCGGGGCTCCAGGCAGGATCGGAGCCCGTCAGACCGGTCGAGATAGGAAATCCTCCACCGGCACTTTCCAGAAAAACGACGCCGTCGCTCGTGAACGCCAGCTCGCTGCCGTCGGGCGACCACGATGGGCTGGCGTCGAGCCTGGGCCGTAACAGCCAGCGGGTGTGCTTGCCGTTCAGGTTCGTTCGCAGGACGAAACCGTTCCAGCGCGCCGTCCGTCGTGTGTAGACGAGCCCGCCCTTCCCCTTTATCCAGCTGGGCTGCAGGCCCTTGACCGCGACGAGGTGGGCCTGTTTTCCGTTGCTTCTGATCACGTACACGCCGTTCTTCCCCGTGTAGGCGATCCAGTTCCCGCCGGGCGACCAGGCCGGTTGGGTCTCGTTGACACCCGGCGTCTTCGTAAGGCGCCTGCGACCTGAGCCATCAGCGCGCATCACAACGATGTCGTTGTTTACGCCGGCTCCAGGCACTGCCGCGAAAACAAGCCTGCGTCCGTCGGGCGACCACGACGGCTGGCTCCCGGGCCCGACCCGGCGCTGCTTGCCGGTCTTGGGACTCACGACCCAGACGCTCCCGTTGCGGTCGAAGGCGATCAGCCCTTGCCTCGACCAACTCGGAGCGCCTCCGCTGAAGCTGGCATTCGCGATTTCCCGACCGCCGCCGCCGTCGGCGTTGACCACCCAGATGCCGCCGCCTCTGTAGAAGGCGATCTTGCGACCGTTCGGGGACCACGTAGACGCATAAGGCCGATCGGACGTTTCGTCGAGAAAGCGGCGAGCGTGAGTTCCGTCCGCCTGCATCGTCCAGAGCTCGTAGCTGAGCAGCGGCTTCGTCGCGGCCTGAACCGAGAAGAGAATCGTCTTTCCGCTTGGCGAAGGGGCAGTGAACGCTCCCTGGGGCTGGTTCGGAACCAAGCGCTGAACGTTCGTCCCGTCTGCATCGACGGTGAAGATCGAAGGCGATCCGTTGCGATCGTTGACGAACGCGATCTTGCCGTCAACGCCGGGAAAGGCACCGCTCGCGCTGCCCGAGCAGATCGCGGCAGTCACCACGGCCATGATGGTTGCGGCGAGTGCCGCGCGCGAGATGATCATTTTGGCCTTCGAGTACCCTCGAGAACTTCGTCTTCCATTCGCTAGATCGAGTCTAGTGCCCTTCAGTCCACGACGATAGCGGCCGTGGCGGCCGCTCCCCGCTCGTAAGCTGCTGATGAGCTAGCTGATCGGCCTCACGCCGAATCATCCTAGCCCGCGGGATTGTTCGGGGCTCGTTTCGTTCCTGCGCAAGCGCTCTCCGCCGCGGCCACCGACGTCAACGCGAAGACTTCTGCGGAAGAATCTCATGACTAGCTCTCGACCTCGACCAGCTCCTCCCAGCGCTCGAGCAGGCGGTCGACACGCGCTCGAGTCGTTCGGTAGGCGTTCAACTTTTCCAGGTCGGCCCAGTCCTCGGCGAGCTCCCGCTCGAGCAGCGTGAGCCGGGTCTCCAGGCGCTCGATCTCCTGCTCGAGGCGCTCGCGCTCGCGTTCGGCCGGCGACTTCTTCGGCCGCTCGGGTTGCGGCTTCTTCTCCTTCACCGGCGTCTCCGTCTTCGCCGGGGCACGCGCCTGTTCCCGTGCACGCACGTAGTCTGCCCAGCGCCCGTCGTAGGAGTGAAGCTCACCGTCCTCGATCGAGAGCGTGCGCTCGGCCACCGCATCGAGCAGTGCGCGATCGTGCGAGACGAGCAGCAAGGTACCGTCGAACGCCTCCAGCGCCGCCTCCAGCGCCTCACGGCTCTCGACATCGAGATGGTTGGTCGGCTCGTCGAGAACGAGGAAGTTGGCGCCCGAGGCGACGAGAAGTGCCAGCGCCAGCCGCCTTCTCTCTCCTCCCGAGAGCGTGCGCACCGCCTTCTCCTGCGTCTCGTAACCGGAGAAGAGAAAGCGCCCGAGCAGCTTCTGGGCGTCGGCGCGCGAGAGCCCGGTCGCAGAGCGCGCACAGTCGATGACGCTGCCGCGCTCGTCCAGCTCGAGCGTGTGCTGAGAGAAGAAGCCGCTGACGACGCTTTGACCGAGGCGCACACTGCCCACCGCCGGCGCCCGGCGCCCGATCAGTGTCTCGACCAGCGTCGTCTTGCCCGAGCCGTTGGCGCCGACCAGAGCGACGTGCTCGCCTCGCTCGAGCACCAGGTCGAGATCGTCGAGGAGCCTGCGACCTCCCACGTCGAGCGCCAGCCCCTTCGCCTCGAGCACCGTCCGGCCCGAACGAGCCGGCTTCAGGAACTCGAAGCCGAGCGAGCGCCGGGAACGTACCGGCGCCTCGACTCGCTCCGCGTCGATGCGGGCGAGCTGCTTCAGCTTCGACTGCGCCTGGCGAGCCTTGGTGCCGTAGCGGAAGCGAGCGACGAAGCGCTCCAGCCGGGCGATGTCCTCGGCCTGGCGGGCCGCAACCCTGGCGGCGTGCTGCTCGCGTATGGCCCGCTCCTCGCGCCAGGCATGCCAGCGACCGGAGAAGAAGGTACCGCGGCGGCTCTCGAGCTCCAGAACGCAGGTGGTGGCGGCTTCCAGGAACCAGCGATCGTGCGCAACGAGAATGAGCGCGGCGTCCAGCCGGCAGAGCTCGCTCTCGAGCCACTCGATACTGGCCACGTCGAGATGGTTGGTCGGCTCGTCCAGAAGCAGGAGATCGGCGCCGGCACCCAGCGCCCGTGCCAGCGAGGCCCGCGTCAGCTCACCGCCGGAGAAGCTCTCGAGCGGGCGCTCCAGATCGGACTGAGAGAAACCGAGACCTCTCGCCGCCGCCTCGTAGCTCACTCGCCAGCCATAGCCGCCGGCGTGCTCGAGCCGCGCCTGCGCCTCGGCGTAGCGCCGCAGCGTCGCCGGATCGTGAGCTCCTTCCGACATCGCCGACTCCAGCCGCGCCAGATCCTTCTCGGCCTGGAGGATGTCGGCGCTCGCCGAGAGCATGTACGAGCGCAGATCCAGCCCGCGCTCGAGCGGCGGCCGTTGATCGTGCAAGGCGATTCGCGTCCCCTTGGCCAGCGCCAGCTCGCCGCCTTGCAGCTCCGTCGTGCCCGCGACCGCCTGCAGAAGCGTCGTCTTGCCGGCTCCGTTCGCGCCCACCAGCGCCATCCTCTCGCCGCGCTCGAGCGAAAAGGAGACGCCCTCGAAAAGAAGCGTCCCCGCAAACTCCTTACGCAGCCCCGAAGCGACAACTACCGGCATGCGGCGAAGGGTAGCTGGGCGCCGACGCAAGCCAGGCACAGGCACTTCGCGCGGTGCCTGGCACCGCGCTGGCGAGGCGAAACACGGTAGCGATCAAGAACGCACTGAGATGTGCCGGCTTTGTGCCGAATCAACACAGCTCCGAGAGCTCTCCTGGCCGGCGGCTTGCGGCGCGGGATATCTCCGCTGAAAGAATTTCCGGACCGAGCGCCGGGGTGCGTCGCCGCTAGGGGCGCTTCTAGAAGCCCTGGACGCCGTTGGGGCTGCCGAGCCCCGTCGGGCCGTCGTAGCCGACGGCGGCGGTGCAGAGATAAACCGGCGAGCACGTACCGTTCGTGCCCTGCTGGACATCGAACAGCGACGAGGCGTTGGCATAGGGATACGAGCCCGCGACCACCTCGTCGGCGTTGCCCGCGAGCGCATAGATGGCGGCCACTATCGGCGCAGCAAGGCTCGTGCCGCCGACCTTGAACCAGCCGCGGCGGCCGGAGTAACCATAGGAGTCGTAGACCGCCGCACCGGTTCCCGGGTCGGCGACGGCCGCCACGTCGGGAACCGTTCGGTGCGAGCAGCCGCTGTCCGTCTGCCAGGCCGGCTTGGCTTCGTATGCCGAACAGCCAGAACCGCCTTGATCCCAGGCAGTCTCGCTGGCGCGGGCGTTGGTGGCGTCGAGCGTAAGTGTCGTACCGCCGACTGCGGTGACGTACGGCGAGGCCGCCGGCCACTTCACGCCGTAGCCGGTATCGCCGGAGGCGGCAGTCATGACGATGCCGGGATGGTCGAAGTGCGAGTCGTACGCGGTCTCACCGCGGAACTCGTCGACTATCCAGGAGTTCGATACGACATTGGCTCCGAGCTTGACCGCCGTGTCGACGGCGGCCACGAGGTCGTTGACCGAGCCCGACGCAGCCTCTACGAGAAGGATCTTGCAGTTTGGACAGACAGCATGAGCGACCTCGACGTCGAGCGAGGTCTCGAGCGCCCAAAGAGCGTTGTGGTCGGGAAGCGGAGCATTGTCTCCGGCTCCGTTCACCTTCCGGAAACAACCGTTTGCGCTGCTGCAGTCCCGTAGCGAGAAGGTGGTCGAATAGGCGTGGAGATCTTGCTCGATGTTGGGACTGTCGTAAGCGCTCACGATCGCGATCGTCTGCGAGCTCGCTGCGGCGGACGGCAAACCATACGCGCCGCGAAACTGAGCCGGGCCGTAGCCGTCGGGGAGCGTGCTCGTGGACTTGGTGTTGACACCGGCGGTGCTCTTCGACTTCTTTACCGGCTTCGTCGCTTTCTTGCGTAGCGGCGTGACGCATCTTTTCTTGCTCTTGCGCAGCTTGGCCGTGCACTTCTTTGCCGGCTTCGCGGCCTTCTTGTGACTGACGGCGGCGGCGGCTATGCACTCCGCGCCGGGATGGGCGGCGAGACAGAGCGCCGGTCGCGCGAGAACGGTTTGCCCCGGGCTCGCGCTCGTTCCGGCCATGGAAGCCGCCGCGCCCGAGAGCATCAGCGCGCCGAGCATGGATGCGACGCACCAGCGGGCGAGACGATGCTCTCTCGGCTCGCGATCGCCGAGCCGGCTCTTTCGCCAATCCGCCTCATGGTCACGCAATCTCAGGCCGCAGATGCCCACACTCCAGCGATCGGAGGGGCTTCCTCAGCGTCCATCCTCGGTTAGAACTCGGCCACGGCAACGAGCCGTTCGACTCGATTACCGTTTTGGCGTTACGCCGCTACGGCGAGCACGAATCGGCGTGACCCATTCGGGGGATCCGGCCTCCACGCTCGCTCGGCGCGCCCGCGAAGAGCCTATCCCGTTAGGAAGCCACGGTCGAAGTGGTCGATGCGTGGATGCCAGGGGCCGGACGGGCCGCGAAGGCGCACTGGTAGTGCGACGAGCGGTTCGGGTGGTCACTGGCGCCGCGAAGCGGCGGCATCGGGCGTGGGGGCCTAGCGGGATAGGCTCTATGTCGCGACCCCCTGTCTATCTATCCCAGTAAATCGGGCGGCAGCCAGGAGGTGAAGTCTTCGCGAGCCGGTGGGTCGGACATCCAGGAGGTATCCGGTCTGGGCGTCTGCAGCGACTCGCGAACCGAGCGCCAACCTTGCCCGAGCGGCATGCGCCCGGTCGTTCCCCTGCGGGTTATCCAGAGGAGCTCACCCCGGCGCTCGGCTTCACGGGCGATAGCGAGCGCCAGCCTGGCGTCCTGGAGGTTGTACGCCAGGACCTCGTCGCAGCGTCCCTGAGCCCACAGCAGCGGGGCGTCGTGCCCCGTGATGCCGTCCGTCTTGCCCGGCAGGCCCAGCCCCTCGGCTGCCTTCCCCAGGCTGATGGGATAGCCGAGCTCGCAAACGACGTGAAACATCATGTCCACGTGATCGAATGCAAGGCGTGCACACTCCTCGGACAGGCCCGACTCCTCCGCCAGGATGTTGAAGTCGAAGGAGAGACCGTTCCAGGAGAGGAGCGTGTAGCCGTCATCGACCCAGGCCGCGAACCGATCGAGCAGCGAGCGCACGCCAGCCTGCGACATCTGCGCCGCCGACCCGCCGTCTTCTTCTCCACGCCAGGTGAAGGCCTCGTCGCCTTCTGCAACGACAGCGGCGGCGCAGGCGACACCAAGCGGCCGATGATCCATCAAGTCCGTCACCGATTCGGGCAGCACCTTGGCCGTCTCGATGTCGAATGCCACGTAGCGACGTGTCGTGCCCATCTATCCGAGCGCAAACGGTACTCGCGGGATCGGCGGGGACGATCATCCGGCCTCCTCGTGAGCTATCTGCTAGAACGCCGGAAGAGGCGCTGATGCATGACATCGATCGAGCGGGGGTAGGTCGAGATTGAGATGAAAGACGCCACGGATGGACTCGCCGCGGGCGGGAAGAGACTTGCCGAGGACCTGGGCGAGCTCGCTCGGCTCGAGATCAAGCTGGCGAAGAGCGAGCTCAGCTCGAAGGGACGCAGGGCCGCCCTTGGCGCCGGTCTCCTGCTCGCCGCTGTTCTGAGCGTGCTCCTTTTGATCGCGACGCTCGTGACCGCGGCGGTTCTTGCGGTCGCCGTAGTCGTTCCCGGCTGGGCGGCGGCTCTGACGGTGGTCGGGCTCCTGGCAGTGCTCACCGTCGTGTTCGCGCTCGTCGGCGTGAAATGCCTGCGCGCCGCCGTTCCACCACTTCCGAAGCAGGCGATCGAGACGAGCAGGGAGAATGTCGAATGGCTGAGAGCGCGACTCAGATCCGTGCACAAATAGAGGCCGCCCGGGCCCGGCTGGAAGAGGACCTCGAGCAGCTCGGGCCGCTGGTCTCGAGGCGGCTGCAGCGTGCCCGCCGCCTCGCCGTGATCGGCGCGCTCGCCGCGGCGGCCGTGCTTCTGCTCCCGATCTTGAGGCTCACTCTCCGCCATCGCGCCCGAGCACGAGCGGGTCGTCGTTCGAAGCAGCGAACAGCGCGCCGGCAGCGCTGAACCGACTGCGCCCTCGAGCCTGAATACCCGGGCTCGTCCTCGTCGACTACGCTCGGTCGTGAGGATGAGCTCACTCACCGTCTCGCTGCTTCAACTTCTCAGCCCGGGCCCTGATCCCGAGCGGGCGCTGCGTGAGGGAGAACTGGCCTGTCGCGAGGCGGCGCGGCTGGGCGCGGATCTCGCGCTCTTCCCGGAGATGTGGCAGATCGGCTATGCCTGGTGGGACGATTTCGGCCGGGCGCGCGAGCTGTACGCGACGCTCGCGACCGAGACGGATGGACCGTTCGTCGGCCATTTTCGCGAGCTCGCGCGTGAGCTGGGAATGGCCATCGTCATCACCTATCTCCAGCGGGCGGCTGCAGGCCCACGCAACGCCGCGACGCTGATCGACCGGCACGGCAACTCGATCTTGACCTACGCAAAGGTGCACACCTGCGATTTCAGCCTCGAAGCCGAGCTGACGCCGGGGACGGAGTTCCCGGTCGCGGATCTAGAGCTCGCCGAGGGCTCGGTCCGGATCGGCGTGATGATCTGCTACGACCGTGAGTTCCCCGAGTCGGCGCGGGTGTTGATGCTGGGCGGCGCGGAGATCATCCTGACGCCGAACGCCTGTCCGCTCGGCGCCGATCGCATCGGGCAGTTTCGCGCCCGCGCCTTCGAGAACATGGTCGGGGTCGCGATGACCAACTACGCGGCGCCCCTGACGGGCGAGCCCCCGGCGGCGGACGAGTGCAACGGGCATTCCGTCGCCTTCAGCGGCATCTGCTTCGACGATCTGGGACGGGCTCGCGATCACACGCTCGTCGAGGCGGAGGAGAGCGAGGGCATCTATCTCGCCAGCTTCGACCTCGATCAGCTGCGCAACTACCGAAAGCGCCAGACCTGGGGCGATGCCTACCGTAAGCCGCACGCCTACGGAGCAATCGCGATCGACGCGCCGGCGCCGATCTTCAGGCGCAGCGACTCGCGCCGCAGGCCTTAGCCGCCAACCGCCTCTGCTCGTGACAAAGAACGCGCCCGCGGTCACGCGCCGGGCCGGAGATGCACCTTCAGCGTCTTTCCTGCGGCGAATTCTTCGAAGGCGCGCGGAAACTCGGCCAGCGGCAGCGTGTGACTGATCAGAGGCTCGACATCAACGACTCCGCTCGCCATCCAGGCGATCGCCGGCTGAAACGTGTAGCAAAGCGCGAAGCTGCCCATGATGGTCAAGTCCTTGCGGTAGATCTCGTACGGCGACCACTGGACGGTCGCGCCCTCGGGCGCCACGCCGAACTGCAGGTACTGCCCGCGCGGCTTCAAGAACCGGAGCGCCTGCTCGATGACGGAGGGCGCGCCGGTGGCGTCGACGACGACGGCGTACCCGTAGGGAGCCGGCTCGCGCAGGCTCTCGTCGGTGCCCGCGGAGAACGCTACGGTCGCTCCCATCTGCTCGGCCAGTTCGCGGCGGCCGGGCTCCTTCTCGACGACGACAACTCGGGACGCACCGCTGTGACGCAGGGCCTGAACGAGCAGTAAGCCCATCGGACCAGCTCCGAAGATCAGCACCTCGTCGGCGGGCGAGACACGTAGGCGTCTCAGGGCGTAGACGACACAGGAGAGCGGTTCCACGAAGGCCGCCTGTGCATCGGTCAGTTGATCCGGCACCGCGTAGCAAGCCCGGGCCGGCACGGCCACGTACTCGGCAAATGCGCCCGGGCGAGTGACACCCACCGCCTGCCAGTGGAGGCAATGGTTGGCCTGCTCCTGACGGCAGAAGTAGCACTCGCCACAGCTGAGGTTCGGATCGACCGCGACCCGCTCGCCGCACCGGAGCCCGTCAACGCCCTTCCCCACTTCGACGATCTCACCGACGAACTCGTGGCCCGCGATCAGCGGGAAGTCGCTGTGATATTCGCCGCGGTAGATGTGCAGGTCGGTGCCGCAGATCCCCACCTGCGAGACCTTTACGACGACCTCATCCGCACGGCAAGCGGGATCGGCGACGCTCTCGACGTTGATCTTGTGCGGTTCCGGAAAGACAACGGCTTGCATGAGCTACCCCTCGACCGACGGCGGTTTGCGACCTAGAACGAGCTTCTGCTTTGTATAACAGGTTCCGATACCGACGTACGGAGCCGCATGGCCGAGCCTCGCCGTTAGTGTCCCATCCACCTCCGCGGGTAGAGTTGAGGAAGAGTCACTCAAAGGCTGGAGGCCACGATGAAGGGTTCCGAGAAGCCCAAGAAGGGCCAGAAGAAACAGGCGCAGAAGACGCTCAAGGAGAAGCGCAGCGAGAAGCGGGCTGCCGGCAAGAAGTACGACTACAGCTAACGGCACTCGCTGTAGCTCCCTACCCCTCGGTTTCTCGGGGCGCCGCTGGCGGTGCGGCGACAGTCTCAACACGCACCCCCGCCCGGCCCACGCTTCTCCCAGCCTCTCGCTTTCTCGGGGCGCCGCTGGCGGTGGGAGCCTTGAGATGACAGTGCACATCGCACGGCGTCGAAAAGGATCCTGCCGCCAGCGACGTCAGGGTCATCGCGCTAGTCGCGATGACCCGTCCGAGAAAGCGAGAGTGGGCGGTACTGGGCTTGAACCAGTGGTCATCTCCTGTAATTGGCCCGTTTTCGGTGGTTCGCGACCAGTCCGGTAGTCACTCGTGCGGGTCAATTCGCTAACGGTCTTCCGTCTGTCATCCGAGAGATGGAGGAGATATGGACGTTTCCTGGCATGAATATCTGGAGCACCTCTCAGAAGAGGAGAGAGAGCAAGTCTCGGCTGACGAAGCGGAAGCAAAGGCCGCTATGGCGGAGATGCTCGCTGACCCGAACCTAATCGCCGAGTTCAGTTCCTCCTTAGAGCGTGCCAAGACAACGCGAGAAAAATACAAGCGGTGCGTTCAGGAGTTTTCCGACTTCCTCGCCGCCTGCTCCCCCAAGCCGAGCCTAATAAAGGCGAACCGGCACGACGTGCTGCAGTTTATGGCGTGGCTACGCGGCGACGAGGGCGCAGCGCCGCTCGTCGTTCTTGGTCGTCCCGAGCACGGCAAGCGCCCACCCCGCGAGGCGCTTTCCGCGAGTAGTCGTAAGGGCTATTTGTCAGCACTACGTGCCTTCTACTGCTTCTGCCTCGACTCGTACTACATCCGTCACGACCCAACCGCTGGCATCCGCGCGCCGAAGGTCGAGCACACGCCCGGATTGACTCTCAGTGCTGAGGAGCTGCAGCAGTTCCTCGACGCACCCGGAAATGAGCGCGACCGTATCCAGGCTTACCTGTTCGTTTTCACGGCCCAACGCGTGGGTGCGCTCCGCGACCTGCGCTGGCGAGATGTGAATTGGGACAAGCGCGAGCTGACGTTTCACGGCAAGGGTGGCAAAGTAAACGTGCTGCCCATTCACGACGAGCTGCTAGGCGCGCTCAGTCGGTGGCGACGGGTGCTGCTCGACAAGGCCGAGGCAAACCCACTCATCGCCGCCGCGCTCTACGACGACGAAACAGCTTACGTTCTACTGACGCGAAACGGTCGCCGAGTGACTACGACGACGCTCGGAAAACAAACGAAGTGGCGCTCGGCCCGGTGCGGTCTCCGGCTACACGATACGGGCGACGTTTACCACGAGAACACGAGTGAGGTTCATCCCCATGCCCTCCGCCGGTCGTGGGCAACCCTGCAAAGACGGCGCGGCGTTGCTCTCGAAGACATAGCGGACGTGCTCGCTCACGCCTCGATTGATACGACGCGGACGCACTACGCGTTCCCGCCGAGCGAAGCGAAGCGCAGGGCCATCAAGAACTTCGCTCTCTAGCTCACCCCAACAAACCGGCCCCTTCACATAGAGAGAGGGGTCGGTTTGTTGGCCTCTCCGACCGGAACGCGAAAGCTCCGGTGCGTTGACCGTGCGCGCCACACCTTCAACGGGTGCCTTCGTCAATCGCACCCGCTCCTCGAAAGCCTCGTGCTGCCGCTCCGCCCGCGTCGCCGGCGGCGAAGCCGTCGCCTTCACTTGTTCTATCTTCGCCAAACTCCCCAGGCAGTCCCGGCGTTTCGCTCTCGTGGTTGCAGCAAATCGTCGCCGCAACCGGCAAGGGACGCTGCCCGAAATCCGAGCGCATCATCGTCAGCCTCTCGACCGACAGAGCGTTTCCGCTCGCCTGTCGTTCCTGGCTTTGTCCGAGCTGCCAGCGGTTCAAGTGGGCGGCGGCCCGCGCTCTCGTTGCTCGCGGCATCTTGGCGGCCCACAAGCGCGGCGAGCGCGTCCGTTTCGTCACGCTTACCTCTCGCGGCTCGCCGAGCATCAAGCAGTTCTCGGCGTGTTGGGACGACCTGGCAAAACTTCTCCGGGCCGGAGGCCCGGCTCCGAAGCGCCCGCCGCGCGGCTCCGGTGGGAAGGAGCAGGAGCGCTGGCGGCGGCGCTGTAAAGCGCGCTCTTCCTATCTGCGGGAATACGCGCTCGTCCTCGAGGTCGGGCCTGGCGGCTCGCATCAGCTTCACGCTCACGTCCTTATGACGGGTCGCTTCATCCCGCAGCGGCGTCTCTCGACTTGGGCGAGGCGCAGCGGCTTTGGCAAGGTCGCCTACATCCAGGACGTGCGACTCGGTGACGCTGCCGAGGTCGCCGCGTATGCCGCGAAGCTTGCGGGCTACGGCTCGAAGGCCGGGCAAGAAGTGGCCAAGCTCAGGAAACGAGCGCGCCTGCGGCTGCGACCTTTCCGAACGAGTCGCGGCTGGTCTCCGGGCGGATTGCGAAAGGTCGAAGAAGACCTCGGTATGCGCAGCTCGTCGAAGGGAACCGACCCCGGCCCGTGGGCGCTCATCCGACACGACAGGCACGGCAACGCCGTCTCTTACAGAGAGTTATGAGAGAAAACGGCGTGCGCGTTTAGAAGCGTGCAAAGCTCGACCTATGGAAGTCACGCTGAGAGCCGCGTTGCCGAAGTCTTTCCTCGTCAAGCCGACAGGCTGGAACCAGGCGCTAGACCTGACCGACCTGGTCGAGGAATGGACGCTTGCGCTACTCGACCCGGTGGACGCGCTGCGATGCTCGGCGAAGCGGATGCTCAAGGCGTCGAAGTGGGAGCTGTGCGCGAAGGCGACCGTAAGCGTGCCGACGATGCGGCTCATACGCGAGGCTGCCGACGACCCCGACGTAGTCGGGGCGGTCAAGGGGTCGCCTTACAAGTCGTTCGTCGAGGACGAAGCACTGACGCCGCAGGGCGTCTGCTTGCTGCTCGGCCTGGCCGCCGCTGTGGCAATAGAGGCGAACGTTGGCTGGGCCGCTGCTCTGTTCCTGCGCGACTTTGATAAGCGCGCTGTTGAAGACGCGCGAGTGGAGCGGGCGAAAGCCGAGCAAGCGAGCGCGGCGACCAACGCGCGCGAGTAGCTTAGAACCACCCCAAGCCAGCGGGCCGCGCCCCTGAGATTGCGTGGAAGCGTCTGAGGGGGGCTCGCTTTCCTAAGTTTTCTACTCCGAGGTGCCGATGATCAAGAGGAGTGCGGATGAGAATCACGGTCGGACATCTCTTGGCCTTCGTAGCGGTTGCGCTGGTCGCGGGGGTGGCGTACCTGCACTACGAGAACAGGGGCTCATCGACGACGGCTACGCCGTCGAGCCCCGTGACGACAACTGTTGTCGCTACGACGGCGACTACGAACTTGCCTGACTTGCGTAAGAAGTACCTGCAGATCGTCGCACCGGCGAACAAGGCGCAGGACAAGTTCGACGGGTGCTGGTACCAGACCGAGTGTATCGGGGGCGTCGCGGGGTACCTATATCTGACCTTGCAGAAGATGAATGACAAGCTCCTGCGCGTGGACTGGCCCGCGAACGTCGCCGTCGACGTGAAGGCGCTGGTCAGAGCCGATGCGCCCATGATCTCTGACGTGGGCGATGTCGCTCCCTTGAGGTTCGGGGAGGAATGGTGGCAGAAGAAGTTCGGCGAGGACCGCGACAGGGCGTCTGCCGAGGCGAACATCGTCAGGGCCGACCTCGGGCTGACCGCTCCCTCGTGAGGAGGAACCTGCGGGGAGCGCGGTGAGAACCTGCATCCCGCGCGCAGGTTCGCGATCCCGCGGGGTCCCCGCAGGACACCCCGCGGGATCGCATCATCCCGGCGGGTCGAGTGTGCGCGGCGAGCGCTTGCCCAGCCGCCTAACTATCGTGGACGAATCGACGCTCGCTTGAGCGGGGACACGCAGACGCCAGAGGAGAAATTTGACCCAATCACAAGACGTGAGTCTTCATGTCGCTTCCGCGCTGACTACGACCGCAAAAGAGCTAGAGACGCATGCTGCCAGCGCGGGGTCACACACGCTTCTCGAGAAGCATCTCCAGGCCGCGCTTCACGCGTCGTTCGCCTTACCGTCCGGTTGGCGTGCGGTAAAAGAGCACACGCTCGACCTGCCAGATTGGCCCGGCAGGCTCGGCGGAGCAGACGTCGCCGTGCTCGATACGGATCTATCAGTCGAGATCGCAATCGAACTCAAGTGGTGCAAACACAAGGACAAGTTCGAAGAAACGCTTTGGGATCTCTACAAAATGGCGTTGGCCGCTCCGACGGTCGGTGGTTCGTTCCTGGCCTACGCCGCGCCAAAAGAGATCTGGGCGAGTTCGCCGAGATGCAGCGAAATCTTCGCGACCGACGAGTGGAATACGGCCGAACTCTTCCATATCTACAAGAGCTCGTGGAAGTGGCTCCTAACCGGGAACTTCACCGCTCATCCGATTCGCTTCCCGGCCCGAGTCCGTACGACGCTGCTGCCTATCGAAAAATTCGGCACTTCAGACGACCCTTGGGAGCTGCGAGCTATCCAGGTGGCACCGTGGGGGCTGGGATCGCTCTGGTTTGACGATGAGCGTTGGCCTGCCTGTCCAGAGTGCGGCTCGCAGGAGC
This sequence comes from uncultured Actinomycetes bacterium, assembly GCA_963765455.1. Classification (GTDB taxonomy): domain Bacteria; phylum Actinomycetota; class Thermoleophilia; order Gaiellales; family Gaiellaceae; genus Fen-549. The sequence continues at coordinate 784,485 of CAVXWH010000001.1, forward strand.
TTCGACCGGTCGTGTTCGGCCTTCCCTCGGCAGAGCTAGGAGCAGAAGCGGACGCTGAAGAAGTAGTCCTTGGCGGTTGTTGCTGTTGGGGCGATGAACGAGACCCGGCCTGGTCGTGTCTCGACTGCGGCCTACAAGGCGGATCAGGCGAAGGAGGCTGATTCGACGGCTCCAGCCGGCGGACGTGATGGTGGTTGCCAGCGCAGGACCGAGGCGCGTCGCCATTGCCTCTCAAGCGAGATCGGAGGAAACATGGTGCACTTGTTTAGCGCGCCGAGCAAAAATGCCGTCATACTGAACCTCGGAAGACCGATGGAGCGGCTGGTCAAGAACCAACAAGTGAAAACCCCCGCAAATGCGAGGGTTTTCATGGGCGGTACTGGGCTTGAACCAGTGACCCCCAGCTTGTCGAGCTGGTGCTCTCCCAACTGAGCTAACCGCCCCGGTCGCCGGGCATTGTAGCCAAGCGATGGACTCGGACCAACCAGGCTCCAACAGCTTGCCGAGCTGGTGCTCTCCCAACAAGAGTCGATTTCGATAGGCCTGCACGTCCGATTGCGGCCGATCCGCGGCGCAGGCATCGATTGGAGAGGGAAGGCCAGCCTTCACCTGCATTTCTGTGGCGCCTCAGGTCTACCGAATTGTTGTACGGCGCCAGACTTCAGTCTGGCACCGTAAGGGGAGCTAGAACATCTCCGGGCACCAGGGCGCCGGCGAGCTGGCGAAAAGCCGGTCGGCGCAGGCGACGCCGCCCGGCCGCAACTCCTCGAGCACGCCGGCCCGAGCAAGTTGCGCGAAGCTGTAGCCGCCCATGAAGACGCTGGCCAGCTCGCGCACCTCGAGGCGCAGGTCGGCGCCGTCCTTGGCGCGCAAGACCTCGCCGTCCTCGATCCGGTAGCAGCCGTCGTTCCAGGGACAGAAGTGGTCGACGACTTCGAGCACCAGCTTCTCGCCGCTCGCGAAAGAGCGGGCCCGGAGCGCAGACTCGACATCCACCAGCCGTATCCAGATGCCGTCCTGAGCGCGGTAGCGCAGTCTTCGCGGCTCGGCCAGCAGGAAGAAGAGCGGGTGGTCGATCGGGACGTACTCGGCGTGGACGTGCGCCATCAGGTCGACATCGAAGAGATAGCGCCATACCCCGGCGGTGGCGGCCGTGTCGATACCGATCGCCTCCCGGACCTCCAGGGTGGAGTCGGAGCGGCCTTCGATGAAGGCCGTGCGGTGACGGTAAAGCGCGTAACCGGCGGGCTCGCCTTTGCGCTCGAAGAGAACACGCAGCAGCGGACCGGCTCCGTGACGATCATGTTCGTCGTCGAAGAGCTGCCTGACCTCCCACCAGTCGCGCGTGCGCGAGAGCATGCCCGGGCTGCGCGGAGCCACCTGATCGTAAACGAGCGGAAAACGCTCGAGCGCCCGCTCGAACGAGACCTGCGTCGCTGCGAGCCTGTCCCAGTGCCTGCGAAAGTGATTGTGCTCGCGGTCGATACGGATCTCGCCGTTGATCGATGCCATACCGCAGCCGAAGCGGCCGTAGATCGGCTCCTCGGCTACCCAGAGCGCGGCGATCGCCTCGGAGCGCTCGTGCGCAGCTTCGAGCAACTGCTTCATCAGCTTGCTCAGGATGCCCCGGCGGCGGTGGGTCGGGCGGACGCCTACAAGTGTGATCCCGGCGATCGGGATCGGTCCACCGGGGATCGTCATCCGGAAGGGATAGGAGCCGGCCGAGCCGACCACTTCCTTCCCGTCGAACGCCGCGTTGATCCGATCCGGCGGCAGTATGCGGCGGAAATTCGAGACCAGCTGCTCGCCGGGCTCCGCGCTGAAGTACTGCCAGATCGGGCTCAGCCCGGCGGCGAACTCATCATCGGTGCAGGTGCGGATCTCGATCGTCATTCGTTCTCCCGAGTGCCCATTCCAGCATCAATCCGTCGGCACCGCAATCCACGCCGACCGACCGTTGCGAGATCGTCTACGGTGGACCGAGCATGACGAAGCGCGTGTACTGGGCGCCCGGGCGCGTGAACCTGATCGGCGAGTTCACCGATCTGAGCGGCGGGCCGGTCTTGCCGGCGGCGCTCGATCTCGGCGTTCGCATCGAGGCGCGAGCGGCGGAGACGATCGACCTCCGCTCGCACGAGCTGGGAGGGAAAGCGCTCCTTACCGCCGACGGAACGCCGCTCGAGGGCGCCGCAGACGGATGGGCGCGTTACGTGGCGGCGGTCGCGGCCGAACTGGCGCTACTCGGACGCCCGGCGCTGGGACTGGAGGGCGAGATCTTCTCGACACTCCCGGTCGGTGCCGGACTGTCTTCCTCGGCGGCGCTCGAGCTCGCGGTCGGGCTGGCTCTCTGCGACCTCGCCGATTTCCCGCTCGAGCCGCTGGAGCTGGCACAAGCCGCCCGCCGGGCCGAGCACCGTGCCGTCGGCGTTCCCTGCGGGATCCTCGACCAGGCCGCCTCGTTGCTCGGCCGAGCCGGGCATGCCACCCTGCTCGAGACGGACTCACTCAGATACGAGTACGTGCCGCTGCCCGCAGACCTGGCGCTGGTGATCGTCGACTCTGGCGTCTCGCGCCGGCTCGAGAGCTCGGGCTACGGCGCCCGGCGCGAGGAGCTCGAGCGGGCGCTCGCGGTCCTAAAGGGACGCGATCCGCGCGAGCTGGCGCTCACCGACGTCGACGCGCTGCTGGAGGCCGGGGAGCTCGATCCGCTCGCTGCCCGCCGCCTGCGCCACGTGGTCGGCGAGAGCAAGCGCGTCTACGAAGCGGCCCGACTCCTCGCCGAGCCTTCGCCGGCGAGCCTGCGCCGCCTGGGCGAGGTGTTCGCCGAAGGACAGGCGAGCCTACGCGACAATTGGGAGGCGACTATCCCGGAGATCGATCGCCTCGTCGAGCTCGCACTCGAGAACGGCGCCCTCGCCGCTCGCATGACCGGCGGCGGTTTTGGGGGAGCGATCGTCGCGATCGTCCCGAACGGCGAAGCTGCCGCGCTCGTGGATTCGGTGCTGGAAGCCTACGACAGCCACGACGGCAGCCGGGCGGCCGCCTTCGTCTGCCACCCCTCCGGCGGAGCCTGCCGCCTCACCTAGGAAGAGCTCGTTTCGAAGGATGACCCGCCGACCGGGTGCAATCGGTGAGCGCGACGCTACCGGGCTCGGCGTGCCCGCGCCATGACCTTGCGTAGCATCTCCGCCGCTTCCTCGGGACGCACGTCGTTGATGAAGACGTTCATCGCCGATTCCGATGCGGCCGGGTACTTGAGCTTCTCGCGACTCCGTCGGCTAGAGAAGACCTGAAGATGCAGGTAGGCGAGCTCGCGTCCGCTCCGCACAGGCGCCTGGTGAACGGCCGCGATATACGGCATCGGGCAATCGAATAGACGATCGAGCCCACGCAGCACATCGCGGTACACGCGCGCAAACTCGTCGCGCTCGGCGACGCCGAGCGCGGCCAGATCGGGAACCTGCCGGTTCGGATAGAGATGTACCTCGAACGGCCAGCGAGCGAAGGACGGGACGAACGCGGTCCAGAGCTTCCCCTCGCTGACAACTCTCGTCCGCGCGTTCTTCTCCGCCGCGAGAACGTCGGCGAATAGGTTGCGACCGGTCACCACCTGGTGGCGGAGAGCGCTCTCGAGCATCCTCCTGGTACGCGGTGTCACGAATGGATAGGCGTAGATCTGGCCGTGTGGATGGTGCAGCGTGACCCCGATCTCCTCGCCCCGGTTCTCGAAGCAGAACACCTGCTCGACCCCGTCGAGGCGAGCGAGCTCGACACTGCGATCGATCCAGACATCCAGCACCGAGCGCACGCGCTCGAGCGGCAGCTCGGCAAGTGAGGACTCGTGCTGCGAGGTGAAGCAGACGACCTCACAGCGCCCGAACGCCGGGCTGCGCGCGACCGCTGTGTCCCCTTCGGGAAGTGGGAGTAGGTCGGCAAGGTCTGTCGAAAAGGAAGGAAAGCGGTTCTCGAACACGACCACGTCGTAGTCCGCGGCCGGAATCTCGGTCGAGCGCTCGGGTGTCGAAGGGCAGAGCGGGCACTCGTCTTCCGGAGGTAGATACAGGCGATTCTGCCGATGCGAGGCGATCACGACCTGAGCGTCGAGCAGCGGATCGCGGCGCAACTCGATCGCTGTTTGTTGCTCTGACGGCTCACGCCGGTCGACCTCGTCCCGTACACGATCGGGCTGTTCATCGAAATAGATGAGCTCGCGACCGTCCGCGAGGCGGATCGGAGTCTTCGTCAGGCGCGGCTGTGCCGTCGTTCGCACCGATTGCTCTACCTGACGGCGCTGCCAATCTCGGGTTGGGTCGGCTCGACCACGATCAATTTGCCGACCTCGGCCGCGATCAGCTCTCGCGCCTCCGGCTCGAGGCCATTGTCGGTGATGAGCGCGTCGACGTCGGAGAGCGCGCAGATAGTCGATAGGCCGACCGTATCCCACTTCGTGTGATCCGCAACGACAACGATCGAGCGCGCGGCTTCGACCAGAGCCTGATCGATCTCGGCTTCTAGGAAGTTGGGCGTGGTGAAACCCCGCTCAATGCTCATTCCGTGGACACCTAGAAACAGTTGGTCGATGTTCAGCGACTTGACCGCCGAGACGGCAAAGGGCCCGACGAGCGCGTCGGAGGGCGTTCGCATGCCTCCTGTGAGAATCACCGTCTGGCGGAGTGAGGCGCCGGTCTGGTAGAGAACGTCCGCGACCGGTATCGAGTTTGTGACGACCGTGATATCGGGGATCGCCACGAGCTGCCGCGCCAGCCGCCAAGTGGTCGTCCCGGCTGACAGTGCGATAGCCGATCCCGCCGAGACGAAACCCGCCGCGCGACGTACGATCGCGTCTTTCTCGAGCTCGCGCTGAGTCAGCTTCGCCTTGAATCCGGGCTCGTTGGTTGCCTGCGATTGCACCGCCGCGGCGCCGCCGTGAACCTTCTTCACCAGCCCTTGCTCCTCCAGCACCTCGAGATCACGACGGATGGTCATATCCGAGACGCCGAGCTCACGGACGAGGTCGCGCACCCTGACTCCACCGTGTGCCTGCACGCGTTCGACGATTGCAGCGTGACGCTGAGCGGCCAGCGGCTGCGGACTCTCGGCAGCTTGCATCGAGCCTTCGTTCGCCGCAGAAGACGCGCGATCAGGCGAACTGTCGGGAATCGAATCGCTCATAAGAGGACAGAAGTGTGCAACGTTTTCACTCTCACGTCAACACATCCGAACTTCGTTGTAACAGCTATACCGGTTCAACACGACTTGACAGAGCAGGTTTCATCGAGTTGACTCCCCTCCGTGTTGGTTTATGTGGAATCTATGGGAGGGCCGAATGTCTAATACGAAGATGCACGTAGGAGTACGCCAGGCTGCGCTAATCGGCCTCCTGGTGCTGGCGGTCGCGCTCGTGTTGCCCGCGAGCGGACTCAGCGCCAAGAAGAGCGCCATGAAGAGTAGCGCAGCGTCCTGTCAGCTCCAGGTGTTCTCTTGGTGGACGGGCGGCGGCGAGGCCGCAGGGCTCGCCAAGCTCATCCAAATCTGGAACACGGACCCGACGCTTGGCGGCGGGAACCCGAAGTGCCCGTTCGTGAACGAGACCGTGGCAGGCGGTGCTGGCACAAACGCGAAGGCCGTGTTGGCTCAACGTCTCGCTAACCACAATCCACCGGATTCGTTCCAGGGCCATGCCGGCAAGGAATTGCTCGACTACATCAAGGCCGGTCAGATCGAACCGATCAACTTCATCTACAAGGCGGCTGGCTTCCTGAAAGTCATGGCGCCGCAACTCATCAAGCAGATCACTTACAAGGGCAATCTCTACTCGGTCCCGGTGAATATTCACCGTGCCAACATCCTCTGGTACAACCCGAAGGTCCTAAAGGCGGCCGGGGTCACGATCAAGCCCGAATCCGCGATGACCTACTCCCAGTGGATCGCGGATATGAACAAGATCAAAGCTAAGGAGCCCGATGTGACTCCCCTCGCACTCGGCGAGGAGTGGACCCAGAAGCACCTGCTCGAGACGACCCTGATCGGCGTGCTCAAGGCTAAGGGCTGGGCCCAGCTTTGGACGAAGAGTGGCAACTGGAAGAGCGCCGGTGTTACCACAGCGCTCAACCGCTTCAACCAGCTGCTCGGCTACACGAACTCCGACGCTTCGTCGCTGACGTGGCAGGACGCCGGAAAACTCGTCATCGACGGTCAGGCCGCCTTCAACGTCATGGGTGACTGGCAAGACGGCTATTTCAGTGGAACCACGAAGATGGGCAACCTCCACAAGAAGCCGCTCGTCGACTACGCCTGGACAGCTGTTCCCGGCACGAGCGGAATCTTCGACTGGCTGTCTGACAGCTTCACTCTGCCCAAGGGGGCGCCGCATCGCGCCGCCGCCATCAAGTGGCTGACCTTCCTCGGTAGCCTCAGGGCACAGGACACGTTCAACCCGGTCAAGGGCTCGATCCCGGCCCGACAGGACGCGAACCCGAAGCTCTATGACACCTACCTCAAGTGGAGCCTGAAGCAGTGGAAGACCGACAGTCTGGCTTGCTCGCTGACGCACGGTTGCGCAGCGGACAACGCCTGGAACGCCGCTGTCGATACGGCAATCGGTCAGTTCATGGCGAGCAAGGATGTGGCTGCCTTCCAGAAGGCTCTGGTCGCGGCCCACGCCAAGTACGCGAAGTAAGGTGAAATAGGCACGAACTCAGAGAGATGGCTGCGCAACTGACGCCAGAAGTGGACAGGATCCAAAGGTGAGAAACATCCGCCGGTGGGGACCAGGATTACTCCTGGTCTCCCCGTCGATCATCCTTATCGCGGTCTTCGTCTACGGGCTCATCGGCTGGAACGTCAAGGTGTCGTTGAGCAACTGGCGTCAAGCGCAGCCAACCTCTCACTACGCGGGCCTCGGCGCCTATCGAGATCTGGCTCACGACCCGCAGTTCCGGCTCACCCTGGAACATCTCCTGGTCTTCACGGTCGTGTTCGCTCTCGGCACGCTGATCATCGGCTGGACGCTTGCCTTGCTGCTCGACAAGGGCGTCAGGGGCGAGGGCTTCTTCCGCGCGGTCTATCTCTTCCCGATGGCGATCTCGTTCATCGCCTCGGGAATTGTCTGGCGTTGGCTGATGAACCCGGCGCCGGACGGCCGGGCAACAGGGCTCAACGTCGTCTTCGACAAGCTTGGGCTCCACGCGCTCGCCAACCAGTGGTACCTCGATAGCCATGCCGTCGTCGGCGGTATTCATTCGTGGGGGATGGCGGCGATGGCCTTACCCGCGATCTGGGCGCTGTCCGGTTACGTGATGGCGTTGTATCTAGCCGGCTTCCGCGGCGTTCCCGAGGAGTTGCGTGAGGCCGCCCGCATGGACGGCGCCTCGGAGCTCCGTGTCTACCGGCACGTCGTCTTTCCGCACCTTAGGCCGGTAACGCTCGCCGCCCTGATCATCATCGGCCACATCTCGATCAAGGTCTTCGACCTGATGGTCGCCATCGGTGGCAAGCAGTGGTTCACACAAACACCCGCCGTGTACATGTGGATTCAGATCTACGACGCCAGCGATTACGCAAAAGGCGCCGCGATCGCCACTCTGCTTCTGCTCCTGATCTCCGTCCTGGTGATCCCGTATCTCATCTACGTCGTGCGCTCGGAGAAACGCTCGTGACCGCAACTCCGACAACTGTCCCGACTCCTGTCCCCACCAGGGCCAGACGGGGTTGGGGACGGGTCAAGAAGGCGCGCGCGCCGGCCGTCAAGTACACGGCACTCCTGATCTTCGCCGTGATCGTCCTGATGCCCGTCTACATCCTCGTCGTCACGGGCTTCAAGCCCGTCACCGAGACCGATCCGTCTCATGCCTGGACGTTGCCGCACCTGTGGACATTCAGTGCCTGGCGCCAGGCTTGGGACCAGCTGTCTCCAAACATGATGAACAGCTTCGAGCTGGTGATCCCGGCGACGATTCTCTCGACCATGCTCGGCTGTTTGAACGGATTCGTGCTGGCGAAATGGCGCTTCCGGGGAGCGGATCTCGTCTTCACCTTCTTCCTCTTCGGGATGTTCATCCCTTACCAGGCGGTGATGATCCCGCTCACCCAGCTGCTCTCGAATCTCCATTTCCCGCAGCAGATACCCCGGCTCATCCTGGCGCACGTCATCTACGGCATCCCGATCACGACGCTGATCTTTCGCAACTATTACGCCACGATCCCGGAGGACCTGATGGAGGCGTCCCGGATGGACGGAGCGGGGATGCTGAGGACGCTGCGCTCGGTCGTCCTGCCGATCTCGATCCCCGCCTTCGTCGTAACCGCGATCTGGCAGTTCACCTCGATCTGGAACGACTTCCTCTTTGCCGTTTTCATCATCACCGACCCGACCAAGTGGCCGGTGACGGTCGCGCTCAACAACACGACCGGCTCGATGGTGTCGGCGTACAACTTGCAGATGTCGGCGGCACTGCTCGCCTCTCTCCCGACTCTCATCGTCTATATCCTCCTCGGCCGTTACTTCATGCGCGGGTTGATGGCCGGAGCACTGAAAGGCTGATCGCGTGGCAGAGATCGTCATCAACGGACTGACAAAGCGTTATCCGAACGGATTCGAGGCCGTGAGAGATCTCACGCTCGAGATCGGCGAGGGCGAGCTGCTGGTGCTCGTCGGGCCGTCCGGCTGCGGCAAGACGACCGCGCTGCGGATGATCGCCGGGCTCGAGCAGATCAGCGCCGGCGACCTCTACATCGGCGGCCGGCGCATGAACGACGTGACCGAGAAAAACCGGGACATCGCGATGGTCTTCCAGAACTACGCGCTCTATCCGCACATGACAGTCGCCGAGAACATCGCCTTCAGCCTCAAGATCGCTCGGCGCCCGCGCAAGGAGATCAAGCGGCGCGTTCAGGAGACGGCGCAACTGCTCGCGCTCGAGGGCTTGCTCGACCGCCGACCGAAGCAGTTGAGCGGCGGGCAGCGCCAGCGCGTGGCGATGGGTCGCGCCATCATCCGCGAGCCGCAGGTCTTCCTGATGGACGAGCCGCTCTCCAACCTCGACGCGAAGCTTCGCGTGCAGATGCGCGGTGAGATCGACGCGCTCCAGAAGCGCCTCGGCGTCACCACTGTCTACGTCACCCATGACCAGGTCGAGGCGATGACCATGGGCGATCGCGTGGCGGTGCTTCGTGACGGCAAGCTGCAGCAGGTCGGCACGCCATTCGAGATCTACGACCGCCCGTCAAACCTTTTCGTGGCCAGCTTCATCGGCTCTCCGCCGATGAACCTCGCCCAGGCGACGATCACGCAGGCGAAGGACGGGCTCACAGTCATGCTCGGTGAGGCGACGATCCCAGTCCCGGCGAAGCTCGCGGCCCGGCGCCATCTCGACGCCTGGGCCGGAAAGAAGGTCATCGTCGGCATCCGGCCGGAGGACATCTACGGGTCGGCCCGCAAGAGAGCCGAGCTCCAGGCGACGATGCAGGTGAAGATCGACAGAGTCGAGGCGCTCGGCGCAAGCGTGCTCGGCTACTTCGCGCTGAACGCGGCCCCTCCGAGAGCGGAGAGCGTCTCTGCGGTGCCGGCCGAGGAGGCGCTGACCGACGCGCCGCTGACCGGTTTCTCGGGCACTTCCTTCTGCGCCACCTTCGAGCCCCGGGCGATGTTGAGGACCGGTGACAGCACCGAGGTCGCGCTCGACCTCGATCGCCTGCACTTCTTCGACCCGGATACCGACGCGTCGCTTCTCGTCGAGGCCGCGCCGAAGACAGTCGAAGACACGCCCAAGAAAAAGAAGAAGTAACGCGAGGACTCCGGCTCGGCGTCAGCGCGCGATTTTATCCAGTGGCGCGTATTCCAGCATCAAGCGCCGCTCGCTTCGTTCGCCCGCGAAGCGGACGGTGACGACTCCGCCCGGCTCGATGCGGGTGACTACTCCCTCGCCGAGGGTGGAATGGCGTACCGAGTCGCCCGTCGCCAGCTCGGGCAGATCGCTGCGCGGCGTGGCGGCGCTACCCGGCGGCGGCTGGTGGCCCGCCCAGGAGGAGGCGCGCAGCCGCTCGCGCTTGACCCAGCGTTCGGGCAGCTCGTCCAGGAAGCGCGAGGGCAGGTTGTAGTCGTGACGGCCGTAGAGCGAGCGCGAGGAGGCGTGAGTGAGCGTCAGCCGCTCCATCGCGCGGGTCATGCCGACGTAGCAGAGCCGGCGCTCCTCCTCGATCCCCTGCTCCTCGATCGAGCGGGAGTGCGGGAAGATCCCCTCCTCCAGGCCGATGATGAAGACCGCCCGGTACTCGAGCCCCTTGGCGTTGTGCAGTGTCATCAGGGTGACATCGCTTCGCTCTTCGGCCAGAGCGTCGGAGTCGGAGTAGAGCGAGATCTCCTGCAGAAACTCGGCCAGCGCAGGCCGGTCGTCCCGGGCCGCATACTCCCGCGCCACGCCGACCAGCTCCTCGAGGTTCTCGATCCTGCCCGCCGCCTCGACCGTGCGCTCGGCGTCGAGCCACTCCAGATAGCCGCTTCGTTTCAGCACTGCCTCGAGCAGCTCCGGCAGCTCCAGCTCCTGCGCCGCCGACTGGAGCGACTGGATGAGCGTGTGAAAGCCATCGACGGCACGCAACGAGGCGGTCGAGATCCCTGCCTCCTCTGCCCGTCCGAGCGCCTGCCAGAGCGAGATCTCCTGGGCATCGGCGAAGGCCTGCAGCCGCGCCAGCGTCGTCGGCCCCGAGGCCGCGCCGGGGGCGGTTGGCGATGCGAAGCAGCGAGACCGCGTCGAGCGGGTTGTCGATCACCTGCAGGTAGGCGACCAGGTCCTTGATCTCGGCGCGCTCGTAGAAGCGCGGGCCGCCGATCACCCGGTAGCCGATCTCCTGGCGCACGAGCACGTCCTCGAGCACCCGCGACTGGGCGTTGGTGCGATAGAAGACGGCGATCTCGGAGCCCGAGTAGCCCTCGTCGACCAGCGCGGCGATCGTGGCGGCGACGTAGCGCGCCTCGGCGTGCTCGTCCTCGACCTCTACCACCTGCACCGGCTCCCCATCCCCCAGCTCCGACCAGAGCCTCTTCTCCTTGCGCTCGCGGTTCTGCACGATGACGCCGTTCGCCGCTTCGAGGATGGACATGGTCGAGCGGTAGTTCTGCTCCAGCGCGATCTGCCTGCGCCTCGCCGAAGTCGCGCTCGAACTCGAGGATGTTGCGGATGTCGGCTCCGCGGAAGGCGTAGATCGACTGGTCGGGGTCGCCGACCGCGAATACGTTCTTGTGCTTGGCGGCGAGCAGCTGCAGCAGCCGGTACTGGGCGTGGTTGGTGTCCTGGTACTCGTCCACGAGCACGTAGCGAAAGGCCTTCTGCCAGCGCTGCAGCGCCTCGGGGAAGCGCTCGAATACCTGCACGGTCAGGTAGAGCAGGTCGTCGAAATCGAGCGCGTTCGCTGCAAAGAGGCGGTGCTGGTACAGCTCGTACACCTCGGCGACCGTGGTGTCGTAGAAGGAGGAGACGCGGGCTCGAAACTCCTCCGGGCCGACGAGGCGATTCTTGGCGTTGGAGATCTGGGAGTGGATGCCGCGCGGAGGAAAGCGCTTGGGATCGCGCTCGAGCTCCTCCAGGCACAGCCTGACCAGACGGATCTGGTCGGGCTGGTCGTAGATCGTGAAGGTCGAGCGGTAGCCGAGGCGCGCGATCTCCGAGCGCAGGATGCGCCCGCAGGCGGCGTGGAAGGTCATGATCCAGGCTCGATCCGCCGCGGGCCCGAGCAACGAGACGAGCCGCGAGCGCATCTCGGCCGCGGCACGGTTGGTGAAGGTGATGGCAATGATCTCGTGCGGCTTGACGCCGCAGGCGCGGATCAGGTGAACGACCCGGTTGGTGAGCACGCGCGTCTTGCCCGAGCCGGCGCCAGCGACCACGAGCAGCGGGCCCTCGGTCGAGAGCACCGCCTCGCGCTGGGCGTCGTTGAGCTCGGCGAGGTAGCTCTCGGGAGAGGAGGCGACGGACACGTAGCCCATGCTATCGGCGGGCGGTAGTCGGTCCTTCCAGACTCCGCTAAAAACGCTCCCCTCCTGCGCTTGAGCTGTCACGGCTTCGGCACGTCCGGGCACACTTCGTGTGCTGTTTCGCGGTTACGATCGCAGCGGGGAGGAGGTTGGTGCGCCATCGCCTCGCGCGAGCTCGCCAAGCCGCGGCGCCTCCTATCCCAGACAATCTCGGTGTGCAGTCGTCGACCGAAGCGCTCGAGCATGCGAACGAGCTCGGGCCCGACCGCCAGCGCGATCGCGAACGAGCCCAGCGCGTGGGCGAGCGTGAAGGCGAAGCCCGTCGTCAGCGAGATCGTCAACCCGCGCCAGGTATGCGCGTATTGATACCACCAGAAGAATGCATCCATAGCGGTCGAGAAGCCGTAGGAGAGAAACGCGCAGAGAAGCGCGAAGACGAGCCGGCGGCGAACGAGCGAGCCGGCGAGCGCTCCAACCGCGCCGCAAAGCGCCCAGAGGACCATCTGCCAGGGCGTCCAAGGGCCCTGGATGAGGAAGAAGTTCGAGACGAGCGCCCCCAATGCTCCCACTGAAACGCCGATCCGGAGCCCGAAAGCGGCACCGGCAGCGATGACGATGACCGTCATTGGCTGAACGCCGGGAAAGGGATGGACAAGCAGGCGCGCGGCTACGGCGATCCCGGTCAGGGTGGCGATCAAAGCAACTTCCTTGGCCGAGTCCGGCCCCGACTCGATGAAGGCGCCGAGCGCCAGAGCCAGCGCCACGCCCAGCGCGATCGCGGCCATCACCCACTGCCCGCTTACGAAACCGAGCGCCAGCGCCGAGCCCGCCACCAGCAGAGCGAGCGCGTATCCAAGCCAGCTACGCATCCACCAACACCTTGTTTTCGGCGAGCGTCACGACGCGGTCGGCGACGCTGCGCGCGAAGGCGAGATCGTGGCTGACGAGCAGCGTCGCTCGGCCGGAGACGCCGGCCTGGAGCAGCTCGGCCAGCTCCCGTTTACGCCCCGGGTCGACGCCGCGTGTGGGCTCGTCGAGAACCAGCAGGTCGGGCTCCGTCGCCAGCACCGTGGCCAGCCCCAGCCGCTCTCGCTCGCCGCTCGAGAGGTCGCGCGGATGCCTCCGCTCGCTCCCGCCCAGCCCGAGCTCGTCCAGCCAACGGCGCGCCCGTACCAGATCGCCGCCGATTCCCAGCGCGACTTCGTCCTCGGCCCGCTCACAGACGACGTAGCGACCGGGATCCTGCGAGAGGTAGCCGGCGCGCCCGTGCAGCTCGACCCGTCCCTGCTGCAGCTCGAGCAACCCGCAGGCCAGCTTGGCCAGGGTTGTCTTGCCGCTGCCGTTGGGCCCGGCCAGCGCGACTATCTCGCCGCGGCGTATCTCCAGCGACACGTTCTCGAGCACCGGCGTCGCGGGACGATAGGCGTAGCCGACGTGCTCGATCGTGCAGATCGCTCTGCCCGGATCGCCGGCTCGCGTGGAAGCCGGCTCGAACGGCTCGACGAATGCCGGCGCGTTCTCCTCCAGCCAGCGAACCGCTCTATCTCGTGACGCATCGAGAAGCAACCGTCCCCGTTCGAGGAAGAGAACCCGGTCACAGATCTCGAGCGGCAGAGCAGGACGCTGCTCGCTCAGGACGACCGTCATTCCACGCTCGCGCGCCAGCCCCTCGACCAGCTCGAGAAAGGTCTTGGCGCCTTCCGGATCGAGCTGCGAGGTCGGCTCGTCGAGCAGGAGCAACTCCGGCTGCAGCGCGAGCGCCGAGGCCAGGCAGACGCGCTGTAACTCGCCTCCGGAGAGATCGCGCGTCTTTCGTTCGAGCAGGTGACCGGCGCCGACGGCGGCGAGTGAGGATTCGACTCTCTCCGCCACCTCGCCGGGCGCCAGGCCGAGATTCTCGGGGCCGAAGGCGACCTCGCTCGCCACCCGCTCGAACACGATCTGATCCTCGGGATCCTGGAAGAGCGTCGCCACGGTGCCGGCCAGAACGGCCGGCGGGGTCGAGCGAGTGTCGCGACCGGCGATGTTGACCGAGCCCGAGAAGCGACCGCCGTGGAAGTGCGGGACGAGCCCTGCCAGAGCCCTGATCAGGGTCGACTTGCCCGAGCCCGAGCGTCCGAGCACGAGCACGACCTCGCCCGGCTCCAGCTCGAGCGACACGTCCGCAACGGCGGCCACCGCCGTCTCCGGATAGGCGAAGCCGAGCTTCTCGAGGCGGGCTATCCGAGTGCTCAGAGCCATAGCAGCGAAGAGACCACGAGCAGGAGAGAGACGGCCAGAGCAGCCCGCTCGAGCCAGCTGAGACGACTCCGGGCCGGCGCAGGCCGACCGGAGCGCCCGTAGCCACGAGCTTCCATCGACTCCGCCAGGGTGAGAGCTCGTTCCAGCGAGCTTGCCACCAGCGGTGCAAGTAGCCGCGAGCGTCCGCGCAGGCCTTCCACGGCGACACCGCGACCGCGTAGCGCTTCGATGAAGCCGACGGCATCGCGCTCGAGCGTCGGGAGGAGCCTGGTTGCGAGCGTTACGGTAAGCACCGAGCGCCGGGCAAGCCGAGCCTCGCGCACGAGCCGGTCGTGGTCGAGCCGCAACGCCCAGACGGCAAAGGCAAGCGCCACGGTCGCCAGGCGGAGCGCCTGCATGGCCCCGGCCGCCAGCTCTTCCCTGGTCACGTCGATCGAGCCGATCACCGGCAGGATCGGGCCATTCCAGATCGGGTGGCTGCCGAAGTGCGCGGTCAGCGGCCAGATCAGGAAGAGCCCAACCGACGACACGACGATGCCGAGCAGGTAAAGGCGGGCACGGCGCCAGGACGCTTGCAGCAGAAGCACGAGCAGGATTACGGCCAGCAGCCCCACGGAGAGCGAATGGGTCGCGACCAGGGCCGCGACAATGCAGGCTCCGAGCAGCGCCAGCGCGGCGAGCGGCCTCACGACGAATTCCATTCCAGCGCCTCGAAGCGGTACCGAACGAGCCCCGGGTCGCGGGCGAGCGAGCGGGCAAAGGCCGGGCCGGTCACGACGAAGCGCACCGGATCGCCCGCCCTTTCTCCGCTGCGTAGTTGGGCGACGATGCCCGGCCGACCGGCCTCGACGACGAGCAGGTTCGCCGAAGCTGCCGCGGGCTTCCCGAGCGCCGCGACCGAGCGAGCGTGAACGACCTTCGCCAGCGCGTAGGCCTGCGAACGAAGCCCCGGCCCGAAGCGAATCGCCGCGGGACGGCGCTCGCCGTTGTAGCCGTGCAGAAACGGCTCCGGAAAGGCGCCGACCACCACAGGCACACGCTCGGAGCCGCTCCAGGAGCGGTAGTCCCACCACTCGATATCACCGTTACGCAGGCGATAAGAAGCAGCACCACGATCGGCCTCGTAGCCGTTGACGAAGAAGAACCAGTCCCGTTGCTGTGTCTGCGAGCCGGCGACTCCGTCGATCTCGGTCACGAAGGCGCCGCCGTAGCCGGTCTTGGTCGCGGCGATACGGTCGAGCCCCTGTAGCGCAGTGAGCCCGCCGGGGACGGTGCCGCGTTCGAGCACCGTCGCGCCCCTATCGCGCGTGACCCAGACCTGAGCCTTACCCCTCTCCTCCTGACCACAGCCGACGAGGCCGACCGTGGCCAGAAGGCTCAGGAAGAGCGGGATGCAGAAGCGTTTCACGGCAGTGCGTTGGAGCGAACGGCGCCGCTCAGAGTCGCTCGCACGAGCGAGCCGGTGTGGGCTCTCAGGCAGGCCCGGCCTTTCTCCCCGATGACGGCTCGCTGCGAGCCCGCTCGGAGTAGCGCACCAACGGCCGGCGTGCTCACGCCCTTGTCGTCCTGGGCCGAGACGGCGTAGCAGTAGAGCTTCTTGTGGCTCCGTCTCACGCCCGCCTGTTCCGCGGCGGTGAGCTTGCTGCTCGTGAGCTGGAGGGTCTTCGGACCGGCGAACGTCAGCGGGTCGAAATTCGCCCAGTACCAGAGGACGTGGTCGCCGCTCGCGAGCGTGACCGCAGCGGCGCCCACGGACGGCAGGACGCCGTTCACCTTGAACATCCAGCCACCCGTGCTGGTCGCCGGATAGAGCCCGATCTGATCGACGTAGGAGCCCAGCGAGCCGGTGCTGAGGTGGTAGTAGAACTCGCCCTTGCTCGCCGCCGTTGTGAGCGCGTCGAGAGCGGTCGAGGCGACCTCCAAGCGGGGCTCGGTGGAGCCGAAAATCGTCTGCGTCTTGCCCTCGACGCGTACGTAAACCGATACGGCGCCTGCCAGCGGTACGAAGATTCCGGCCAGCACGACAGAGACGACGACTGTGGTGAGAATGCGCTTTCGCACGAATCCTCCTTCCTCGAGGGGTCCGGTGGGCGGCGAGCGACAGGTCTTCTGACTCGGGGCGCCCTCCCCCGCCGCCTTCCCAACCCTAGGGCCAGTGACGTCGTGGCAAGGGAGCGTCTCCCCTTACAGCGGCGGGACCGTCCCGGATTCGCACCGGGTTCCCTAACCGCTCGCCGTTATCTGCGGGCGAGCCTATCATGGCCGGCGGCCATGCTCCCGCGCCTCCCCAAAGTTCTCAGTCTCTGGCTTCCGGTCGTGCTCTGGGCGGTGGTGATCTTCGCCCTGTCCTCCGTTCCGAGCCTCAATTCGGGGCTCGGCGTCTGGGATCTGATTCTGCGCAAGCTGGCCCACGCCGGGGAGTACGCGCTGCTCGCCGGGCTGCTTCTTCGAGCGCTCGCGAGACCATGGGCCGCTTTTGTCGTCGCGGTCGCCTACGCGGCAAGCGACGAGCTTCACCAGCACTTCGTCCGCGGTCGTGTGGGATCGCCGCGAGATGTCGCCATCGACGCCGCCGGCGCCTTGCTCGGCCTGATCGCCTTCTCTTACTTGCGGCGCCCGAGCGAGCGATCGGCTCGCGCAGAGACGGACTGAGCGCCACTCTAGTCCCGCGGTCCGAGAAGGACGGCCCTGCCCCTTGTCCGCGCCGATTAGAGTCCGCTCATGCACGAGATCGTCAGCTTCGGCAGCATCGTGCTGGTAGTGGCCGGCGGGCTCACCGTCGCGCTCGCCTGGAGCAGGTTGAGCGAGCGCGTGCCGATACCGGCCGCCGCCTTCTTCCTGCTCGCCGGCGCGGTTCTTTCAGAATTCTTCCCGGCGCTCGGGCATCACGCCTCGATCCAGACGGTCGAGAGGGTCGTGGTCGTGGCCGTGGTCGTCATTCTCTTCGACGGCGGAATGCACATCGGCTGGCGTCGCTTTCGCGCCTCCGCGGTCCCGATCTCGACGCTCGGTGTGCTGGGAACGTTCGGGACGGCAGCCGTTGTCGCCGCGGGCTGCCACCTGTTGCTCGATCTCAGCTGGATGATCTCGGGGCTGATCGGAGCGGCCCTGGCGCCGACCGATCCTGCGGTGATGTTCTCGGTGCTCGGCCAGCGCGAGGTCGGCGGGCGCACCGACACCATCCTCGAGGGCGAGTCGGGAGCCAACGACCCGGTCGGGATCGCGCTGATGCTGGGGATGATCCAATTCGCAACGTCGAGCCACGGCTCTTTCTCGATCGTCGTACGGGAGTTCGCGGTGGCGACGAGCATCGGGCTCGTCTTCGGAATCGTCGCCGGCCGCCTGCTCGCTCCGCTGATGCGGCTCAGGCTGCCGAGCGCCGGCCTCTACCCGATTCGCACTCTCGCCGCCTGTGGCGTCGTTTACGGACTTGCCAGCGTCGCGCACGGCTCGGGCTTCCTCGCCGTGTTCGTGGCCGGGATCCTGATCGGTGACGAGCGCGCTCCCTTCAAGACCGAGATCGAGGCTTTCCACTCCTCGCTCTCCTCGCTCGCGGAGGTTGCCGCCTTCGGCGGGCTCGGGCTGACGGTCGACCTCAGCTACGTTGGTCACGACTGGATCTGGCTCAAGGGCCTGGTCATCGCCGTGTTGCTGATCCTGGTTGCCCGCCCGCTCGTCGGCTATCTGCTGCTCCTGCCCGTGCGCCTGAACAGGGGTGAGCGCCTCTTCCTGCTCTGGGGAGGACTGAAGGGAGCCGTGCCGATCCTGCTCGCCGCCTTCGCAGTCCTGGCGAAGGTGCACGATGCCGAGCTGATCTACTCGCTCGTCTTCGTCGCGGTCGCCTTCTCGGTGATCGTTCAGGGCACGACTGTCCCATTCGCCGCCGCGCGCTTCGGTATCCCGATGCGCCTGGTCGAGCAGACGCCCTGGCGGATCTCGTTGCCTCTGCGCAGTGCGCCAGAAAGTGTTCTGCGCGTCGTGGTGGCCGAGAGCTCGGCGGCAGCAGGGATGCGCATCCGTGACCTCGAGCTGGCAGGAGCCTGGATCGGATTGATCGTGCGCGAGGGCGAGCCGCTACAGGCGCCGGGCACCGTCAAGCTTCGCCCCGGCGACGAGCTGCTGGTCGTCACGACCGCGGAATCGATCAACCAAGTCGAGTGGCTGTTCGCCGCGGCCGAGAAGGATTGACGGCTTCGAAGCGCGCTCTTAGAGCCTATTTCGTTAGGGATGTGCGTTCGAGGCGGTCAAGCCGTGGATGCCAGCGGCCGAAGGGTTGTGAAGGCGCACTGGTAGTGCGTTGAACGGCCCTTCGGGTGCTGGTGCCGCGGATCGGCCGGCTCGGGCGTGCAGGCCTGGCGGAATAGGCTCTTAGTGCTTGAGCAGCACGCGGCGTAGCTCGTCCTCGCGGCCGGGCTGGAGAACGGCGAGCACGCGGTCACCGGGCGCGAGCTTGGTCGAGCCGGTGGCGATCTCCGAGCGGCCCTCACGGGCGACGGAGATCACCCGCGTTCCGTCGGGCATCTTCAGCTGCTCGATGCGCTTGCCCGAGGAGGGAGAGTCGGCGCCGATCGGAACCTCCACGATCTCCAGCTCGTCCTCGCGCAGCTGAAGCAGCCGGATGATGTCGCTCTCGGGCACCTCGTGCTCGATCAGGGCCATGATGCTCGAGGTGGCGCAGACCGTCGGCGCGACGCCGAGCAGGTCGAAGTGCGTCTGGTTGCGTGGATCGTTGACGCGCGCGATCACCTTCGGGGCCAGGTAGCGTTTCTGCGCGATCTCACAGATGACGATGTTGTCCTCGTCGTCACCGGTGACCGCGAGCACCAGGTCGGGGGGGCGACCGATACCGGCCTTCTCCAGCACGTGCAGCTCGGTCGCATCGCCGCGTTGCACGCGGTAGTCGAACTCCTCCTCGAGCACACGGAAGCGGTCGGGCCGCTGCTCGATGATCGTCACCTCGTGGCTCTGACGCAGTAGCGAGCGGGTCACGTTCGCGCCCACTTTGCCGCCGCCTGCAATCAGCACATACATCAGATGCTCGCTCCCTCGGTGGAGACCGTCTCGCTGACCAGCGCCGCCTCGGTCAGCGCGCCGATGGCGATCGACGTCGGGCAGACGGTGTGCAGGCCGCGCTCGGCGAAGAAGCCGGCGCGGGCCGGATCTAGGACGCGAACTACCACCCGCTCGACGTGAAAGCGCCTCTGCGCGATCAGACCGATGACGATGTTCGTGTTGTCCCCGTCGGTGGAGACGACGACCGCGTCGGCGCTCCCGATGCCGCTCTCCACCAGCATGTCGATGTCGAGACCGTGACCGACCATGAACTCACCCGGCCAGCGCGCCCCTAGATTGGACAGCGCCTCTTCGTCCTCGTCGACTACGACGACCTCCCAGCCGGCGTCGTGCAGGTGGCGTGCGACCGAGGAGCCGGTGCGGCCGCATCCGATGATGATTGCCTTCATGAAGTCTCAGCCTAGCTCATCGACCGGCGCCGCGAACCCTGCGTCTCTCACTTGCGAATCAACACCAGTGTCCCGTTCGGGACCGTCTTCGCGAACCTGCGGATGGCCCAGTTGTACAGGCGCACACAGCCGTGGCTCGCCCAGGTACCGATGTCCCAGGGAGCGTTGGTCCCATGGATGTAGAAGCCGCTCGGCCAGCTGCTCGAGCGCGAGAACCTGTAGAGCGGGCGGCGCAGCACTCCCCACGGCCCCGAGGCCGGGAGCGCGGCGCCGATCTTGAAGTAGCCGTTGGGAGTCGGCGTCGAGGGCGTGCCGATAGCGATGTCGTAGTGGCTGACAATGCGGCGATCGCGCACGTAGTAGAGGGTCATCGAGCGCTTGTCGACGAGGACGAAGCGCGGTCGCCTGGGCAGGCGCGAGAGCCGGCCGAGGTCGTAGACCGTTCGCGCCTTGGACAGAGCCGAGGAGCCAAAGCCGTTCGAGGCGCTGAGCCTGACCCGCTCGATGCCGTACGGCAGGTGCATCCCGCCCACCTCGATCCGCCCGTTGGCGCCGGTCACGAGCTTCACACGGCGGGTCAGCGGCTCGGGCCCGGCGGTCGCAGCTACGCCGGTGACGGTGCGGTTGGAGGTAGCCCCGAAGGTCGAGGTCGGGTCGATCAGAGTACCGTTGGCGATTTCCAGCCTCGGTGTCGCGGGCGCGTACATCTTCGCGCTCAAGCTCACCGTTGCCGTGCCCAGTGACGCGCCCCGAGCATCGAGCGCGTCGACGCCGAAGCCGATCGGCGCCGCCAGGTGGTACGGAGCTCCCGAGCTGACCGTGCCGGCGACTGTGGGATCGGCGATCTCGATCGTCGCGAGCGGCTTTGCGTCGACCGAGAAGAAGACTGTCTTGGTCCCGGCCGGGTACGCGGCGGCGATGGTGACCGTGCCCGCGGCCCAGTCGATGCCGTCCGGAGGGACGCTGAGCCGCGGCAGGGAGGCCCAGGCAGCGGCCGGCGTCAGAGTGGCCAGCGCCACGAAGAACAACGTCGCAAACCGTAATCTACGAAGGCTCACTTCGACCTCACGATGATCTGATACACGCGATGCGTCGTATTCAAAACCCAGAAATCCGTATAGGGCCGACTGCCGAAGATGTAGTGATCGAACTTAGGGGTGTGAAGACGCTTCATTCCGGCGTAAGCCGCCTCGAGCTGTGATTCGCTGCTGCCGACCTTGATGCCGGCGCCGGTCACGTAGGCGGGGGAGTTGAAGCTGAACTGGAAGACGCGATGCTTCGCGTCGCTGAGCAGCTCGCACGGATAGCGGCCGCCCCTGATCTTGCCGAAGCCTGCCCAGTACACGACCCTGCTCCCGTAGTTGTTGTCGCGCTGCCAGGCAGTGTGCTTGCCCAGATACTGGGCCGCCATGGTGTCGATCTGCCCGAGACGAGCCCGGCCCGGCCCCTTGCCCTCGTGGATGACAACGGCAGCGATCGCCGCCGAGGAGAGGGCCAGGGCGAGAATCGCCGCGAAGACGGTCGCGAGACTCAATCGTTGCCGCATCTTCACTACTCACACCCTCCGCAGTAGCTTGCGCTTCCAGCAAGGGCACTCGACCCTGCCCGGGCGAGATGCTAGTCTCGGCTCCGCTCCAGGGTCAACTCGGCACGAGAGCCTGCGCTCGATAACCAGAGATTCCGTGACGAGAAAAAGCATCAGGATCGGCGAGGAAAGCCGGCGCGGCGAACATCGGCTCACGCCCGGGCGCCTGGTCGTGCGCCTGATCGTGATGGTGCTCGCCCTGATGGCGATAGACGCCCTCGTCTCTCACTACCTCCGCCCAGATCAGAGCTACGACGCCGACTGGCGCCTGCCACGAACGCAGTCGATGTCGGCGCTGCCCGGCTATGTCGAGCACATCGAGGGCTTGCGCCCGAATCCGCGCCGCCCGCTTGTGCTCTTTCTCGGCGCCTCGCCCACCTGGGGTGAGATGAACCGCGATCGTTACCACACCTATGTGGCCGACTTCGCCCGTAGAGCCCACGCCGCGGGTATCGATGCGCGTGTCTACAACCTCGGAGCCGACGGCGCGCTGGTCTCCGACCAGTACTTCATCGCCAGCCGCCTCGGCGGGCATGCCAACCTGCTCGGAATCCAGCTCACTTACCACACCTTCAACCGTGCCGCGCGCATCGACGGCCCGATACGGTTCCCGGAGCTGCCCAGGATCCTCGGCGAGCCTGTCAGCCGGCAGGTAGCGAGCCTGCTCGGTATCGATCGGACACCGCCTCTCAACGTAAGCGGCGCGGTAAATGGCTTCCTGGACCGTCACTGGCTGCTGTTCCGCGAGCACGATGAGCTCGCTGCACGCCTCTTCGGCCGCCCGGTTCGCGACGAGTTGTACGCACGCTGGCAGGACTTAACGGGCACCAAGCCCAGGCAGCCGGCGCTGGTGCCGAGCCTGCCGAAGAACGTCAGCTTCGACCAACTCGATCCTGCCCGGCAGACCGAGATCGTCGAGCGCTACGCCGACGTCGCCAACTTCCACATCCGCCGGTCCGACTCCGAACTACGCATGCTCGACTTGCTCTGCGCCAGGCTGGAGCAGCGTCACGTTCACGCGGTCTTTTTCATGTCACCGCTCAACATCGGTGCGCTCGAGGGCTTCGGAGTGTTCGATCGGCATCTCTACGACGCCAACGTGGCGATCATCAGAGCGGTCATCGAGCGGCACGGCCTGAGCCTGATCGACTGGAACCAACCCAAGCGCGAGTTGCCGTCGGCGCTCTTCGCCGACGCCACGCACACCACCGATGCGGGCAGCGCCGTCTTCGCCCGGCACCTCTACGCGGCGCTGGCACCACGGCTGGCCGCGGGAGCGCGACCATGATCTTCGGCGAGGCTCTCTATTTCATCGCGCTGGCGGCGACAGCCACCGTCTTTCGCTTCGCCCCGGGGAGGCTACGGCCCTGGCTCATCTTCGTTTCCGGGCTCACTTTCTACGGCTACTACGCGGGTCGCTTCTGGTTGCTGATCCTCGGCGAGGCGCTGCTCGTTTACGTGCTCGGCAGGGTCATGCGCCGGCCGCGCTTCGCGCTTCCGGCCTTCGCGCTCGGGCTCGCCGGCACCGTCGGGGCGCTGGCCTACTTCAAATACTCGCGCCTGCTCGGCCCCATCCTCGGACAGGCTCTGGGCTCGCAAGGCAGCTCCTTACCGACCTTCCAGGACATCGCCGTGCCGCTGGCGATCTCGTTCTTCACCTTCGAGTTCATCCACTACGTGGTCGACATCCGCCGCGGCACGATCGAGCGTCACGGCATCGGCGATTTCCTCGCCTTCGCCATGTTCGCGCCGACCATGGTCGCCGGCCCGATCAAGCGCTTCCAGCAGTTCTCGCCCCAGGTCAAGGCGGCCCGTGCGGACGCGAGCGACGTGAGCGCCGGCATCACACGCATCGTCATCGGGCTGGCCAAGAAGATGGTGCTCGCCGACACCTTCGCGCTCTGGTTGGGCCCGCTGAGTAGCAGCCACGCGCTCGATCAGGCCTCAAAGTTCCAGATCGCCAGCGCGCTCGTAGCCTATTCACTGCACATCTACTTCGACTTCTCCGGCTACTCCGACATCGCCATCGGCTCGGCGCGCCTGTTCGGTATCAGCGTGCCGGAGAACTTCGCCTGGCCCTACCTGCGCTCCAGTATCCAGAGCTTCTGGCGGCACTGGCACATGTCTCTCACCCGCTGGGTGACCGACTACGTCTACATACCGCTCGGCGGCAACCGCCGCGGCCTCGTGCTGACCTGCGTGAACTTGATGGTGGCGTTCACCATCGTCGGGATCTGGCACGGGGCGGCCTGGCACTTCGCGGCCTGGGGCGCCTTCAACGGCCTGCTCCTGGTGCTGCACCGGATCTGGAGCGAGCGCGGCCGAAAACCCCTACTGGCCGCCGTTCCCGCGCTGAGCAGAGGAACCGCCGGGAAGCTCCTCCACTACACGGGCAGCGCCGCCGGCGGGCTGCTCACCTTCTCGCTCGTGACTCTGGGCTGGGGCCTGTTCGTGATGCCTTACAGCCGCTTCCTGCACATGCTCGCGAGGTTGCTGTGAAGAGGTACCTGGCAGCTCACGCGAAGGCACTCTTGATCGATGTCTCCGTCGGTCTGCTCTGGGCACTGCTCCTCGCCGCCGCCATCGTCTTCATGAGCGGCGTGTCGCAGTTCATCTACGTCGACTTCTAGGGGCGCCCGGGGCTACGAGCCCGATCTCGTCTCGCCCGATTCCGGCGCCGCCGAGCCTTCGAACGTGTCCTCGGGGAAGGAGACGACCATCACCTCGCAGGGCGCCTTGCGCAGGACGTACTCCACGGTCGGCGAGAAGAAACGGGAGTGGCGGCGCCAGCGCGCGCCCGAGCCCAGAACGATCAGGTCGGCACCGAGCTCGCGCGCCTGCTCGATCACCGCCGCGCCGATCGTGCGAGTTCGCACCGCGTAGCCGCGCACCGGCACGCCGTTCTCGTCACCCAGCGCACGCGCCTCGGCGAGCGCCTCCACGGCGAGGCGCTCCTCCGCCTCCAGCGGCGCCTCGAGCGACTGCTCGAACGGCACCTCGATCACGTTCAGGGCGATCACCGAAGCGTGCCGCTCCTTGGCGATCCGCACCGCCGTCGCCATCATCTCCTCGCCGATGTCGCCGATCTTCATCGGCACCAGGATGGTTGCGAAGCCGGCCTCGGGCAGCTCCTGCACGCCGCCGGCGTCAACCTGCTCGAGCAGCCCCGTGCCGCGCTGGCGGCGGACGAGACCGAAGATCGCGAGCCCGATCAAGAGCCAGATCGGGCCGCCGTAGCGAGCGGCCGGATGGGTCAACATCGCCAGCACGAAAACGAACGCCGTTAGCACCGCGCCGAGCAGGGCCGGCAGAGGAAGCTCGCCGCCGAAGATGCGGATCGAGAGGGGTACCCGGTAGGGACGGAAGCGCGCGGGCTCGCCGTAGCGAAGCCTGATCACGGCGAGCTGGACGGCGGTGAAAGCGATCAGCACGCCGAACGAGAACAGGCTGGCGAGGAAGGTCGCCTGCCCCTGTAGGCCGCTGTGGTGTAGCGGCTCGGTCGCGATCAGGAGCCCGCCCGCGATCAGCGCGATCGATACCAGCGCCTGCGGCGAGACGAGCGTGCGGTGATAAAGGCGGCCGAAGGGCGCCGGCAGCATCCTGTGCTCGCCCAGCGCGCGAGCGAGCCGGGCGAAGCCGGAGATCGCGGTCGTGGCAGCCAGAAGCAGAATGGCCACACCGCTCAAACCGACGAAGATCCGCAGCGTCGTAGCGAGAGCTGCCGGCATGTGAGGAGCAAGGGCGGCGACGATCCCCATCAAGGGAGCGCGCCTCCACTCGTTGCCGAGCGCGGTCGAACCGTTCGTGACCGGGAACGCGGACAAGCCGACGACGGCGATCAGCACGTAGACGGCGATCACGGTGCCGATCGCCGAGAACAGGTTTCTCGGCAACTCGCCCGGGTTTCGACTCTCCTGCGAGAGGTTGGCAACAGTCTCGATACCCGTAAAGGCGAGCATCGCCAGCGGCAGAGCGAAAGCGAGCGAGCCCCAACTGGGCGCGCTGCCGAGATGAACTCCCGACGCGAGCCCGTGCCGGGAGAAGAGGATTCCCAGCCCGAGCCCGATCAGAACGACCTGAGTTACGAGGTCGAGGACGGCGAGGACGATGCCGAAGCGATAGAGACTCGGGCGGAAGGCGAGGCGCATCATCGTCAGCGCAACCACCAGAACCACCGCGGCCAGTGTGTCGAACGGCGCCCGCCTGAGAATCGAGATCTGGAATGCGGCGCCCAGGTAGTGCGGCACGAAGAGCGTCGTCAGCGCGATGACGATCAGGTAGTCGAGCAACAGCACCCAGCCGACGACGAAGCCCGCCACGTCGTTGAAGGCCCGGCGAACGAAGTTGGCAGCCCCCGCCGTTGTGGACGCCGACGTGATCGCTTCGGCGTAGGAAGTGGCGACGAGAAGGAAGAGCGCCCCGACGACCACGAGCACGGCCGGCGTCAGGCCGAGTGCGCGCGCGGCGACGATGCCGAGCGCGAAGTAGATCGAGGAGGCTATCTCTCCGTAGGCGATCGAGAAGAGATCTCGCCCGACGAGAACGCGTTCCAGACGTGGGCGTTTCCTGGCCATCAGCGCCCGAGCTTAACGGCCGCAGGCGGAGCGTGTTTTTTCTAACCGCAGCGGCGTCAGCGGCGCTGTAGGAGAAGTAGGCGCCCGAGGCCCGCGGCCGCGAAAAGCGGCCCGATCAGAAAGCCGACGACCCCACCGCCGACGAGCGCCGTGCGCACGACGATCGCGACGCCGATAGCGATCAACGCCAGCGAGGTGATGGTTATCGATAGACGGTGGATGCTCATGTCGCCAGTGCCGAAGCGAAGACGATTATCACCCTACAGGGCGGGCGCCAGAGCACACGTTCGATCGTTCTCTCGCGGCCGGCCGGCCGCGTCTGAGCGCGCTGCAGGAGTGCTGACCAGGCACAGGCGCGGCAGCCGACTGCAGCGAGCGATACCTTTCGCAACGAGATGAAGATTTTCATGGTCGGAGCCGGCCAGGTGGGGACGACGATTCTCGAGGCCCTGCGCGGCGAGCACGAGTTCAGGGTGGTCGATCGCGATCACGAGCGCCTGGCCGAGCTGGTTCAGAACTACGGCGTGAGCACCGCCGAGGGAGACGGGACGAGCCGCCACGTGCTCAGCGAAGCGGGCGTCGAGGAAGCCGACCTGTTCATCGCCTGCACCTCGCACGACGAAGTGAACCTGATCGCCTGCCTGCTCACGCGCCGGCTGGCTCCGAAGGCCAAGACGATCGCACGTGTCTCCAACGAGGAGTATCTGGCGGTCTGCCGCGACCGCCTGCTCGACGTCGATTTCGTCGTCTCCTCGGAGCTCGAGGCGGCGCTCGCCGTCTCGCGCATCATCGGTATTCCGGCGGCCCGGCAAACCGACGTCTTCGCCGACGGCCAGGTGCAGATGGTGGAGTTCGAGGTACCGCGCGACGCGAAGCCCGGAGCCGTGATCGGCAAGCGCCTGCGCGAGAGCGCAATCTCCTACGACTCGCGGGTCGCCAGCATCATCCGCGACGGCCGGCGCATCGTTCCGCGCGGCAGCGAGCGCATCGAGCCCGGCGACCGGGTGGTCGTGATCGGGTCGCCCAAGGCGATCAATCTCTGGAGTGCGATCGTCGCCGGCGGCGAACAGCGAACGGGCGACGTGGTGGTCTTCGGCGGCGGGCGCACCGGCGTGGCGATCGCGCGCGTCCTCCTCTCACAGGGCTGTCGGGTGCGCATCGTCGAGGCCGACGCCAGGCGTGCGCACAGGATCGCCGAGCTGCTCCCGCGAGCCCGCGTGCTCGAGGCGACCGGCATGAGCCCCGACTTTCTCGATCGCGAGCAGATCGGGCGGGCGGAGGTTGCGGTTTTCGCGATGCGCGAAGACGCGAAGATCCACTACGCGGCGACGCTGGCCAAGCTGCACGGCGTTCCCTTCACCATCGCCATCGTCCACGACGCAGCCTCGATCGAGGTCTTCGAGAAATCGGGCATCGACGTCGCCCTGAACCCGCGTCTGATCACCTCGGAAGAGATCGTCCGCTTCGCCCACGATCCACGCACGCGCCAGGTCTCGATGCTAGAGCGCAACCGCTTCGAGATCCTCGACGTCACGGTGCGCGAGGACAACGAGCTGATCGGCAAGCCGCTCAGCGAACTGCCGACGACAGGCACCGTCATCGGCGCGATCATCCGCAACGAGCGAGCCTTCTTCCCGCACGGCCATGACCGTCTACAGCGAGGCGACCGCGTGATCGTCTTCACCGAGTCCGAGCACGCGGTCGAGCTCGAGCGCGAGCTGTGAGCGGTACGCGGCGACTAAAGCGCGCGGTCGGGCGCCGCTCGCTCGGTGTCAGCGTCCGCGCCAGCCTGCACGCGCTCGGGCGCGTCCTGGAGATTGTCAGCCTGGCGCTCGCCGTTCCCGCTCTGGTCGCGGCGGCCTACGTCGAGTCGCCGCTCCCCTTCCTGATTCCGCTCGCCGTCGGGCTGGCGATCGGCTTCCTGCTCGAGCGAACGAATCGCGGCAAGAGTCGCCTCGGAGCCAGAGAGGCATTTCTCGTCATCGTCCTCGCCTGGCTGGCGGCGGCGCTCATCGGCAGTGTCCCTTACTTGCTCTCCGCGCACGGCCTGAAGCACTGGACCGACGCCTTCATGGAATCGATGGCCGGACTGACCACGACCAACATCAGCGTGATCGCCAAGCCCGCCATGCTGCCGCGCTCGCTCCTCTTCTGGCGCCAGTTCAGCCAGTGGCTGGGCGGTCTGGGCGTGATCGTGCTGACCCTGGCCCTGCTCCCGCGCCTGCGAATCGGAGGTCGCGAGCCGACCATCGCCGAGCAGCCCGGTCAGGAGGCCGAGCGCCTCTCGCGCAGCGTGAAGGTCGTGCTCCGCCGTTTCGGCCTGCTCTACCTGGCGCTCACCTTCCTGGCCGCGCTGTCGCTGATCGCGCTCGATCTCTTCGACATCGACGACCGGCTGAACGTCTTCGACGCGCTCGGCCTGGCCCTGAGCAGCGTCTCCACGGGCGGCTTCTCGCCCCACGCCGCCTCGCTCGCGGACTTCTCGGTAGCGACGCAGTGGGTGGTGTTCGTCTTCATGGCGCTGGCGGGCGCGAACATCGTGCTGCTCTTCCGGGGGCTCGTCAGACGCGATGTTCGACCGTTTCTTCGCGACAGCGAGACCCGCCTCTACGCAGCGATCGCTGTTCTAGGAACTGTGGGCATCGCGGCCGCGCTGGTGGCCGGGAACGTGGTCAGCGGCTGGGGCTCGATCCGCGAGGGGCTCTTCCAGTCGGTGTCCTTCCTGACCACTAGCGGTTTCACGACCGGCAACATCTCGAGCTGGCCGCTCGCCGCGACCGCGATCCTGGTCGGGCTGGCGCTGATCGGAGGTTGCGCGTTCTCGCTCTCGGGCTCGCAGAAGATCATGCGTGTCCAGATCATCGGCAAGCTGCTGCACCGGGAGGTGGTACAGACCGTCCATCCCGAGGCGGTCCTGCACATTCGCCTCAACCGCCGCCTGATCGACGAGCGGGCGGTGCGCGGAGTCATCGCCTTCGTCCTCGTCTTCTTCGGGCTGCTGGCGCTGGGCGTGCTCGCGCTCGAGCTCGACGCGGCGCGGATGGACTTCCACCTGAACGTCTTCCCGGCGCTCGCCGACACGACCGCGGCGCTCTCGAACGGAGGCCCCGGCCTCGGCTTCGCGGGCCCGCTGGGCTCCTTCGCCCCCTTCAGCGACGTCTCGAAGCTCGTGCTCTCGGCGCTGATGCTGCTCGGCCGGCTGGAGATCATCCCCGTCGCCGTGCTCTTCAGCCGGAGCTACTGGCGCCCGTGAACGCCTATCAATACTCGGCGATCAAGGGTTTTTCGAGGAATATCGCTTTCGTACGGGAGGCGGCACGGTACGAGCGGTCGTATGCCTCGGCTTAGGTTGGTGATCAGGGCCAGGAAGACCCCTTTACTTGCAGTGAGCTGATACTGCTCAGCGATTAATCGGCGCGTGCGATCACGCGGCATCGTTCCGCCACGGATATTTCTCATCACGTAAAACTTCTAGTTCGATCACGAGAGACTCCGCCCACTCCGCCGCCTCAGCGATCACAGAGTCGAGAGTATCTACCTCGTAGCTCCATTCCCGAACAACCTTCGAAGTGAGATCCATCCCTTGCGTCATATAGGTGCTCCGTTTGTCTCCTTCACGGAGCACGATCCGGATCGCGCGGAGGGATTCGGCGGACTCCATCTCGAGAACATGACCCGATGGAGTGGAATCCTCGAAAACTACAAACCGAGAAAGCAATGCGAACAGCTGGAATTTCTGCCTCAGGTCGCAGTGAGGCACTTCCGGAACATCATCGAGCAAGAAGGCGTCGTAACCCGCCCTAATGAGAGACGATCGGATTGCTTCGAGCCGATCGCGGCGCTCGCCAAAGTCGCCGAGGACTAGAACCTGTTTCTGCTTAAACTTCTCGACATATGTGTGGCGGTCGACGTTCCTCGCTTCGCTTTGCTTAAGGTCTAGAAGGGCCGCGAGAACTTCATCCTTCGCGCGTCGAATCGCCTCTGCTTCAGACCAGAACTCTTCTCGCCGATTCGCGTAGACGTGAGCGTAAAGGACGCTTCGCCTCCAATTATCCGTCTCGAAAATAACTCTGGAGAAAGAAACGTCGGCGACTTCGTTCGTTAAGCGGAACGGAAAGCGAGTCTTAAACGAGCAGTCTTTGACTACACACGGACCGCCGATAGAGAGCCAGGGCTCGAGTCTCGACAGCCGCGCTGGCCCGTCGACGAACAACTCCTCAACGCGACGACTCCCTCTGCGTATCGAGATGTTGGCGTCTCCGATTCCGTACTCATAGCCCGCGCCGAACTGTGTAGACACGTAGCCCATTACCGGCGCCGGCAGAAGCGAATAACGGAATAGGGCCTGGCGATCCTCGGCGGGGACGTACTGCTCGACGCTTGCGGCATACTCGTCGTGAAATGTCCTCAGATAGGTCTTCATCTGCTTATCTGTCACATTGGCCACAAGAGCAGTTTAGGTCTTGTTGGCACGCGCACCGACGGCGCACGACTGGTTGGCGTAAGGCGGCGGCGGCTTGTGTTCGCTTGAATCGCCCGCGCAAGGGCTCCTTGACGTAGGCGTTTCGGCGAATCACTCCGCAACGAGCAAAGGGGCCTTTCGGCCCCTCGCTCATTCAGGCATCTTCTCTCTATCGAATTGCAGTCCAGTGCCAGACTGAAGTCTGGCACTGGAAGTTGATCGGTTAGCCGTGAATCGAGGCGATCAGCGGAATCAGCAGGATCGCGACGATGTTGGCGATCTTGATCATCGGGTTGATCGCGGGACCGGCCGTGTCCTTGTAGGGATCGCCGACGGTGTCGCCGGTGACGCCGGCGGCGTGCGCGGGAGAGCCCTTGCCGCCGTAGAGACCGTCCTCGATCGTCTTCTTGGCGTTGTCCCAGGCGCCGCCACCGGAGGTCATCTGGATGGCCAGGAAGAGCCCGGTGACGATCGTGCCGATCAGCAGCCCGCCGAGCATGTCGGGCGAGATGAGGCCGGCCGCGATCGGGATCACGATCGGGATCAGCGCCGGAAGCAGCATCTTCTTGATCGCCGAGCCGGTGACGATGGAGACCGCCGTCGAGTAATCCGGCTTCTGCGTGCCCTTCATGATCCCGGGCATCTCGCGGAACTGCCGCCGCACCTCTTCGACGACCTGACCGCCGACGACACCGACCGCCTGCATCGCCAGCGAGGCGAAGAGGAAGGGCATCAGGCCGCCGAGGAAGAGGCCGGCGATGACCCACGGGCTGTCGAGCATAAAGCTGGTGTGAACGTGCTCGGCGCCCAGCTTGGTCGAGTACTCGGAGAAGAGCACCAGAGCGGCCAGCCCGGCCGATCCGATCGCGTAGCCCTTGGTCACGGCCTTGGTGGTGTTGCCGACCGCGTCGAGCGGATCGGTGATGCCGCGCACCGACTCGTCCAGGTCGGCCATCTCGGCGATGCCGCCCGCGTTGTCGGTCACCGGCCCGTAGGCGTCGAGCGCGACGATCAGACCGGTCATCGACAGCTGCGCCATGACCGCGACGCCGATGCCGTAGAGGCCCTTCCTGGCGTCGTCGCCGCCGCCGGCCAGGTAGTAGGCGGAGAGGATGCCGGTAGCGATCACGATCACCGGCGCGACCGTGGCCTGCATGCCCCAGGCCAGCCCGGAGATGATGTTGGTCGCATGCCCGGTCTGCGAGGCCGCCGCGATCGACTTGACCGCATGCCAGCGCGTGCCGGTGTAGTACTCGGTGATCGCCACCAGTAGGAACGTGATGGCGAGTCCGATCAGCGCCGGCAGGTAGAGCTGGCGGAACGAGAACTGACCGCCGTCGTAGGCCATCATGATCGGGATGAAGCCGGCGGCGGAGAGCACCGTGGCCGCGATCACGCTCTTGTAGAGCGCGTTCATGATCGAGCCCGAGCGCCCGATGCGGGCGAAGAAAGTGCCGATGATCGAGGTGAAGATCGAGACGCCGCCGATCGCGAGCGGGAGCAGGATCAGTCCGTGCGACTTGAAATGCGTGGCCAGCAGCATCACCGCGACGGCGGTGACGGCGTAGGTCTCGAACAGGTCGGCCGCCATGCCGGCGCAGTCGCCGACGTTGTCGCCGACGTTGTCGGCGATGACCGCGGGGTTACGCGGATCGTCCTCGGGTATGCCGGCCTCGATCTTTCCGACCAGGTCGGCGCCGACATCGGCGGCCTTGGTGAAGATACCGCCGCCGAGCCGCGCAAAGACCGAGATCAGCGAGCCGCCGAAGGCCAGCCCGACCAGATGATCGACGGTGTTCGCCCTCGAGACGTCGAAGCCGGCGGTGAGGATCCAGTAGTAGCCGGCGACGCCGAAGAGGCCCAGACCGACCACCAGCAGGCCCGTCACCGAGCCGGCGCGGAAGGCGATCTTGAAGGCCGGCCTGAGCCCGTCCTTGGCCGCCTCGGCGGTGCGAACGTTCGAGCGCACCGACACGTTCATGCCGATGAATCCCGCGGCTGCCGACAGCGTCGCGCCAACGAGGAATCCGATCGCCGTTCCCCAGCCGAGCTTGTCGTAGAAGCCGATCAGCAGAAACGGGATCACCGAGACGACGGCGATCGTCGTGTACTGCTTGCGTAGATATGCTCGCGCGCCCTCCTGAACGGCGTGCGAGATCTCGCGCATCCGCTCTGTCCCGGACGGCTGCTTGAGCAGCCACACGATCAGAGCAACTCCGTAGCTGACGCCGGCGGCCGCGGCTACAAGCGCGAACAGCACGGCGTGGTTCTGAAAGAAGTCCATTGTCCTCCCGCTCTCATGAAGTCCGCGCCGAAGGCTGTCGGCGCGGCGTTTTTGTATCACAGAAACGGCTCAGCGAAGCACGCTCAACCGCTGTGCCCCCGTCGACCGCGCGACTCGGCGGCGACGTTCGCCACGATTCCCGGGCGAGCGGTCGACCGAATCCGAACGTTCGGCGACGAAGACCGACCGAAAATCGACACATTTTCGGGTCAGATTTGCCCGGCTCGAGCGGCTAGATTATTCGGCCACCTCACCCGGTGCCAAGCACCGGGGCGTGGCCTGGCGGGTCGGTTCGGTAACGAGCGCCACCGGAGCTACTCGCCGGAGCTGGCGCCGTCGACCGCGGGGGAAGCGTCGCTCTCGGGCTCGGGCTCGGGTGCGGCTGAGCTGTCGGACTTCGGCTTTGCGTCCACGGCCTCGGCAAACGCCAGCTGCAGGCTCATGATCGCGCGTTGCAGATCCTCGGCGAGCTCCACGGATACCTGCTCGCGCACGACCGGCTCCAGTGCCCGCACGGAGTCGATCGCCAGGCGCGCCTGAGCGATATCGCGCTGCTCACCGGCGAGGCGCACGAACCCCAGCGAGACGAGCCCGCTGGCGGCCTGGACGATGAGATCGGCGACCTTGATCGCGCGCAGCTGCTCGGCGGCCTCCTCGGCGCTCGGCTCCTTCTCGGTCCGCTTCTCCGCCTCAGCCACCTACCCGCTCCGATCCTCTGACCAGCTCGGCATAGATCTCCTGCAGGCCCGCTCCCTCGTCGAAGCGCGCGATCTGGCGCTCGGCGGAGTTCTGCTCGGGAACGGTCAGGTAGGGCGCGGCGCCGAGCTCTTCCGCCACCGGCATGACCCACTCGATCAGCTCCTCTACGGCGGCTCTGGTCGTCCGTACCTTGCCCGTCGCCAGATCGATCATCTCGCCGGAGAGGCCCCAGCGAATCGCGCGCCAGAGGTTCTCCTCGATCATTCGCTGCGGCTGCCAGACCAGCGGCTCGCCCTCGTCCACAGCTCTGGCGCAGCGAGCGACCAGCGAGAAGGCGAGAGCGGCCAGCGAGCGCGCCTCGCCAAGATCGGGCTGGGCGTCCGAGATCCTCACCTCCACCGTCGGGAAGGCGAGGTGCACGCGCACGCTCCACCACAGCTGGGTGTGCTCGCTGATCGAGCCGGTGCGGTAGAGGAAGCGAACGAACTGCTCGTACTCGCGCCAGTCGGCGAAGGAATCGGGTACGCCGCAGCGCGGGAAGGTGCGGGTGAAGATCTCGCTCCGGGCCGAATGAAGGCCGCTGTTGACATTCTCGACGAAGGGCGAGGAAGCCGAGAGCGCGAGCAGCTCAGGAAGGAAGTTGCGCATCGCATTGGCCACCCAGACGGCACGGTCGGCGCCGTGAACGGCAACGTGCACGTGCTGGCCGAAGGTGTTGTTGCGCCAGACGACGTAGCGCAGAAGCTCGTCGTTGCGACGGTAGTGAGGAGTGTCGATGATCCGCTGCGCCTGCCAGGGGCTCCAGGGATGAGTACCGCTCGCCCCGAGCACTATCTGCAGCTCGTCGGCAAGCGCGCCCAGCTGATCGCGCCGCTCGCCCATCTTCGCCGCCGCCTCGGGGAAGGTCTCACAGCGCCCGGTTCTCACCTCGGCCTCCGAGGCGATCAGCTCGCCGACCAGG
The DNA here is from genome assembly GCA_963765455.1 of uncultured Actinomycetes bacterium. Classification (GTDB taxonomy): domain Bacteria; phylum Actinomycetota; class Thermoleophilia; order Gaiellales; family Gaiellaceae; genus Fen-549. The sequence goes on from CAVXWH010000001.1 coordinate 818,724, forward strand.
TGCGGCTCGACCGGCCGCCCCGCGGCACGAGCCTGCAACTCCTCGAAGCGGTTGTCGAGCGAGAGCGTGTCGGGATCGAGCAGCGCGAACTCCTCCTCGACCGCCACGGTGAAGTCGCGCGCGCTCTCCAGCTGCTCGTGGGCCGCCGCCAGTTGCTGGTCGGCCGAAAGTGTCTGCCCCTCGCCCATTGCTTCAAAGAATAAAGGAAGCGCTGCGATACTTCAAATAGTAAAGGGCTGGAGCAGGCGCTCGGCCACCGTCTTCCAGCTCCAGTTGCTCAGCGCCGCCCGGCGCGCCGCTGCTCCGAGTAGCTCTCGCTGCGACCCCGGCAGCGCCAGCAGCGCCTCGAGCTTGGCACGCAGGTCGGCGGCGTCTCCGTTCACGAAACCGGTCAGCTCACGCCGGCCCTCCGGGTATTCGCGCTCCAGTCCGGCCGCTATCTCGGCCAGGCCGGAGTGCCGAGCCACCAGCGGCGGGACTCCTGCCGCCGCGGCCTCCGCGGCGACCATGCCGAAAGCCTCCGGAAAGATCGAGGGAGTGACGGCGACATCCGCGAGCGGCAGCAGATTGACGAGGTGGCGATGCTCGAGCGCGCCGGTGAAGAGAACATCCGGCCCGGCCAGCCGCTCCAGCTCGCTTCGAAAGTCGCCGAAGCCGACCACGACAGCCTTCGCATCCAGGCCTCGCAACGCTTCGAGCAGCAGCTGGACGCCCTTGTTCTCGAGCAGTTTGCCGACGTAGACGACGGTCGCGCCCGGCTGCGAAAAGAAGGCTTCGAAGCGCTCGGCGTTGCCCGGGTCGGGGAGGCGTTCGTCGGCTCCCTCGGGGTTGGGCGGATCGCGCCGCGCCTGCTCGAGCAGCAGCTCGAGCGCCTGCTCCCGCGGCCTGGGGCAGAAGGCGTCGACATCCACGCCGGGCGGAACCTCGAAGACCCGCGCCTGTGGGCCGACGACCTCTTCGAGCGCCCGCCGGATATGCTCGGAGCCGACGAAGACCGCAGCCGCATGCGCGAGGCTGCGCCTCCCCCACTCCTCGAGCTCCGGCCGCCCGCGCAGTGAGTATTCGAGCTCCGAGCCGTGCGCCTTGACCGCGTAGGGCGCCTCGACCGCCGCGGCGACGGCTCCTCCGGGCAGGACGTGGTTGGCGAAGACGAGATCGGCCGGAAGATGCCTGCGGAGCGCTTCGCTGTTCAGCTCGACGTAGCGCTCGAGCTCTCCCCTGCTCAGCTCGTGCAGAAGTCGTGCCTCCAGGCCCTCGTATTTGTCGAGCACGAACACCGGCAGAGTCCTGCCGATCTCCGTCCGGATCAGCTTCGCCGTGCCGATGTCGTAGCGCTCGGGGTGCCGCTCCTGGCAGAAGAGAAGCACCTCGTGGCCCGCCCTGCTCCACTCGCGGGCCAGCGAGCGCGTGTAGACGTTGGAGCCCGTTCCGCCGAGCAGGTAACCGTGCCAGAGAAGGATCTTCATCAGTGCGTCGTGGTAGTGGTAGTGGTCGTGGTCTGAGCGGGTGGGGTCAGAACAGGTGCGGTGGTCGTCGTCCGCGACGGCTTGATCCTGAAGTGAAGCGAGCGAATCGACGCTTTTCCGCCGCCACTGGGGAAGACGGCGATGCGCAAGCGGTAGTCGCCCGGAGAAAGCGTCGATCCGGCCGGGCTGCGGCCGGTGAGCCCGAAGACGTAGCGGCCGGGAAGAACATCCCGCATCCTCGCCAGTACGCCCAGGAACCGGCCGCCGGCGTTCCAGAGCCCCACGTCAACCTTCACCGCCGGCTCGATCCGGCGCTCCGGGCTGCCGCTCACACGGCCCAGCCCGAGCGTGAGCACCTCCGCGGTGCTGTCCGAGGCACTGAAAGCGCGGTTCGAGAGACTGGCCTCGTAGATCAGGCTGCTCTTGCCCGAGGCGTACCGGAGCGCCCACGGAACGTGCAGGACCTGACCGCCGGAGAGAAGCAGCGTGACCATGCCCTGCGCCTCCGGGCCGCGCTCCTTCCCGACCAGATCGACCCTCAGCGTGACGTTCCTGTGACCGTGGGATCCGATCAGAAGGCGGCGTGGCCAGACCCGAATCCGCACCCAGGCGGGCTTGCCTTGGCGACTGGCGTTCACGGCGACGACTTGCCTGCCGCCGGCGAGATTCCGCAGTCCCAGTTTGAGCGTGGCCTGCTTGCGCGCGCCACGCAGGAGCGGAAACACGAGCGATTGCGACTGCACAGCCAGAGAGGCCTGCGCGGCCGTTGCCAGGTCGAGCGCTCCAGCTCCTTGGACTGCGAGGGGATATCCCGCCAGTGGTCGCGCGCTCGTCGCCAGAAGAGATCTCAGATCGAGCTCGCTCAGATCCGGGCGAGCCTGCGTGAGCAGCGCCGCGGCGCCGGCCACGACCGCGGCCGCCGCGCTCGTGCCGCTGACGGTGGCGAAGGCGGGGAAGCCCTCCGTGGTCGTACCGGCATCGGCAGTGGCGATCCCGACGCCCGGCGCGACGAGGTTCGGCTTTACCTCACCCCTGAAGGAGAGGCCGGAGGAGGAGAAGGAGGCGATCTTCCCGGCGTCCGGATTCGGGGCGGTGAAGGGCGTTCCGATCGATACCTCGACGTTCTCTCCCCTTCTCAACCGTGCGCTCGCCTCGTTACCGGCGCGGGCCGGGACACTGACCACCGGCACTGTGACGTTCTCGTCCAGACCGAGGGCTCCGCTGGGCAACGAGGTTCCGTAGAGAACGACCGCCGACGCGCCCGCCAGCCCGGCGTTGCGAGCACTGTCGAGAGGATCGTCGCCGGCAGGTACGAGCGCCGCTTTCCCGGCCACGAGGCTGTAACCCTTGCTGTCGAAGAAAAGGCTCAGGTCGGGTGCCGGCTCGAACCCCGGCGTCGTCGTCTCGACGGCTCGCGGGCTGGCGAGCGACTCGTTGAGCGCGGTCTTCGGCGCAGCCGATCCTCCCAGCGCTACCGCTCCGTTGAAGAGAACCTCGAGCCCGCTGCGAATGACGACGGGCACGTTCTCGCTTTTCTTGCGCAGGTCGAGAGCGCCGACCGTGAGCGCGTCAGTGGCGCCTCCCGGGCTCCCGATCGAGCCCTCTATGCGTCCGGAAGATCCGTCGTTTCCCGCCGGCGCGACGACGAGCGTGTCGAGAGCCGCCGCGCCGGCTACCGCTCGAGCCTCGGGGCTGTCGGCGAAACCAGCCAGCGGCGCCGAAACGCCGACCAGAGCAATGCGGGCGGCGTCGTGGGCGTCGCCGTCGTCATTCGGATCAACCGCCCGCTCGAGCCCGGCGATGAGCTGATCGGTGCGCCCGTAGACCTGGTAGGCGCCACTCGTGTCGCGCTGCCAGCCCGCCACCCGGATCGGCAGGATCGTGGCCCCCGGCGCGACTCCGCCGAAGGCCGCCGGCCCGACGATGATCCCGGCGAGTTCCGTGCCGTGGCGCTCGAGCTCGGAGCGATTGTCGGGATTCGGTGCGGCGAGCGCCTCGGGATCATTCCCGACGATGTCTATCCCCGGCTCGACGTGGCCGCGGAGATACTCGTGCAGCCGGTCGACGCCGGTGTCGAGGAGGGCGATCAGCACTCCGCGGCCGTCGTAGGGCGGCAGAGCCACCTGAGTGTGGTAACCCCTGATCAGCGCCGCCGGGTTGCCGAGCGACTGGACGTCGATCGAGGTGGGATAGGTGACGCGAACCGGGTAGATGCCGCGCACCTCGGGCGAGCGCTCGAGCACCGCGATCGAGCCGGAATCGAGCGCTGCGGAGAAGCCGTTGATGACGCGCGTGTAGCTGAACTCGGGATCGATAGCGGCGCCGCGCAAGGCGAGCTTGGCGATGATCGTCTTCTGCTCCGAAGCCGCCTCGGCGCTCCATTCTCGTTCCTGCTCGTCGCTCGCCAGTCCGCCCGCGGCGGCGACGTGATCGGCCAGCGACTCGGCGCGGAGGACGACGATGACTCGCTCCCCGACCGAGATGTTCGAGCGTGGCGAGCCGGCCAGCCCGGCCCAATCGTTCTCTGCTCCCGACCGCGACTCGCCGCTACCGCCCCGCAACGAGAGCCCGAGCACGATAGCGCCGGCCAGAAGCAGGGCCACCAGCACGAGGCGCGAGTACTTACGCAAGTTGCCGGGAGGCGTAGGCATCGAGACCAAGATAGCCGGGCGGCTGAACCGGCTTCAGATAACGGGCGGCCGAGGCGATCATGGCCGCGTTGTCGGTGCACAGCTCGAGCGGCGCCAAAGCCGCGCCGTCAAGCGCCTTGCGCAGCTCCGAGTTGGCGGCCACTCCGCCGGCGACCGCGATCTGCCGGGCGCCGGTACTTTCCGCGGCCTGCAGCGTTCGCTCGACCAGGGCGCGCACGATCGCATGCTGGTAGGAAGCGGCCAGATCGGCGCGGCGGCGCTCCAGCTCGCCGGGCGCGAGGGCGCGAACCTCGTAGAGCAGTGCGGTCTTGAGGCCCGAGAAGGAAAAGTCGAGGCCCTCCAGACGGGCGACCGGGAACCGGTAGGCGCCGGGGTCTCCCTCGCGCGCGAGCTCGTCGAGCGCCGGACCGCCCGGGTAGGCGAGACCGAGCAGGCGCGCGCCCTTGTCGAAGGCCTCACCTGCCGCATCGTCCAGCGTCGTGCCGAGCAGACGAAACGAGGAGTGCTCGTACACATCCAGCAGCAGCGTGTGCCCACCACTCGTGAGCAGGCAGAGGAAGGGCGGCTCGAGCTCGACCGGCTTCAGATAGAGCGCGGCCACGTGCCCGAGCAGATGATCGACGGGCACGAGCGGCAATCCTCTCGCCCAGGCGATCGCCTTGGCGGCCGAGATTCCCACGAGCAGCGCCCCGATCAGGCCGGGGCCCTGTGTTACCGCGACACTGTCCAGCTGATCGAAGGTCACGCCGGCCTCCTCCAGAGCGCTACGCAGCACCGGCTCGATCAGCTCCAGGTGGCGGCGGGAGGCGACCTCCGGGACGACGCCGCCAAAGCGCGCGTGCAGCTCGGCCTGCGAGGAGATCACGTTCGCGCGCAGCTGCCCGTGAGCGCCGATCAGCGCCGCCGCGGTCTCGTCGCAGGACGTCTCGATCGCCAGGATCATCTGCAAGAGCTCGTTTCGACGGAGGCGCGCGTGGTCTGGGAAGGCTAGCCCCTGGCGCGCTGGTCAGTCAGCGCTCAACGCATTTCGCACGGAGTTGAGCAGGTCACGCGCGGAGTAGGGCTTCTGAAGGAAGCTGGTGTTCGAGTCACTGCTCGCACTTTCGGCAAGCGCTCTGGCGTCATACCCGCTCGACAGGACGACCGGAAGATCAGGACACAAAGTGTGGAGATCCTTCATCAGCTCGACACCGCTCATCCCCGGCATGACGAGATCGACAAGCGCCAGCTGATACGCGTCCGGCTCGGCGCGGAAGATCTCCAGTGCCTCCTGCCCGCTCGAAGCCTCGACGACCGTCAGCCCTCCGCTGCTCAGGATCCTGCGCGCCGCCCGCCGAACGATCTCCTCGTCGTCGACGACCAGGATCGTGCCGGATCCCTGCCAGGAGACATCCGCCGCACTCGTCGGAGTTGTCGCCGGCGCTTCTTCGACGGCCGGGAAGAGCAGGCTGAAGCGGCTCCCCTTCCCCGGCTTGCTCCAGACCTTGATCGCTCCGTGATGGCCGCGCACGATTCCCAGCGCCGCCGCCAGGCCCAGACCATGGCCGGCAAACTTGGTCGTGAAGAAGGGATCGAAGATCTTCCCGAGCGTCTCGGCGTCCATGCCCGAGCCCGTATCGGCAACCTCGATCGATACGTAGGTCGCCTCGGGCAGTCCCTCCGAGAGCGAATAGGTGGCGAGCTCGGCGGCGATTACCTGATTAGCATCGATCCGTACCGCGATCTCGCCCGGCTCCTCTCCGATCGCATCGGATGCGTTGGTGATCAGGTTCATGATCAACTGGCGCACCTGAGCGACGTCGGCGCGCACAGCGGGCACATCGTCGGCGAACTCGTAGATGATCCGCACGTTCTTGGAGACCGCGCTCTCGAGCAGCGCGGCCGTCTCGCGCACGACCTCGCGCAGATCGAGCAGGCGCACCACGAACTGGCCCCTGCCCGAGTAGGCGAGCATCTGCTTGGTCAGGTCGGCGGCGCGGCGAGCCGCGATCTCGATCTGATCGATCAGGAGCTTGGCCGGCGAGCCGGGCGGCAACTCCGCTCGCCGCCAGCCCGGCGTTGCCGAGAACCCCGACCAGGAGGTTGTTGAAGTCGTGGGCGATTCCGCCCGCGAGCACGCCCAGGCTCTCGAGCCTTTGCGCCTCCTGCATCTGCGCCTCCAGCTGCCGGCGCGTCGCCTCGGCCTCGACCCGCTCGGTCACATCCTGGACGGCGCCGACTACGCGAGCGGGCTCGCCGTCCTCCCCTCGCTCGCAGTTCGCGATGACCTCGATGCGACGTACGCTCCCGTCCGGTCTCACGATCCGGTACTGCACCTCCAACCGCTCACTTGTCGCAAACAGATCGAGCAGGTTGTCGGGGACGAGGCCGCGATCTTCCGGGTGCACGAAATCAAGCGAACGCTCTATTGACGGCACGAATTCCGGTGGATCGACGCCGTGGATCTCGTAGAGCTGACGCGACCAGCTGACCTCGTTCGTCGCCAGGTTCCATTCGTAGCTGCCAACCGCAGCCGCCCGCTGCGCCTCCTCGAGCAGGGTCGCGGAGCGGCGGATCTCCTCCTCCATCCGTCTGCGCTCGCTGATGTCCTCGATCTGGGTGACGAAGTAGAGCGGCTCGCCCTGCTCGTCGCGGACGAGCGAAGGGAGTACTCGTACCCAAACCTCGTGCCCGTCGGCGTGGATGTAGCGCTTCTCGAACCAGCCCCGCGGGTCTTCGCCGGCGAGCTGGGAGCGTAAATTCCTCCTCGTCGGCGGCCCTGTCGTCCGGATGCGTGAAGGATCGAATGTCCAGCTCGAGCAGCTGCTCGCGCGAGTAGCCGCTGATGCGGCAAAGCGACGGGTTCACCTCCAGGTAGTGACCGTCCGTGTCCACGATCGACATCCCGATCGGAGTGTTCTCGAAGGCGTTGACGAAGCGCTGGGTCGCCTCCGCCAGCGCCTGCTCGGAGTGCTTGCGCTCGCTGATGTCCTCGACCTGCGTGACGAAGTAGAGCGGCTCGCCCTGCTCGTTGCGAGCGAGCGAGACCGATATTCGCGCCCAGACAACGTGCCCGTCCGCGTGTAGGTAGCGCTTCTCCTGGCGAAACGCTTCGATCTCACCGGCCAGGAACTTCTGCCGGCTCGCCTCGCCCTCCGCCAGATCGTCCGGGTGCGTCAGGGCCTGGAAGGTCGTTTCCCTCAGCTGCTCCTCGCTGTACCCGAGCAGGTGGCAGAGGGCCGGATTCACCTGGAGCCATTCGCCCTTGGGACCCGTGAGCGCCATCCCGATCGGGGCGTTCTCGAACGCATTGGTGAAGCGCTCGCTCGCTTCAGCGAGCTGCTGCTCGATGCGCTTGCGCTCCGTGATGTCCTCGATCTGGGTGACGAAGTAGAGCGGCTCGCCCTGCTCGTCGCGGACGAGCGTGGAGAGCAGCCTCGTCCAGACCTCGTGCCCGTCGGCGTGGATATAGCGCTTCTCGAAAGTTAACGGCGAGGTTTCGCCCGCAAGCTGCTCGCGCATGTACTCGGCCCCGACCGCTCTGTCAGCGGGATGGGTGATCGTTTGGAAGTCGATCTCGAGCAGGCGCTCACGCGGGTAGCCGAGCATCCGGCAGAGCGTCGGGTTGACCTCGAGGTAGATGCCGGCTGTGTCGACGATCGCCATCCCGATTGGCGCATTCTCGAAAGCAGCAACGAAGCGCTGGGTCGCCTCCGTCAGCGCCTGCTCGGAGCGCTTGCGCTCGCTGATGTCCTCGGCATGACCCAGCATGTAAAGAGGCTCTCCTGCCGGTCCTCTTATTACGGCGACCGATGTCCGGGCCCAGATCGCGTGTCCGTCGGCATGTAGGTAGCGCTTCTCGACGCCGTAGACCTCGCGTCCATCCTCAGCGAGTCGTTCAACGTCCTCGAGGCTGAGCACAGGATCATCGGGGTGTGTGATATCCGCGATCGGCTTGCCCAACAGTTCCTCTCGCGTCCACCCCAGCATTGCGCAAAGAACCGGATTGGCGTCCAGTACGTGATTGTCGAGAGTCGCCATCACCATGCCTATTGGCGCATCCTCAAAGGCACCGCGAAAGCGCGTGTTGGCTTCCACCAGCGCTTGCTCCGCGCGCTTTTGCTCGCTGATGTCCTGAAGCTGGGCGACGAAGTAGAGCGGCTCGCCCTCATGGTCGCGAACGAGAGAAATCGAGCTCGAGGTCCAGATGGTCTCGCCGTCCCTGCGGATAAATCGCCGTTCGACAAAGTAGGAGTCAAGCTTCCCCTGGCGCAGTTGCTGTAGGCGCTCGAGGCCGGGCTCGAGATCGTCGGGATGGCTCGACTCCGCGAACGAGCGTCCGATCAGCTCGTCGTGCGAATAGCCCGACAGTGTGCATAGGGTCGGGTTCACGTCGAGGATCTTGCCGTCCAGCCCCATTAACGCTATTCCACTCGGCGCGTTCTCGAACACCTCCTTAAAGCGCTCGTTGGCCTCCGCCAGCTCGCGCTCCGATCGCTTTTGCTCGCTGATGTCCTGGATCTGGACGATGAAGTAGAGAGGCTCGCCGGCGTCGTCGCGGACAAGCGAGATCGAGCTGAGCGTCCAGATCGTGTCGCCGCCGGGACTTACGAAGCGCCGTTCGATCAGGTACGGACCGACCTTCCCCTCCCGTAGCTGCGAGAGTCGATCGAGTCCCGAATCGAGGTCTTCCGGATGACTGGCCTCGGCAAATGTGCGGCCTATGAGTTGCTCGCGCGGACTGTTCCTGATCGCGCAGAGAGCCGCGTTGACGTCGAAGACGGTTCCGTCCAAGTCCGCCAACGCCATTCCGTTCGGAGCGTTCTCGAACACCTCACGAAAGCGCACGTTCGCCTCGGTCAGCTCGCGCGCGGATCGCCTGCGCTCGGTGATGTCCTCGACGACCCCGAGGTGATAGAGGGGGCGCTTTTGCTCGTCGACAAGGATCGTCGCCTTCAGGCGCGCCCAGACCACCTCCCCGTCCTTGCGCAGAAAACGCTTCTCGAGCTCGTAGGAGTGATCGCCCTTCCGTAAGGCCTGCACCATCGGCCCTTTCGTAAGCTCGGCGTCCTCCGGGTGCGAGATCGATATCAGATCCAGCTCGAGCAACTCCTTCTCGCGGTAGCCGAGGAGCTCGCACACCGCCTTGTTCACCTTCAGGAAGCGCAACTCGGGCGAAAGCACGACAAAGGCGATCGAGACGTGCGAGAAGTAGAGATCGAGCAGCAGCTCGGGATCCGAAGGCCGAGCACCGTCCTCACCGGCGGCCCTCGCCGATTTGGCCCTGCCGGCCGCCGAGCCACTAGCCCCGGCGTTCCGCACCCTGCTCTTCGAGCGGCCCTTGTCTGGTTGAGCCATCGAGCCGCTTCTCCTTCGTTTGTCTACCGCAACCGCGACCCGATCCCCATCTTAAGAGAAGAGCACGACCGTCTCCATGCTTTGGTAGCGACGGCGGCTCTCTCGTCTACTACTTACCGGTGATAAAAGCCACTGGTTGCGAGCGCTGCTAGCCGCCCGGGCCCTTCCACATGATCAGGGCATCTTCGTGGTTGTCCAGGTAGTAACCGCGCCGGACGCCGCGCGCCTCGAAGCCGAGGCGCTCGTAGAGCCGTATCGCCTCGGCGTTCGAGGGTCGCACCTCGAGCGTGTAGCCGCGCTCGGGGCCTCCGGCCGTGCGCGTAAGAAACTCCTCGAGCAGTTGCCTGGCCACGCCGCGCCTGCGCCAGTCCGGATCGACGGCGATGTTCATGATGTGCCAGTCATCCGCATAGCGCGAGACGATCAGGTAGCCGATCACCCGCCCCAGATGAAAGGCCCCGAGGCCGATCGAGCTCGACCTGATCAGCTCGCCGGCGAACATGGCGCGCGACCACGGTGCCGTATACGAACGGTGCTCGATCGCCTCGACCTGATCCAGATGAGCGAACGTCAGCGGCTCGATGTCGGGTCGCCAGCGCGGCTCGCGCTCGGGGTCGCTCATGAGCGCTCGAGTGCCTTCTCGGCGTCGGGGACGCGCAGGTAGATCGGCTCGATTCGCTCCGCCGGGCCGAAGTCGGCGGCCAGGCGAGCATGAAAACGAGCCCTGACCAGATGCAGCTCGCTGGCGTCGGGAGGAACCTCGGCGCCGGCCGCCTCGAGCAGGGAGCGGTAGCGCAGGGCACCGTCGCCGACGCAGAGCATTCCCGGTTTCAGCTCCAGCCGCTCGGGCTTCAACACGGTGGGCTCGCCTCCAACCAGCGTGAAGATCTCCTTGCGGCTGCCGTCGATGATGGGCAGCGCGCCTGGCGCTCCTTCCTGCAGCGCCGCGAGCGTCGAGACGCCGGCCAGCGGAATATCGAGAGCCAGGCAGAGGCCGCGCGCGATCGCAAGACCGATACGGATCCCGGTGAAACTGCCCGGGCCGGTGCCGCAAACGATCCGCTCGAGATCGCCGGCGGCAAAGCCCGCCTCGTCGAGCAGCGCCTCCGCCGCGGCGAGCACGGCCGCGGCCTTCGTCTCGCGCTCGCCGAGCAGCTCCCCGTCCTCCAGCAGGGCGCAACTCGAACGTGGAGTGGCGGTGTCAAGGGCGAGCGTGAGCACGGTCGAGACCTGAAATCAGAATTGCGTCTGAGCTGTCGATGGTAATCCGCCTGCGGGTACCGTCGTCGTGCTCGATCGAGACCTCGGCGCGCGGCGGCGGAAGAGCGCCCGCACCGGCCTCCGGCCACTCGATGAAGACGACGGCGTCGGAGAAGTACGGCTCGAGATCGCCCCACTCTGCCGGCGAGACGCTGGCGAAGCGGTAGAGATCGAGATGGGAGACGGTCAGGCGGCCCGAGTAACGGTGCCCGATCGTGTAGGTCGGGCTCGTCACCGGCCCCTCGACGCCGAGCGCCCGGCAGGCGCCACGGACGAAGGTCGTCTTGCCCGCGCCGAGCTCGCCGGCGACCGTGACGACGTCGCCCGGCTCGAGCGTGGCCGTCAGCTTGCCCGCGAGACTCTCGGTCTCTTCGACGGAGTTACTCACGAACTTCATGCTTGAAGGCTAGCGGGATGCTCGACGTCTTCCTCCTCCGGGGGAGCCAACGCGCCTCGGGACATCTCTCCGACGGCCGGTACCCGGACATGTCCGTTGCGGCGTCACTCCAGGAATCGCTGCAAGAACGCGGTTGCCGCCCGCTTCGGCCATGTCCCGGCGCCTGGCACCGGGGCGTGTCGGGGACGGACGGTGCCCCTGTCGAAGCGGACCTGCCTCCGGCGGATGGGATTCGAGTGCCGGTCCTGAGTTAGAACAGGCCGAGTTGGGTGGCGGGCTCGTTCGGGATCGGCTCGGCAGCGGCAACGTCGACGCCAGCTCCCTCAACCGACGCGGTAGGCGCCGGCTCACGCGAGAGCAGCTCCGGCAGGCGACGGAAATCCTCCTCGAGCACGCCCAGCATCGCCTGCGTGTAGAGCGCGGCGGCGGGGTGGTAGATCGGAAAGAGCAGCACCTGGCTCGGGCCCAGGCGAACGCTCTGCTCGCGCCCGTGCACGCGCGTGATCCCGGCCGGGCTGCCGGAGAGAAGCTTGGTGGCGAAGTTGCCGAGCGTCGCGACCACGCGCGGCTGAATCAGCTCGATCTGACGGAAGAGATGGTGCCGGCAGGCCTCGATCTCGTCCGCGAGCGGATCGCGGTTTCCGGGCGGACGGCACTTGAGCACGTTGCCGATGAAGACGTCGTCGCGCGCGAGCCCGATCTCGCCCAGCAGCTTCTCGAGCAACTTGCCGGCGGCGCCGACGAAGGGAATGCCCTGCTGGTCCTCGTGGAAGCCGGGCGCCTCGCCCACGAACATCAGCTCGGCGGCGGGATCGCCCGAACCGAAGACGACCTGGGTGCGCGTCGCGGCCAGACGGCAGGCAGTGCAGTTGGAGACGCTGTCACGCAGCGCCACGAGCTCGTCTGCGCGGCTAGCAGCCGCCACCGCAGCCACCGCAGTTGCTGCTCGAGCAGCTTCCGCAGGATTTACTCGGGCCTCCCTTGGTGGCGAAGCTCGAGTACTTGCGGATCACGTGCGTCGCCGAGCAGGAGGGGCAGGCAGGCGTCTCGCCGCCATGGACGAGCTCCTCGAAATGCCGCTCGCATTTCATGCAGACGTATTCGTAGATCGGCATCTATCGCAGTGTAGACAGCGGCGCAGATCTTACGCCGAGGGCACTTCCTCCTACGCCCGCCACCGAGCCACCCACCCGCGGGGTCGTTACAAAGTACCGTCCTGCCAAGCCGAGAAACGTACGACTTCGCGCCGAATCTGCGCCTATTCACGGATGCATTCGAACCCCGCCGCACGCTAGAAGGCACCGAGTTACCTCGTTGCCTTGCGCGCGCCGACTACACTGAAGAAGAAGTTACGCCCGGTATCCGCATCGGAACTGGAGCAAGGTAATGAGTCAGGCAACAGGAAACCGACCGGCGTGAAGGTCGTTCGCGCCAGGGACGAGCTGTGCAGCGCGCTCGAGCCGCGTCGCGGCGGCCGCATCGGGCTGGTGCCGACGATGGGCGCCTTCCACGAGGGGCACCTCGCCCTGCTCCGCGCCGCCCGGGAGGAATGCGACACCGTCGTCTGCAGCCTGTTCGTCAATCCCGGCCAGTTCGGGCAGGGCGAGGATCTCGAGCGCTACCCGCGCAACGATGAGCGCGACTTCGAGCTGGCGCAGGCACAGGGCGTCGACTTCCTCTTCGCGCCCTCGGCGGATGAGATGTATCCGCCGGGCTTCGAGACCTGGGTCGAGCCCGAGCGAATCGCGCTCGAGCTGGAGGGAGTGATCAGGCCCAGCCACTTTCGCGGCGTCGCCACGATCTGTCTCAAGCTCTTCAACATCGTCCGCCCGGACGTCGCCTACTTCGGCGCCAAGGACGCCCAGCAGCTGGCCGTGATCGAGCGGTTGGTGCGCGATCTCGACCTGGAGCTCGAGATCCGTTCCGTCGAGACCGTGCGCGACGAAGACGGCCTGGCGCTCTCCTCGCGCAACGCCTATCTCTCCCCGGCCGAGCGCAGGGTCGCGCTGGCGCTGCCGCGGGCGCTCGCGCTCGGCGCCGAGGCCGCCCGAGACGGCGGCGATCCGGTCGCGACCGCACGCGCCGCACTCGACGAGGAGCCCAGTCTCAAGACCCAGTACGTCGCCTTAGCGGATTACGCCGGACCGCGCCTGCTGGCGGCGGTTCAGGTCGGCAAGACCCGTTTGATCGACAACATTCTTCTGCAAGGAGAACTGAGATGAGCACTCCTCCGCCCGGGAAGCTCGGGCTGCCCGAGCTCGCCGCCAGGAAGCACCGCGGCGAGAAGATCGTCATGGTCACCGCCTACGACTCTCCCGGCGCCCGCTTCGCCGAAGACGCCGGCATCGACATCCTGCTCGTCGGCGACACCGCCGCCATGGTGGTGCTGGGGCACGAGTCGACCACCGTGCCGGTGACCGTCGAGGAGATGCTCTTCCTCACCCGCACGGTCGCTCGCGTCGCGCAGCGCCCGATCGTCGTCGGCGACATGCCCTTCGGCTCCTACGAGGTCTCCGACGAGGAGGCCGTCTCGAACGCCGTTCGCTTCGTCAAGGAGGGCGGCGCCGACGTGGTCAAGCTGGAAGGCGCCGGCACCTCGGTCTCGCGCGCCCGGGCGATCGTCGCCGCCGGCATTCCGGTGATGGGGCACATCGGCCTGACGCCGCAGTCGGCGACCATGCTCGGTGGCTTCAAGACGCAGGGCAAGACGGCTGAGCGCGCGCTCCAGCTCGTCAACGAGGCGCTCGAGCTGGAGCGGGCCGGCTGCTTCGCGCTCGTGCTCGAGGCCGTGCCAGCCGCCGTCGCGACCCGGATCACCGAGCTGCTCGAGATTCCCACCTTCGGCATCGGTGCCGGCCCCGGCTGCGACGGCCAGGTGCTCGTTTATCACGACCTGCTCGGGCTGAGCGAGGGCCACCTACCGCGCTTCGTCAAGCGTTACGCCAACCTCTCCGGCGAGATCAGGGACGCGCTCACTTCATACGCGGAAGAGGTCCGAAGCGGCACCTTCCCCGACGACGAGCACTCCTACTCGATGGATGAGGCGGAGCTGGCGGAGTTCGAAGCGGCGCTCGAGAGCCGATCGCACATGCGCGAATAGTTGCCTCGCATCAACCGTCCGTTTCGGACGCCTTGCGCTATCCGAGCACGACCCGCATCATGTATGGCACGATGTATGGCGTGAGGAAGACCACGGTCTATCTACCCGATGCCCTCAAGGCGCGCCTCAAGCGATTCGCCGAGGAGACCCAAGCCTCCGAGGCCGAGGTCATCCGCGAGGCGATCGATCGCTTCACGAACGACCGCGAACGCCCTCGCCCGACACTGCCGCTCTTCGACAGCGGTCAGGTCGATTTCGCCGAAAACGTGGACGAGATTTTGGCTCAAGGGTTCGGCCAAGATTGATCCTGCTCGATACGAGCGGGCTGCTCGCTGTCTTCGATCGCGCAGCGCGAGTCCACGACCGGGCAAGAGCCGCGCTGGAGAGTGAACGCGCTCCATGGGTCGTCTCGCCGTTCGTGCTCGCCGAGCTCGACTACCTCGTCAAGACTCGCCTGGGCATCGCGCAGGAACTTCGCACAATCGAGGAAATGGCAAGCGGCGCTTACGAGATAGCCTGCTTCGACAGGGATGATGTCCAGGCTGCCGCCGTCATCGTCTCTAAGTATCTGGATCTTGGGGTCGGGCTGGCCGACGCCTCACTGGTAGTGCTCGCCGGGCGCTACAGAACCGAGCGCATCCTCACGCTCGACGAGCGGCATTTCCGAGTGCTGCAATCGCCGCGCGGGAAGCCGTTCACGCTGGTTCCGGCAGACGATCACAGCTGACCTCTCGGCCGAGATCAAGAAAGCGCTTACCGACTACGCCGAGGATGTCCGCAGCGGCGTCTTCCCCGACGAGGAGCGCTCCTACTCGATGGACGAAGCGGAATTGGCGGAGTTCGAGGCGGCGCTCGAGCGCCGCCCTCCGATCAGGGAGTAGCACGCTCGCCCGCCCGACCCTTGACGCTCAAGCGCTGAGATTCAGTATCGGCGCCTTCTGATCTCTGCCTACGGCCCTGACCGCGCCGATCAGTCGAACGCCCGAGAGCGCTTTCAGATACTCCCGTCGGAGGCGTTTGATCGCTGATCGTTCCGGGAACATCCGGCGCTCGCAAAACGTTCGTCCAGGTAAACGACAACGCCCAAGAAGGGAGCAGCATGAAGAGAGGCAGGGCAATTACTCCAGCCGAGGAGAGGGCCGAAATGCACTTGCGGATCATGGTCGAGCAGGCGGTTAGCTGCGGAAAGTCGGAGCGTGAGATCGAGGCTTTGCTGAGACAGACGGAGGCAGATGACCGGGCGGTACTCCGCAGGCAGGCGGAGGAGGATGACCGAAAGGCACCAGGCCATTGGCAGCTGCCACGCGCCGCCTAGCGGCCAGGCGGTCTGGACCGCGGTCGCGCATGAACGCTTCCCCGACTGAATATCGATGAAGTCCGGCCAGGAGCTCGTGACCGACTAACTCGAGCGACATTCCCGCACACTCGTCCAGGCCAGCCGGCAATCGCCTGGCTGGAGCCTATCCCGTTAGGAAGCCGCGGTCGAGCTGGTCGATGCGTGGATGCCAGGGGCCGAACGGGCCGCGCAGGCGCACTGGGAGTGCGACAAGTGGTTCGGGTGGTCACTGGCGCCGCGAAGCGGCCGCATCGGGCGTGGGGGCCTAGCGGGATCGTCTCTTAGTCGAGGAGCGAGCGTATCGGCTCGACGTACTCGGGGTCCGGGCGGAGGTAGGCGCCCCGGATCACGGTCCAGGCCCGGATCAGGAAATCGTCGAGGCCCGCGCCGACGAATGCCGCGATGCGTCGCTCGGTCTTCTCTCTGTCTTGCAAGCGGTTATCGAGCGGATTCCAGAGGAACGACGGCACGTCGTACTCGCGATCGGAGAGGTACGGCTTGGCGTCGATGGCGACGAACCGCTCGCCGTGGCGAAGGATGTTGTGGTGGTGAAAATCCCCGTGGACGAGCCAGTCCGTGCCGGCGCCGATCTCCGCGAAGAGCTTGCGGGCGAGCGGGACGAGCTCGCTCCCCTCCCGCTCTGCCCTGTCGAGCCAGCGCCGTATCTCGGGCTCCACCGGCCGGAACGGCGCCCGGCCCGGCAGCCACAGCTGTGAGCCGAGATCGACCGCGATCGCCGTCGCCTCGTCGTCGTCGAGATCCGAGATGTCCGTTCCCGGACGCGCTCGCTCGAGCAGTAGGGCACGGCGCTCCCGGTCACGTCGCAGCACTCGCACCGCGCCCCGGCCGTCCCAGAGGTCGAAAGCCTCCGCGTCATGGAGCGACTCGTCGTCGCCCTCCCACGCCACCTTCAGCACGGCGTCGTCGCTCACGGGCGCGGCGAAGGATTGGCATGCGAACGGGAACGGCTCGCCAAGCTCGAGCCCCCAGTCGGCGGCGACGCGTTCCGCAGTGGCACGCGTCTCGGTCAGGTCGACGGGCATGCGCGAGACCTCTAGATGATCGAGGCCACGGGATCGTCGGGAAGCAGCGAGAACATCACCGAATCCCGGCGCCGCCCGTCCGGATAAGGCAGGTGTGAGCGGAGAATGCCTTCGCGCTGGAAGCCCGCTTTTTCGGCGACCCGCTGCGAGGCGACGTTCTCCGGGTCGGTGAACAGCTCGAGCCGCTCCAGAGCCAGTTCCTCGAACGCGTACCGGCAGAGAAGGCGTAGGGCGTGTGTCATCACCCCACGGCCACGGGCGGGCCTGGCGCACCAGTAGCCGATGTGACCGCTTCGCTTCTGCTCGTCCACCCGCATCCCGATCGATCCGACCGGGCGACCGCCCTCCTCGATGGCGAACTGGTACGGCCCGAGATCCAGGGCGCCGCTGACGAACGCTTGCGCGTCCTGTTCTGTGTACGGCCGCGGAATGACCGGCGCCCAATGCAGGATCTCAGGATCCTGGCAGGCCTCGTAGACCGCGGGCGCGTCGTCTTCCCGCCAGGAGCGCAGCACGATCGACTCGTCGCGAAGTTCCATCCCGACAGGCTAACCGGAACTCCGCGGAGTCGCTAAGCGGCTACGACCCTGCTCGGCAAAACCTGGCGCAAGTAGCGCCCGGTGTGGCTCGAGTCGATCGCGGCGATCTGCTCGGGTGTGCCGGTGGCGAGCACCTCGCCGCCCTCCTCGCCGCCCTCAGGGCCGAGGTCGATGATCCAGTCGGCCTGCTTGATCACGTCCAGGTTGTGCTCGATCACGACAACGGTGTTGCCGGCGTCGGCCAGGCGCTGCAGCACCTCGAGCAGCTTCTCGATGTCGGCGAAGTGCAGGCCGGTGGTCGGCTCGTCGAGGATGTAGAGCGTGCGCCCGGTGGCGATCTTGGACAGCTCGGCGGCCAGCTTGACCCGCTGCGCCTCGCCGCCCGAGAGCGTCGTCGCCGGCTGCCCAAGCTTGACGTAGTCGAGCCCGACGTCGTGCAGCGTCTGCAGGCGGCGGCGGATCTTGGGAATCTTGACGAAGAACTGGAGCGCCTCCTCGACCGACATCTCGAGGATGTCGGCGATCGACTTGCCCTTGAAGCGCACTTCCAGCGTCTCGCGGTTGTAGCGGCGCCCGTGACAGGTCTCGCAGGGCACGTAGACGTCGGGCAGGAAGTGCATCTCGATCTTGATCTGGCCGTCGCCGCGGCAGGTCTCGCAGCGGCCGCCGCGCACGTTGAAGGAGAAGCGCCCCGGCCGGTAGCCGCGCACCTTGGCCTCCGGCGTGAGCGAGTAGAGCTCGCGGATGTGGGTGAACAGATCGGTGTAGGTGGCCGGGTTGGAGCGCGGTGTGCGCCCGATCGGCGCCTGGTCGATGTCGATGACCTTGTCGAAGGCCTCGATCCCCTCGATCTCGTCGTGGTCGCCCGGCTTGACACGGGCCCGCTGCAGACGGTTGGCGAGAGCCTTGTAGACGATCTCGTTCACCAGGGTGGACTTGCCTGAGCCCGAAACCCCGGTCACGCAGACGAACTTGCCGAGCGGGAACTCGACGTCGATGTCCTTCAGGTTGTGCTGGCGCGCGCCGAGCACCTTGAAGGAGCCGCGCTGCTCGACTCGGCGCTCGGGCACCGCGATCGCACGGCGGTGCGAGAGAAAGTCGCCCGTGACCGAGCCGGGCGTCTCGGCGATCAGCTCGGCGGGCCCCTCGGCCACCAGCTCGCCGCCGTGCTCGCCCGCCCCCGGGCCCATGTCCACGATCCAGTCGGCCGAGCGCATCATCTGCTCGTCGTGCTCGACCACGATGACCGTGTTACCGAGGTCGCGCAGGCGCTCCAGTGTCACGATCAGTCGCCCGTTGTCGCGCTGGTGCAGCCCGATCGAAGGCTCATCGAGGATGTAGAGGACGCCGACCAGCTGCGAGCCGATCTGAGTCGCCAGGCGTAGCCGCTGCGCCTCTCCGCCCGACAGCGTGGCCGAGGCGCGGTCGAGCTGCAGGTAGCCGACGCCGACGTCGTCGAGGAAGGTGAAGCGGGCGCGAAGCTCGCGGATGATTCGCGCCCCGATCAGAAGCTCGGTCTCGCTCAGCCCCAGCTGCTCCAGGAAGACGCGCGCCCGCGTCACCGACATGCGAGTGAACTCGTGGATGTTCTTGCCGCCGACGGTCACCGCCAGCACCTCCGGCTTGAGCCGCGCGCCACGGCAGTCCGGGCAGGGTCTCAGGCTCATGAACTCCTCGATCTTCTCGCGCGAGGCCTCGGAGTCGGTCTCGCGGTAGCGCCGCGAAAGGTTTTTCATAACGCCCTCGAAGGAGGTCGAGTAGGAGCGCCGGAAGCCCATCCGGTTGCGATAGCTGACGTGGATGCGCTCGCCCCTGGTGCCGTCGAGGACGAGGCTGCGCTCGTGCTCCGAGAGCTCCTGCCAGGGCGTCTCGAGATCGATCGAGTAGTGCTCGGCGAGGCCCTGGATGATGCCCTCGTAGTAGCCGTTGTGCCCGACCGGCCAGGGAGCGACCGCGCCCTCGCTGATCGAGAGAGTGGGATCGGGGATGACCAGCTCGGGGTCGATCTCCTGCTGCGAGCCCAGGCCCGTGCAGCGCGGGCAGGCGCCGTGCGGCGAGTTGAAGGAGAAGACGCGCGGCTCCAGCTCGGGCAGGCCGATGCCGTGCTCGGGGCAGAGCAGGTTCTCGGAGAAGGTCAACGGCTCGCCGCCCAGCACGTCGATCGTGACCAGTCCTTCCGCCAGTTGGGCTGCCGTCTCGATCGACTGGGTCAGGCGCGTGCGCAGGTCGGGCCGCATCACCAGCCGGTCGACCACCACCTCGATCGTGTGCTTGAACTTCTTGTCCAGCTCGATCGACTCCTCGAGCAGGCGCTGCTCGCCGTCCACCTTCACGCGGGTGAAGCCCTCGGCACGAAGGTGCTCGAGCAGGTCCTTGAACTCGCCCTTGCGGTCGCGCGCCACCGGCGCGTTGACGGTGAAGCGCGTCTCTTCGGGCAAGCGCAGCACCTGATCGACGATGGCGTCGATCGCCTGGCCGGCGATCGGGCGCCCGCAGACGGGGCAGTGCGGCCTGCCGACGCGGGCGTAGAGCAGGCGTAGGTAGTCGTAGATCTCGGTGACCGTTCCCACGGTCGAGCGCGGGTTGCGCGAGGTCGTCTTCTGGTCGATCGAGATCGCCGGCGAGAGCCCTTCGATCGATTCCACCTCGGGCTTCTCCATCATCTGCAGGAACTGGCGCGCGTAGGAGGAGAGCGACTCGACGTAACGGCGCTGGCCCTCGGCGTAGATCGTGTCGAAAGCCAGCGAGGACTTGCCCGAGCCCGACAGCCCGGTGATACAGATCAACCTGTAGCGCGGCAGCCGAACCGTGATGTTCTTGAGGTTGTGCTCCCTCGCGCCGTGAACTATCAGCTCTTCGCCGGTCTTCTCGCTAGCCATCTCAGTCCAGTCTAGCCCCGTCCTACTGGGCGAACACGCGTTCGTCTGCGGAGAGTATCACGGCCGCGGCGGACGTGAGGTGGAGGTGCTCTTTCCGGTAGCAGATCGTGTTAGTTCGCAGCCGAACTGCGTCAGGCCGCGACGATCGAGCGCAGAGGCTTCGTCCGGGCACACGCGCTCCGCGCGGTGCCCGGCACCGCGCAGACGAGCGGAACACAGTAATGAGGAAAGGCGCACAGGGGTGCGCAAACTCTGTATCGACCGAAACGAGCTTCTACGCAGCGAGGCTCGGACTGGTCAACTCGATGATCAGCTCCTGCAGTTCGCCCGGCTCCGGCACGAAGTCGACCTCCAGATCGCCGGCGACCAGCGTCCCGTAGCCGAGCAGGCGCCCCGGCAGCGTCTGCTCGATCTCCAGTGCGCCCAGGTTCGAGAGGCCCACGCTCGCGGAACTTCGCCGCAGCACGCCCGTGACGACGCTGAGCCGGTCGCTCGTGACAACGATCTTGGTGCGGTCCCAGCGCCAGACCGCGCGCAAGGCGACCAGTGCCGCGACGGCCATGGCGACTACTCCGCCCGCCGACCAGGGCCAGGCGAGTGCCAGCAGCGCCGCGCCTACGCAGGCCAGGACGAGCACCTTGCCGAGGCTGGCGCCGAGCACTATCCCGTGCCGCCGCGTCTCCAGCAGCACCTGTTCGCGCGAGGAACGACCCATGGGCTTGCGTTCGATCCGCGCTCGCGATTACCTCCGACACGCGCGGGAAAAGGACCGCCCTACTCGGCGCTACTTCTTCTTGCGGCGGCCGAAGAGCACGCCGCCGGCGGCGAAGCCGAGCCCGAAGGTGCCGAACGCAAACGAGCCGATGGCGATCACCTTGCGCGCCGTCGAGAGCCGCTGCCAGCGACCGAGCGCTTCCTCTTCCTCGGGTGTCAGTTCCTCTCCTCGGCGCAACTTACGTGCGGCGCCGCCGGCACGAAGACCCAGATAGAGATCGTCGAAGACTTTCGGCTGATTCGTCGGCCATAGGCGAGAGTGTATAGGGTGCCGCGGAGGTGCCCGTGCGTGTTCTCCATCTTTCCGACCTGCACCTCGGCTCGAAGGGCGGCGAGGTCGGCGGCCCGGGCCTCGAGGAGCTGATCGAGCGTGCGAGCCCGGAGCTGATCGTGGTCAGCGGCGATCTCGCGAACCGCGGTCGCCGCGGGCAGATCGAGCAGGCGACGGCCTATCTACGCTCCCTCGGCCCGCCCGTGGCCGCGGTGCCGGGCAATCACGATCTCCCCTACTCCTTCCCGGCCCGCTTCAGCCACCCCTGGCGCGAGTTCGAGCGCCAGTGGGCGACCAGCGAGCCGATCCACCGCTCCGAGCAGCTGCTCGCGATCGGGCTCAACTCGGCCCGCCCCTTGCGCCAGCAGTCCGGCAAGCTGCGCCGCGCCTCGCTGGAGCGAACGGTGCGCCAGCTCGCCGAGACGCCGCCCGAGGTCTACCGGCTCGTCTTCCTGCACCACCACCTCACCTGCGCGCCCTGGCGCGCGCGCAAGCGCCCGCTCTCGGGCCGCAAGCACGTCTTGCGCAGATTGGCGGAGGGCGGCGTCGATCTGGTCGTCTCGGGGCACATCCACCAGGCCTCGGTGCTCGAGCGGCACGAGTTCGACGTCGGCGCCGGGGTCAGGCCGCTGGTCGTTGCAACGGCGCCCGGCCTGGGCCGGCCCAG
Organism: uncultured Actinomycetes bacterium; assembly: GCA_963765455.1. Taxonomy (GTDB): domain Bacteria; phylum Actinomycetota; class Thermoleophilia; order Gaiellales; family Gaiellaceae; genus Fen-549. The sequence continues at coordinate 840,444 of CAVXWH010000001.1, forward strand.
GCCGCGCCGGCAGGGCGAGGCGCACGGGCTCCAGCTCTACGGCTTCGACGAGGGCGAGATCACGGTCGAGACGTATCTCTGGCGCGGCGGCGAGCTGCGCTTGACAGGCGCGCGGCGTTTCCCACGCTAGAGAGTGGTTAAGCGTCTATTCGAGCGCGGCAAGCACCGGCGCCGGATCGCCTGCGCCGACTCGTACCACGTACGGCTTCTGTCCGCTGAGATCGATCACCGTCGAAGGCGTGCCCGGCAGCTCGCCGGCGTCTAGCACCGCGCCGACAGCGGCGCGAATCTCCTCGGGGACCTGCTCGACCGTAGTCGGGTCGGGCTCGCCGTGGTGATTGGCACTCGAGGCCGCCACCACGCCGAACTGCTCGAGCACTCTGCGCGACGATTCCGGCAGCTCGGGCACGCGAACGCCGATCGTCTCCTCACGCCCGGGCGAGAGAGTGCGCAGGCGTCGCTTGGGGTTCGGGAGCACGAGCGTATAGGGACCTGGAAGAACTTCCTCCAGCAATGTCTGCCAGCCGAAGCGAAGCTCGGGGACGCACTCGATCAGTGCCTCCGTCGAGGCGGCGACGATCGCGATCGACTGCGACGGGCGCCGCTTCAGCTCGTTGATGCGGGCGACCGCCACCGCGTTGCGGGCCGGGGCGCAGAGACCGTAGACGGTGTCGGTCGGCAGGACGACCAAGTCGCCCGCTCGAAGTGCCGCGACCGTATCCTCGACGGCGCCCATAGCTCGCTACTAGCTTGACGGGAGCGTCAGACGGTTAACGATCACGTGCCGGCAGGAGCCGTCGGCGTGGATCTCCTTGACCACCAACGCAACGCGAAGCTCTGGATCGAGCTTCTCCCAGCTCGACTGCGCCAGCTCCTCGGCGTCACCCACCAGGCGCACCGGATAGGGATCCTCGCTGAAGGGCATGATCGGGTCGCCGTCGCCGCGGTAGGTGTGAAGGCAGAGTCCCTCGCCGGGCTCTAGCGGCGCCGCCTCGAAGAAGGCGTGACCGGTCTTGCCGATCTTGGATAGCGTGAGCTCGCCGCCCGACACCAGCGCCGTGATGCGGGGCGTCCAGATCGGCGGATCCTCCTCGACCGAGTGCGTCCTCAGCGCCTGCTCCCAGGAGCCGCCCGAGCTCAACGCCTCGGCCACTGTCGTGACCTGGTCGCCGTTACCGACGATGTGGGCGCCGCCCAGCGAGCAGAGGGCCGTATAGAGGGTGAAAGTGCCGTCCACCTGCTTGGAGCGGTCGGCGGTGGCGGTGCGGATCTCCCCCTCCTGCTCGATCAGCACGCGATTGCGCGAATTCTCGCTACGGCCGCTCAGCCAGTAGAGCTGCAGCCAGCTCTCGCCATCCGCCGAACGGCCGGCGATCAGGCCGCGCCCCGAATAGCGATCGGTCGGAAATCCCTCTACGGCCATCTCGCCTCCACTACTCTCTCTCGTCCGGTCAGGTCGGGTGTGATCGTAACCGCCTCGAAGCCCAGGTCGCCGAGGAGGGCCGCGTAGGCGCTCTGCTGGCCCTCCCCCAGCTCGACCGCCAGCCAGCCGTCGGGTACGAGCAGCTCGCGCGAACGCTCGGCCAGCGCCTCGGGCACCCCAACCCCCACCAGCGCCTCGCGCGGCTCCCAGTCGCGCACCTCGGGCTCGAGCGTCTCGATCTCCTCGGGCAGGACGTAGGGCGGATTGGAGACGACCAGGTCGAACTCGCCCGCGATCGGGTCGCGGAAGTCGGTCTGCCTCAGCTCGACCTCGAGCCCGCAGGCCTCGGCGTTCTCGCGCGCCAGCGCGAGCGCGCCTGGCGAGGAGTCCAGCGCCACGACTCGTGCGCCCGGATGCTCGTCGGCGATCGCCAGGGCGATAGCGCCCGAGCCGGTGCCGAGATCGAGAATTCGCGGCGCCTCCAGCCCTTCTACCAGCACCAGCGCCCGCTCGACCAGGATCTCCGTCTCGGGTCGCGGGACGAGTGCGCGGGCGTCCGTCTTCAGCGTCAGGCGCCGGAAGCCCCACTCGCCGAGCACGTAGGCCAGCGGCTCGCGCCTGCCCCGGCGCTCGACCAGAGCGCGCGATAGCGAGCGCTCGTCGGGGCTGAGCGGGCGATCGAGATCCATGTAGAGCTGGATGCGGCTGAGACCGAGAGCCTGCGCGAGGATCAGCTCGGCCTCGAAGCGGGCGGGCTCGATTCCGTGCCGGGCGAGGTATTCGCTCGAGCCGGCCAGCGCCCGGCGCAGGGTGACGGCGGCCGGCGCCTCGCTCACGCCGTCGCGGCCTCGAGCGCCCTGCGCTGCTCCTCGGCCGAGAGCGCGTCCGTGAGCTCGCCCAGGTCGCCGTCCAGGATCTGGTCGAGCCGGTGCAGCGTCAGCTTGATGCGGTGGTCGGTGACGCGGCTCTCGGAGAAGTTGTAGGTGCGGATCTTCTCGGCCCGCTCGCCCGAGCCGATCTGCGACCGCCTGGCCGCCGCCTGCTCGGCGTGCTGGCGCTCGCGCTCCTGCTCGTACAGGAGGGCGCGCAGGATGCGCATCGCCTTTGCCTTGTTCTGAAGCTGCGAGCGCTCGTCCTGCATGGCGACCACGAGCCCGCTGGGAAGATGGGTGATGCGCACCGCCGAGTCGGTCGTGTTCACCGACTGGCCGCCCGGCCCGCCCGAGTGGTAGACGTCGATCTTCAGCTCCTGCTCGTCCAGCTCGACCTCCACTTCGTCGGCTTCGGGCATCACCGCCACGGTCGCGGTCGAGGTGTGGATGCGGCCCTGCGACTCGGTCGTGGGCACGCGCTGAACGCGGTGGGTGCCGCCCTCCCACTTGAAGATCGAGTAGGCGCCGTCGCCCTTGATCGCAAAGCGCACCTCCTTGACGCCGCCCGCCTCGTTCAGGCTCGAGGACAGCTCCTCCCAGCGGAAGCCGCGCCGCTCCGCGTAGCGCTCGAGCATGCGCAGCACGTCGCCGGCCCAGAGCGCCGCCTCGTCGCCGCCGACTCCCTGGCGAACCTCGATGATGACGTCCTTGGAATCGGCCGGGTCGCGCTCGACCAGCGCCAGCCGGAGCTCCAGCTCGAGCCGCTCCAGCTCCTGCTCGGACTCGGCGGCCATCGAGGCCAGCTCGGGATCGCTGCGCGCGTCGGCGAGGTCGGCCTGCGCCTGGCGCCACTCCTGCGCCAGCTTGTGGGGGCCTTCGAGCTCCTTCAGCCTTCTGCCGGCCTCCGCCGCCTCGCGGTGATCGTTGTAGACGGCAGGGTCGGACATGCGCTTCTGCGCCTCTTCGAAGGAGTGCTCGAGCTCCTCCACCAGGTGATCGATGCCGGCCATGAGAACGATGCTAGCGAGTGTGCGAGTCATTGCTCGGCCAGGCCCGCTCTTCGCGCTTTGCCCGCGAGCTACTAGGATCGTCGTATGACGCTCCGCCGCGCCCTCGTCGCAGTCTGCCTGGCGGCGACGCTGACCGGGCTCGCCTGCGCTCGTTCCTCGGCCGCGCCGGCGACCGGCGCGACCGGGCCGGTGGTCGTGGTCAAGTACAACGCGGACATCGACGAGCTGGGCGCGCGCTTCCTGAGCGGAGCGCTGAAGCATGCGGCGAGCGAGGACGCGCAGGCGGTGGTCATCCAGTTCAACACCCTGGGCGGCTCGATCACGTCGATGCAGGAAATGGTCGGCGACATCTTCGACTCGCCGGTTCCCGTGGTCGTGTGGGTCGGCCCGTCGGGGGCCGGCGCGGCGTCCGCCGGAACCTTCATCGCGGCTGCATCGGCGTATCTCGCCATGGCGCCGGCGACCAACATCGGCGCCGCGGCCGTGGTCGGCTCGCAGGGGCAGAACCTGGGCTCGACCGAGGCCAAGAAGGCGACCCAGTTCGTGGCCGCGTTGATGCGCTCGATTGCCATCCGTCGCCATCGCCCCGTGGCGGCTCTTCAGGCGACGATCCTCAAGGCGCACGCCTACTCCGCCGAGGAGGCGGTGAGGCTCGGCATCGCCAACCTCGAGGTGCCGACGCTGAACGCTCTGCTCACGAAGCTCGACGGGCAGACTCTCGCCACCAGCGCCGGGCCAAAGACCGTACGCACTACCGGTGTGCGAATCGAGCAGGTGAAGATGAGCTTCTGGCAGCGCCTGCTCGGCTTCCTCGACGATCCCAACCTCGTCTACCTGCTGCTCAACATCGGCGGCCTGGGACTGATCATCGAGCTCTGGATGGGAGGGCGGTCCTGGGTCCCGGGAGGGCTCGGCATCATCTGCCTGCTCGCCGCCTTCGCCGGCCTGAGCGTGCTGCCCTTCTCCTGGGCCGGGCTGGCGCTGATCCTGGTCGGCATCGCCTTCCTGGGCTTCGAGCTGCACGCGCCGGGTCACCTCGTCTTCGGCATCGCGGGGACGACTTCGATCATCCTTGGCGGCGTCTTCCTGCTCGGCTACTTCGGTAGTCCTGGGCTGCCAGGGTATAACCCCAGTGTGAGCTACTGGTTACTCATCTCACTTGCCCTGATCGTCGGACTGCTCGTGCTGCTGATGGCGCGCGAGGTACACATGTCGCGCCACGGTAAGCGCTACGTGAGCCCGCTCGAGACGGCGGCGCTCGTCGGCGCGATCGCCGAGGTGAGCACGCGCCTGGAGCCGAAGGGAGACGTGCTCGTAGGCGGCGAGTCCTGGCAGGCCGAGCTGGAGGGCGGCGGCACGGCCGAACCGGGCGAGCGCCTGAAGGTGGTCTCCGTAGACGGGCTCCGGGTGATCGTGAAGCCGGTAGGTAAAAAGAAGACTGCGAAGAGCAAACCCAAGCAGAGCTAGGAGAAAAAGATGCCGATCATCAACTTCATCCGCGACTACGAGCGTGTCGCGCGTTTCCGTTTCGGCCGCTTCGAAGGCATGAAGGGCCCGGGCGTCGTCTTCAAGGTCCCGATCCTGCATCAGATCATGGAGGTCGACACGCGCACCGAAGTGCTCGACATCCCCAAGCAGACGAACATCACCAAGGACAACGTCGCGATCGACATCGACTTTCTCGTCTACATGCGGATCGACATCAACCAGGCCGAGAAGTCGGTGCTCGAGGTCGAGGACTACCGGCTGGCCGTGGTCGGCCTGGCGACCACGACGCTACGCGCCGTCGTCGGCGACATCATCCTCGACGACGTTCTCTCGCAGCGCGACAAGATCAACGAGCTGATCCGCTCCCGGCTGGACCACGAGACCGAGCGCTGGGGCGTCAAGGTCACCAACGTGGAGATCCGCGAGCTGACCGTGCCGCCCGAGATCCAGGAGGCGATGAACCGCCAGATGTCGGCCGAGCGCGTGCGCCGCGCCGTCGTGCTCGAGGCGGAGGGCACCCGTCAGGCGAACATCACCGTCGCCGAGGGCGAGAAGCAGGCGGCCATCCTGCGCGCCGAGGGCGCGCGCCAGGCCGCCATCCTGAACGCCGAGGGACTTGCCAAGGCGCTGGCGACGATCTCCGTGGAGGCCAAGAAGGTCGATACGAACACGATGGGCCTGCAGTACCTGCAAACGCTCCAGAAGCTGGCCGAGAGCCCGGGCTCGAAGTTCTTCTTCCCGCTCGAGATGACCAAGCTGATCGAGCAGTTCGGGCCGACGAAGTAGGCGTATCACTTTCGGGGTCTGACTCCTCGGGGTCAGACCCCGTCAGGAGGCCGAGGCGAGCAGCCTCGCCGTCAGCGTTATCTCGAGCCCCTTCAGCGCCTGGGAGACCGGGCAGTTCGCCTTCGCCTGCTCGGCCTTGGCCAGGAACGCCTCCTCGCTCAGGGTAGGAACGCGCCCGCTCACATCCAGCTCCGACCTGGTTATTCCGGTGCCCGGGACGAAGCTGACCGTCGCCCGCACGTCGAGCTCCTCCGGCGGCGTGCCGCCCTCGGCCAGGAGCATCGAGAAGGCCATGGCAAAACAGGAGGCGTGAGCCGCGGCGATCAACTCCTCGGGGCTCGTCTTGCCCTCCGAGGACTCGGCCCTTGCCGCCCAGCTGACCGGTAAATCGCCGAACGCTCCGCTGCCACTCGACCTGATCGTCCCGGCGCCGTCGAACAGTCCGCCCTGCCAGCTGACGGCTGCAGTTCTCTTCGCCATTTCGAGCCCCCTGTTTCGACCACGACTTCTGTCACTAGAGGGTCTGCCCGAGCGGGCCAGTCCTAATCACCGTGTCGCGCCAGCGGCGGGCCTAAGCGACCACGTCGATCACGCGCGCCGTCGCGGCGACCTCGGGCTCGGAGACGCGCGCGGCCTCGAGCTCGTAGACGCGCTTGAAGGCGGCGATCGAGACTTCGAGCTGGTCTCGACTGGGCTCGCGGGTGGTGAGCCGCTGCAGCCACAGGCCGGGCGCCAGCAGTGTCGCCAGCACGCGGCTCGAGCGGTGCTTGCCGGCGAAACGGATCAGCTCGTAGGCCAGCCCGGCGATCGGGATGAGCATGATGATGCGGCTACCGATCAGCCAGTACCAGTCGAGGCGCCCGAAGATCAGGCTGATCACCCAGTAGACGAAGACGCCGAGCACCATCACCCAGAGCAGGAAGGCGGTGCCGCAGCGGGGATGGATGACGCTGTAGGGCTTGACCTTCTCCGGGGTCAGATCCTCCTTCGCCTCGAAGGCGTTGATGACCTTGTGCTCGGCGCCGTGGTAGCTCCAGAGGCGGCGAATATCCGGGAGCAGCGAGACGAGCGCCATGTAGGCGATGAGAACGCTCACCCTGAGCAGCCCCTCGACGAGCACGAACGCGCCGTTGCCGAGATGGGGTAGTACGAGACGCGTCACCGCCGCCGGCCCGACCTTGAACATCCCGACCGCGAAAGCAATCGCGAAGATGAACATCAGGGCGATCGCCCAGCGACCGAGCTCGACGCCCTCCTCTCCCTCTTCGCCTTCGGCCGCGTACTCGGTGGAAATGGCAAGCGCGCGAAAGCCGATCGCGAGTGACTCGCCCAGCGCCATCACGCCTCGGATGATCGGCAGCCTGAAGATCAGATGCCGCTTCATCAACGAGTCGATCGGCCGCCAGACCTCGGCCAGCTCACCGTTCGGCTTGCGTACCGCCACCGACCAGAAAGAGGGGCTGCGCATCATCACGCCCTCGATCACCGCCTGGCCGCCGTACATCGGCGTCGCCGCCCTGGCGACTAGGGGCAGGTGAAAGAGTCGCCGCAAGAGCCTCCTCCGGGGCTTGTCCGTCGCCGCGCAGAGGCCGCGCGAAGAGAGCATCCTCGACCGCCCTGGACGGCTCACGCCTTCTTGGCGCGAGCTGCTTTGTCGGCCTTCTCGAGCCGGCGCTGGAACCGCTCCACCCGACCGCCGGTATCGACGAGCTTCTGCTTGCCCGTGTAGAAGGGGTGGCAGGACGAGCAGATCTCAACGTGAAGCTCGGGCTTCACGGAGCGAGTCTCGAACTCGTTGCCGCAGGCGCAACGAACGACCGTGCGCATGTATTCGGGGTGAATGTCAGCCTTCATCGGGATCGAGGATACCAGAGGCGGTACGTGGCGCCACGTTGCCACCGGAGACAACGGCGATCACCGTGCTGCCCGGCTCGGGCTTGAAGACACCGGCCAGCAGCGCGGCGGTCGAGACGGCGCCGGCGGCCTCGCAGGCAAGCTTGGCGCGCTGGTAGAGGAAGCGCATTCCTTCGCGAATCTCCTGCTCGCTGACGAGCACGACGTCGTCGACCTTGTCCTTGGCGATGGCGATGCAGTGGTGCCCGGCAAAGGGCGCCGAAAGGCCGTCGGCGATCGAATCGGGCTTGACCCGCACCCATTGCCCGCCGGCCAGCCCCGCATAGAGCGCGGCCGACTGCTCGGGCTCGACGCCGATCACCTTGACGTCCGGGCGCAGCGCCTTGACCGCGGTGGCGATACCGGCGACGAGGCCGCCGCCACCGACCGGAACGAGGATGGCGTCCACCTCGGGCGTGTCCCCGAGCATCTCCAGCCCGAGCGTGCCCTGGCCGGCGATGATGAAGGGGTCGTCGAAGGGATGCACCATGACCATTCCCGACTCCGCCATCAGCTCGTCGGCGCGGTCGAAGGCCTCGTTCGCGTCGTGGGCTTCCAGGTCGACCTCGGCGCCGTAAGCGCGCGTGGCGGCGATCTTCTGCGGGCTGGCGCCCTGCCACATCACAACCTTGCTCGTGATCCCCTCCAGCGAGGCGCCGTAGGCGAGCGCCTGAGCGTGGTTGCCCGCCGAGACGCCGATCACTCCGCGAGCCTTCTCTTCGGGAGTGAGCGTGGCCAGCTTGGAGAGAACGCCGCGTGCCTTGAAGGCGCCGGTGCGCTGGAAGAGCTCGGCCTTGAGCAGGACGTTCGCGCCGGTGAGCTCGCTCAGTTGGGCCGAGCTGAAGGTTGGCGTGTGATGCAGGCGCTCGCCGATCACGTCGCGGGCCGCGAAAACTTCCTCGATGCCGATCTTCCTCAGCTCCGTCTCCATGTACTGATCCTAGCGAGCGGATAGACGCGAAGGTAGCCCGCTGCGGACGCGAACGCGGGAGACTGTCGCATTCGGGCCCGAGCCGGTCGCGCTTTGAGCCTATCCCGTTAGGAAGCTACGGCCGGCTCTTCCTCCGCCCTTCTGAGAGCCTCCCGCACGGGACACTCTCCCCACCGCGCTGATAGGGTTCCGCGCCATCGAAGCGAAGAGGCGCACGGGATGAGACGGAAGCTCTTCACAGCGACACTGGCCCCGCTGCTGATCGTGCTCGCCCTCGCCATCGCGCGCTCTTCCGATGCTGCCAGCGGGGCCGTGCCTCGGCTTATCTTCCCCGTCGTAGGGCCGGTCACCTACACGGACGATTTCGGCGCTCCGCGCGGACGATTGCCCCATCAGGGCAACGACATCATGGCGACCAAGAAGTCGCCCGTCGTGGCCGTGGAAGACGGCAAGGTCACCTTCTGGACCAGATCCGCGAGCGCGGGCTGCATGCTCTACCTGCACGGCCGCAGCGGAACGATGTACGAGTACATCCACCTGAACAACGACCTCAGCATGAAGAACGACAACAGGGGCAAGTGCGTCGCGGGCACCGCCTATGCCAAGGGGCTCAAGGACGACGACCGCGTCAAGGCCGGGCAGCTGATCGGCTACGTGGGCGACTCGGGCGACGCGAACGGAATCGCCTCCCACCTCCACTTCGAGCTGCATCCCCGCGGCGGCCAAGCCGTCAGCCCCTTTCGCTACCTGCAACGCGGCCGGATTCTCCTTTTCGCGGCCACACGCGGCGCAACGGTCTCGCTGACGCTGCAAGGGACGCTGGAGGAGATCGACTCGTCGCCGGGCACGCTGAGCATGCGTGTGAACAGCCTGACCAGCTCGACCGGCCTCCGCCTCGGCAAGCTCTCGCGCCTGCTCACTCTCGAGCTGGCGCCGGATACGGTGGTGACCGACTCCAACGGGAACGAGCTGGCGCCGGACGACCTGAACAACCTCTCTCCCACTACGGCGATCACGGTCGAGACGACGAGCGCTCCGGTCACTCTCGCGGCTCAGCTCGGCTCACGGCTGGCGCTCTCGACCTCGTCCGTGTCGGTGGCGGTGAGCGATCCAACCTAGCCGTATCCATTCGGGGTCGCGCTCGGCGCAACCCCTGGAAGAAGGAGATTCGAGATGGAGGAAGAGGAAGCCCGCCGCAAGGCGCTCGCGTTGGTCGAGAGGTCTGAGATCGCGCTCGTGGGGTCAAACGGCGAGGACGGCCACCCCTGGATCAAGGCGATGCTGAAGATGGAGACGGAGGAGCTGAAGACGGTCTGGTTCAGCACCAACACCTCCTCCAGGCGCGTGGCGCAGTTCCTGCGCGATCCCAGAGCGTGCGTCTACTTCGTCGACTTCTCCGACTGGATGGGCCTGATGCTGATCGGAGAGGTCGAGGTGTTGAGCGACCGGCAGTCGAGGGAACGGATCTGGCGCGACGGCTACGAGCGTTACTACCCGCTCGGCATCGACGATCCCGACTACACGGTGCTGCGGTTCAGCGCCGGCAGCGCGAACTACTACCACCAGCTCGACAACCTCAGCTTTGTGCCGTAAGGCGTCTAGAGCCGATTTCGGTAGGGATGTGCGTTCGAGGTGGTCAAGCCGTGGAGGCCAGTGGCCGAAGGGTCACTAAGACGCACTGGTAGTGCGGCGAGCGACCCTTCGGTTGCTGGTGCCGCGGATCGGCCGCCGCGGGCGTGCAGGCCTGGCGAAATAGGCTCTTCTCTTAGTTGAGCCGGTCTTGCAGGAACTCGACGATCGTCTTGGTCGAGGCGCCCGGCGTGAAGACCTCGGCGACGCCGTGCTCCTTGAGGGCTTTCGCCTCGTCGTCTGGAATCGTCCCCCCGACTACTACGAGCACGTCGTCCGCACCCTGGCTGCGAAGTCCGTCGACCACGCGCGGCACCAGCGTCATGTGGGCGCCGGAGAGGATCGAGAGCCCGACCGCGTCGGCGTCTTCCTGGATCGCCGTCTCGACGATCTGGTCGGGCGTCTGGTGCAGGCCGGTGTAGATGACCTCCATGCCGGCGTCACGCAGAGCCCGCGCGACCACCTTCGCGCCGCGGTCGTGCCCATCCAGACCGGGCTTGGCGATGACTATGCGGATCGGGTCGGGCACGGGCGCAGTATAGGATCCCGCACCTCCACTAGGAGGCACCCGGCCGCCAGAGCCGTTCCTCACCCTCCCCGGCCGCGACGCGGGCGCAGATGAAGAGAAGGTCGGAGAGCCGGTTGAGGTAGACGGCGACCGGCGGGCTCTGCGCGCGCTCTCGCGCCGCGCGCAGCACTTCGCGCTCGGCGCGGCGGCAGATCGCCCGCGCCAGCTGCAGGCGCGCGACACCCTCGCCACCGCCCGGCAGCACGAAGCTGCGAAGGGGCTCGAGCTCGGCGTTGAGCTCGTCGCAGAGCCGCTCGAGCGACTCGATTCGCTCGGCACCGATACGCAGGCGCTCGGGCGAGCCTTCGGCGGGAGGGGCGCTGAGGTCGGCACCGAGATCGAAGAGATCGTTCTGGATTCGCTCGAGCGGCGAACGAACGCGCTCGGGCAAGGCGGCGGCAAGCGCCAGGCCGATGGCGGCGTTGAGCTCGTCGACCGCACCGATCGCCCCGATCAACGGATCGAGCTTGCTGGTGCGCGTCCCGTCGCCGAGGCTGGTCTCGCCGCCGTCGCCGCCGCGCGTGTAGATGCGCGTGAGGCGAACCGGCTGATCGCGTCTGGAATCGGTCATCTCTACGGCGTCTGGATAACGCAAGCGCTTGTCTTCATCATCTACCTGCTCCGGTTCTATCTTTACCGAATACGAGCAATAGATAAATACTCACGCTTCGGCCTGTCGGCGCCGATACTGCACCCAGTATCAGTGGCCCAAGCCAGGGAGAGCACGATCAACCGATGAGCGAGCAGGGCGAAGAAGGACAGGTTCCCGCACCGTCGGGCCCCGAGGATAAAGGCGAATTACCGCCGCGCCCAACCGTGCGCGAGAGCTTCCGCCGCGGCCTCTTCGTTCGCCTGCCCACCGAAGGCGAGAGCGGCGAGGGGCTTGGCGAGCCCGAGCAGGGCGCGCCCGAGCAACCCGTAGACGAGAACGCCTATACCGATCAGGGCATCGCCGGGCAATACCCCGAGCAGGTCGCGGATCCCTATCCGGGCTGGCGCCAGGCGGCCGATGGAAGCTGGGAGGCGGTCAGTCCCGAGGCATACGCCTACGCCGAAGGTTACGAGCCTGCTACTCCCGAGACCTATCCCGCGATCGACCAGAGCGGCGATTTCGCCTCGATCGCCGGCGGAGAGCCCTTCATCCACCAGGATGCCGCCGTCGAGGCAGCCACACCGTTCACTTTCAGCCAGGAGGCTCCGGAGGCAAGCGAGAGCGCCGCCGCCGGCGAGGAAATGCCTCTCGCCGAGACGCCGCCGGCTCCCGAGGCCGAGCCCGAGGCCGCACCGGTCGTCGAAGCGGAAGTGGAGATCGCGCCTGAAGCCGAGGCCGCGCCCGAGGCAGAAGCCGAAGCCTTGCCCGAGGCGGAAGCCGAGGCCATGCCCGAAGCTGCGGCCGGAACCGTGCCCGATTGGGTAGCCGAGGTTGCTCCAGTCGCCGAGGCCGCGCCCGAAGCGGCGCCGAGCGCAGAGCCAGTCGCCGAGGTCGCGCCCGAGGCGGAAGTCGAGCTGGCTCCGGTCGCCGAAGCCGTGCCAGATGTGGCGCCGAGTGCAGAGCCGGTGCCCGAAGCGGTACCGGCCTCCGAAGATCCTGTCGCCGCCGCCGGTATCTACATCCCGGCCGACGTCGAGCTGCTCGAGGGCGATATGCCCCTCTACGGCGAGGGCGACAAGGTGCCGCCGCGCTTTGCCGGCTCGGGCCTGGGCGAGCCGCACTTCGTCGAGTTCGAAGACCTGGCCAGGACGCTGGTCGGCTTACGTCGCCTGCTCCCGAAAGGCACCCGGCTCACCTACAACTTCGACCACGAGCGGGCCTGGGTGCGAACCTCGGAAGAGATCGACCTCCCATCCTTCGTAGAGCGCACTCGAACGCTCACAGCGGAGGGTGAAGAAGCATCTGCCTGAGCTTCCGCGCGGCTTCGATTTGACGCCATGGCCCCCGAGGCCGTACTCTCAAAGGCGATGACGAACTCGACCCCGCGGACGACTTGGGTGTGGCGCTGGCGCAGCGAGCGGGGCGGGAGCGTCGCCTGGACCTGATCTAGACGCAAACCCGTTTCGCTCGAGACCTTCCACCGGAAGGTCTTTTTTGTTGCCGTAACGACCTGACGAAAGCGATGAGACAGACAGAGAACATCCCCAGATCGATCGCCTCCGACCTCCTGACGCCGCTCGGCGCCTACCTGCGCCTGCGCGGAGAGGGAAGCGCCTCCTTCCTGCTCGAGTCGGTCGAGCACGGCCGGCTCGGGCGCCACTCGCTGGTCGGATACGGCTCGCGCGTCGTCGACTTCGATCAGGCGGAACGGCTCGGCGAGCCCGTCGTCGGCTATCTCGCCTACGACTACGTCGCCCGTTTGGAGCCGACGGTGCCACTGCCCGACGAAGGCCCCAGCGACCCCGTGAGTCAATTCGTCGTTCCGGACACGCTGGTCCGCTTCGACCATGCCCGCGGCGTCGCCGAGATCGTCTACGGAGATGCCGAGGAGACCGTCGCCCGCCTGACGGGGCCGAGGCCGGATGTTCCCAGAGGGAGCGGTAGGTCCGGGCCGCTGCGTCGCTACCCCGACCAGGCGACCTACGAGAGCTGGGTGCGCCGCTCGAAGGAGCACATCAAGGCGGGCGACGCCTTTCAGATCGTCGTGTCGCAGCGCGCCGAGCGGCCCACCTCGGCCAGCGCGCTCGATCTCTACCGTGCGCTTCGCCGGATCAACCCGTCTCAGTACCTGTTCCTGCTCGAGCTCCCCGACGATCTCGCCCTGGTCGGCTCCTCGCCCGAGACGGTGGTCAAGTGCGAGGGCAGCCGCGCCAGCCTCAACCCGATCGCCGGCTCGATCAAGCCGGGCGAAGGGGACGAGCAGGCGCTGCTCTCCTCCGAGAAAGACCGTGCCGAGCACGTCATGCTCGTCGATCTCGGCCGCAACGATCTCTCGCGCGTCTGCCGGCCGGGAAGTGTTCGCGTCGAGCGCTTCATGCGTCCGGAGCGCTTCTCGCACATCACCCACCTGATCTCCGAGGTGGCCGGCGAGCTCCGGCCCGGAACCACGCCCTTCGATCTGCTTCGCGCCTGTTTCCCGGCCGGCACGGTGTCGGGCGCACCCAAGGTGCGGGCGATGCAGATCATCTCCGAGCTGGAGGGCTACCGGCGCGGCGCCTACGCGGGGGCCGTCGGCTACTACGACCCGGCGACCTCCTCCTTCGACACCTGCATCGCCATCCGCTCACTCGCGCTCAAGGACGGCGTCGCCTACCTGCAGGCCGGCGCCGGGCTGGTCGCCGACTCCGACCCCAGATCCGAGCACGAGGAGTGCCTGAACAAGCTGGCGGCCGTCGAGGCCGCGATCGAGCTGGCGGAGGCGGAGAGATGATCCTGTTGGTCGACAACTACGACTCTTTCACCTACAACCTCGGCTCACCTGTTCGGGGAGCTCGGGGCCGAGGTGGTCGTCCGCCGCAACGACGCGATCACTCCGGAAGAGGCCGAAGCGCTGGCACCCTCCCATCTGATCGTCTCCCCCGGCCCCGGCGTGCCGGGCGACGCCGGAGCCTCGATCGAATTGATCCGGCGACTCGGCCCGCACACGCCCACGCTCGGCGTCTGCCTCGGGCACCAGGCGATCGTCGAGGCCTTCGGCGGCGCGATCGGGCCGGCGAAGAAGCTCGTGCACGGCAAGTCGAGTGCGGTTCATCACGACGGGCGCGGCATCTTCAGCAACCTGCCGCAGGACTTCGAGGCCGGCCGCTACCACTCGCTCGCTGCCCACGAGGTGCCCGACTGCTTCGAGATCTCGGCCAGCGGCGACGACGAGGTGATGGCGGTACGGCACAAGCGGTTTCCGATCGACGGCGTTCAGTTCCACCCCGAGTCGGTGCTGACACCGGCCGGTCCCGAGCTCGCAAGGAACTTTCTGGAGGGACGACGATGATTCAAGACGCGATTGCAAAGGCGCTCGACAAGGACGACCTGACACGTGCGGAAGCGTGCGAGGTGATGAACGAGATCATGGCCGGAGAGGCCACGCAGGCGCAGATCGCCGGCTTCCTGGTCGCGCTCCGAGCCAAGGGAGAGACCCCGGAGGAGATCGCCGGCTGCGCCGAGGCCATGCGCACGCACGTGGTCGTGGTCGAGCCCAAGCGAGCCGACCTCGTCGACGTGGTCGGAACGGGCGGCGACGGGCTCTGCACGATCAACATCTCCACGGCGGCGGCGCTGGTGGCGGCGGCGGCCGGTGCCGGCGTGGCCAAGCACGGTAACCGCGCCGCCTCGTCGGCCTGCGGCTCGGCCGACGTGCTCGAGGCACTGGGCTTCAATCTCGAGCTGTCAGCGGAGATGATCGCCCGCTCGATCGACGAGCTCGGCTTCGGCTTCATGTTCGCCCAGGCGCACCATCCCGCGATGAAGCACGCCGGCCCGGTGCGCAGGGAGCTGGCCACGCGCACCATCTTCAACATCCTCGGCCCGCTCACCAACCCTGCCGGCGCCCGCTGCCAGGTGATCGGGGTCTATTCGCAGGAGCTGGTGCGCCCGATCGCCGAGGCGCTCGTGCAGCTGGGGAGCGAGCGGGCCTTCGTCGTCCACGGCGCCGGCGGACTGGACGAGCTCTCGCCCATCGGCCCCAACGAGATCTGCGAGGTGCGGTACGGGGAGGTGGTCGAGCGCACGATCGAACCGCTCGACTACGGCATCCCGCGCTGCGAGCTCGAGGATCTGCTAGGAGGAGATCCGGCGACCAACGCTGCTGCGATCCGCGAGGTCTTTCAGGGAGGGAACGGCGGCCGTCGCAACGCGATCCTGCTCAACGCCGCTGGAGCGATCGCCGCCGCAGGCCTGGCCGAGGATCTCGCCGAGGGAGTCGAGATCGCCACCGAAACGGTCGCCTCGCGCAAGGCGGAGGCGCGGCTCGAGCAGCTCATCTCGTTCTCGAACGCCGCCGGGGGGACGGAATGATCCTTGCGGCCGGCTCGCTCGCTTCGCTCGAGGTCGGCACGATTTCGGCACATTCGTTGCGCTCTTTCTCGCTACCGTGTCACGACCCCGCGGGTGGGTGGATAACGGCGGGGGGCGGATGCCGAGTGGATGATCGTTTCGCCTCTGCACTCGCCGATCTCCGCCCCGGCCAGGGGAGCAAGCTCTGATGGGTCGCCTGCGCGACGCTCTCGCCCGGCCCGGCCTGCAGGCGATCGCCGAGGTCAAGCGACGCTCGCCCTCGGCCGGCGACCTGCGCCCGGACGCCGATCCCGCCGTACTGGCGAAGGCCTTCGCAGACGCGGGAGCGGCGGCGATCTCGGTGCTCGTGGACGAGCGCTTCGCCGGCTCGCTCGACGACCTGCGCGCCGCCAGAGCGGCGACCGACGCAGCGCTGCTGGGCAAGGGCTTCTTCTCCGACGAGCTCCAGATCCGCGAGCTGGCGGAGGCCGGCGCCGACGCCTTCCTGCTCATCCTGCGCGATCTCTCCGACGAGCAGGTGACGCGGCTGCGCGCCTACGGCGCCGAGCTCGGGCTGGATGCGCTCGTCGAGGCGCACGACGCCCAGGAGCTGGAGCGCGGCCTGGCCCTCGGCGCCGATCCGATCGGCATCAACTGCCGCGACCTGGCCAGCTTCGCGATCGACCGTCGCAGGCAGCTCGAGCTGGTCGCCAGCGTTCCGCGCGACCGCGTGATCGTGGCCGAGAGCGGAATCTGGTCGCGTGCCCAGGCGGCGTGCGCCGAGCTGGCCGGGGCCGGAGCCGTGCTCGTCGGCTCGGCCCTGATGCGCGCGCCCGACCCGGCGGCCAAGCTGCGCGAGCTCAGCTCGCGCCCGCTGGTAAAGGTTTGCGGCCTGACGCGCCAGGAGGACGTGGATGCCGCCGCGGAAGCGGGCGCCGACATGGCCGGTTTCATACTCGCGAGCGAGAGCCCGAGGCGGGCGCCGGGCGTGCTCGAGACGCCCGAGACGATGCTCTCGGTGGCGGTGTTCGTCGGCGAGCGGCAGGAGACGGGCGCCGATCTCGTGCAGCTCTACGAGCGCGAGAGCGGGCACCGCGGCCGCGACGCGGTTCTCTATCGCGGCGAGGAGGCGGTCGCCGAGGTGCTCGACCTTCCCTGGCTGGAGAAGGACTCGGGCCATCTCGACAGGGCCGCCGTAGCCGCCCGGGAGCGAAGGGTCATGCTCGCCGGCGGTCTCCGGCCCGAGAACGTCGCCGCGGCGATCGAGCGGGTTCGTCCCTGGGCGGTGGACGCCGCCTCGGCGCTCGACGCCGCGCCCCGCATCGCGCCCGGCGTCAAGGATCACGAACGCGTGCGCGAGTTCGTGCGGGCGGCTCGGCTCGCCTCGCGCGCGGGTGTGTAGGTAGAAAAGGAAGAAGAGAGGAGCCTCGACTTGTCATCGCCAGCAGCCAGAAAAGACCCTCCGGCCGAAGACCGCGGCCTCTACCGCGGCTACGGTGGACGTTACGTTCCCGAGACGCTGATCCCGGCGCTCGAGGAGCTGGAAGCGGGCTGGCGTGCGGCGCTCGCCGACGAGAGCTTCAACCGCGAGCTGAACGAGCTCCTGGTCAACTACGGCGGCCGGCCGACGCCCCTGACGGCGACCGAGCGCTTCGCGCCGGACAAGCGCGTCTACCTCAAGCGCGAGGATCTGCTGCACACCGGAGCGCACAAGCTGAACAACGCGCTCGGCCAGATCGTGCTGGCGCAAAGGCTGGGCAAGAAGCGAATCGTCGCCGAGACGGGAGCCGGCCAGCACGGAGTCGCCACGGCCACCGTCTGCGCCCGCTTCGGGCTCGACTGCGTCGTCTACATGGGGGTCGAGGACATGCGCCGGCAGCGGCCCAACGTCGAGCGCATGCAGCTGCTGGGCGCCGAGGTTCGCCCGGTCGAGATCGGCAAGCAAACGCTGAAAGAGGCGACCAGCGAGGCCATCCGAGACTGGATCACCAACGTCGAGACGACGCACTACCTGATCGGATCCTGCGTCGGCCCTCACCCCTACCCCGAGATCGTGCGTGAGTTGCAGGCGGTGATCGGGCGCGAGTCGAGGGAGCAGTTCCTGGAGCGCGAGGGGCGCCTGCCCGAGGCCGTCATCGCCTGCGTCGGCGGCGGCTCGAACTCGATCGGGATGTTCGCAGGGTTTCTCGACGACGCCGAGGTGAAGTTGTACGGCGTCGAGGCGGCGGGAGCGGCCAGCCTCAATTCGGGGCGCATCGCCGTTCTGCACGGCGCCCGCTCGCTCGTGCTGGCCGACGAGGACGGGCAGATCGCCGACGCTCACTCGATCTCGGCCGGGCTCGACTACCCGGGGGTCGGCCCCGAGCACGCCGCTTTGCGCGACTCGGGCAGGGTCACTTACCTGACCTGCAGCGACGACGAGGCGCTGGCCGCCTTCGAGCGACTGACCAGGAAGGAGGGCATCATCCCGGCGCTCGAGTCGGCCCACGCCCTGGCCCGCGCGCTGGACATCGAGGAGTCGCTCGTGCTCGTCTGCCTGTCGGGGCGGGGCGACAAGGATCTCGACGAGGCGCTCGCCCAGCTGGGGAGGCGAGCATGAGCAAGAAGCTGGTCATCTTCCTGATGTCGGGACGGCGGACTCCCGACCTCGCGGCGGCGGCCGTCGAAGGCGGCGCCGACCTGATCGAGCTCGGCTTCCCCTTCTCCGACCCGCTGGCCGACGGACCGGTGATCCGGCGCGCGGCCGAGGCGGCACTGGCGGAGGGAATGCGCACGAAAGCCTGCCTCGAATGCCTGGCCGAGATTCGCGAGCGCGTGCAGGTCCCACTCGTTCCCTTCGTCTACTCGGCGCTGCTCGAGGCCTACGGCTACGAGCGCTTCGTCACCGACGCCCATGCGGCCGGAGCAGGCGCGATCCTCGTCCCCGATCTTCCGGTCGACTCGCATCCCGAGCTCGAGCGGATCCAGCTCGTCGCCCCGACCTCTACCGACGAGCGAATTCGCCTGGCGGCCGAGACGACCGACGGCTGGCTCTACCTGGTCAGCTTGACCGGCACGACGGGGGCGCGCAGGGAGCTCTCCTCGGCGCTTGCCGGGCTGGCCGCACGAGCCCGCCGGCTCGCGCCTCCGGGACTTCCGCTCCACGCGGGCTTCGGCATCTCGACGCCGGAGCATGCTCGCGCTGCGGCCGAGATCGCCGACGGGGTCATCGTCGGCTCGCGGGCGATCGAGGTGACGGCCGGCGGTTCGGACGATCTTCGCCGTTACGTCGCGTCACTGCGAACCGCGATCGACAGCGCCTAGACATCGTCGCGGCCACGCCGCACGATCTCTCAAGTCTCCCCTGGGGCCGACCGATGTCTCCCAGGTGAGCGCCCGGGACGATCAGCTCTACCCTGCCGAGATCATCGAAGCCCTGATCGAGAACAGGGCCGTCGGAGCCGAGCTACGCGAGCGCGCCGAAGCACTGGCGAGCATCAGCCGGCGACCGCCGCTGCGTGACGCGACAGATAGGCAGGCGATCGGCCTGGCGACGAGCCTCGCGCATAACGAGAGCTTCCACCATCCGTTCTACGACGACGTCTTCTACGGCATCAGGGAAAGGGCTTGCGCCTCGGGTTACGACATCCTCTACTTCACCGTGCCGGGCTGGCAGTGGGGAGCGGTCGCACCCTATGTCGAGCTGGTAAAGCGCTACGGCCTTGTCGGCATCGTCGCGCTTTCGTTCACGTTCGACGAGCCCGGCCTGGCCGAGATCCTCGAGGCCGAGTATCCCTGCGTGGCCGTGGATCTGCCGCTACTCGGCAAGCGGGCCAGCTATGTCACCTCCGACAACCTGTCGGGCGCGGTCATGGCCGTGGAGCACCTGCGCGAGATCGGGCGCGAGAGAATCGCCTTCATCGGCGGCAACGAGGATGCGGTGACCGGCCCCGAACGCCGGCTCGGCTACCTCTCGGCGCTCGAGCAACTGGGCCTCGAGCAGCGAGCGGATTACGTCCGCAGCGCCGGCTGGGACATCGTCCAGGCCTGTGAGCAGACGAGCGAGTTGATGAAGCTGGAGCCGGCGCCCGACGCCATCTTCTGCGCCAGCGACGTGATGGCGATCGGAGCGCTGCGCACGCTCGATCAGATTGGAGCGACCGTCCCCGACGACGTCGCTGTGGTGGGCTTCGACGACATCGACCTGGCCCGGCTCGTCGTTCCCTCCTTGACGACGATCCGCCAGGACAAGGTCGGGCTCGGCGCCGCGGCGATCGAAGTGATGACGCGAATCCTCGAGCGACCCGATTCTTCGCTCCCGGCCTCCGTGCTTCCCGTGCAGCTGACTATCCGCGACTCCACCTCCGGCGCGCCGGCGCACGATCTCACCTGAGCGTGCATACGGATCAGTCGTAAGATCCGTTTCGGGAGCCTGCGGCGGGGAAACCGGGGCTGCGCGCTAGCGGTCTCGACACCGCTCAACTAGGAACAGATACGGACGACTTCAGGGTCATGCAAAGCAGATCGAGCGAGCGATTGCCGCCGCAGGCGGTCTACGAGCTACTGAGCGAAGCCAACCTCGCCGGCGCGACGACCGCGGCACGAGCCAGCGCGCTGGCGAAAGAGCACCGGAGCCGGGCGGGCCGGCGACGCCTGATCGCTCTGGCGTTGAACCTCGGCTACTCGATGCTGAAACTGAAGGGCCCCGAGACACCACGGCATCCCTTCTTCGACGACGTCATCTTCGGGACTCGTACGCGAGCGGATGCCGGCAACGTCGACCTCCTCGTACTCACCGGAGTGTCCAGCCAGGTCACCGGAGAGCCGACCCGCTATCTCGATCTCTGTCGGCGGCACGGAGCCGAAGGCATCATCCTCGGCGCCTTCGTATCCGAGGAACCGGAGCTCGCCACGTTCGCGGCGTCCGGGTTTCCCTGCATCGCCATCGACACGCCGCTGATCGGCCGCCGGGCCGGCTTTGTCACCTCCGATAACGTCGGCGGAGCCGCAGCCGCGGTTCGTCATCTCGCCGAGCAGGGTCGCAAGAGGATCGCATACCTGGGCGGTTGGGGCTCCGAGGCCGCTCACATCGACCGCCGTCTGGGCTACGAGAGCGCGCTCGGAGAGTTCGGGCTCGAGTCGCGCGAGGAGTACGTGATGCTCGGCGGCTGGTTGCACGAACGGGCGCACGACCTGACGCTGGAGGTGCTGAAGCTGGCCGAGCCGCCGGACGCCATCTTCTGCGCCAGCGACGTGATGGCGATCGGCGCCATAATGGCGATCGAAGAGGCCGGGCTGCGCGTCCCCGACGACGTTGCGGTCGCCGGCTTCGACGACAGCGACTACGCGCAAATTGCCGTACCTTCGCTGACCAGCGTTCGCCAGGATCGCGTCGGGCTCGGGGCGGCGGCCGTCGAGGCGCTCCTGCGTCTTCTGGACGATCCGGACAGCTCTCCTTCTTCATCGATCCTTCCGGTGGAGTTGATCGTGCGCGAGTCGACCGCAGGCCGCCCGTCGCCGCGTGGCGCCGATTCGCTCCGCGCGCCTGTCGACCGGCCTGGTTGGACCGAGCTCCAGAACGGCCCGGCGATCGGAGAGATCACGCCGCGTCTCTCTGTCGCCGCGATCTACCGGCTACTAGGGCGCGTTGCCGGAACTCCCCCGAGGCCGCCGACCGGTGCCTCCGCTGACATCGACAAGCAGGAGTGGCGCCCCGAGAAGCGTCGGCTCGTCGCGCTGGCAATCGACACCGGCCCAGATCAGAGCTTCCGGCACGCTTTCTTCGACGAGCTCTTCTACGAGATCCGCGCTCGCGCTCACGAGCGCGCGATCGACCTGCTCGTCTTCACGAACGTGGGGACGATTCCCGGTATGCCGTTCCCGCCCTTCCTGGAGCTCTGCGAGAGTTACCGCGCCGACGGGCTGATCGTCGTATCCCTACCGCTCGAAGAGCCGCCGATCGCAGAGCTCGCCGCCTCCGGCTTTCCCTGTGTCACGTTCGACGTCGACCTGCTCAGCGACCGTATCGGCTTCGTCATGTCCGACAACATCGACGGCGCCGCTAAGGTCACCAACCACCTGATCGAGACCGGCCGGCGCAGGATCGCCTTCATCGGTGGACGTGGCGACGAGCGCCCCACGGTCGACCGGCGCTTCGGCTACCAGAGCGAGCTGGCTCGCTGCGACCTGCCTGCGCCTGCTGAGTACGTCGCCATGGCACGCTGGCTTCCCAGCCTCGCCTTCACGGCTACGCAGGCCTTTCTAGCCCTGCCCGAGCCGCCTGACGCCGTCTTCTGCGCCAGTGACGTGATGGCGATCGGGGCGATGGCCGCAATCGAGGCGGCCGGGCTGAAGATTCCCGACGACATCGCGGTCGCCGGCTTCGACGACATCGGCTATGCCCGTATGGTCGAGCCCTCGCTCACGACCGTGCGCCAGAGCCAGGATGCTCTGGCAGAGGGGTTGATCGCTGCGATGCTTCAGCTGCTCGAGCATACGAACGAGCCCCCGACGGTGTCGGTGGTTCCGGTCGAGCTGGTGGTGCGCGAGTCGAGCGTTGCCGAATAGCGGCTACGGATCACGGCCACGCGCTCAAGTCGTCCTATCCATAGCCGACACTTGGAGGGTGGATCGGGAACGGGGCCAAAGGCTCTCGCCTCGGGCGCTCTGCTCGGTGCTGGATGCCTCTCACGCCGCAAGCGCGGAGGCTCAAGCTCGAACGAGCGCTGTGGCCGAGATGCATCCCGAGCGACGCCACGGGCGGCAACTGATCGGCGTCGCGATCAACTCCGTTCCTTTGCAGATGCACCTCGAGGCCGGCAGGTGGCAGCATCACGCGCTCGACGACATCCTCGCCGGGATACGTGCTCGCGCCGACACCAGCGACCTGGATGTCCTTCTCTTCACTGCCCTGTCCAGCGAGGTCACCGGAGAGGCAACCCACTACGGCGACCTCTGCCGCGCTCACGGCGCCGAGGGGATCATCCTCGTCTCCTTCGTGCCCGAAGAGCCGGAGCTGAACGAGCTGGCGGAATCCGAATTCCCCTGTGTCTCGATCGACACCAGAGTATTCGGGTCGCGGGCGAGCTTCATCATGACCGACAACGTGGGTGGCGCCGTGGAAGCGGTTCGTCACCTCGCCGGGCTCGGCCGCAGGCGCATCGCATTCATCGGGGGCTGGGGTCACGAGCTCGTTTCGCTGGAACGGCAGCTCGGCTACAACAGCGTCCTGGAGGATCTGGGCCTCGAGCGCCGTGAGGATTACGTGCTTAAAGGCGGCTGGCTGCACGGCCAGGCTCACAGCGAGACGCTTAAGGCTCTCGCCCTCGCGGAGCCGCCGGACGCGTTCTTCTGTGCCAGCGACCGTATGGCCGTCGGCACGATGCTCGCCTGCGAAGAGGCCGGGCTCCAGATCCCGGAGGACGTCGCGGTCGTCGGCTTCGACGACGAGGGTTACGCGGCCCTGCTTTTGCCGTCCCTGACCACCG
Organism: uncultured Actinomycetes bacterium; assembly: GCA_963765455.1. GTDB lineage: Bacteria > Actinomycetota > Thermoleophilia > Gaiellales > Gaiellaceae > Fen-549. The sequence continues at coordinate 863,431 of CAVXWH010000001.1, forward strand.
TCCGGCAGGATCGGGTCGGAGTCGGAACAGCGGCCGTCGAGGCGTTACTGAAGATACTCGACGACCCCGGCGCCCAGCCGACCTCCCTCGCTTTCCCGGTCGAGCTCGTGATCAGGGAATCGACCGACCCCACCGCCGAGCTGGATCAAGCCGGCGCCGCTGGAAGCACCTCGGCACAGGGACGACTCTCGGTCGCAGAGGTCTTTCGCGAGCTCGGTACCGACGAGGTGGTCCGACCGAAAGACCTGGGAGACACGACCGGCACAGAGCACGAGCTCTGGCTGCCCGAGGAACGACGAACAATCGCCGTCGCCAGCGACACCACGCCCGAGCAGAGCTACCGGCACGCCTTCTTCGACGAGGCCTTCAACGGCTTGCGCGCAAGCGCTCATTCGCACGCGACCGACCTGCTCATCCTCTCGCGGATCTGGCCCGGAATCGAGTCTTTCCCCCCGTTCCTCGATCTCTGCCGGCGCTACAAGGCGGACGGCATCATCGTCTCCTCGCTCCCCCAAGACGATCCCGAGATCGTCACGCTCACCGAATCAAGCTTTCCTTGCGTTGCCTTCGATGTCGAGCTGCTGGGTGCGCGAGCGGCCTTCGTCGGTTTCGACAACATCGACGCCGGGATCAAGGTCGTTCGCCATCTCGCCGAGTCGGGACGCAGGCGGATCGCGTTTCTCGCTGGCCGCGGCGACGAGCGCCCTTCAGTCGACCGTCAGTTCGGTTACAAGAGCGAGCTCGACCGGCTCGAGCTGCCCTACCTCGAGGAATACGTACACACTGCGCAGTGGCTGCACGACCGCGCTTACGACGCGACGCGGCAATTGCTCGAGCTACCCGAGCCGCCCGACGCGATCTTCGCCGCGAGCGACATCATGGCGATCGGCGCGATGGCGGCGATCGAGGACGCCGGCCTGCAGATTCCCGGAGACATAGCCGTGGTCGGCGTCGACGACATCGACGTGGCAAGCATGGTCGAGCCACCTCTCACCTCCGTGCGGCAGGACCAGGCCACGATGGTCACGGCGATCATGAACGCGATGCTCGATCTCTTCGAAAACCCGGACGCACCGCCTACGGCAACCATCCTGCCGGTCGAGCTGATCGTGCGTGAGTCGTCGATCGGCCGATAACTGCTTAGAGCCTGTCCCGCCAGGCCCCCACGCCCGCTGCGGCCGCTCCGCGGCGCCAGTGACCGCCCGAACCACTTGTCGCACTCCCAGTGCGCCTTCGCGGCTCGTTCGACCAGCTCGACCGCGGCTTCCTGACGGGATAGGCTCTTACAGGCTGATGAATACTCGGCTCGAACAAGTAGTAACGGCAGACTGAACAGGGAGTCGAACTACGCCCAGCCAACGATTATCAGCCCGAGCGTTGTTCGAGATACTGGACCGCTCGCAACAGGACTACTTCGCGACGATCACAGGCGCGACCGCCCAGGCCGAGGAGCACGCCGGCCAAAGCAAGGGACGGCGCCTGATCGGCGTCGCAATGAACTTCCAGCCGCGTCAGCTGCCCGTGGTCAGCGGACACAGGCTCGAGCACCTCTTCTACGACGATGCGCTCTTCGGCATCCGTGCCCGCGCCGAGACGGCCGACTTCGACCTGCTCTTACTGACCGAGCCCGCTCAACGACTAACCGGACAACCCAGCCACTACGTCGAGATCTGCCGCCGCCACAGAGCGGCCGGCGCCATTCTGATCGCCTTCGAGCCGCAGGACGCCGAGCTCGAGCTGTTCGCGGACGCCGGCTCGCCCTACGTCGCTATCGACACACACGTATTCGGACCGCGCGCAAGTTTCACAACCTCCGACAACGTCGGTGGAGCGGTTGCCGCCGTTCGCCACCTGGGGGCACAGGGCAAGACCAGGATCGCCTTCGTCGGCGGAGTCGCCCGCACGGTCGCCTCGAGCAACCGCCGGCTCGGCTACGAGAGCGGGCTCGAAGAATTGGGGCTCGAACAGCGCGAGGGGTTCGTGCTCGAGACCGATTGGCTACCGCTGACGGCCTACGAGCAGGCACTCGAGCTGCTCGAGTCGTCGCAGCCGCCCGATGCCTTCTTCTGCGTCAGCGACGAGCTGGCGCTGGGAGTGATGCTGGCGATCGAGAGAACGGGCCGCTCGATACCCGACGACGTTGCGGTCGTCGGTTTCGACGATGCCGACTTCGCGCGCTTCGTGACTCCGTCTCTGAGCAGCGTCCGCCAGAATCGGATCGGGCTCGGAACGGCCGCCGTCGAGGCTCTGGTGCGCATGCTCGACGAGCCCGAGGGACCGAGCCCGGTCTCGATGCTGCCTGTCGAGCTGATGGTGAGAGAGTCGAGCTCCTCTCGGACAGCCATACGACAGGAGGAGCGAGAGGCGCTCGGCGAGTCGGAGGAATCCGGCGCAGACGAGTGGGCCGAGCCTCGGTCTCGGTTGTCGGTGGCGGATGCGCTTTCGATGCTCACTTCGAGCGACGAGCCGCCGCCTGAAGAGATGGACGTAAACGAATCTGGCCGCGCCGCAAGCGGCGGAGCGGACGAGCGGCGCCTGATCGCCGTCGTGATCGGCACCTCTCCCAACCAGAGCTTCCCCCGTGGCTTCTTTCACTCGCTCTTCCTCGCCATCCGTGCACAGGCACACGCTCGTGGCATAGACCTGCTCGTAGTCCCGAGCATCGATACTGTGCGCGGCTCGCCGCACGCGACCTTCGTCGAGCACTACCGCCGTCTTGGGGTCGAGGCACTGATCGTGCTCTCGCAGCCGGAAAACGAGCGAGAGCTGGTCGAGCTCGCCGAAGCCGGATTCCCTTGCGTGACGGTCGGGATCGACCTGCTCGGCGACAGAGTCGCTTTCGTCATGTCCGACAACGTCGACGGTGTCGCCCGGGCTGTCGAGCATCTCGCCGCGTCCGGCCGAGAGCGAATCGCCTTCATAGGCGGGCGAGCTGATGTGCGAGCGAGCATCGACCGCCATTTCAGCTATCAGAGCGAGCTGGAGAGATTGGGGCTCGAGTACCACGCGGAGTACGTGGCCATGGCTCGCTGGCAACCGGAGCTCGCCCTTGAGGAGATGAAGCGGATGCTCTCCCTTGCCAAGCCGCCGGATGCGGTCTTCTGCAGTAGCGACGTGATGGCGATCGCCGCCATGGCGGCGATCGAAGAGGCCGGTCTGCGCGTCCCCGACGACATAGCGGTGGTCGGCTTCGACGACATCGCCTGGGCCGCCCTGGTCACTCCGACCCTCACGACCCTGCGCCAGGATCAGGCAAAGATGGCTGATGCGGTCATGGAAGCCACGCTCCACCTCGTCGATCATCCCGACGAGCCGCCGACCGTGTCTGTGCTCCCGGTCGAGCTCGTCGTACGCGAATCGACAGCCAACGCGCGCCACGCGCCCGTGTAGTCGCCGCGCCTCCCGGGTACAGCCTGCTCGAGTAATCTCGAGACGTTCAGCTTCGCAAAGGAGGAGTAACCAGATGCCCTTCGAGCTTCCGCCGCTTCCCTACGACTACGTCGCTCTCGAGCCGTACATCGACGAGCAGACGCTGCACTTCCACCACGACAAGCACCATCAAACCTATGTAGACAAGGCGAATGCGGCGCTCGCCGGCAGCGAATGGGCCGACGCGACGCCCGACGAGATCCTGCGCAACCTCGACAAGCTCCCCGACGACCGCCGCACGCCGGCACGCAACCATGTTGGCGGACATGCCAACCACACCTTCTACTGGGAGAGCATGGCGCCGAGCACGGGAGCAGAGCCGAGCGGCGCGCTGGCAAGCGCGATCGAGCAGGCGTTCGGTGACCTGGCCGGCTTCAAGCAGGCCTTCACGGACGTCTCCGTCAACCACTTCGGCTCGGGCTGGGGCTGGCTCGTGCACGACGGCTCGACGCTCAAAGTCACCTCCACTCACGACCAGGAGTCGCCCGTCTCGGCCGGACTGACGCCGCTCCTGACCTGCGACGTCTGGGAGCACGCCTACTACCTCAAGTACCAGAATCGGCGGCCCGACTACGTCACCGCCTGGTGGAACGTCGTCAACTGGGCCAAGGTGGCCGAAAGACTGGGTGCCTGAGCCCGGGATTCGAGCTTGACAGGCAGACGCGCGCGAGCCCGGGCCAAACGCTCGGGCTCGGTGCTTTCCTGGGCCCACCTCCAGTGGCCGCGCGCCGCTCGGAGCGCAGCTTGGAGTGAGTGCTATCTCGGCACAAACAAGTCACGTAGCCGTGCATATTTCGCCTGCTCAGGACGGTATTGTGGAACGACCCCGCGGGTGGATATGGAGGTGCCGTCACGTGCCGAGTCGCGGCGCGACCACAGCGCGAAAACCCTCAGCCGTAGCTCTTGCGCCTGAAGACGTCGCGCGAGAGCGACTCCACGCGATCGAGGAAGAGCAGACCGTTGAGGTGGTCGATCTCGTGCTGCAGGGCGCGTGCCTCAAAACCGCTCGCCTCGAGCGTCCACGGCTCTCCCGTACGTGCCAGCCCCTCGACGACAACCTCGCTGGCGCGGCGAACGTCGGCAGTGAACTCGGGCACGCTCAGACAGCCCTCGCGCGCGACTTCAGATCCGGTTGCAAACACGACGCGCGGATTGATCAGTAGGATCTCGCTCGCATTCGGGTCGCCCTTGGGGTGGAGCGAGACGTCGACGACGATCATGCGCAGCGACTCGCCGATCTGCGGCGCCGCCAGGCCCACACAGCGCGGAAAGCTGTGCATCGTCTCGACGAGATCGCCGGCGACACGCTCGACCAGTGCCCACTCCTCCGCCGTGGCCGCGGCGGCCACGCGCTTGAGAGCCGGGTCGGGAAGACGGAGGATCTGTCGAACGGCCAAGAGAAAGGCCTCTGTCTAGAGTGCGACCTGGTCGAGCGCGCGAACCGAGAGCTCGAGCTTCTGCTCCAACGCGACCTCGCGCAGGAAGACCTCGAGCTCGTTGCCCGAGAGATCATCGGGCAGGGCGACCTCGAGAATCATCATGTAGGCGGGCTCGCTCTCTTCACCGACGAGATGGGTGTCGAGGTCGGTGATGTTGACGCCTTTCCCCGCCAGCGCCGCGGTGACCGCGTTCACGATCCCGGGGTGGTCGGCGCCGTAGAGCGTGATCACGTGCGAGGGCTCGTCGATCTGCGCCTGCGCCGCGTCGATCTCGGAGAGTGAGATCGCCTCCAGCTCGAGCGTGTCGCGCGAGCGCTCGAGATCGGCCTTCAGCTGCTCCAGATCGGTCGCCTCCGAGCGTCTCGAGCACCAGCATCATCGCGAAGTGACCGCCCAGGATCGCCATCTGCGAGTCGGCGAGGTTGACGCCGTGTCGAAGCAGGGTGCCGGTCACCTCGGCGACTATCCCGGGCCGGTCGCGGCCTATCGCCGACAGCGCGTAGGAAGCCATGAATCGAAGAATAGAGGTCGGAGCGGGCGCCAGGCCAGCCCCGCGGCGATCGTGAGGGTTTCTTAAGCGTACGAGCCAATCACCCTTCCGGGTTATGAACGTACGCAGAAACGGGCCGAAAATCCGACTAACGCGCAGCGGCAAACCATGAAGGCGCGTATGCGGCAACACCCAAAGCAAGTACACCCAGGTCCACCTTGCCTGCTCGGAGGCCCCCGCGCATCGGTCGCGGACGTCCGAGCTCACGGCACGGAAACCTGCATCTAGCAGCCATCCGGATTTACAGAACCGGTTCGGATCAAGGAGAGAAACAGATGAAGAAACATCTATCCAAGCGGCGGGTCGTAGTCTCGGCGATCGTCGTGGCGCTCGCTATCGCTGGCGGCGCTTATGCGTATTGGACAAGCACCGGCTCGGGTAGTGGAATAGCCAACGCTGCCACCCCGTCCGGCTCCCTCGCGCTCCACGCCACCGGCTTCACGGGGATTTACCCCGGCGGTAGCAAGAGCGTGACCTTCACGGTCGACAACGGAACAGGCACAGACGGTTACGTAGCAACCATCGTCTTCGGTTCCGTCACCTCAACCGTCTCGGCGTGCCAGACGATGCTCACTGCCAACCCCGGCCAGTTCACCATGGCCACCGTGACCTCGAACACCGTGGTTCCCTCCGGAGCCAGCGGTCTCGCTCTCACCGGCAGCGGAACTCTGGTCTGGAGTGATCTCGGGGCTGTCGATCAAAGCGCGTGCAAGGGCGCGGCGCTGACCCTCAACGTCACGAGCACCTAAGCAACGGATCTTGGCATCTAGCGGCAATCCAATTTACGAACCGGTTCTACAACCAAGGGTTCCAAACCAAGGAGATAACAACAATGAAGAAGCACCTCAGTAAGAAGCGAGTCGTCCTTGCGGCGATCGTCGTCGTAGCGCTCGCAATCGCTAGCGGCGTTGCTTTTGCGTACTTCTCGAGCTCCGGCTCGGGCCCCGGTACGGCCGGCGTTGGCACCAGCACGAGCCTAACGGTCGCCCAGACGGGTACTGTGTCTAACCTCCTTCCCGGAGGGGCTCCCCAGAACGTCACTGTTCATGTGACGAACCCTGCAACCTTCAAGCAGTCACTGAGCGCAGTTGCTATCTCCGTGGCCTCGGCCAGCGGCGGATGCGACACTAGTTGGTTCACAGTGACCCCGCCTACGATCGCGAGCCCAATCGTGCTCGATGCGGGCGCTTCCACTGACGTCGTCGGAACGATCAAGATGGACGAGTCTGGTGGAAACCAAGACTCGTGCAAGGGCGCGACGCTGACCCTCTCATTGGTCGCTAGCTAACGCGCAAATCCAGCGGAGGGGCGGCCTCCCCCGGCCGCCCCTCCGCTCCCTCTTCCGCAAGTAGACAAACGAGCGCTACCAAGAAGGCCGAAGACAGATGACAGGCGAGATTCACAAGCGAAACATCCAAAGACAGCAAGCGGCGGCGCCAATTCTCGCCGTCGTTTCTTCTTCTCGCCCGGGCCTGCAGCGGGAGCGCCAACCAATGACCGACGCGGCCAGTCCAGAAGCGCTCGAGCGAATGCTCGCCTTCGCCCGCCGGACTCTCTTGCTCAGTTTCGTCTGCGCCCTGCTGCTCGCCTGCAGCTCCACCTTCGCAGGCGCCGCCTCGAGCGCGACGCCCGGCACAAAGTTTTCCGCCAACTTGACCCTGACCTCGTTCGTGGCCTCCCAGACGCCGTCGGTCAAGCTGATCTACAAGTTCCCGCGGCCCACGAAGAGCTTCTCCTACCGGCTCAGCCTGAAAAAGGGCTCGGCCTGGCTGCTCGTCAAGAGCGCCACGAAGAAGGGCAACTTCAAAGCCCGGACGACGATATCCGTCGGCAAGCTGTTCGCAGGATCACTGATCAAGGTCGGCTACTACCGCCTTCAGATTTCCTCCGCCGGCGTGAGCAAGCTGCTCAGCTTCCAGATCGTCCCGTTCTCCGGCTACCTGACCAAGAAGAGCTTCACCATCTCGCAGGCGAAAACGATCAAGCTGACCTACGCCTTCTCGAAGCCGAGCAAGAGCTTCGCCTACAAGCTCGCCCTCAAACAAGGCTCGAAGTTGCAGGTCGTGCACAGCGCCAAGAAAGTCGAGAAGACGAAGAGCCTCTACCTCACAGGCGTCAGAACGGCGAGCCTCAAGAGCCTCTTCGGCGGCAAGGCGATCGCACTCGGTAGCTATCGCCTCACGATCTCCTCCGCCTACTCGACCAGGCGCCTCAACTTCCAGGTCGTCAAATCCGCCGGCCCCGCCATTTCGGCCGGTGGCTCGACCGGAAGCGGCAGCGGGAACGGCAACGCCTCGACCGCCGGCGCCGACTTCACGATCACGGGCGCCGTCAGCGGCCTCGAGCCCGGCCTGACTCTGCCGATCGCGCTGACGCTGAGCAATCCGAACAGCGTCCAGATCTACGTCACCAGGCTCACGGTGAGCGTGTCGGCCAGCAGCACTCGCACCGGCTGTGACTCGAGCAACCTCCAGCTCATTCAGTCGAACGTCTCGAGCACCAGCCCGGTCACCATTCCCGCCAAGGGGAAGGCGACGCTGACGAGCGCGCCGCGCGCGCCGCAGATCACCTTCCTCGACTCGCCAACCGTGAACCAGGACGCCTGTAAGAACGCGAGCTTCACCCTGACTTACAGCGGGAGCGCCCATTCATGAGCGCAGCAGTCGAGTCGGGATGGAGTAAGCGACTCTTCACGCTAGCCGCACTCGTATTCACGCTCATCGCCTCCGCGAACGCCCAGGCCTACTGGACATCGAACGGCTCGGGCGGCGGCAATGGTAATGCGGCAACACTGAACGCCCCGACCAACGTGAGCGGTACGCCGGGCGCCGGGACAGTGGCCCTCTCCTGGAACGCAGTCACTCCCCCGGGCCCCGGAACGGTCTCTTACTACGTGACGCGCGGCGGCGGCAATCCGGGCGGCAACTGCCCGACCTCGGCCGCGCCGTCCGCAGTGCTCAGCTGCACCGACAGCGGTCTGGCCGCGGGAACCTACAGCTACACCGTGACGGCCGTCTGGAACTCCTGGACCTCGACCAGCTCACCGGCGACTGCGGTTACCGTCGCATTTGGAGCGCTCGACCACTTCGTGCTCTCGGCCACAACGACAACGCCTACCGCCGGTCAGGCCGACAACCTGACGATCACGGCCAAGGACGCGGCCGGCAACACCGTGACGAGCTACACCGGCTCGCAAAACCTGACCTTCTCGGGCGCCGGCACGATCGGCTCGTTCACGCCGACCGTCACCAACTCGGGCGGCACGGCCACGAACTTCGGCAGCGCCACCGCGATCACGTTCACGAACGGCGTCGCCACCGTCAGCGGTACCAGCAACGGCGTCATGACGCTCTACAAGGTCCAGACGGCGGGCATCGTCGTCAGCGACGGTAGCCACACGAGCAACACGCTCTCCGTCACCGTCGCGCCGGGGACGATCGCTTCGTTCTCGATCCCGGCGCCGGCGACTCAGACGGCCGGCACTGCGTTCTCGGTCTCGCTCACCGCTCTGGATGCTTACGGCAACACGGCGACCGGCTACACCGGCGCCCAGTGCGTCACCTTCTCCGGCCCGGCCAACAGCCCGAGCGGCACGGCTCCCGTCTACCCGGCTCACGGCGCCTGCGCTGCCGGCCAGAGCGCGATCACCTTCACGAATGGCGCCGCCACGGCCAGCGGGATCACGCTTTACAACGCCTCGACCTCGACGGTGTTGACGGCCACAGACGCGACGTCCGGAAAGAGCGGCTCGAGCGCCCGCGTTCACGGTCAGTCCGCTCGCGATCAGCACGCCTCTCGCTCTCGGCGGCGACGACCACGCCGCGCGCGGGCCAGGCCGACAACCTGACGATCACCGCGCTCGACACGTACGGCAACACCGCTACGAGCTACACCGCCTCGCACAACCTGACCTTCTCCGGTGCGACCGCAATCGGCACGTTCAACCCGACGGTGACGAACAGCTCGGGCGTCGCGACCAACTTCGGGACCGCCACGGCGATCACGTTCACGAACGGCGTCGCCGCCGTCTCGGGCTCCAACAACGGCGTGATGAAGCTCTACCGGGCCCAGACGGTGAACATCGTCGTGACTGACGGCAGCCACACGAACGGAACCGGCCTTAGCCGTCACGGTCAGCGCCGGCGCACCGAGCTCGTTCACGATTCCGACACCGTCGACTCGTACTGCCGGAACCGCTTTCAACGTCACCCTGACCGCCACGGCGGACGCCTACGGCAACGCCGCGACCAACTACACGGGAACGCAGTGCATCACCTTCTCCGGCCCCACGGCAAGCCCGAACGGAACCGCTCCGCTCTACCCGGCCCAGGGCTCCTGCGGCGCCGGGCAGAGCGCAGTCACCTTCGCGGCCGGTGTGGGCACGGCGAGCATCACGCTCTACGACGCCACGACCTCGACAACGCTCACGGCCACCGACGCTTCCGGCTTCCACGGCTCGACTGGCGCCTTCGCCGTCAACGGGCTCACGACCGCTAGCACGTTGATACTGACGGCCGCGACGACCACGCCGACCGCCGGCCAGACCGACGCCCTCACGATCACGGCCGCCGACACCTGGGGCAACACGGTGACGAGCTACACAGGCCAGCACAACCTCACCTTCTCGGGCGCCAGCATGGCCGGAACCGTCAATCCGACCGTTACCGACCGAACCGGAGCCGCCGTCAACTTCGGAACCGCGGAATCGATCACCTTCACGAACGGCGTCTCGAGCGCGGGCGGCGTAATGCGCCTGTACAGGGCTGAGACCGCCAACATAGTGGTCAGCGACGGCACCTCTAGCAACGGCAGCGGCTTACAAGTCACGGTTGGCCCTGCCGCTATGAGCGCTCTCTCGCTGGCGGCCAGCAAGGTCGTCGTCGCGCCCGGTTCGCCCGACAACCTGACGATCAGGGCGGTCGACGCGTACGGCAACACGACTCCCGGCTACACCGGCTCGCACAACCTCACCTTCAGCGGCGCTCACCCGAATGGGTCGCAAAACCCGACCGTGACCAACTCGAGCGGAACCGCGACCAACTTCGGAACCGCCACGGCGATCAACTTCACGAGCGGCGTCGCGACGGTCTCGGGATCGGCCAATGGCGTAATGCTTCTCTACACAGTCGAAAGAGCGGGAATCACGGCGACCGACGGCACCTACACAAGTACACCCCTCTCCGTGGTGGTGAGCGGCGTAACGGCCACGGCGGTCAGCGCCGGCGGCTTCCACACCTGCGCCCTGGTCGCTGGCAGCGTCGAGTGCTGGGGCGACAACGAAGACGGCGAGCTCGGCAACAACACGACGACCAACAGCTCGAGCCCGGTCATGGTCATGGGCGTCGGCGGCACGGGCACGCTCTCAGGCGTCACGCAGATCAGCGCGGGTAAGTATCACACCTGCGCGCTCGTCTCCGGCTCCGTCTACTGCTGGGGCTTGAACGACTACGGCGAGCTCGGCAACAACACGACGACCAACAGCGGGACTCCTGTCCAGGTTCGCTTGAGCGCCACCACCTATCTCACGGGCGTCACTCAGGTGAGCGCCAGCGGTAAGTTCACTTGCGCGCTGGTTACCGGCGGCACGGTTCGCTGCTGGGGTCACAACCAGTACGGCCAGCTTGGTAACGGCAACACGACCGACAGCTCGATCGCCGTACAGGTGAGCGGTATCACGAACGCAACTCAGGTCACGAACGGCGCCAACCACGCCTGCGCGCTGCTCACTGACAGTACCGTCAAGTGCTGGGGACTCAACCAAAACGGTCAGCTCGGCAACAATACGACGACGAACTCCTCTACGCCGGTTCAGGTTCTTGCTGCCGGCGGCGTCGGCTCTCTCACCGGGGTCAGCTCGGTCAGCGGCGGCAGGCTCCACACCTGCGCCCTGCTCTCCGCCGGCACCGTCTACTGCTGGGGCGACAACGACAACGGCGAGCTCGGCGACGGAACGACGACCAGCAGATCCCTGCCCGTCCAAGTTGGCACGATCCCAAACGCTACGGCGGTCAGCGCCGGCGAGTATCACAGCTGCGCCCTGCTCACGGATGGAACCGCGCAGTGCTGGGGCGCGGGCGCCTTCGGCCAGGTCGGAAGCGGAACGACCGCCGACACCTCCAGCCCGGTCACGGTCATCGGGCCGGGCGGCTACGGCTCGCTCAGCGGCATCGCCGCGATCAGCGCCGGCGGCGCCGACATCAACGAGACCAACGATTACGAGCACACCTGTGCGCTCATGTCGAACGGCACGGTCGTCTGCTGGGGGCAGAACAACTACGGACAGCTCGGCAACGGGACGACCACGATGAGCGTTTCTCCGGTCGGCGTGGCGCTGCAGTAGGCGGTCACCGCCAGCGCTGGGAAGCGGCTCTGAGCACGGCTTCCGACGTAGGCCGTGACTGAGGTGAGCGGCCGGCTTTCGAGGGCTCTCCGCTGTAGACGGTGAACGCTCGGCAAGAGGAGAGATGTCGGCTCCAGGCCTCGTCTTACCGCGCCAACTCGAGCTTTCATGCCGACGGTGGCGACCGGACCCGATTGCGGGCCTATCCCGTTAGGGATGGTGAGTGTTGAGGTGGATGAGGGATGGGCGTGAAGGCGCATGGTTGTGCGTCAGGCGGCCTGGGCGGTCACTGGCGCCGCGGGGCGGCCGCTTCGGGTGTGTAGGCCTAGCGGGATAGGCTAATAGGCGTTTCTCTATTTACTAGCCCGGAATCACCCGTCCGGGTCATGAAGCTACGCCAAAACGTGCCGAACATGTGACTAACGCGTAGCGGTCATCCCCACAAAGCGCGTAGGCGGCACACCTCAAACTTCACGCCCAGGTCATCCGCCTGTTCCACCGACAACTGAGCCGATCCGGGACAGGATCTGCGGCAAGCAAAGGAGATTCAAGGATGTTGAAGCGTCGACACAGAGGTCGTAGGCTCCTCGGAATCATGCTCCTCGCCCTCCTCTTCACAGTGGCAGCCTATGCGTTCACCGCGTCCAACACAGTGCCGGCCTCGAACGCCGGCGACGGCCAGGCGGCAATCTCCGGCTACACGGTGACCGCCGGCCAGCCCGCTGTACGTACTCGATGGCGCTGATCAGACCAAGATCAAGAGCGTCAACTTCACGCTCAACACAGCGGCGAGCCAGGTTCTCGCCTCTGTCACCGGTGCTGCCCCGTTCCAGGCCTGCACGGTCACAGGCGGTGTCACCGTGGTCTGCACGTTCACGACCGAGCCGACCGTACTCTCGGCCACCAACCTTCGCGTAATCGCGACCAGCTGATAACGCGAGCCCCCAGTCTCCAGAGAAAGCGGCGGGCCCAGGCCCGCCGCTTTCGTCTTCGGTCTTCTCCGATCCGTCCGGGCCCCTCGGCAAGCCGCCGTGACGCGTGAATAGCGCTTTCTCTATCGGCGCCTTTTCGTTTCCCCTTATAGGTTATGAACGCACGCGACCAAGTGCCGAACAAACTCAAGGAAGAGCTCGAGAAAGACGAAACTATGAGAGCGATGAGCGCGGGCAGAAAGAAGCTCTGGGGGCTCGCCGGGACGTTGCTGATGATGTTGATCCTGGCCGCCTCGGCCTACGCCTTCACCGCTGCCAACGTCGTCTCCGGCTCGAGAGCGGGCGACGGTAGCGGCGCGATCACCCCGTACACGATCTCGAACGTCGTCTACACGCTCGACAACTCCAGCCCGCAGAACATCCAGAGCTGGCAGTTCGACCTCAACGCGGCAGCGTCAACCGTGGCCTCGAAGCTCGTCAGCACCAGCACGACCTACACGACGTGCGTCCACGGCGCGGCCTTCCACTGGACCTGCACGCCCGGCACCGAGCCGACGGTGGCGACCGCCGACCAGTTGCGCGTGATCGCCGTTCAGTGACCGGAGCCGAGGCGGAGATGCCACTCGAGAGAACGGCCTCAACCCCGATCCGTCGCCTGCCGACGATTGAAGGGAATTCCGTAAGCAAAGCGTAGGGAAGTTACTCGGAGCGAGCGCTGCGGCAGGTGCCCGCCCGAAGGGTAGACATGACAATCCGGATCCAGAGCATTCTGACGGGCGTACTGGTACTGGCCGTAGTGGTGGTCGGATGGCTCTTCTTCGCGCCGACTCAGCTGGGCGGCCCTGCCAGCTACATGATCATCCGCGGCGTCTCGATGCACCCTTCGATCCACGCCGGCGATCTGGTGATCGTTCGCAAACGGTCGAGCTACTCGGTCGGCGAGGTGGTCGCCTATCGCGACACTCTGAGCAAGCAGACCATCCTGCACCGGATAGTCGCGCGTGACGGCGCCAGGTACGTCTTCCAGGGCGACAACCGAGCGACCAACCCGCATCCCGACGCCTTCCGGCCTACCCAGGCGAATCTCATGGGGCAGAAGTGGATCCTCATCCCCTACGCCGGCAGGGTGCTGGAGTGGATTCAAGTGCCGTCCCATGCCGTCCTGCTCTTGCTCCTGGCGCTCCTGCTCGCGGTCTCCGGCGGCGCCGCGACGACACGCAAACGGCGGCGCTCGAAAAGCGGTCCGGCAGCCGCTGCGCCGTCTTCCCACGTGCCCGGGCTCAACCCGCTCTACGCGATACCGGCTGTGCTCCTCGCCCTCTCGCTGGCGCTCGGCGCGGTCGCCTTCAGCCGCACGAAGAGCGAGCAGGTCTCCGTCCCGAACGGCTATCAGCAAAGCGGTGATTTCAGCTACTCGGCAAGCGCCGCGCGCGGCATCGTCTACCCGAGCGGGCGGGTGACGAGCGGACAGACCGTCTTCTCGCGGCTGGTGAAAAACGTGACCTTCAGCTTCAGGTACAGGCTGACAACGCGCGAATCCACGGCTCTCTCGGGACAGGCCACGCTCAGCGCCAGCCTCACCTCGCCGGACAACGACTACACGCGTAGCTTCACTCTCGCGAAGCGCAGCTTCGAGGGCCAGAGCGTCACCGTCGTCGGCGTCTTCCCGCTGCGCTCGTACACGAACCTGCTGAACGAGGTTCAAACCGAGACGGCAGATCCGAGCTCGACCTACAACGTCGTCATCACTCCGGCGATCGCGATCAAGGGCATGGTCGGAACCCGTAGGATCAACGAGAGCTTCGCTCCCTCGCTCAACTTCCTGCTCGACGCGCACAAGCTGTTGCTCGACCACAGCAACGGCTCGGTGAAGATGCACGTGAGCAAATCGACTGCCGGCACGGCCACGCGCGCGAGCACCATCGACCTGCGCCTCGTTCGGCTCGGCGTCTCCAGCGCCCGCGAGCTCTCGGTCGCCGGCTTGATGCTCGCGCTCCTGAGCCTGGGCGTTGTGATCGCGCTCGGAGTCAAGCGGCGCCTCGACGACGAGCCGCGGCAGATCGAGCGCCGGTACGGTCATCTACTCCTGCCGGTCTCGCAGCTTCCCGCCTTCGACCGCATCGTCGAGTGCGATTCGATCGACGCGCTCGCCGCTCTAGCCGACCGCTACGACCGGGCGATCCTCTACCGCCGCGAGCGGGGCGTCCACACCTACGTGCTCCAGGACGAGGGGCTCGCCTACCGCTACTCGGCCTTCGACGGCGCGCTCCTGAAACCGGAGTCGTACCTCTCCCCCACGCAGACTGGGCCGGTCACGACCGGCGCTCCGGAAGTGGTACCGGAAGCGTGGAGCGTCGACTCGACGCCTGGAGTGGCAGCGGACGAGTGGGGAGTTGGGCCGGAGCCCGCTAGTCCGCAAAGTTCCGAGCCGCCGTGGCCGATAAGTGAGTGAGGAGAGAGAAAATGGGCGCCCGTAGACGACTAAGGCAGCGCAGGCAGCGCAGGCAGCGCTTCAAGCTGACGCTCAGACTCGTCGCCCTGACCGTTGTCTCCGTCGGCGTCGGGGCCACGACAGCGGCCTTCACGGCCACCAACACCGTCGCCGCGAGCCGGGCCACCGACAAGACCCACACGATCAGCGTGGCGGAGTTGACGCCGGCGAACTGCAGCGGCGCCAATGTCGGCGGCGTCACCTTCTACCGAATCGTCAACCAGGCGGGAACGACTCTCCGGGCCGACGCCGGACATACCGGAGACACGGCTCAGATCTGGCTCGGCACCACCGCCCGCGACAACATGGCCGGCGGCGCCGGGAACGACTGCATGGTGCCGGGCGGGAACTCCAGCACGACCCAGAGAGAGACGGTAGCCGGAGGAGCCGGTACCGACTACTGCTACAGCGGCCCCGGGCCCGGTGGCTACACGATCAACGCCAACTGCGAGTACTCGGGCTCGACCGGTCCCTACACCACGGTCACCTCGGTCACCGGCGGCTTTTAGAGCCTATCCCGCCAGGTCCCCACGCCCGCTGCGGCCGCTTCCCGGAAACGGGATCGCAATCAGCGTTTCGCGTCCTCGAGCGAACGCAAAAAGGGGACTGCGCCCTCGCGCTCTGACTAGCCGAATCGGCGCCTTCCCCGTCGATTTCCGGAGTGATGCTCCAGTCACTCCGCACCTGCCTCATCTCGATTGCGACGGCGTCGTTGCTGGCAAGCGGCATTCGCGGCGTCATCGTTCCGGCCGTCGCCTCGGCGGGCACCACACAAAATCAGGGCACCGTCACAACGAGCATCCCTGTCCGTTACCTGACCTCCGGCGGCAAGGTCGCCGGCGTAGAGCTCGGGCTGCCCGGCAGCGCCCGGCAGGTGAAGGTGCGCCTGTCGGAGAGCGGCCGCTGGTACAGCTGTGTCAGGGACGGAGCGGTTGCGCGCTGCGAGACGCCGGGGCAAACCGTCCAGGCGCTCGCGCGCGTCGAGGTCGCCAACGCCTAGCGGGCGGGCCGCGCCGGCGACTTTCTCGACGAGCTCGCGTCGACGCGCCCGACGTAGTTACGGCGAGGCTCGGATCATCAGCTACGCTCGATCGACAATGCCCGACCGCAGACGAGAGCGAAGGCGGCGGCGAGGCGAGGAGCTGCGCGAAGCCACGATCCCGCCCGAACGTCTACCGGCACGCGTGCGCGCTCGCGGCTTCCATCCCACCGGCGGCGAGGCGCTGCGCCGCTGGGTGCTCGGCTCTCGACCACGGATCGAGCGCGCCTCGCGCATCCGCGAGCTCGTGCTCGGCGCCCAGGACGGGCTGATCGGAACCGTCGGCCTGCTGACCGGACTGGCCGTCGCCAACGTCGCGGGCGGCTCGAAGACGATCGCTGTGGCCGGAATCGCCGAAATGGCCGCCAGCGCCCTCTCCATGGCCGCCGGGGTCTACCTCTCCAGCCAGGCCGAGAACGACCTCTTTCGCGGCGCCATCGCCGACGAGCTGGCCGAGATGGAGGACCATCCCGAGGTCGAGCGGCTCGAGCTGCAGTACCTGCTCGAGGAGGAAGGGATCCCGCAGCAGGACGCCCATGCGGTCAGCGAGATCCTGGCCCTGTATCCCGAATCGCACGTGCGCATGACGGTGGAGAAGGAACTGGGCCTGGCTTTCGGCGAGCACCGGACGGCGCTGGGCGACGGCGCCGTGGTCGGGGCGATGTTCATCCTCGCCGCCTGGGTGCCCGTCTATCCGTACCTCATCTGGAGCGTTAGGACTGCGCTCGTCGTCTCGCTCTGCTCGACCGCGGCGGCCCTCGTCTGTGTGGGCACGCTAAAAGGTCAGATCGCCGGACTACGCCGTCTGCGAAGCGGACTGCACGTACTCGCGGTTGGGAGCGCCGCCGCGATCATCGGCTTCATCGTCGGCGAGCTGGTCCCACGCCTGATCTCTTAGAGCCTACCCCGCTAGGTCCCCACGCCTGATGCGGCCGCTTCGCGGCGCCAGTGACCGCCCGAACCACTCGTCGCACTACCAGTGCGCCTTCGCGGCCCGTCCGGCCACTAGAGCTCGTCTCAAAACGAAGCACTCCGCCGCCTGGCCGCGCTCGGCAAGCACGATGCCTTGTCCTCGGTCGCGCCCGTAGCCTCCGGCTACGAACGCGACACTGCGTCCTAGCCTCGCACTCACCGATCACACCCAGTCAACGGGTCTTCATTCCGAGACCAGCTCCTGGCATCCACGCAGCGACCACCTCGACCGCGGCTTCCTAACGGGAAAGGCTCTTGATGAAAGCGCGTTCGCGGTCGATTCCCGGTTCTGGAATTACTGGCCGAGCCTAGTCGTTTTTAACTACGGTATGAAGAAGCTGCAGAGCATCGACGGAAGCGGCGAACGTAGCCCCGCTGCCGTCACGGTGCTCGTCGGTAGCATTCCCGGCTGCAAGCCTTCACCCCGGATAAAGACAGGAGTCTGATGAGCGCGTTCGCGCAGGAAATACTGGTAGGCGACTTTTCCGAACTGAAGTCGCCTCTATCCGAAGAGGAGGCGCTCGTCGAGGCCGAGCGCTGCCTGCAGTGCGGTCACATCTACGCGACCGCCCCCTGCACCGTCGCCTGCCCGGCTGACGTCGATGTGTCCACCTTCGTGGCACAGATCGCGGCCGGCGATACCGAGGCCGCGGCCCTGACGATCTTCGAGCAGAACATCCTCGGCGCCAGCTGCGCCCGCGTCTGCCAGGTCGAGGAGCTCTGCGAAGCATCGTGCGTGATGAACAGCGAGGACGAGACGCCGATCGAGATCTCGAGACTGCAGCGTTTCGCCACCGACTGGGCTTTCGCCAACGGAATCGCTCCGCGCGAGAAGGTCGCCGCGAACGGTCACAAGGTGGCCGTGATCGGCGCCGGGCCCGCCGGGCTCGCCTGCGCCGGCGAACTGGCCGCGCGCGGCTACGCCGTCACCGTCTATGACGAGCGCGCAGAGGTAGGCGGCCTGATTCGATACGCCATCGCCCCCTTCCGCCAGCAGTCCGAGCCGCTTCCCGACGAGAAGGCGGCAATCGAGAAGCTCGGCGTCGAGATCAAGCTGGGCATGAAGATCGACGCCAAGGAGGCGCTGGCCGAGATCGAGAAGCAGGCCGAAGCCGTCTTCCTCGGTATCGGTCTCGGCGAGGACGTCGAGGTGAAGACGCCCGGCGACGAGCTCGAGGGTGTCTGGGAGTCGCTGCCCTTCATCGAGGCGCTCAAGGACGGAAACCCGCCCGAGATCGGCCGCAGAGCTGCCGTCATCGGCGGCGGTAACACGGCGATGGATGTGGCGCGCGAGGCGCTCAGGCTGGGCGCCGAGGTGACCGTTCTCTACCGGCGCACGCAGGCCGAGATGCCCGCCTTCTACCACGAGTACGAGCAGGCGCTCGACGAAGGCGTCGAGTTCAAGTGGTTGACGCTTCCGGTCGCTTTCAAGGGCGAGGACGGCAAGCTGAAGTCGGTCGAGTGCCAGCCGATGAAGCTGGGCGAGCCCGACGACTCCGGCCGCCGCCGCCCCGAGCCGATCGAGGGCGCCGACTTCGACCTGCCGGTCGACACGATCATCAAGGCGATCGGCCAGCGCCCACGCGAGGAGTTTCTGAGCCTGATCGACGGGCTCGAGCTCGACTGGGGCCGGATCAAGATCGACCCGAAAACGGGCCAGACGACCAATCCCAAGTACTTCGCCGCCGGTGACGCGATCAACGGCGGTGCGACGGTAGTTCAGGCCGTCGGCGATGCCAAGCTCGCCGCCGCCGGCATCGAGGCGTTCCTGCAAGGAGAGAAGAGATGAAGGAAGTTCGCTGGCACGCACGCGCCGGCCAGGGCGCGAAGACCGTCTCGCAGCTGCTTGCAGAGGCCGGACTTCTCGCCGGGTCGAGCGTGCAGGCCTTCCCGGAATACGGACCCGAGCGCCGCGGGGCGCCGATGCGCGCCTACACCCGCATCTCGGAGAAGAGCATTCGCCGCCACGACCCGGTCGCGGCGCCCGACATCGTGATCGTGCTCGAGCCCACGCTCGTGAACGAGATGAACGTCGCCGAAGGGCTCTCGGATGATGGAGTCGTCCTGGTCGACAGCGACGAGCTGCCGGCCGCCCTCGACGGCGTCAACGCGCGCGCCATCCCGGCCCTGAAGATCGCCCACGAGCACGGGCTCAAGTTCTCGAACGTGGTCATGCTCGGCGCGGCGGCGGCTGCCGGCGGCATCCCGCTCGTGAACATCCAGGACGCCGCCGTGAAGAAACTCGGAAAACGACTCGACGCGGACTCGCTCCGCGCGGCAATAGCGGAGGGATACGAATGTCTGGCCTGAGGCCCTGGCAAGAGCTCTCGCCGGGGGGCACGATCAGGCCCACCGACGCAGAGAAGCCCAAGACCGGGAGCTGGCGCACCGGCATCAAGCCGCTCGCCGACCTCTCGAAGTGCACCAACTGCCTGCTCTGCTGGCTCTACTGTCCCGACTCGGCGATCCTGATCGAGGACACGACCTTCGTCGGCTTCGACGACTACTTCTGCAAGGGCTGCGAGGTTTGCGCGGCCGTATGTCCCGTCGGCGCGATCGAGATGGTGCCCGAGGAGACGGAAACGCCCGCGGGCTGGGTCATGAGGAGTGATCAGAGTGGCAGTTAAGACGCAGGAAGGTGCGCAGCTTCTGACCGGCGGAGAGGCCGTCGCCTACGCGATGGCCCAGATCGACCCCGACGTCTTCCCCGTCTACCCGATCACGCCGCAGACTCCGATCATCCAGACCTTCGCCAAGCTGGTCGCCAACGGCAAGGCGACCACCGAGATCGTCAACGTCGAGTCGGAGCACTCCGCGATGAGCGCGGCGATCGGCGCGGCGCTGGCCGGGGCCCGCTCGATGACCGCCACCTCGTCGCAGGGTCTGGCCCTGATGGCCGAGGTCGTCTACATCGCCGCGGGCATGCGGGCACCGATCGTGATGGCGGTGGGCAACCGCGCCCTCTCGGCGCCGCTCAACATCCACTGCGACCACTCCGACTCGATGATGATCCGCGACTCCGGCGTGATCCAGCTGTTCGCGGAAAGCGTCCAGGAGGCTTATGACCTGATGGTCATGGCGGCACGGATCTCCGAGCATCCGGACGTGATGCTGCCGGTGCTCGTCTGCCAGGACGGCTTCACGCTCACCCACTCGGAGGAGCCGCTGATCCTGACTCCCGACGAGGACGTCAAGGCGTTCGTCGGCGAGTACCACGTCCCGCTGCCCCTGCTGGATGTCGAGCAGGTCACGACCAAGGGCATCTTCGCGCTGCAGGACTACTACACCGAGCTCCGCTACCAGATGAACGCGGCGATGGAGGCCGCGCAGACGGTGATCGCGGATGTCTTCGCCGAGTACTCCCCGATGGTCGACCGGCCCTTCAGCCTGCTCGAGGGATACGAGCTCGAAGGCGCCGAGAAGGTGGCCTTCCTGATGGGGTCGACGGCCGGCACGATCAAGGACGTCGTCGACGAGCTTCGCGCCGAGGGCGAGAAGGTTGGGCTGCTACGCCTGGTCTCCTACCGCCCCTTCCCCGTAGAGCAGATCCGCGAGGCGCTCGCGGGCGTCAAGGAAGTGATCGTGCTCGATCGTTCGGATGCGCCCGGCTCGTTCCCGTCTCTGCACGCGGAGATGGCAGCGACTCTGTACGGCTCGGGCATCGACCTGCGAGCTCATGTCTTCGGCCTCGGCGGCCGCGAGCTGGTTCCGGCTGAGGGCCGGGCCATCTTCGCCGGCGAGGCGCCCACCCACATCGCACTGCGAGGCTGATCCACCATGTCGAGACTCAAGCGGATTGCTAGTAACCAACACGGCGTTCAGCCGCTCGGCGGTGGGCACGCTCTCTGCCAGGGCTGTGGTGCCCCGGCGATCGTGCGCACGATCCTCAGCTCGATCGACACGCCGGTCATCGTCCTCAACGCCACCGGCTGCCTCGAGGTCGCAACCTCGCGCTACCCGATCACGGCCTGGAACGTTCCCTGGATGCACACCGCGTTCGAGAACACCGCTGCCGTTGCGAGCGGCGTCGAGGCCGCCTACAAGGCCCTGAAGCGGCGCGGCACGCTGCCGGGCGGCGACAAGGAAGTCACCATCGTCGCCTTCGGCGGCGACGGCGGCACCTACGACATCGGACTGCAGGCGCTCTCCGGAGCGCTCGAGCGAGGCCACCGCTTCCTCTACGTCTGTTACGACAACGGCGCCTACATGAACACGGGCATCCAGCGCTCGGGCGCGACGCCCTACGGCGCCGACACGACCACCAGCCCGATCGGCTCCGCGTCGATCGGCAAGCTCCAGCAGCGCAAGGACCTGACGGCGATCGCGGCTGCGCACCGCATTCCGTACGTGGGTCAGTCCTCGGGCGCCCGCTGGCAGGACCTGAGCGCCAAGGTCGAGCGCGCCGTCGCGCTGGGCGGTCCGGCCTTCCTGAACGTGATGAGCGACTGCCCACTCGGTTGGGGGCACGAGTCAAAGGACGGCATGGACGTGATGAGAGCCGCCCAGGACAGCCTCTTCTGGCCGCTGTTCGAGGTCGTGAACGGCGAGTACAGGCTCAGCTACCGGCCGCGCAAGGTGATCCCGGTGGTCGACTTCATGAAGATGCAGAGGCGCTTCGCCCACCTCTTCAAACCCGGCAACGAGGCGTTGCTCGAGGCCATCCAGCAGCAGGTCGAGGACGACTGGGCCAAGCTGCTCAAGCTCTGCGGCGAGGAGGTCAGGGAGCTTCCGGTCGTCAAGGAGACGGAGCCCGTAGAGGAGCCGCTCGCCGTCGCCTGACTCGAATTCCTGAAGTAGTTGCGAAAGGCCCGCTTCGGCGGGCCTTTCTTTTCCCGAATGTCGAGGCTCAGAGGTAGTCCCACATCGGCGTCAGACACCGCTCAGAGGAACGGGGCGATGTCAAGCGAGAAGCGTGCCAGAAGTGGAACAGACTTCCGGACGTCTGCAACCGAAACGCTTCGCCCGTAGCGCCACGGTCTCAAGCTCGGTCGACTATGGAGTTCACGCCCGCACATCCCGATGTGCTCCAACGTGCCACGGTTTCGAAGCGGCTCTTCCCAACGAGCTATGGTTCGACTCCGGTGACGATCTTCGACGTCAGCATCCCGATCCGGGACGGAATGCTCCACTACGCCGGCAACCCGCCGGTGCACGTGACGCGCATCGAGTCGATCGCCGCCGGCGACCCGGTCAACGTGAGCGAGCTGGACATGGGCGCCCACTCGGGCACGCACGTCGACGCCCCGGATCACTTCCTCGAGAGCGGCGCGGGCGCCGAGACGCTGCCGCTCGGAATCCTGATCGGGCCAGTCGAGGTGGTCGACGCCACCGCCGCCACCGCCGCACTCGACCTCGCGACCGTACGCGAGCTGGAGCTACCGCCGCGCGGAACGGAACGTATCCTGTTCAAGACCCGAAACTCGCAACTCTGGAACCGCGACGAGTTCACGCACGACTTCGTCCGCCTGGACGGGGAGGCGGCGGCCTTCCTGCTGGAGCGCGGGGTGAAGTTGCTCGGGATCGACTACCTCTCGATCGGCGACGCCGAGGCGCACCGAACGCTGCTCTCGGCCGGCGTGGTCTGCATCGAGGGGCTCGATCTGCGCGAGATCGCACCGAGCTCCTACGAGCTGATCTGCCTGCCGCTCAAACTGGTCGGCTCGGACGGGGCGCCGGCGCGCGCGGTTCTCGTGCGTTAGCTCGGCTCGTCTGGGAGAAATCGGCACGAAACAGGCACGATTCGTGCGCGGCTTCTGGTTACCGTTTCACGACCCCGCGGGTGGGTCTTTCTGAGCGTCAAGCGAAACGAAGCACTCCACCCACTGGCCGCGCTCGGCAAGCGCGATGCGTTGTCCTCGATCGCGCCCGTAGCCTCCGGCTACGAACGCGACACTGCGTCCTAGCCTCGCACTCACCGATCACACCCAGTCGACGGGTCGTCATTCCGCTTGGCGCTCGGGGGCGGGGGGCGGCGAAACGTGTTGCCGTCAGCCTCTCGAGCGCCGGCGCTTGCCGATGCGCAGGCCGCCAGGCTCGGCCGGGTGGTAGATGAGCGGCTCGTTCTCCGTGAACATGCTCACGACGCCGTTAGTTTCGAGAATGGCCGTGTGCACCGCACCGAGGTGCGCGAAGCCCTGGCGGCGCGCGATCGCGCGCAGTTCGCTGAGCGAGATGCCGGTCGCGCGGAGCGCCTTGCGAATCGGCTTTCCGTCCTCGATCAGCTGCGTCGGCCGGCCCTCGAGCAGGCGCGAGCCGAAGGGCCAGACCGCTGTCGTGCGGGCGAAGAGCTCGTTGATGAAGAAGAGAGTCGCGGCACCGAGCATCGCGCCGGTCACCGACAGGTCGTTGCCGATGATCCCGTTCTGAACGGCGTTGGCGACCAGCAGCAATACGACCAGATCGAGCGTGTTCGCCTGACCCAGCTCACGTTTGCCCACGACGCGGAGTGCGACGATGAGAAAGACGTAGACGAGAAACGAGCGCAGGATCTTCTCGCCGGGCCCGATCGTCATGTGGAAGATCGCGTGCCACATACCGGTTCTGTGCGACGCGACGGCTTCTACTCCTCTCCCGCGGGGAGCACTTTCCGGGATACCGCCCTCCGCGCGTCGACCGGTATCTCTAGGGCGCGGCGAGATCGCGGCGCCGGAAGAGCAGCGGCGCGATCGCGGCGAAGACAACGGCCACGGCCAGCAGGATGAGCGCGTCGCTGGCGTCGACTCCGTGCCGCAGCGGGTCGCCGTGCGTGTAGTAGTAGAAAGGCGAGACGAGCTTGACGCTGTCGAGCCAGCTCGCGAGCGGCGCCAGGGCGTTGATCACGTCGGAGGCGACCGCGAGGGTGGCCGAGAGCCCGATCGCCAGTGCCCGACGCCCCGTGGCGGCGCCGATGGCAAGTGCGAGCGCGCCGAAGCCGAGCGCAAAGAGGAGCAGGGCGAGCACCGCGGCGCCGAGGTTGCCGGCGCTCACCCCCATCCCGGCCGAGTACGAGACGATCAGGAGCAGGATCCAGAGCACGAGCGCAAGCGCGAGCGCCTCGCAGACGAGCGCCGCCAGCTTCTCGAGCAGGCAGCGCGTGCGCGACAGCGGCAGCGAGAGGAGCAGGTCGAGCGTGCCGCGCTCCTCCTCGCCCGCCAGCGCGCTGGAGCCGGCCGAGATCGCCACCGCCAGCAGAACGATCGGGCCCCAGACGGAGAAGACCTCGCTGCCGAGATAACCCGCGCCCGAGGCGATGTCGAGGTTGCCGCCGAAGCCGACGAAGCCCTTGAGCGCCTGCGGGTAGTTCTTGATCAGTTTGTTGAGCGACTGGTTGCCGCTGATGCTGGGATAGACCGAGCCGTACAGCGCGACGAAGCCCAGCGTGCCCAGGCACCACCAGCGGAAGGCGCGCAGCCGCTCGCGGATGGTCTTCAGGAAGACGCTACTCAGCATCGGGCGTTCCGTTGCGGTAGAGGCTGAGGAAGACGTCCTCGAGGTCGGCCTCGTGGCTGTCGAGCGCGAGCACCTCGTAGCGCGCCAGCGCCTTGATCAGTGGATCGGCCGGTCCCTCGAGCGCGAAGATCACGACCGGCCCTCTCCGCTCCAGCTCGCGCACGCCGGCGAGCCCGGCGAACGCCCGCTCGGGCGGCAGCTTGGACAAAGGTCGCCTCCACGCGCACGAAGGCGCGCGCCCGCAGCGTCTCGACCGCCTCGACCAGCTCCAGCGAGCCCTCGCGGATGATCGCCACCCGGTCGGCCAGGCGCTGTAGCTCGGAGAGGATGTGCGAGGAGAGAAAGACCGTTCGTCCCTCGGCGGTGACCTCGCGCAGAAGCTCGTTGAAGCTGATCTGGACGAGCGGGTCGAGGCCCGAGGTGGGCTCGTCCAGGAGCAGCAGGTCGGGGCGGTGCAGGAACGCCTGCACGAGCCCGACCTTCTGGCGGTTGCCCTTGGAGAGCGAGCGGATCGGGCGGTCGAGCTCGAGCTCGAAGCGCTCGGCCAGGCTCTCTCCCTCCCCCAGCCCGTCCAGGCCGCGCAGGGCGGCAAAGTAGCGCAACTGCTCGCGCGCGGTCAGGCGCTCGTAGAGGCGCAGGTCGCCGGGCAAGTAGCCGACGCGGCGCCGGATGGCGACGCTGTCTCTCTGCGCATCCAGCCCGAACAGCTCGAGCCTGCCCGAGCTCGGCCGGATCAGGTCGAGCATCAGGCGGATGGTCGTCGTCTTACCGGCGCCGTTCGGGCCCAGGAAGCCGAACACCTCGCCGGCCTCGACCTCGAAGCCGAGACCGACGATACCCCGGCTCGAGCCGTAGTACTTGCTCAGCTTCTCGGCACGAATCACCGCAGTCACGACGGGACAGGTTATCCGCCGCCGCGGGCGGTGCGGCCACAACTACGTAAACGTCGAGGACTACTTCGCAGTAACAGTGAAAATCAGTCCGCCGTGCTCTTCGGCATCTTCGCAAAGACCAGAAGCTTTACGCAGTCGAGCGACGAATATGGGCGTCGACGCGCGCGGACCCATTGAGGAGTGGTCATAAGCAAGGAATGTGTTGACGGTCCGCACCTGCGAGCGGTGCTTGTGGAACCAACGAGGCCCTGCGAAACGGTCGTAGGAGATGAGAAATACCGGGGTCGAGCACGAGCCAGCACGTGAGCGAGGTTGAGCCAGGACAGGTCTTCCCGGCAGATACCACCCGACTGGGGTGAGGAGGCCGTGAGGTGCGGGTCCGAAGTAGATCAGATCTCCGGTTGATTTCCAGCCGTCTCGCACAAGGGCATTGGCGATGCCTTGATAGTCGGCTCGGCCCCAGGTCAACGCCATCGTCGCGTACACCCAGATCAACACGGTCGCTGCCACGGCGACCATCGCAAACGAGTATCGCCGTGGTAGGGACGAGAGTGCAGCGGCAAGCGCGACAGCGGCGAACGGTCCTGAGCCAAGGAGATTGCGCTCGATGAAGATATGCTCGCCAAGGCCCCAAAATACGGCCGCCGCGGCGACCGGAAAAACAGCGAGCTCTGCACAGAGGAAGCCGTCCGAGCGCGACGCGCGGGAAATCTCCCTCGGCCTACGAATGAGCAGCCAAGCTCCGCTGAGAACGAGGACGAGAACAGTAAGCCGCGCGACGGCGTAAAGCGCGCCGCTTGGACCGAAGACGCCGAAGATACGCGCGTAGGAGAACAAGACTGACCGCGGACTGAACGAACCGGTGAACGAATACAGCTTGTGCCGGTACTGGTACAGAAAGGCGGGTGCCCAAGCGAGAAACGGAAGTACGCCGGCGCATACGCTCGCTGTGACCGGCCAGCGAGATCTCGTACTCCGGCGACGAGCCCACACCCAAAAAAGTCCCGTGAGCAGGGTGAAGAAGAAGAAATAGTGAGTGAACGAACCGAGCAGCACCACTCCCGAAAGCGCCGCCAGGCGCCGCATGCTCGGCAAGGCAACTGACCTTTCGAGAACGATGGCGAACGCTATCGAGACCAATGTCAGCAGCGCGTACGCGCGGAGTTCGGCACCGTGCTCGACGAAAGCCGGGCCGAGAGCCATCACCGCTCCGGCGAGCGCAGCTCCTGGAAGTGGAAGGATGCGGTGGGCATAGGCGAACACGAGCGCTGTCGCAGCCGCACTGAACAGGATGGACAGCCAGCGAAGGAACGCCACATCGTTGGGAGCCGATCCGGCAACTTGCCTCGTAGCCCAAGCGATGGCGTACCACGCAGGCGGAGTTGATTCAGTGCGGCGAACCTGCGAGAGCACCTTCGGCAGCGTCGGTTGGGTGACAACCCGTGCCGAGGCGACCTCGTCGAGCCAAAGTGGCTCGTGGAGCAACGGGAGCCTTGCCGCGGCCGTCAGTGCGACCAGTAGAAAGAGAACGACCAAGAATCGGCGATTGGTGCGCGACGAGTCGATAGCGACCGTCGCAGCCGCAGTCCTGACCGGGCGGAGGCTATCGCCACGCCAAGATGATCTTTTCGTGACCACGGCCGAACGGTCGAACGGGGCGCTAACAAGCCGCTCACGTCCACCTAACGGCGGGTGAATGGCTGCGTGCGAGGAATCGGCCCGTTGATGCCCCTGTGAGTTTGGCTCCGGCGGATCTCACGTTGACCGCTACGAACGGATCCGCCGTGCCAGTGCGCGAGATCGCGTTGAAAGAAATCAGAACCAGGGTAGGCTGCCGTTGACAGCGACCGGATCGAGCTGGGAGGTTGACGGTGTCCGAGCAGAGCACTAACCCGAGCAAGGCGATCACGGCGGAGGGCCCGCTCTCGGCCGAGGAGCTGGGGCTGATCGACGCCTACTGGCGCGCGGCCAACTACCTCTCGGTCGGGCAGATCTATCTGCTGGCAAATCCGCTGCTCAAGGAGCCGCTCCTGCCGGAGCACGTCAAGCCGCGGCTGCTCGGCCACTTCGGCACCACGCCGGGCCTCAACTTCATCTACGTGCACATGAACCGCGCCATCCGCCAGCGCGACCTGGACGCGATCTACGTGACGGGCCCCGGCCACGGCGGCCCGGGGCTGGTCGCCAACACCTACCTCGAGGGCTCCTACTCCGGCCTTTACCCGCACGTCAGCCAGGACGAGGAAGGCATGGCCGCGCTCTTCCGCCAGTTCTCCTTCCCGGGCGGCATCCCCAGCCACGTCGCGCCTGAGGTGCCCGGCTCGATCCACGAGGGCGGCGAGCTGGGCTACTCGGTCGCGCACGCCTACGGTGCCGCCTTCGACAATCCCGATCTGCTCGTCTGCTGCGTGGTCGGCGACGGCGAGGCCGAGACGGGGCCGCTGGCGACGAGCTGGCATTCGAACAAGTTCCTCGATGCCAAGACCGACGGCGCCGTCCTGCCCATCCTGCACTTGAACGGCTACAAGATCGCCAACCCGACCGTGCTCGCGCGCATCGGCGACGAGGAGCTGTTCAAGCTCTTCGAGGGCTACGGCTACCGGCCGCTGATCATGAGCGGCGGCTTCGACGGCGAGGAGCACGCGGCCGTGCACCAGCGCTTCGCGACCGTGCTCGACGAGGCGCTGGACGAGATCGCGCAGATCCAGAAAGCCGCGCGCGAAGACGGCGTCAGCGAGCGGCCGCGCTGGCCGATGATCATCATGCGCACGCCCAAGGGCTGGACCGGGCCGCGCGTGGTGGACGGCAAGCCGATGGAGAACAGCTGGCGCTCGCACCAGGTGCCGCTCTCGGAGGTGCGCACGAATCCCGAGCACCTGAAGCAGCTCGAAGAGTGGCTACGCGGCTACCGGCCCGAGGAGCTCTTCGACGAGCACGGGACGCTGATCAGCGAGCTGGCCGAGCTGCCGCCGAAGGGCGAGCGGCGGATGAGCGCCAACCCGCACGCAAACGGCGGCGTGCTACTGCGCGACCTCATCCTGCCGGACTTCCGCGACTACGGCGTCCCGGTCGAGAAGCCGGGCACCGTCATGAGCGAGGCGACCAAGGTGGCGGGCACCTTCCTGCGCGACATCATCGAGAAGAACCCGACCAACTTCCGCCTGGTCGGGCCGGACGAGACGGCCTCGAACCGGCTCGGGCCGGTGTTCGAGGTCGCGAACAAGGTCTGGGAGGGCGAGATCCTGCCCACGGACGAGAGCCTCGCGCCCGAGGGCCGCGTGATGGAAGTGCTCTCCGAGCATCTCTGCCAGGGCTGGCTGGAGGGCTACCTGCTGACCGGCCGGCACGGCCTCTTCAACTGCTACGAGGCCTTCATCCACATCATCGACTCGATGTTCAACCAGCACGCCAAGTGGCTCAAGGTGACGCGCGAGATTCCCTGGCGCCGCCCGATCGGCTCGCTCAACTACCTGCTCTCCTCGCACGTCTGGCGCCAGGACCACAACGGCTTCTCGCACCAGGATCCGGGCTTCATCGACCACGTGGTGAACAAGAAGGCGGAGGTCATCCGCGTCTACCTGCCACCGGACGCGAACACGCTGCTCTCCACCGTCGACCACTGCCTGCGCAGCCGCCACTACGTCAACGTGATCGTGGCCGGCAAGCAGCCCTCGCTCGACTACCTGTCGATGGAGGAGGCGATCGTCCACTGCACGCGCGGCATCGGCATCTGGGAGTGGGCCTCGAACGACCAGGGCGTCGACCCGGACGTGGTGCTCGGCTGCGCCGGCGACATCCCGACCCTGGAGACGCTGGCCGCGGCCGCGATCCTGCGCGAGCACCTGCCCGAGCTGAAGGTACGGGTCGTCAACGTCGTCGACCTGATGCGCCTGCAGCCCGCGAGCGAGCATCCGCACGGCCTCAGCAGACAAGGTCTACGACTCGCTCTTCACCACCGACAAGCCTGTCGTCTTCGCCTACCACGGCTATCCCTGGCTGATCCACCGGCTCACCTATCGCCGCAACGGCCACGACCACCTGCACGTGCGCGGCTACAAGGAAGAGGGCACCACCACGACGCCCTTCGACATGGTGATGCTGAACGACCTCGACCGCTTCCACCTGGTGATGGACGTGATCGACCGCGTGCCGGGGCTTTCGAGCCGGCGCCGCCCACCTGCGCCAGCAGATGGTCGACATGCGCGTCCGCTGCCGGATCTGGACGCGCGAGCACGGCGAGGACAACCCCGAAGTGAGCGAGTGGACGTGGCCTTTCTAGCCAGAGCGAGAGCAGCATCGTGACTCCCGAAGCGCCGCTCACACCGGCCGGCGCCGGGCTCGCTCCCGAAAGGGACGGCTGGTTTGTCGTCAACGCTCGAGACGCGCGCTGGCAAGAGGGCGACTTCGGCGCCTTCACGGGCTTCGAAGGGGCCGTGCGCTTCCCGCAGCTCGGTATCAACATCGGCGTGCTCGAGCCCGGTCAGCCCGCCTGCATGTACCACGGCGAGAACGAGCAGGAGGACTTCCTCGTCCTCTCGGGCGAGTGCCTGCTCCTGATCGAGGGCGAGGAACGTTCCCTGAAGGCCTGGGACTTCGTCCACTGTCCCGCCTGGACGGAGCACGTCTTCGTCGGCGCCGGCTCGGGCCCCTGCACGATCCTGGCGGTCGGTAGTCGCACGGGCGGAGACGTCATCTATCCCGCGAGCGGGCTGGCGCAGCGCCACGGCGCGGGAGTGGAGGTCGAGACCGCAGTTCCGGACGAGGCCTACGCCCGTTTCCGGCCCAGCGCGGATGTCGAGTACCGCGAGGGCTGGCTGCCGAGCTAGGCGATCACGGCCGCGACTTCGTCTCGTTCTCGGGATGGTCGATCACGGCGCCCAGGCGCAGCTCCATGCCGTGGCGCTCGATCAGCTCAGCGACGATCTGCTCCAGCTGGGCTCGGTGCTCGCGGGTGCGAGCATCGGCGTAGGCCGCGCGCACCAGCTCGGGTTGCCGGGCGACCACCTCGTCCAGGCGCTTGCGGATGTAGGCCTTGGTGTTGAGGTGCTCGACGTAGACGCGGCGGACACCCGCGTCGGCCAAGCGCGCGAACAGGTCCTCGAGCAACTCGGGGCGCTCGACGAAGTGCGGTACCAGTGGGCCGACGAAGGCGTAGGTGCGAATTCCCGCCTCGTTGAGAGCGCGCAGCGCCTCCAGCCGCTTACGCGGCGGCGGCGCGTGTGCCTCGAGCCAGCGCGAGATCTCGTCCTCGCCGCTGGTCACGGTCAGCCCGGCCTCGAAGTCGGGCAGCTCGCGGAAGAGGTCGATATCCCGCAGCAGCATCGGCGACTTGGTCAGCACCGCGACCGGGCCTGGATAGCGCTCGCGCGCCAGCGCTGCCATGACGCCGCGCGTGAGCCGGTATTTCGACTCGACACCCTGATAAGGATCGGTCACCGAGCTGATGAAGATCGAGCGGCTGCGGCGCTCGGGCTTCATCCGCGCCAGCTCGCGCTCGAACAGCTCAACGATGTTCCGCTTCACGTAAACGTACTCGCCCCACTGCTCGACCGGCTCCGAGACGTAGCGGCTCATGAAAGTCGCGTAGCAGTAAGCACAGCCGAAGCGGCAGCCGGTGTAAGGATTGACGACGTAGTCGACGCCGCCGAGCCCGGACGTGACCAGCGCCGAGCGGGCCTCCATCTCGATCACGCGCATCGCCAGTCGATGCTAGCGGGCGCCGAAGGCGCCGGGAAGCATCCGGTTTGCCATTTCTCTCCGCCCGCCTCGATCGGGGAGGGACACTTCCTTATTCGCCCGCCGCCAAAGCCACCCGCCCGCGGGGTCGTTCGAATATACCGTCCTTCGACGCCGAAAAACCATCCTCGGCGTGCCGAATCTGTGCCAACCTCGCGTGACGAGATCATGTATCCCCATGCGCGTGTAGCGGCGAGCGACCGGCAGCGGTTACGCTCTCCTGCAGATGGAGATCGAGATTCGTCACGCTCGCCCCTCCGACTACGGGCGCATCTACCCGCAGGTGAACGACTGGTGGGGCGGGCGCGAGATGACTCAGAACCTGCCCGGCGTCTTCTTCGTTCACTTCGAGGGCTCGAGCTTCGTCGCCGATACTCCCGACTGCAGCCTGGCCGGCTTCCTTTGCGGCTTCCTCTCCGAGACCAACCCCGACGAGGCCTACATTCACATGGCCGGAGTTGTGCCCGAGCTGCGCCGGCAGGGGATCGGGCGCCGGCTCTACGAGACCTTCTTCGAGGCCGCACGGGTGCACGGGCGCTCGCTCGTCCGTCTGATCACGGCGCCGATCAACACGGGCTCGATCGCCTTCCACGAGGCGCTCGGCTTCGAGCTCGAGCGCGTGCTGAAGGACTTTGCCGGCCCGGGCGAGGACCGGCTCGTCTTCGTCAAGCACCTCTCCTGAGCGCGGGGAAGCTATTCCTGCTCGGCCAGCGCTATCTCCTCGGCGTTCAGCTCCAGGTCGCCCGCGGCGGGCAGGATGCCGTCCACCTGATCGGGGCGGCGGAAGCCGACGATGGCGCCGCTCACGACCGGGTCACGCAGCGTCCAGGCGATCGCGGCCGCGCCCGGCGAGGCCCCGTGCTGCTCGCCGATCTGGCGCAGGCGCTCGGCCGCGGCCAGGTTGCCGGAAAGCTGCGGCTCCTGGAAGTGCGGCACGTGCGAGCGGAAGTCGTCGCCGGGGAGCGAGGCCACCCGCTCGGCGCTGAAGGCGCCGGTGAGCAGTCCCGAGGCCATCGGCGAGTAGACGATGACGCCGATCTCCTCGCGCGCGCAGTAAGGCAGGAGCTCACGCTCGATGCCGCGGTTGATGAGAGAGTAAGGCGGCTGCAACGTCTCGACCGTCGCCACGGCGTTGGCGCGCTGTAGCTGCTCGATGTTGAAGTTCGAGACGCCGATGTGCCTGACCTTGCCGGCGCTGAGAAGCGCCACGCAGGCCGCCCAGCCCTCCTCGAGGTCCTCGTCGGGATCGGGCCAGTGGATCTGGTAGAGGTCGATCGCCTCGACCCCGAGCCGGCGCAGCGATTCCTCGCACTGACGCTCGATCGTGGCCGCCTTGAGGTCGTTGACGCCGACGCCGTTCCGGCCCTCGAGCCCGCACTTGCTGAAGATGTAGGGCTGCTCGGACATCTGCCTGATCGCCCGGCCAACCACTTCCTCGGAGCGGCCGAAGCCGTAGATCGGGGCGGTGTCGATCCAGTTGACTCCCAACTCGATCGCGCGCTCGATGGCCGCGATCGAATCGGAATCGTCCTGCGGGCCCCAGCCCCACTCGTAGCCACCGCCGCCGATCGCCCAGGCGCCGAAGCCGACAACGCTGATCTCGAGTCCTGTTACGCCAAGCAAGCGCTTGTTCATCTACCCCTCCTCGGGCCGCGGTGTCCTCTCAGCGTAACTCGCTCGTGTGACGACCACTACTCGCGAGCGAGAGGTCGCGCAGCTAGATTTCCGGCACGCCATGAACGAAGCGCGGAAAAACGGCAACGCAATCGAGATCGAGAGCCTGGTCAAGGTCTACAAAGGCGCGATCCGCGCCCTTGACGGCATCGATCTCGTAGTTCCGGCCGGCTCGGTCTTCGGGCTGCTGGGCCCGAACGGCGCCGGCAAGACAACCGCCGTCAAGATCGCGACCACCCTCTCCTTCCCCACCTCGGGCTGCGTGCGCGTGGTCGGTCTCGATGCCGTCTCGCAGGCCAAGCAGGTGCGCGCGGCGATCGGCGTCGTCGGGCAGACGTCGGGCGTCGACGTCAACCTGAGCGGGCGCGAGAACCTGCGCCTGCAGGGACTGATCCGCTCGATCCACGGCCGCGAGCTGAAAAACCGCGTCGAAGAGCTGCTCGATCAGTTCGGGCTGAAGGAGTCCGCCAAACGCGTCGCCCGCGACTACTCGGGCGGGATGCAGCGCCGCCTGGACATCGCCACCGCGCTCGTGCACCGGCCTCAGGTTCTCTTCCTGGACGAGCCCACGACCGGCCTCGACCCCGAGGTCCGCACCGAGATGTGGCAGGAGATCGAGCGCCTGACGCACGAGGAAG
Source organism: uncultured Actinomycetes bacterium (assembly GCA_963765455.1). Lineage (GTDB taxonomy): Bacteria > Actinomycetota > Thermoleophilia > Gaiellales > Gaiellaceae > Fen-549. Next base: position 896,992 of record CAVXWH010000001.1, read on the forward strand.
GCCTGACCATCCTGCTCACCACCCACTACCTCGAAGAGGCCGACCAGCTCGCCGCCGATCTGGCCATCCTCGATCGCGGCAAGGTGATGGCGACCGGCTCGCCCGAGAAGCTCAAGGCCGAGCTCGAGGGCGACACGATCCACGTCGAGCTGCGCGAGGACGCAGGTGACGGCGCCATCAACGCCGCGCTCGCGAATGTCAAGGGAATCCGGCAGCTCGATCACGACGTCAAGTGCCTGCGCGCCCGCGTCGAGCACGGCGCGACCGCAGTTCCGCTCGTGCTGCAGGCGCTGGAGGCAAACGGGCTCTCAGTCGACTCGGTGACGGTCTCGCGCCCCTCGCTCGACGACGTCTACATGCGCTACACCGGCCGTGAGTTCGCCCGCGCCGACGAGGAAGGCGGCCGGAAACGGAGCCCTTCGGGAGACGAGAAGAGATGAGCGAGCTACTCAGCCACAGCCTGACGATGACCGACCGAGACCTGCGCCGGCTGGCGCGCCAGCCCTGGTGGATCGTCGTCACGCTGGTTCAGCCGGTGATCTACATCCTGCTCTTTGGCCCGCTCTTCAAGAGCATCACCAAGATCCCGGGCTTCCACTACCACTCCTACATCCAGTTCCTGGCGCCCGGCGTCGTGATCATGACGGCCTTCTTCTCCGGCGGCTGGAACGGGATGGCGACCATCGACGATCTCAACCGTGGCGTCGTCGACCGCCTGCTCGTCTCACCGCTCCGTCGCAGCGCTTTCTTCATCGGTCATGTCGTGCAGACGTCGGTCTCGATCGTAATCCAGGCGACGATCATCGTCGTGATCGCCTACTCGCTCGGCGCGCACTTTGCCAACGGCGCCCTCGGCCTGCTGGTCATGTTCACGGCCGCGATCCTGCTCGGGGGATCGCTCAACGCCGCCTCGAACGGAATGGCGCTGATCTTCCGCCGCGAGGAGACGTTGATCGCTACCCTCAACGTCTTCATGCTGCCGCTCACGTTCCTTTCCACCGCCTTCATGCAGCAGAGCCTGATTCCGCACTGGATGCGGGTCACCGCCCGCTTCAACCCGCTCAACTGGGGCGTGGAGGCGGCGAGGTCGGCGGTCAACCCCGGCACCGACTGGGGCTCCGTCGGAACCCACCTGGGACTGCTCGCCGCTTTGCTGATCGTCTGCATGCTGTTCGCGATGCGCACCGTGCGCACTTATCAGAAATCGATCTAGCAGTCCGTTCCGCTAGGCCGCGCTCTTCGCAGCCGGTCTCCGACCCTTCAACCAGGCGCGAAGCGGGTCCGCGATCAGCACGAGCGCCAGTCCACCGAGCGCCCAGAACGCAACCACCAGCAGCGCCAGTCGCGTGTGGTTGCCGTCGAAGTAGACGGTGTTGCGAACAAAGCGGACGGTCGCGCCGTTCGGCAGCGCCTGCCCGATCTGACGGAAGACGTCGGGCAGGAACTCCTGGTTCGAGCCCCCTCCGGCGGTCGCGTTCCCGATCAGGATGAGCGTGAACGCCGCGAGCCCGGTGCCGGCGAAGCCTAGAACGGCCTCGAGGCCGTAGGTCGTCAGCGCCGCCGCAGCGGCGAAGAGAGCTCCGATCGCGAAGATGGCCCAGAAGTGACCGCTCAGGGCCCCGATGAGCGGGCCGATGGTCAGGGCTGCAACGAGCGCGGCGGCGAGGACGAACAGCCCGATCGCGAGCAGCCGGTGGACGAGCGCCGCTCCGTGACCGAACACGAACAGGAGGATCCCGAAGACGAAGCTGGGCAGGAGCAGCCCGAACTGCAGCGCCGAGCTCGAGAGCCCGCGCGAGTCGTTGGCCGGTAGCGGCTTCAGGTCCTTCATCACCAGTCTCACCCGGCCCATTCCCACGGGCGCATGCGCGACCATCGCCGTGAAGGCGTGCTCGATCGCCTGCTGCGCGCTCGTACCGGCGGCGCCTGCGGTCAGGAGCAGGCTCGTCTTCCCGTTCCCCTGCACATAGGCGCCATAGACCTTGCGCTCGAGCACCGCCCTGCGCGCGCTCGCGGCGTCAGGGTAGGCGCGTAGATCGAACGCGCCCGGCGCGACTGCGTTCATGCCCAGCTGGGAGTGAAGCTGCGCCAGCGGCGAGCCGACGAACGCGATTCGCAGCCCGTGCGCCTCGGGAGCGTGCTGGGTGAATGCATAGATCGCCACGAACACGAAGCTGACGGCAACGAGGGCGGCGGCTAGACGGATCAGAGCTCGGAGCGGCACTCGCTCGGGCATTTTCCTCTCCTCTCGGGTTAGGAGATCTTTACGCGCGCCGGCGGGTGGCGCAACAACGCGGCGATCGAGAAGCGGCGGCGCATCGGTGATGAGAAGCGCCGCATCGTCACAGGACGACGCGGCGCTTCTCGGTCCTTCAAACAGCTAGGAGGCCGGCTTGGCCGCGGCCTTCTTCGGTTTCTTCGGCCGCGCGACCAGAGCGCGGAGAGGATCGGAGACCAAGACGAGCACCAGCCCGCCTATCGCCCAGAGAGCAACGACCATCAGCGCCTGGCCGATGTTGTGGCCGTGGAAATAGACGGTGTCGCGCACGGTGCGGATAAAGGGACCGTTAGGGAGCACCTGGCCGAAGTCACGGAAGCCGTTGGGCAGGAACTCCTGGTTGATCGAGCCTCCGCCGGTGCTGTTCCCGACGAGGATTATCAGCACGCCGGCCAGAGCCAGGCCCGCGTACCTGAGGAGGCAAGCAAGCCCATAGGTTGCGAGCACCGCCGCGGCAGAGTAGAGAGCGCCGAGAGCGGCGAGTGCGAGGAAGTGATGCTTCAGCGCACCGACGATCTGGTCGACGGTCAGCGCCCCGACCAGTCCGGCGCCGACCGCGTAGGCGGCGATCAGCCCCAGCCGCCAGGGGAGCGAGAGGCCGTAGCCGAACATGAAGATGAGAACAGCGAAGACGAAGGCGGGTACCAGCAGCCCGTACTGATAGGTGTAGCTGGAAAGCCCGTGCGAGTCGCTGGTGGGAAGCGCAACGTAATCCTCGACAACCAGCTTCTCGGGAACTGCGGCGGCGAGCTTCTGCCCCACGAACTCCAGCGCCAGCTGCGGCGCCTCGCCGGCGGCACTCGCCGTGATCAACAGTCCCGAGCCCTTCTCCTGCACGTAGCCGCCGTAGACCTTGCGATCCTTGATCGCCTTCTTCAGGCTCGCCTCGCTGGGGTACGTGTAGATGTTGAAGTAGCCCGGCGCGGCGATGTTGAGCCCGGCCTTCACCTTGAGAACGGCGCTCTGGGGCCCGACGACGCCCACGCGCAGCTCGTGCGGTGTCGGATTGTGCTGCGTGGCCGTGTAAACGCCGGCGAAAATGAACACGGCGACGATAAAGGCGCCGGTCAGTAACGCCATGGTACGCAGCGAGAGTGAAGCGGGCATGAGTCCTCCTTGGAGCCGGTTGGATGGCTGATGCTCTCGCACCTAGGCGTGAAATGCAAGCGGGAGCGGCGAATTGCCAAACTTGGCGCATGTAAGGGGCACCGACAAAGCTGCGTCAGGTTGAATAGCCCACAGATCCGTGACCGGAGAGACGCAGATCAGGCGCCACCTTCCCCCCGCCCTGCGGCAGCGGGATTTCGCGCTGCTCTGGGTGGCGTTGCTGGCGATGGGCCTGGGCAGCCAGATGGCCGCCGTCATCGTCGGCTGGCAGGTGTACGACATCCACCAGAGCGCCCTCGATCTCGGCCTGATCGGGCTGGCGGAGTTCGTGCCGCTGCCCCTGCTCGCACTTCCGGCCGGGCATCTCGCGGATCGTTTCCCGCGCCGGATCGTGTTCGCAGGCGCGCTCCTGCTCAACATGGCCGTGATGGCGGTGTTGGTGGCGGTGACCGTGACCGGCGCGACCAGGCTCTGGGTTTACCTGGTGCTTGCCGCGATGAACGGAGTCGGAAGCGCCATCGGAAGCCCGGCTGCTCGCGCACTGCCGCCAACGCTGGTCTCCACCGGGCTTCTTCCCGGCGCCATGGCGCTGCGATCGATGGCCATGCAGATAGCAACCGTCGCAGGCCCGGCTGTCGGTGGGTTCATCTTCTATGTCCGGCCGGAACTGCCCTACGCCGTGGCCGGCGGATTGATGCTGCTCTCGCTCGCCTGCGTGCTCGCGCTGCGATCGCCGTCCGCCCGCGTCCGGGCCGAGAAGACCGAATCGCCGGACTGGAGGAGCGTGCTCGCCGGCGTCGGCTTCGTCCGCCGCACGCCGGTCCTGTCGGCGCGATCACGCTCGACCTCTTCGCCGTTCTCTTCGGCGGAGCGATCGCGCTCGCGCCACTCTTCGCCCGCTCGATCCTGCACGTCGGGGCGGGTGGGCTGGGCCTGCTCCGCGCTGCCCCCGCCGTCGGCGCGATCGCAGCGGGCGTGATGCTCACCCGCCGGCCGTCGCTGCGCCGCGCGGGCCGCAAGCTCTTCCTGGTCGTCGCCGCCTTCGGCCTGAGCATGATCGTGTTCGGCCTCTCGCACTCCTTCCCACTCTCGCTGGCAGCGCTGGCAGTCAGCGGCTTCGTCGACATGATCAGCATGAACATCCGCTCGACGACGGCTGCGCTGGCGACGCCGAACGAGTTGCGTGGGCGAGTCAACGCCGTCGAGATGGTCTTCATCAGCGCCTCCAATCAGCTCGGCGCCTTCGAATCGGGCGCGGCGGCCGCTCTTGTCGGGGCTGTGCCGGCGGTCGTCGCCGGCGGTGCGCTGACCGTTCTGCTGGCCGCCGCCTGGCCGCGCTTCTTCCCGGCGCTCGCCCGGATCGACAGGCTCGAGGATTTGCGCCCGGGACGTAGACATGCGAAGCCGGTGGCCGAGCCGGCCGAGCCGCCCGCGGAGATCTGGTGAGCCGCGCCAGCGCCGGTAGAGACTCTGTCCCGAGGCGAATGGTCGACCAAGGGTCTATCCCGTTAGGCCCTAGCGGCGGTGTTCGCTCTATTCGCGCCCGTGCTCGACTCGCCGGTAGTAGTCGCGCCAGATAACTCGATACAGGCGGAGTCGCCGCGGTAAGCCCCGGATCACCGGCAGGTACGGCACGCAGACCAGGGCGAGCGACAGGATGGCCATGATCGCCCAGATCTGCGCGTCGGCGTTGTCGAGGTCTTGAACGGCTGCACCTGGTACCAGAAGGTGTAGAGCCACAACCAGGCCTGGCCGGGGTAGTTGCCGGACTCGTTCATCATCCCCCACTGGCTGCCTAGCAGGTGCTGCTTCTGCGCCAGATCGCCCAGGTAAGAGCCGTCCGCCAGGAAGAGCAGCGGCTTGGTGTAGTCGGTCTGGTAGACCCGGCTGCTCGAGACAAGGGCGCCGTCGAGGCCACCGCTCTGGGCCTGCGTCAACAGCCCCTGCATCATCACCGCCAGCGGGCCGTAGTTCGCGGGCTCGACGACCGCGCTGCCCTCGGAGAAGATGCCGTTCCCGAGCGCCTTCTTGTAGTTGTCTGTCCAGACGTGGCGTTGCTTCGTCGAGGCCGACCGATAGTTGGAAAGCGCGGCGGCGAGCGCGGGCTCGCTCTTGGCCGCGATAGAAAGTGGCTCGAGCACGAAGCTGCGTGCGGGATTGATCGGGATCCTGACCCCGGCCAGGCGCGCGAGGGAGAAGGAATCGAACACGTCTTGCCCGGCACCCGGGGTGTGAGTGTAAGGAGGACCGTAGGTGGCGGTGCCGCTCGTCCCGTCAAGCTCGGAGACAGCCGTGGCAAGAAAGTCTTTCGGCGCCGCGTTCGCCCAGCGGGCGATCGTCACCGGCTTCTCGTCGGGCGAAGAGAAGAGCGCCCCGAGAACGACGGCCACGAGCATGATCACCCCGACGGCAACCACCAGCTCCCTGATCAGGTCGTAACGCCGCTTGGCGCCGGTCCACTCGAGCGCGGGATCGGGAGCACGCGGATAGTCGGGCTCTTCCGGCCCCGAAAGGTTCTTCACATCGGCCGGAAACGGCGGGCAGACGCCGTGGCGGCGCACCTGCAGGATGTGAATCGCGACGATCAGGGTGAGCACGAGCGGTAGCAGCGCGACGTGCCAGGCGAACATCTGCCCGAAGTCGAGCACGTTGAAGAGGGAGCCGATCCCGGAGGCGTTCAGTCCGTCCTTGGCCTGGGTGCTTATCCACTGCGAATCGAAGTTCTGCTGTGACAGATAGCCGGTGAAAGCCGTTGCGATCGCGGCCAGGAAACAGACCACGCCTGACACCCAGGTGAGACCCCGGCGCCCTCGCCAGGAGGCCATGAAGAACTTGGCCCAGAGGTGAATGGCCATGAAGAAGAAGAACGACTCGGCCGACCAGAGGTGAAGGCTGTTGACGAACCGCCCGATGCCGGATACGTGCCACCAGGTCGGCCCGAAGATGACGAGAACGAGCCCCGAGCCGATCACGACGACGAGCGAAGCGATCGACAACACTCCGAACACGTAGACCCACGAAGAGACATAAACCGGCTGAGTCTCGGGCAGTAGCTGCTCGGGCGGGAAGGCCGCCAGAGCCTTGCGCCGAACTCGCCCGGTCCAGCTCTGCGGCTCCGTCTGCTCGCTCAACGCTTCTCATGCCTTCCGGGGAAGGGCAGAACGATCGCCAGTACGAAGACGACGATCATCAGAACGATCACCACGAGGTTGGCGACCGAGATCAGGAACCAGCCGAAGTGGATGTAGTGGGGCTTTCCGCCCAGGATCGATGCAAGCGCGACCTCTGGAGCCACCGACGCGAGCAGGTTGGGCATCCTGCCCACTGGGCTCAAGCGACGATCGTGGCGCTTGCTCGTACCCGTCACCCCCAACGACCTGAGCACGATCTCCGACACGAGCATATTAACCTTCCTCTCCGCTCGTGAGCACCGCATTTCCGCGGTGTTTTTTTGGCCCGAACCGAGTTCAGACGATCCGAAGCGCCGCTACCGCCCGGCTCTCACCCGAGGCGGCCAGGGCGAGCCGAAATCCGCCCGGCTGCGGCGAGCACAGAAGCTCGACCTCGTCCTCGAGGTCGATCGGCCCGCGAAACTCGAGCAGGGCCTGGAGCGGGGAGCCCAGGTCGAGCCCGATCTGCGTCGCCGTTTCCTCGACCGCTTCCCAGTAAGCGGCGTTGTTCAGATGCCCGAGCACGTCGAGGTCGCAGCGCCTGAGCGGCCAGGTTGTTCGCTCGGCACCATCCGGCAAATCGGGCAGCTCGAGCCTAGGCGATATCTTGCGCCCGTTCGCGGAGGGCCCGTAAACGTCGAAGAAGTTGCCGCCGAAGCGCTCCGGTCGCAGCTCGAGCCCGAGGTGCACCCAGACGCTCTCGGCCTCGATCAATCCGCCCCGGTCGCCGGAAAGAGTCGTTCGCCGCGAAGCGGTGGAGGACGCCGTGCCGCTCGACCAGGTCGTCAGCTCGACCATCTCCTCGAGCGAGAACGGCCGAACCTGTTGGATCATGGTGCGGCGTACCAGCCAGAAGTGATCGGGCGAGCCCCAGCCGGTCTCGAGCACGTCGTCGCCGGCGACATCCTGCAGGTAGCGAGCCGCGGCATCCAGGCGCAAGCGTCCGCCGGAATCGGCGTCCGAGAGGCGCACGCGGCGACGGCCGACGAATACTCGCCCACTCGAAGGCCGCGGCACCAGCGGCTGAAAGCCGGGCCCGAGTTCGAGATTCGAGTTCTCTCCAACCGCCATGATCGTCTCGCGAAGGCTAGCCGCAGCGAGCACGCTTCGCCCTGGCTCGAGTGCGTGGCGACCGACGCGGCTCACGATTGTCGTTTCCCGACTCATGTGTCTCAACGCCGAGGTAAAGACCCGACCGGCTTTCGCACGTTCTTAAGAAAACCGTAAGAAAAACGAGGATGGCGCATCAACGCGCTTACCCTCGTGTCAAGAGGCGACAAGCTCAGTTTCCCATTGCACGACAGGGTCGGTGTGGACAGGAGGCGACGGGCGATGAAGAGGGGCAGAGCGCAGAACCGGATCCTGGCGTTGATCCTCGTTGCGGTCGTCGCGGGCACCACGCTTGCGGCGTCGTTGCCGAACTGGGCCGGCGCCAGCTCAAAACGATCTCTGGTGACATATCCGCGAAACGAGACCCTGATTACGAGTGGAAACCAGTGGGCCCCCATCCAGGGCTTCAATCCATACACGGGCAGGAATGCTTCGTATTACCTTCCTGGCGACTATGCCGTCGGCACGGTCGGGCTCTGCAACGAGACGCTGCTTCGCTATGACCCGCTCAAGGACAAGTACATCGACTGGCTGGCTGAGAGCGCCATATTCACCAGTGCGAAGGTGTTCACGGTCGAGGTTAGACCCGGCATCAGGTGGAGCAACGGGCAGAAGTTCACGGGCCAGGACGTCGCCTTCAACTTTAGGCTCGGACGCTTCTCGAGCGCCTTCTGGCACGACCTCTACCTCAGCCTGAAGTCGATCACGGTCAAGGGGCTCACGGTCACCTTCACGTTCAAGAAGACACCGAGCTACGACCAGTGGCAGAACCTGATCTGGAACCTGCCGATGCTGAACCCCGGGCAGGCCGGCTCGATCACGAGCTCGGCCTCACTCCTGTCCTACAACCCGGCTGATCCCATCGGCACCGGCCCCTACGTGCTCGATCTCGCCGGGTACGACCCCCAACTCGAAGTCGTCTGGAAGAAGAAGGCCGTCTGGTGGGCCGCGAAGCAGAAGCTCGCTCCGTCGCCTAAGCCGGAGTACGTGCAAGACCTCGTTGCCGGCAACTCATTCGACCTGTGGAGCCCGCTTCTCCAAGAAGTCGAGGACCTCGATAACAACTACTTCCCGGGTATTCAGAGTTACGTCGCCAAGGGCCAGGCTCAGACCTACTACCCGGAGGCGCCCTACCACCTGTCCGCGAACACCTCCTGGTTGGTGCCGAACACAAAGCACAAGCCGCTCGACGATCCCCAGTTCCGCAGGGCTCTCGCCGAGGCGGTGAACGTCTACAAGATCGCCGGTAGCGGTGACTACGGCGGCCTCGTGACGATTGCCGGCCAGACCGGCCTGCTCAAGGTCTGGAAGAAGTGGATCGACCAGAAGGAAGTCAGCGAGTACGGCTACAGCCGAGCTGATGTCGGCGCCGCGAAGGCGACCCTCGCCGCAGCCGGATACAAGGACGTCAACGGCGACGGCTATGTCGAGAACATGGACGGCTCTCCAATCAACCTCAAGATCGCCGTTCCGATGGGTTGGTCGGACTGGGAGGCGGCGGAAAGCATAATCGTCAGCTCCGCCAAGGCCGCCGGCATTCAGATCACGATCGACAAGGGTGACTATGACTACTACGTGCTCCAGCGCAACTCGGGCACCTTCGACCTAGTGATCGACAACACGGCCCAGCTCAGCGACAACCCCTGGACATACTTCGACTACCTGTTCCACGAGCCGATCTTCGGAACGCAGACCTCCACCAACTTCTCGCGCTACAAGAACACCGCCGCGTGGAAGCTCGTCGTGAAACTAGACAGGACTCCGCTCGACAACATCGCGGCGCGCAAGCAGATCATGAGCACGCTCGAGTACTACGAGCTCACAGACGTGCCCGACATCCCGCTCTGGTACAACGGCGTCTGGTCTCAGTCCCAGTCCAAGTACTGGACGAACTGGCCCTCCTCGACCTCGAATCGGAACTACACGCCGACCATGTGGCGCGGCTACATGCAGATGACGGGCATCGACATGATCACGCACCTGGAGCCGGCGGCAACGCCATGAACAGGAGGCGATGGACGCTGAAGATGGGCAGATCGCGACAGAGGATACTGACGTTGAACCTCGTGGCGGTGGCTGCGATCTCGTTGCTGGCGGCCAATTGGGCCGGCGCCCAGGGGAAAGCCCAGACTATCCCGCGCAACCAGCTGCTCATCACGATCGGCACGGCGTGGGGCCCCGAAACGAACTTCAATCCCTTCGGCGGCGACTGGGCCACGGGCATGGTCGGCCTCGTCAACGAGACTCTTCTGCGCTACGACCCGCTGACCGACAAGTACATCCCCTGGCTCGCCACAAATGCTGGTTTTCAAGGGACGAACTACGTGATCACGGTACGAAACGGGGTCACGTTCAGCAACGGAAAGACGCTGACCGCCGCCATGGTCGTCCAGGACATCAACCTGGGGAAGTTCAAGGCAGCGTACTGGCACGTCCTGTGGCAGAACGTCAAGAAGATGAAGGTGAAGGGTTCGACGATCACCGTCACCTTCAAGGGAACGCCGAACTACATCCAGTGGCAGAACCTGATCTGGAACCTGCCGATCGTCTACTACCCCCAGTTCTCAGGGATCTCCGAGTCGACGTTCACGAGCCTCGGGAGCGCCGCCGGTTGGGCTCCTATCGGTACAGGCCCGTACGTACTCGATAAGGCGGCTTATGACCCCACAACAGGCGTCGTATGGCAGAAGAGGCCGGACACGTGGTGGGCCGCGGCGCAGAAGATCGAGCCGTCGCCCGCTCCGACCTACATCGAAGATCTGGTCAACACGAGCAACGGCTCGGCTCCGGCGCCCTCGTGCCTCTCCTAAACAGATCGAGGATCTGAACAACAACTACCTCCCGGGTATTCAGGACCTCGTCGCCAAGGGTCAGGCTCAGACCTACTTCCCGGGCCCACCTTACGATCTGGCCGCGAACACCGACTGGTTGGTGCCCAACACCACCCACAAACCGCTCGACGATGCCAGGTTCCGTAGGGCTCTCGCCGAGGCGGTAAACGTCTACAAGATCGCCGGCAGCGGTGACTATAACGGCCTCGCGACGATCGCCAACCAGACCGGCCTGCTCAAGGTCTGGAAGAAGTGGATCGACCAGAACCTCGTGAGCGAGTACGGCTACAGCCGGGCTGATGTTGGCGCCGCGAAGGCGGATCTCGCGGCAGCCGGCTACAAGGACATCGAACAGTGACGGGTTGCGTCGAGAACAAGGATGGAAGCAAGCTCAACCTCACGATCGAGGTTCCGTCTTGTTGGTCGGACTGGGAGGCGGCGCGAAAGCATCATCGTCAGTTCCGCTGAGGCTGCCGGCATCCACGTCACGATCGTCGAGCAACGGGGTCGGATCGAGCCCCAGACCCGGCTTGATCGAACTAGGGCGACTTCGACCTCGAGCTCGACAACACCTACCAGCTCAGCGACAACCCGTGGACGTACTTCAACGGCATCTTCCACCTGCCGATCATCACCACGGCGCCGGCCAGACATTCGCCAACTACGGTAGGTACAACAACCCGACGGCGTGGGCGGATGTCCAGAAGCTCGACCAGACTCCGCCGACCGACGTGAAGGGTCGGAAGAAGCTCATAAACGCTCTGGAGAAGATCGAGCTGACTCAGGTCCCGATCATCCCGCTCTGGTACAACGGCCTCTGGTCGCAGAGCCAGTCCACGTACTGGACGAACTGGCCCTCGAGCACGAAGAAGGGCATGCACTTCATCCCCTGCATGTGGGCCGGCTACCTGAACATGACCGGGATCGACATGATCACGCACCTGAAGCCGGCGTAGCAGGCATCCGCCCCCGCGGAACGGCGCACCTTTTCGCAGCGCTCTTCGGGTCGAGCGCGCCGCGTGCTCGAACACGAGCGCGAGCCGATACGCCTTTGCCGCCGTCGGCGTCGTAGTATTGCGACGGATGGCGCAAGGGCAGAGACGCCGAGCGGAAAAAGATACCTCGCCTGCCGCAGAGGTGACTTCTCTCGGCACCGAGGAGCTCTATCGCACGGTCGCCGACTCGACGAGCGACTGGGAGTACTGGCTCGATCCGCAGGGCAACTACGTCTTCCTCTCTCCCGCCTGCGAGCGCCTGACCGGGTACACGCGAGACGAGTTTCTGGCCGATCCGGGGCTCGTGCTGCGCCTCGTCCATCCCGACGATCGGGCGGGCTTCGAGCAACACATCGAGCGAGTGCACCTGGCCGAGCAACAACGGAACGCGATCGAGCTCGAGCTTCGCATCATCGCTCGCGACGGGAGTGAGCGCTGGATCAGCCACAGATGCGCGGGGATGTTCGATCCGGACGGCCGCTACCTGGGTCGTCGCGCGAGCAACGTGGACGTCAGTCGCTACAAGCTGGCAGAGGAAAAACTGCTTCTGCTGAATCGCGAGCTGCTCGCGATCAGGGATTGCGCCCGCGCCGTGCTGCGTGCGACCGACGAGCTCAAGCTGATGAGGGACGTGTGCCGCATCATGTGCAACACGGCTGGATACCGCATGGCCTGGATCGGTCTGGTCGAGCACGACGAGGGGAAAACCGTCCTGCCGGTCGCCTGGAGCGGGGTCGAAGACGGATACCTGGCGAGCGCCGGCATCACCTGGGCCGATACCGAGCGCGGGCGAGGCCCGACGGGCACGGCGGCTCGCAGCGGCCAGAGCACAGTGATAGCGGACTATGCGAGCGACCCAAGAGGGCAGCCGTGGCGCACGCGGGCATTCCAGCGCGGATACCGCTCCAGTGCAGCCATACCGCTGCTCGGCCCCGGCGGCGAGATCTACGCCGTCCTCACCGTCTACGGGTCAGAGCCGAACGCCTTCCCGAGCGGCACCGTCAGCCTGCTCGAGGAGGTCGCCGCGGATCTCTCGATCGCGATCGGCTCTCTGCGGGCAGCGTCTGGCTAGAGCCCGGCAGAAGCTCGCGTGCCTCGAGAGTGCGTACCGCGCAGCTTCATGAAGATCACGGGAAGATTCGGCGCTCTCCGGCGTCCTTGACCAGTAGGACGCACACGATCGAGGAGGTCTGAGATGCAAGTCTTCGAGAAGCAAGGAGCTCCAATAGAGGCCGTCGAGCGGCAGCCCTCGGTGCCACCCGAGCTCCGACTTCGACCGCCGACCGAGGAGAAGAGAGGAGTCAGCCGCTGGCTCTGGCTGGGCGTACGCGCTACAGGTGCGCTCTCCTTGCTGGCGGTGGGTGCCGTGCACCTTCAGCAGTACTTGAAGCTCTACTACTCGGTCCCGACGATCGGGACTCTATTCGTGCTGAACTTCGTCGGCGCGACGGCGATCGGGCTGGGACTGCTTTCTCCGGTCGAGCGACTGTTCGGCCGCTGGGGCTCCCCGATCCTCGCGCTGCTGGTTATCGGCGGGATCGGGCTGGCCCTTACGACCTACGCGTTCTTGCTCGTGAGCGAGCGCACGCCGCTGTTCGGATTCATGGAGGGGGGCTTCTTCCCGGCGGCGATCATGGCGGCGAAGGTCTCGGAGCTGGTGGCTGCCGGCTTGCTGGGCAGCTTCTTTGTCGCCCACTTCCTGATCAGGACAGCGGTCGCCCGCTGGTAGCGAGAAGGGCTTGGGGTGCTATATACGGGGCAGTGAGTGATGTGACTTCGAAACTCAGCAGCAAAGAGATGGCCGACCTCTGCGCACTGGCTGACGGGACGCTTCCCGCCCACAGGCGCACAGAGGTCGAGGCATGGGTCGCCGCATCTCCCGAGCGACAGGATCTGCTCGAGCTGCAGCGGCGCAGCTTGGCCGCCACCCAGGCGCTGACGAGCGAGCCGGTTCCCGACTCGCTACGGGAGACCGTCGAGGCTCGGCGGCGCAGGACCAGCTCCCGGCCCGTACGGCGCAGGAGGCTCGCGCCGAGATTGGGTCTTGCGACAGCATTCGGCATCGCTGTGGCGATCGTGGCCGTTGTGGTGCTGAGCGGCGGGCCCTCTGGCCCAACGGTCGCTCAGGCCGCGCAACTCGCGACCCAGCAGGCGACCGCACCCGCGCCGCCGCCCAAGGGCAATACCGAGACAAAGCTTGCGCTCGGCGTCCAAGGCGTCTCCTTCCCGAACCTGGCGAGCTACTTCGGCTGGCATGCCACCGGTGTGCGACGCGGTCACGTCGGTGGCCGCGCGGCGACGGTGGTCTTCTACAACAAGGGCGCGCGGGAGATCGCCTACGTCATCGTCTCCGGCTCCGTACTTCGGCGCCCGAGCGGTGGCCAGACGACCGCCACGGGCGGCGTCCGGTACCAGACGCTGCGCTTGAGCAACCGTCTCGCCGTCACCTGGCAGCGTGGCGGGCACACCTGCATCCTGCTCGGCCAGGCGAGCCGCGCGGAGCTGGTCGGCCTGGCCAGCTGGTCGGCCTAGCCAGCCTCGCCCAGCCGGCGCGCGACCCGGTCGCGGGCGCGGAAGAGCCGACTCGTCTGCGTGCCCTCGGTCTGCGTACCCTCGGGAACGCCGAGAGCGCGCTCCGCCGCTTCGTACGAGAGCCCGGGCGACGCGATAGAGCTGGCGGACGCTGCGCCACTAACCGATCGGGATCGAGTCTGCTTGGAGCGCGCATCAGCGTCGGGAAGGAATCGGCCCTCGCGGGCGTTGGAAATCAGTGAGGGGAAAGTTCAGACAGCGAGGGAGGCGCGAACATGACTCTATTCGATGAAAGCGCAACGAAGATCCGCGAAGGCGAGCTAGCTCCTGATTTCGAGTTGACGGCCGATGACGGTCGCCAGGTAAAGCTCTCCGATTATCGTGGGAAAACAATCGCTCTGTATTTCTATCCGGCGGACCATACGCCAGGCTGTACCACGGAGGCCGTCAATATCCGTGATGCGTGGGCGGAGTTCGTCGGGCGCGACGTGGTCGTACTGGGAGTCAGCTCAGACGACATTCCTTCACATCAGGCGTTCAAGGAGTGCTACGCGCTGCCGTTCACACTTCTCTCCGACCCTCAGCACGTAGTCTGCGACTCGTACGGCACCTGGGGCGTGAACGAACGGGCTCTGCGCTCAACTTTCCTGATTTCCGCCTCGGGACGCGTGCTCAAGACCTGGGTGCTGGTCGATCCGGCCGAGCATGCGAGGTGGGTGCTCGAGGAGATCGACAAGCAACTGGCACATACCCATAGCTAGATTCGAGGCGGATAGGCAAGCCGCGCGGAACTGCTCGGCCTGACCGGCCGGTCGGTCTAGCCATCGCCCAGCCGGCGCGCGACCCGGTCGCGGGCGCGGAAGAGCCTGCTGGTCACGGTTCCCTCCGCCACGCCGAGCGCGCGAGCAGCCTCTCGGTATGACAGCCCGGCGATGTCCACCGCCACGAGCGCGTCTCGGAACTCTTCCGGCAGCTCGGAGATGGCCTCGAAGACCTGCTGGTTCTCCACCGCCACGGCGGGATCGTCACTCGAGCGCGTTCCGACCGAGAGCTCCTCGTCCAGCTCGCTCGTCAGCGGGCGGCGGCGCTCGGCTCGGCGCTGGCTGATCAGGGTGTTGCGAAGCGTGCGCAGCAGGTAGCCGAGCTCGTCCTCGCCGTAGAACAGCCGGGGACGAGCGAGCACCCGCGCGCAGGTCTCCTGCACCAGATCCTCCGCTTCCTCGCGGGACGACGTCCAGGCCCGGGCGGCGCGATAGAGAGGCGGGAGCTGCTCCACGACGCGATCGGGATCGAGTCTGCGGGGAGCGCGCATCAACTTCGGGAAGGAATCGGCCCTCGCGGGCGTCGGACATTGATGAAGGCCAAGTTCATACAGATACGGAGGTTAACCACCGTGAAAAGGTTTCTCATCATCGCTATCGCCGGCGCAGTTACCCTCGTCGCCGGCATCACAGTCGCGATGGAGGCGTCCGCCGGCATGGGCGCCACATCCAAGAGTGGGACAGTCGCCGTCAAGCAAGTGGGTAGCCTGGGCCCGATCCTCGTCAACGCGAAGGGCCTCGCGCTCTATACGAACAACCGGGATCGGAAAGGCATGGCGGTTTGCACAGGCGCCTGCGTGTCCTTCTGGAAGCCGCTGATCTCGAGCAAGGCTCCCACGGTCAGTTCGCTTGCGGGCAAGTTCGCCCTGCTCAAGAGAGGCGGCCTGGAGCAGGTCACCTATCAGGGTAAGCCGCTCTACACCTTCGTCCAGGACAGGCCTGGTCAGGTCAACGGTAACGGCGCCCATGACGCGTTCGGCGGCCACCAGTTCACGTGGCACGTGGTCCACGCCGGCAAGGCCACGAGCTCGCAGCCCACTACCACTACTACCACCACCACCAGCAGCGGCGGAGGCGGATACGGCTCCTAGTTTCGCCGCGAAGGAGACTCGAGCGAAAGGCCCCGATTCCGGGGCCTTTCGAGTAGCGGGGGCAGATTTTGAACCTGTGACGTCCGGGTTATAAGTCGGCTGCCGCCAGGTCAGGCAAGGTTGGAATCGGCCTCGTTGCGTCTTCTCAGATCACCTGAGATCCGGTCAGATCGGCTCAGGTGGGCAAAAGTTCAGCCAGAAGGTCGGCGTTAGGGGCCCTCCCCGCCGCGTGTCGATCATATTCGCGTACAGGCTGTCGGCGTAATAGATTGCTCGCACCTGTTCGCGCCGCCTGAGTCGGCGGCGCTCCATCCGAGAAAGCGAGACATCCGTGAGGCCCACACACCGAAGACTCTCCCCCTCCATGGTGGTCGCCGTCATCGCCCTCTTCTTCGCGCTGGGCGACGGCGCCGTGGCCGCTCATCACTATCAGATCATTTCGACCAAGCAGATCAAGCCAAGCGTGCTCAAACAGCTCAAAGGAGCCAGGGGACCACGCGGTCTTCAGGGCGCCACCGGAGCGACCGGATCACCTGGATCGGCGGGCGCCGCCGGAGTGACGGGCGCAACCGGTGCACGCGGCCCCAGCGACGACTGGGAGGCGAGCGCATCTTCCGCCAACGTCACCTCTTCGCCCTACACGCTTTCGGTCACCGTTCCTGCCGGCAACTACACGATCACCGCCCAGACGTGGGCAGACAACACCGCGACGTCGGGCAACACAGGCCTGGAGTGCTGGGTGAACGCCGGTAGCGAGCAACTCACCATCGGGTACTTCCTCGTCCCGCACGATCTGGGCCCTCTCGCAGGCGGGTACGTGAGCGCCGTGCTCCACACCACCTATACGGCCAGCGCCAGCACAGCGCTGACGTTCGCGTGTGGGGAAACGGTCGGCACGGGAACCCTCTACATCGACAACCCGAGCCTGAGCGCGATCCAGGTCGGGACAATCCATTCTTAGCCCGATCTCGCTGTGGGAAACGGAAAGGCCCCGATTCCGGGGCCTTTCGAGTAGCGGGGGCAGGATTTGAACCTGCGACCTCCGGGTTATGAGACGATCGTTGCCAGCTAAGGCAACGCAGAATTCGGCTCTACTAGGTCATCTGAGATCATCTGAGATCAGGTCGGATTGGCCCAGGTGGGCAAAAGTTCAGCCAAAGGTTTGTCGCCGAGCTAGAGAACACTCGCTCAGCCGCGCGTGCTACGGCTTCTCCCAGACGGAGATGTGCTTCATGCTCTCGGCTGTGAAGGGGCTGCGTGTCCAGTCACTCCATCGCTCGCGTAGTCTCATTCCTGCCAGCCGCGCCATCAGGTCGAGCTCGGCCGGCCATACATAGCGGCAGGGGAACGTCGAGTAGGTACCGTCGGCCGGGTAGTAGTGGTGCGAGGTCAGACGCTGCTGGACGGTGTCGTATTCGTCGAAGCCGAGATGCTCCGGGCTCACATCGAACGGGAGGAACTTCTCGCCCGGCGGGAGCCGTTGCAGCTCGGGGAGCATGACTTCGGCGACGAAGCAGCCTCCGCTCTGCAAATGGCGGGCGACGTTCTCGAAACACGCAATCTGAGCCTCTTGGGTTCGCAGGCTCATGATCGTGTTGAAGACGACGTAGGCGAGTGAGAACGCTCCCTCGACCCGTGTAGTCGCGAAGTCGCCGATCACGACCGTAATGTCCTCACCGCCCGGCTTGGCACGGAGGCGAGTCACCATCGCCTCCGACAGATCGATCCCAGCTACGCGAACACCGCGCGCCGTCAGCGGTAACGCAATCCGTCCGGTGCCAATCCCCAGCTCGAGTGCCGCGCCCCCGCCGGAAAGCTCGGCCAGGAACTCAACGGTCGATTCGACGACCCGCGGGTCGCCCCACTCCCCGATGTTCTCGTCGTAGCGAGCAGCAACGTCCTCGCCGAAGTAGTTCACGGAGCCGAGTCTGCCACAGCTCGTCGCCCTGAACAACGCACGAACGGCCGCACCGTCCGTCCGGGCGATAATTGCGAACGCTGGCCCATGGCAGTAGGCAGCTACTGCCCGAGGCACGTGAACGGCGTCAGGGCGTCGAGTCCCGAGTTATACGAGCAGCCGAGCTTCTCGACGATCCGGCTCTGGTCGAAGCTCATATAAACGGGCAGGTTCGTGTAAACGACGGGCACTCGGATATGTAGAGCACGAGCGTGCTACCGCGAGGAACCGTGGCTCCGGCGACGGGTCCTTGAGCAACCACCGCGCCCGACGAAGTTCGCCTTGGGTTGATGACTACTACAACCTTGAGCCCAGCGGACTCGGCTAGGCGAACACCCTGAACTACCTTAAGTCCGAGGGCATCGGGCACGCGGAGCGCTGTCACGTGCAGATGAGCACCGACGCCTGCCGCCGGTCGCGATGACGTGTTCTGTAGAAGCAGGACCCCGATGATCGACGCGGCGGCGAGAACGACGAGGATCGCACCTGCACCGACCAGAAGCGAATTCCGGCGGATCCTGTGCTTCGGCTCCGCCGGGACGACGCCTCTCTCCGTGGCCCAGGACGCCGCGAACGCTTTGGGATCGGACGCGCCGCTTCCAAGGACCTCCTCGGGCAAGGCGCCTTCCGCCTCGGCCTCCTCGATGTCGGCGGCGAGGTCTGACGCCATCTCCTCGGCGATCGCATCCGGCACGCCGAGTCGCTTCCATTCCCGGCGGCACTGTTCAACGAAAGAAGTCACGGCTTCACCTCCTCGATCGGCCCGAGCGTACCGTCGATCGCGTCCCGGGCCTTGTTCCATTCGGCTACTCCGCGCTCGAGCGCCAACCGGCCGGCGCGCGAGGTGCGGTAGTACTTCCGGGGCGGGCCGCCGTTACTTGCCGCCCTGTAGGTCTCGACCAGTCCGTCTCGTTCCAGGCGCCCGAGGACCGGGTAGATCGACCCCTCACCGACGATCGAAAGGCCGCGGGCGTGAAGCCTCTTCGACATCTCGTATCCGTAGGCGGACTCCTCGTCGATCACCGCCAGCAGGCAGAGATCGAGCACGCCCCGGAGGAGCTGACTGCGCCGGGTGTCGTCGGTTACTGCCATGCACAACAAGATAGCTGCAATTAGCTTGCTGTGCAAGCTAGCCCTAGACCAAAGGAAGAGGCTCTATGCTCAAACCATCTCCGAGCAGCGACCGACGTTGATAAAGATTCCTGGCCCATTCACCCTCGGAACGAGTAGTGGGAGCAAGCGAGCGAGAGATCGAGGAGCTCTACCGGCGCCGGTACGTCGCCTTTCGCAACGTGATCGCAACCGTTGCCGGGGGTCGCGAACAGGCGCGAGATGTAGTGCAAGACGCCTTCGCGCAGGCCCTTCGCCGGCGCGAGACGTATCGAGGCGCCGGAACGCTCGAGGCCTGGGTCTGGCGGATCGCGTTCAGGATCGCGCTCGCCGCCGCGCCGCGGGATCTCGCGCAATTCGAGGAGTCGCTCGAAGAGGCGTTCCTCGAGCCGGAGCGCGACCCCGAGCTCGTCGACGCCATCCGCTCGCTCCCACCGAGGCGGCGGCTCGTCGTATTCCTGCGCTACTTCGGAGATCTCTCCTACGAGGAGATTGCCGCGAGTTGCGGGATCAGCGAGGGCACCGTTGCCGCCACGCTCGCCCAGGCGCGGGCCGACCTGCTCGCGGCCATCAACCGAGAAGAGGCAGAGAGATGAAGCTGAACCGGCGACGCACTTCTGACCGAGCGCTTGTGTGCGCTCAAGGATCCGAGAGACGATTCCGACTGGGACGAGGTGCTGCGGCGGGCATGGGACCAGCCCTCAGCAGGCGGCCGGCGGCTTCCTGGACGCCGCCTTCTGTTGATCGCCGCGGCTGTTGCCGTGCTGATGCTCGCTATCGGCGTTGCGCTGGCGACTAATCTCGGCGGTTTTTCGGGCTGGCTCTCGGGTGAGCCGGGCTCCCCCGCTTCACCGACCGAGCAGAGCGCCTTCCAGAAAGTGAACGCCCGCTCCTGGGCTGCCTTCCCGCACGGTACCCGGCTCCGCAGGCTGATCGTGCAACACGTCGGCGGTGCGACCTACCGCCTCTTCGGCTTTCGCTCAGGCGATGAGCTCTGCCTGCGACTGGTCGCGAGCGAAATCGCCGGGGGTGCGCGTAGGAGCTGCCTTCCCCGTGCGGAGCTGGAGCAGGCGAAGGCGCCGGTAGCCGTCGTCATGGCCGACGCGCCCTTCGGAAAGGCTCACGTCAAACACCCGGCAAGAGCCGATGGGTTCTTCAACGGCTATGACGATGCCTCGGCGAGCTTCGGCTTTGTCGCAAGCGGAGTGTCGGTCGTCGAACTCGAGGCCGGAAAGACGACCGTGCGTGCAGCCATCGGCGGGGAGGCCTTCCTGCTCGTGCGGCAGCATGTGCCGTTCGGAAGCCGCGTCGAGCACGTCTGGGCGATCGACGCCGAGGGGCACAGGGCCGCGATCCCCTTTGCCCGCTCGTTGTATGGAATGCCAAGCTTCTCGCGCGCAAAGCCGCGCTTCGGCCCGTCTCGCGTCGAGCGCAAACCGCCTCCCGGTTCGATCGCCTGGCTCAGTAGTCGCGAGCCGCGCGGCATCTCACTCGCCCAGGCGCACATCCCTCGTTCTTGGCTTCGCGGAGGACGTTCTCACAGGATCAGCTTTGCCAGGGTGCTACAGCCCGATCCGGGAAACCCCACCCGCGTCGTCCTGAGCTTGGTCGGACCGCATAACGCAACCTGCGTGACCTGGATCTACGGAGCCCGCACTGGGGGCGGAGGGTGCTTCAACTTCGAGCTCTCTCCACTCTCGCTAGAGCTCACGGGGTCGGGAAACAGTGAGTCCGAAGCGCTCTACGGGCTCGCCGATGATGCGGTCTCGCGGGTCGATCTCTTCCTGAGTGACGGCGAGCGCTGGCCGCTGCCACTACGGAACAACGCCTTCGTGGCGCTCGTTCCCAGGTTCGACTTACCAGCGAAGATCGTCGCCTACGATGCGAAGGGGCTCGTCATCGCGATCACCCCGTTAACCGGATTTCTCCGTTGAGCGGCCCACGCGTTGGTCCACGGCCAGAGGAGATCTTACCTCCAGGTTATTTACCCCAGGTGATCTTGCGCGGTTCGATTCCGCCTAGCTCCAGAAAGGCTCTATAGGGCCCCGTTTTACCCAAGCTTCGGGCTGGCCCGGCCGCTTGTGCTCGGCCCACTCATGGAGCTCGAGCCAATCGCTGGCGCGGAGCGCCTTGGCGACGACCGGATCACTGTGGTGGGCGTTGAAGACGTGGTGCTCGAGGTCAGCGCAGAGCCAGCCCCCGCTCAGCGACTCCTGGGTGACACCGATCAGCACCTCCGCCGGCAGCTTCGTCTCGAGCATGCTGTAGTGCTTGAAATGGAGCTTCGGATCGAGTTCCATCAGTTCGGGCCAGTCGGGACAGGTACAGGCGCTCGTCATCGCTAGGGTCAGCGGAAGATAGTACTGATAGCGCAGGCGGCGAGTAGCGGTGGCGAGAGGGTGAGGATCAGACGGTGGGCGCTTGCCAGAGCATGACCTGACCCCGTTTGTTGGTCCACTTTTTATGTTAGTGAGATAGATAGCCGGCGGCGCGAAGTCCACGCTCAGAGGAGACTCGACCTCAGGATTATTTCCCCCGTGATCTCGTACAAGCTGAGGTCAGCGAGGGCTATTAGTCGGTCGCTGTCGGATCAGGCGAGGTGGGAGTCGGCATCGTTCCGCCTTCTCAGATCACCTGATACCGGGTCGGACCGGCTCGCGTGGCCAAAAGCTCAGCCAAACGTTCGTTGCTTGGCTAAAGAACGCTCGGCCCCCGCGCCCACCCGCGGGGTCGAAGCACGATCGCGAACTAGGGGGAGAGGAGATAGCGGCTTCTCAAACTGGACGATCCGTGACACGCGCCGCCTCGCGGAGAACCCTCGGTCGATAACGCTCACGCGAACTGAAACACAGGGCAACGACCGGTCGGTCTCCTCTCGTTTGGAGGACGGATTGGCCATGACGGTCAGGACATAGCTCCTTTGACAAACCATTTGCATTTGGAGACTAAAAACGAATCCAGACTCTCATGACAAAAGGGCCGAAAGATCATTTTTGTAAACCAGGCGACCGCGCGGTCAATAATCGTATGGCGGCGGGAGATCCAAGGCTTAGGGACTGGCCCTTTCGATCCCCCTGTCATGAGTCGGTGCCTGTTTCGTGCCGAATCGGCACCGCCTCAGCCCGGGCTGGAACCACCTTTCCGATTGTTCACATTATGGGAGTGCAACCACCGGATTGGAAGGCGAAATGGCTACCACGTCAGGGCTGATATATGTGTGGGTTACACCCGCAAGATATCCGGTGGTACTGATGTGAACTAACGAACCATCGGCGTCCTCCAGCGCGAGGTAGTAACCGACGACTGCGTCGCAAAGACCTGTCGGTAGCAGCGTCTGCGCTATTTGGGACCAACTCTTCTCGGTGTCGATTGCATCGCTACTCGCTTGAGCCTTTATTGCAACCGCTTTCCAATCGCCGAGGGTCAAGACACGTTCCCCGAGTATCGTCACCCCGATCGTTGTCGCTCGAGACTCGATACCGTCGATGATGTCTTTATCGTTCAGGCCCGTTGCAGGGAGCACATACTCTCCCTCCGGCGACGCTACTACTACTGATCCATCCGACACTATGTCGCCATTCGACATGTTTCCCGTGCCGGTGTTTGTAGCGTTCGAGGCGTCTATCGTGGCACCAGCCAGACCGGACGAATCCGATTGAAGTAGCTGCCCTTGAGTGGCCGATACCGCTATCTCTCCTAGCCAGTTCGAGTAAAGCGCAGTCTCTATCCCACTGTCACCGTCGACGAGTTGAGCCTTCGGTGTCACCACGTTCATCCACTGCGCGTTCGAGTTTGCCGCTATTACCTGTGCCACCTGAAGCGAATCCCGCTCCTCACTCGTCACACTGCGGAGAGTTTGTGTGGGTCGATCAGTCGCGGGTAGGGAACTCAGTACCGACGCCGCAGCCGATCCAGGCGCCATAGGCTGAGCCGCGGGGCTTGAAGTCGCTAATACAGTGATAGTAGCGATACTCGCGATCACGCCGCTGACTACCGCGCACGCGCTTACTCTCCCTCTCCAAGCGAATTGCTTTCTCATCTCGGATTCCTCCTTTACTTTATTCCCGTCCGGAGCGCTTAAGAGTGGTTCACCCAGAACAAATTCGGGGGCGCTCCGTTGAATGTGTAAAGATTATCGTCGTTAAACGGAGCTCCGACCGCCGGGACGGTGGTCCATCCGCTCCCGCCTACGCCCGTCGCGTATCCCCATAGCGCGTCAGTACAGCCGAAACATATCGAGATCGAGGTATAAATACCGGTGTGAAACTCAGCTCCAGCAAGTATCGGTCCCTGGGCCCAATTTAACTGTTGCGGTTGAAAGATGAGATTACCGTTTAGATATGCGGCCCAGATGTAACCGGCTACGTTTTGACGTTCCACGGCAAATCGCGCGTCATTTGGCGCGCCACTGCTAGAGACTTGACACACAAGATCCGTTGAATTGTTGCCATACTCGAAGAAGTATCCAGTATACGGGACTGTCGCTATGTTGCAATCGCCGTTCGGCTCTCCCCAGTTATTCGATGTATAGTACCCGGCTTGTACTAATCCTCCGGATCGGGAAGTCGAGCTCTGTTCTCTGACGAAAGAGAGCGCATTCCCATATTGCGGTGAGACGAGCAGATGTGAATGCATAGTCACACGTGTCCCATACATTTTGCAAGTACCATTGCAATTAGTCCGGTCATAACCACCTTGACCATCACCACTCGCGGTTGGGATACTAAGAAGAAATAAAGCTACAGAGAAGATTAAAGCAAAAAGGTATCTGCCAATCATAAGAGTCACCCCTTGTGAACCGTGACGTGATCCGATATCACTACGCGGGACAAACACGCGTGCTCTATCCCGTTTCGATTAATCACTCTGTATGAAACGTTTATTGTTTTATTCAAGACGACAGGATGGACCGGCGCACGTTGAGAGAGCTTGAAGAACTCCTCAACGTAAAAGTACTTGTGGGGGGGAATTGAGACAAAGTGAAAGCGACCAGGAGGAGTCGAGAGCGAGAACCTCGGTGGAATGGGCTCGTATTCGGTTGTTAGGGGCAAGGTTCGCACGACTCTCGCACGAAAAGAACTCAGGAGGTAGCGCCCAGAAATACCACTCGTGATACCCACAACCCGAACTGAACTAGACGTAACATTCTGCAAAATAAGCGCGACGGCGAACCCGTGATTACGCTGGAAGCGAACGAAAAGGCCGGGTTTCCCGTTAGGTACATCGGTCCCAACGCTCCAATGGCCCAACCCCTGGCGAAAAGAAATGGAAGGACAGGCTCGCGAGTAAACTGCTCTCGACTTAGCTACTCTCAAGCAGGCCGAGGCAACAAGACTCCATAGGAAGAGGAAAGCGATCAAACAAAGCAAGGCGGGAATCACGCGTTTTACCACCCGCGAACTCCTTCGGCGAATCATTGACAAAAGATGAATGTCTCTAGCGGAAGATTAGCGTGAAAACTAAGGTGCTTCAACAGAGATAGGGAAGTCCAACGACAACCGGCTACTAACAACCTGCAAATGCCCATGAATTGGAGCCTAGATGGGCCGGTCGGATGATTTACCTCTCTGACCTGACCCCGTCTACTGGTCTACTTTTTATGTTAGTGAGATAGCCGGCGGCGCGTAGTCGGCGAGCGAGAATCCCGGTGTCCGGCCCCCCATTATCTGGTCCAGTCGGAGTGTCGTAGCTTCCCGTTCTGAGAGACCGAATGGAGGGATAGATGGCAGCAGCAAAGCGCTACAGCGTGGAGCAGATCATCGCCAAGCTGAGAGAGGCGGAGAGGCTCCAGGGCCAGGGACTGACGATTCCTCAGGCCTGTAAAAGCCTTCAGATCTCCGATCAGACCTTCTACCGCTGGCGGCTCAAGTACGGAGCGCTGAAGGAGGACGAGGCCCATCGGCTCAAGGCTCTGGAGCAGGAAAACGCCCGTCTGAAGAAGTTCGTCGCCGAGCAGGCGCTGGACATCTCGATGCTGAAGGATCTCGAGCGGGAAAAACGGCGAGCCCGGATCAGTCGGCAGGATGAGGTCTCTTCCTCGTGCGCAAACTCGGCGATAGCTACGAATCAGACTGCCAGCCGAGCCGAGAGGATGGCTTCATAACCTCGGGCCCGTGATCGCCGCAGGCTCGGTGATAGGCATAAGCTCCGCCCTCACAGTCAGTCCAAGCGAAGTCACTCGGCGAGACCCAGGTCCCGCAGCGAGTGCAGAAGAGCTTGTCGAAGATCTGCTCCTCTAGCTCTTTGATCTCTCCCTCGCGCTCGCTCAGGAGCCGCTCGAGTTTCTGCTCCCTTAGGTCGCTTTCTCGGGCGCTCGAGCCCGCGAACTCCTTGGCATCCCCAAGCTCGTCTCTTGCCTTCTTGAGATCGCGGCTCAATCGCTCTCTGGCCTTGTTCTCGGCCGCCTGCTCTTTACGGAGAGTCTTGAGCTCTTCCTTGAAGCGCGCTGCCTCCGCCTGCGCCTCCGTTAGCTCTTGCTCGAGCTCGGCGCCATGGCTCGCCACCTCGAGCGCGCTGACGATGGCCTGGCGCTTCGTGCCGTGCAGGCGCTCGGCCTCATCCAGCAGCGGCAGCTCCGCGGGCGTGAGCTCGACGATCACGCGGCGGCGGAGATAGGGCGAGCCGAGCGGCTCTGGGGTCGGAATCTTTCTGTCCACATGCATGATCATGCACATGATCACGCCGATTAGCAGGTCTCCCATGGAGTTAATTGCCTCCAACCCTTCAGCTGCTACCGGCCGAGGCGTCTGCTACCAAGGCTTGGTGCCACGAGCTAGGCCTCGACCTGCGCAGTCGAAAGAGCCTCTGGATGAGGGAGGACAGAGGCAGCTTCGTCCGCCTCGATCTGTGCTCGAGCTGATGGGAGAGCACCTGAGAGGCACGCATGGCTTCAAGAGCTTCGTCATCAAGCGGGACCTCTATCTGGGCGGGGCTCGCCTTCCCTCCCAGTGCCTGACCTGGAACTCCGCCAAGGCGACCTTCAAATGTGATCTCTGCCCGGGCCAGGTCTTCTCCATCGGCTCGATCACGCCCGAGCGCATCAGGACAGCCCAGATCTACGACCCTGTGCTCCGATCTCGCCTGACCGGGCTCGCAGATCAAGCGGACAGGGACGAGAGGACCCGGCGCCACCTGGATGGATCGGCCAACCGCGAAGAGCTCCGCCGCCTCCAGGGAGCAGACGCTAAGCGCCGCCGGGCGAAGGGAACTAGGCCCACGGTCGACCAAAGACGCGAGCTGATGCAGGCCTGGCTCATCGGTCAGGTGAAGACGAACGGCGGCAGCCTCGAGCGCGCGCTCGAGAAGGCCGAGCGGCTGCAGCAGGAAGACTCGGGGGCCTGGGCGCGCATCTGCGATCGACCGCTCGGCAAGGGGACGCTCCGCGACTACTGGCAGGACCTCCCACCCGAGGAGCGCGAGGCGGCTTTCAGCGAGGGGAAAAACCGGGCCGAGAAGTCCACCCACTGAACTTCCTCCAATCTCCCGAAGGCTCTGGCACGCTCGGATGGAGATGTCCAGAGACGCTCCCGACAGCCGAGCTGCACGATCACCCCCAGGCGGAACTCATCCCGCCGATGCGAAGCGGTGAGTACGCCGTCCTTGTTGCCGACATAGGCGAGCGCGGCGTCGCCGTTCCGCTCGAGGTCAACTCGCGGGGAGAGGTGCTGGACGGTCGTCACCGCCTGCGCGCCGCCGGAGAGCTCGGACTCGAGTCGGTGCCGGTGCGAGTGGTCGAGAGCGAAGACGAGCTCGCCTACATCCTGCGCGCGGCCATCAACCACCGTCATCTGGATGCCTCACAGCGGGCGGCGCTCGCGCTCGAGCTGGACGAGCACACGCAAAGAAGGGAAGAGGCACAGGCTCGCAGACTGGCCAACCTGCGCCGAGGTCCCGATGTGGCAACGTTGCCACATCGGGGCGAGCGGACGAGGGAGATCGCCGCTCGCAGCGCCGGCGTCTCTCCCAGAACGATCCAGGACGCAGAGACGGTACGCCTCCACGACCCCGTCCTCTTCGAGCAGGTCAGGCAGGGGCGGCTCCCGGCCCACGTCGCCGCCCGCAGGGTACGTCAGGCCCAGAGGGACCTGACCCTCGTCTCTCCCCCGCTCCCGGACGGAGCGTTCGAGCTGATCTACGCCGACCCGCCCTGGCAACTCGGCAACCCGACTTCAGCCTACGCGCCCGAAAACCACTACCCGACCATGGCGCTCGGGGAGATCAAGACGCTCGATGTCCCCTCGGCAGAAGACGCCGTGCTCTTCCTCTGGGCGGTCGCCTCGAAGCTCCCGGAGGCACTCGAGGTGATGGCGGCCTGGGGCTTCGAGTACAAGGACTGATCTAGTCTGGGTCAAGGACTGGATCGGCCAGGGATCTGGGCCAGGCACCGCCACGAGCATCTGCTCATCGGCAGGAGGGGCAACTACCCGCCGCCCGAGCCCGAGGACCGGCCCGACTCGGTTATCGAGGCGCCAAGGGGCGCTCACTCCGAGAAGCCCGCTCTGGCCTACGAGCTGATCGAGCGCGCCTACCCTCTCGCCTCGAAGCTCGAGCTCTTTGCCCGTGGCGTGCCACGGAGCGGCTGGACCGTCTGGGGAAACGAGGTCGAGGCGGCATGACGGAGCGCCTGCTCACGGCCAAGGAGGTGGCAGAACTTCTCGCGGTGCCGGAGTCCTGGGTCAGGGAGGCAACCCGCGAGGGGCGTCTCCCCTACCTCGCGCTCGGCCGCTACCGCCGCTACGACAGAGAGGCGATCGAAGCCTGGCTGGCGGAGAAGCGGCAGGGCCCTCTCTGCTGGGCGACTTGCGTTTCGGCCGGATTCGAGCTTGTGATTGACGACATGCCAGAGACAGAGAGCCGAAATGGGGCCGTGTCTGGCGCTACGAGGGTCCACGTGGCGTCGTTTGGCGCATCCGCTACAAAGATGCCTCCGGCCGGCGTGTGCTGGAGACGCTCGGCAAGGAGCCCCTCTGGAACCGTAAGCGTGCCGAGACCGAGCTTCGCCGCCGGATCGTCGACGTCGAGCGAGACGGCTACCGAGCACCGGAGAAGATCCGCTTCGAGGAGTTCGCCGATCGCTGGCTGAGCGAGTACCTACCCGGACGCGGACTCAAGCTGACGACAGACGGACGGCTACAGGCAGACGATCCGTAATCACCTGCTGCCCGCCTTCGGGCATGTGCTCCTAGCCGATCTCGAGCAGCAGCCCGAGCTGATCGACCGCTACGTGACTCGGAAGATCCAGGCCGGCTACTCGCCGAAGACGGTTACAAACCACCTCCTCTGCCTGCAGGTGATGCTGAAGCGCGCAGTGCGCTGGAAGTTGATCAGGACGAACCCGGTCTCGGAGTGCGAGCGCCCACGCGTCAGGGAAAGCGAGCTGAACGTCCTTAGCGAGGTCGAGATCGCGAGGCTCTGGAGCGCCTACGGAGAGCTGGAGCGGGAAGCGACAGTAGAAGAGCGGGTCTGGTGGCGGATCGCTCGCACGATCACCTTCTTCGGCCTCGGCACCGCCATGCGCCGGGGAGAGCTGCTCGCGCTTCGTTGGAAGGACGTGCGCCTGCTCGAAGGACAGGTGCAGGTGACGAGAGGCGCTCGTCAAGAGCCGCTTCACCACACCCAAGTCGCGCGCCTCGCGCCGGATGATCGAGCTCGGGCCGCGCACGAAGGACTTGCTCGCCGAGCACTGGCGCCGGAGTCCCTTCCAGGGCGAGGAGGAGCTCGTCTTCTGCCATCCCGAGAAGGGGACGCCGCTCGACCCGGGCAAGCTCGCCCGCGTCTATCTCAAGCCGGCGCTCGGGCGAGCAGGCATCAGCAAGCCTTTCCGACCCTTCCACGATCTCCGCCACACCGCGCTCACGCACGAGGCCGCGGCCGGTAACCCGATGGCCTACGTCCAGCTCAGGGCCGGTCACTCACAGAGCCAGGTCACCGAGCGCTACATCCACGCCGCTCAGGTGCTCTTCCCGGGGGCGGCGGCCAGGGGCGAGGAGCGGATGTTCGAAGCGGTGCGAGATAGCTAGACGGCGAGCATCGAACAGCGACACGATGCGGTATGAGCGAAAGCACGGGAATGTCGCCTGAGCCCGCGCTTTCGCAGGTCGGGGAACCTGTTCAGCCGATGCGGGAAACTGCTTGTTGATGAGTCTGTCGTTCGAGGCCGCGTTCGAGGCGGAGTTCGCGCAGCTGCACCGCTACCTTCGTCGGCGCGTAGGTGCGGCGGCGGCCG
The DNA here is from genome assembly GCA_963765455.1 of uncultured Actinomycetes bacterium. Taxonomy (GTDB): domain Bacteria; phylum Actinomycetota; class Thermoleophilia; order Gaiellales; family Gaiellaceae; genus Fen-549. The sequence goes on from CAVXWH010000001.1 coordinate 926,219, forward strand.
GGGATCTGACCGCGGACACGTTCGCGACCGCCTTCGTGAACTGGGAGCGATTCGACCAGACCCGGCCGCTGCGGCCCTGGCTGTATGGCATCGCAGCGAACCTCGCCCGCCACTACTGGCGCGACGAGCGACGGATGCTGCGCGCGTACGCGCGAACGGGCGTCGATCCCGTTCTCGCTGAGGACGACGGCAGCGTTGGGCGTCTGGAGGCCCAGGCTCGCCGCCGCGAGCTTGCACGAGCGCTCGCCGACCTGCGCCCGCGGGACCGGGAGATCCTGCTCCTGCACGCCTGGGCCGAGCTGAGCGACGGCGAGATCGCCGCCGCCTTGTCGCTCCCGGTCGGGACAGTGAAGTCGCGGCTGCACAGGACCCGTGAGCGGTTGCGGAACCGGCTCGGGGCCAACGGGCAACCGGCAGCGAAGACGTTCAGCGCAACACCGAAGGAGTAGCGATGACCGAGGACGATCTCCAGCTGCTTGTCGAGTTTCGTCGCGAAGTTCCAGCGCCTGATGAGGAGACGGCGCAACGGATCTACGGCCTCGCCACGTCGGGCCAACCTCAGCGCCGAGGCCGGTCCGGATTTCGCTTGTCACGCCGCTCGCGGCTCGTGGTCGCACTAGTCGCCGTCGCGCTCGTGCTAGTCCCGACCGCGCTCGCTTTCGGCAGCAAGATCGTGGACCTGTTCGAGGGTACGCCAGCACCGTCGACGATCTCGAGCAACTTCGCGTTCAGTAACAGGTTGGCCGACGAGTTGACAAAGAAAAGCATCGCGTTCCGGCTCCCACACGCGGACGTGAGTAAGGCGCACGGAGTGGTAGAGATTCAGACTGCGGACGGGCCGGAGGATCTCTGGGCCGCGCCGGACGATCAGGGTGGTCAGTGCTGGTTCATCGACTTCACCAACGACCCGGTCGGGTCGAACGGCCGGTACGGCTTCGGCGGCTGCTACCCATCGCCGCCCCCCTCGAACATCAATTGGGGTGAAGTGGGGATACCTCTGCATCCCTCGCTGATGACCGTCTCGGGCCACGTATACGTCGATGCTGCCACCTTGCAGCTCACGCTAGCGGACGGGTCGACCAAGACTCTGCCGGTCGTCGAGGGAATGTTTCTCGGCTCTCTAAAAAAGGGAGCCAAGGTCACACAACTAACCGCCTACGACGCGGCGGGCAACGTAGTCGCACAGGCGAACGGCGTCGCGGGCTCTGGCGGCTAGCGCCGCGGCAACAGTTGGCGCTAAACCGGCCGAAACTACGCGGCTCGCGGTTCTACTTCTCTCGCGGCCACGAACCAGGAGGGTCGCCTGGGCGAGTGTTCAGGAATGTAGCCTGATCTAATCGAGTACGAGGCCCCGGCGCGGGATTCGCTAGACAGTTTTAGCGGAGACCAACCACGTTAACCGGAGTCGAGCTGCCCGATGACATACCGTTGCCGAGCTGGCCGAACTCGTTATCGCCCCAGCACTCGACCGTGCGGTCGATGAGCAGCGCGCAGGTATGGAAGTCGCCGGCGCCGACCACGGTAGCGTTCGTTATGCCGCTGACCGGAACCGGGGCCCGGCTGAAGTCATGTCCGAAGAAATCCGTCCCGTTACCGTGGTCAGGCACTCCGTCACCGAGCTGGCCAGAGCCGTTTGCGCCCCAGCACTCGACCGTGCCGTCGACGAGAAGGGCGCAGGTGTAGTAGTCGCCGGCGCTGACAGAGATGGCGGTGGTGATGTCGTTTACCTGAACCGGGGTCGGGCTGAAGTCGTTTGCAATCGAATCCGTACGGTGGTCGTGGTCCGGCACTCCGTCACCGAGCTGGCCGTCGCCGTTGTCGCCCCAGCAGTCGACCGTGCCGTCGGAGAGAACGGCGCAGGTGTGTGAGTCGCCGACGCTAACCGCTGTGGCGTTAGTGATGCCGCTGACTTGAACCGGGGTCGGGCTGTCGTTCTGCGTGCCGTCACCGAGCTGTCCATTGCCGTTCGCGCCCCAGCACTCGACCGTGTGATTGGAGAGTAGGGCACAGGTATCGTCACCGCCTACGCTGACCTGGGTGGCGTTCGTGACGCCTTTGACCTGGACCGGAGTCGCGCTGACGTCGTGTCCAAAGTAATCCGCACGGTGACCGTGGTCCGACACTCCGTCGCCGAGCTGGCCGTTGTCGTTCCTGCCCCAGCAGTCGACCGCGCCGCCGGAGAGAAGGGCGCAGGTGTGGAAGATGCCGGCGCTAACCGCGGTCGCGTTCGTGATATTGCTGACCGTAACCGGGGTCGGGCTGAAATCTTCGCCACTGCCATCCAGACCGTAACCGTGGTCCGTCTCTCCGTCGCCAAGCTGTCCGTAACCGTTGTCGCCCCAGCAGTCGACCGTGCCGCCGGAAAGACTGGCGCAGATGTGTTCGTAGCCGATACTGGCCGAGGCGGCGTCGGTGATACCGCTAATCGGAACCGGGATCGAGCTGTCGTCATATATGTAGCCGAGTTGGCCATCGAAATTCCAACCCCAGCAGTCGACCGCGCCGTCTAGGAGTACCGCGCAGGTGTCCGAGTCGGCGGCAGCGATCGCGGTAGCGTGCGTGAAACCGCTCGCCTGAACCGGGGCGTTCACAACCCGAAAGGAGAGGGTGTTGGTACCCCGGCCGGCGGAGAGCCTCAGTTGGTAACTGCCGACCTTGATCGGCTTGCCGGCGAAGAGCTTCTTCACAGTCATCGACTTAGAGCCTTTGAAAAGGCCCTTCTTCTTGACGCTCTTGAGCGTCTGCCACGTCGACATCCACCACTCCGAGCCGTACCTGACGCGGAGCCTGTAGGAGAAGCTCTTACTCGGCTTCGAGAACCTGTAGATCAGCTTGGCCGAGCCCGCCTGGGCGGGCATGAAACTGGTCGCCGATAGGTGAGCGGAGATCCTGGCGCCGGAGGCGGCGGTTGTCAGGTGACTGCTTGGAGCGGCGGCCGCAGTGGCGGCCACTAGTAGTCCCGTGATCAACAGCGGCGGGCTTACGAAAGAGCTAAACCGTCGCATTGCTATGGATTGTAGGACGGTGGTCGCGAGGGCGATAGGACTCTTCCGGTCCGCCTCCGCATAAACGGGGCGAGGAGGAGTAGGAAGGCTCCCTTCGCTTGGGCGAGTATATTCTCGCCCGAAAAGGTCCCGCCGCCGCCTAGGCAGGCAAAAGTTGGGCAAAAGTTCTTGAGCCTGTTCTCACCGTAGAGAACAGAAAGGCCCCGTTTCCGGGGCCTTTCTAATAGCGGGGGCAGGATTTGAACCTGCGACCTCCGGGTTATGAGACGACCGTTGCCAGGTAAGGCAACGTGGAATTCGGCTCTGCTAGGTCATCTGAGGTCACCTAAGATCAGGTCAGATCGGCCCAGGTGGGCAAAAGTTCAGCCAAAAGTTTGTCGTCTAGCTAGAGAACGCGCGGCTCCCACCCACCCGCGAGGTCGGAACACGGTGGCAAGTACGGGGGTTGGGTGGTGGGTTGCCGTGAAACGCCTGAAATGTGTGCCGCGCGTTCATAAGCAGCTTTGGCTTCGCTCAGCTTGGCGACAATTTCCTCGCGGGCGGGCGGGTAGCGATTCCCCGGCGACGGCTCGGAGCACGAAGCACGGCGCATCTGCAATCGTGTACCCATGCACTCGGATGCGCCGGGCCGAACACGCCGGCGGCAGCGAGAACGGCGGCGGCTGCTGATCCAACGCCTGACGCTTGCGGCGGGCATAGTTGCGGTGGCGGTCGGCCTCACCCTCTTCCTCGTGCTCGGCGGGGGCGAAGGGGCGCATAGGGTCATCGCCATCCATCGTCCAGGTGCGTCCCACCTCCTTCGCCCAGCGGCGGCGCGCCGGAAGCAGCTCGAGAAGCGAGCCGAGGCCGAGCGACTGGCCGAGACGAAGACACTCAAGCGTCTGATCCGGGTCGGCCTTCCGATCTACTGCGGCGGTCACGACGGCCGCGACGTCGCGCTCACCTTCGACGACGGCCCCGGTGCCTATACGAGCCTGGCGCTCCGGATTCTGCGTCGAGCGGGAGCCAGGGCCACGTTCTTCCTGGTCGGTAAGGAGCTTCGCTACTGGAAGACGCTTCCCCGCCAGGAGCTTCGCCTCGGGGCGCTTGGCGACCACACCTGGACGCATCCATACCTACCGGGTCTCTCCGTAAGCGCGATCCGAGCGCAACTCTTCTCCACGCGGAAGGCAATCGAGGCCGAAACGCACGTCCCGGTACTCCTCTTTCGCCCGCCCTACGGCGCGCTTGACGGCAAGGTCAGGGCCTCGGCACGCTCGCTCGGTCTCGCCGTTGTTCTCTGGAGTATCGACACACGCGACTCCGAGGGCGCTCCCTGGTATCAGATCGCGAAGAACGTCGAGCGCGTCGTGCGCCCGGGCTCGATTATCCTGATGCACGAAAACCGCGGCCAGACGATCCGCGCTCTCCACCGCCTGATCCTTCCCTACCTGCGCCGCCACCGGCTCCGAGCAGTGACGGTGCCGGAGCTCCTGGCTGCCGATCCGCCGAGCGTGCGGCAACTCAAAGCCGGCCAAGAGGGCTGCTACCGAGCCGGCATGCCGGCGGCTATTCGCGGTTCGGGCGACTGAGTCTGGAGTCACGCGCCGGAAGCTGCAACGATGGAGAATGCGGGCTCGAACTTCCTCATCTATCGCTCCTTTCCTAATCGGAATTCCCGTAACTCACCGGTAGCGGGTTCGAGTCGGTCCTGACCCCGATTCGGACCCCCGACCCCCGGGGATGCGGCGCGGTTCGACAGAAACAGCCCGGCCACGGGGCCGGGCTGTTCGGAAAACAAGACCAACGAACGAAGCCCTGTTACGTGCTCATGACCTGACCCCGTTTATTGGTCCGTTTTTCATGTTAGTGAGATAGCCGGCGACGGGTGCTTGATGACGTACGGGTTATTTACCCCAAGTGATCTCGCGCGAGCTGGCGTTGGCCCAGGTTATGGGAACGCGGACCATTCTGGCAGCGAACTATGTCGTCGACCGTAAGTTCCGCGGGGCACGTAAAACCGCATAGACGGGGAAGAGGCATCACTCTTCTGAGTGACGCGGTCTTCGATGCTTCTCTTCACCTAGGACCAGCGTGGCCGGACTCTTGTCGGCACCGAGTAGGATTCCGGGCTGGGTCTTCGACGCCGATATCCGACGCGCGACAGGCGGGCTCGGCGATGTCGGCGGGACGAACCGCTCAGGGCCTTTCTCGCGAACCTCGGCCGCCGCGAGAACGCCCCATCGGCATCGACCCGAGCAGATCATCCCTGGTGTAATGGGCGAGCCGGGCCGCCCATTGAGGCAGCCTGGCCTTCGCCTGAGCGACCGCGTCCGGCGATGCAGTGCCGTCGGCCAGGTCCCGATCGAGCCTGGCCGTGGCATCGGCGACGATTGCCCTAACGACCGTATCGAGCACGATCCCGGCGGTGGCGGACACCTCGGCGATCGACCGGCCTCCTGCGAAATCGCGGCGCAGCTCAGCCGGATCCAAACCGATCGTGCCGGCAGCCACCGCGAACTCGCGCCGAATGAGTCCGCGGAGCAGCGGGCGCACCGGGTCGGAGCTCCACCGCTTGCCGAATGTACGCCGGCGTCGGGCGAAGAGGAGCATGGATACGATCCGAAGCGCGGCCAGTCCACAGATCAGCGGCCCGACGAGGAGATGACCGCGTGCGACGAGCACGCCTCCCAGGGTCAGGACCACCACGGTGATGAGCCAACGGAGGACTCGCAGTGAACCGCCGCGCCCGTTCATACCGGGACTCTACGGTAGGCGATCGACTTCAGGGAGGGAGTCATTCGGCCGCTACGACTCCGCGCACTGTCTGGCGACTGGTTTTCGCACGTCTACCTCGACCTCATCGCCGGCGACGATCTCGACGAGGCACAGCCGCTTCCGTCTACCTACTCGGTGCTATCTCCCTCGCCTAGTGCGCCTTCCAACCGAAGTTCTCTGAGGAAGCTAGCCGATCAGGAAGTAGGTAAGCGAGGCGGCGCCGGCGAGGAAGCAGTAGACGGCAAACGGCGTCAGACGGTTCGTCTCAAAGAATCGCATCAGGAAGCGCACCGAGAGGTAGGCCGTGAGAGCCGCCGCGAGAGCTCCCACGAGTGCCTGCCCACGGACGCCGTTTCCCTGTGCCCCCAGCAGCTCAGGGAGCTTGAGCAGCCCGGCGGCACCGATGACGGGGGTCGCAAGCAGGAACGCGAAGCGCGCGGCGTCCTTGTGCGACAGGCCGGCGATCAGGCCGCCGCCCATCGCCGCTCCGGAGCGCGAGAAGCCGGGAATCAGGGCGAGCGCCTGAGCCGTCCCGATCATCATCGCCTTGCCCCAGCTAGTCGTGTGCGCGATCCGTCGATCGGCCTGCACCGACTCCTGCGCGCCGGATCCGCTCAGGAGCGGCGGGCCCTGGCGCTCGAGCGAGACGGCGGCAGGCCGCGGCGCGCGCCGACGCAACAATTCAGCTCCGTATAGCAGCAGGCCGTTGAGCATCAGGAAGACCGCTGCCGAAGTCGCCGAGGCAAAGAGGCTCTTGAGCTTGTTCTCGAGCAGGAGCCCGAGGATTCCGGCCGGAATCGTTCCGACCACGAGCAGCCAGCCGAGCTTTGCGTCGCTGTCTTCCGCGTGGATGGCCCGGTCGCGCAGGGAGCGGCCGATACCGCGCAGGATTCGCACCCAGTCGCGCCAAAAGAAGGCGAGCAGGACGAGCGCCGTCGCGATGTGGAGAGCAACGAGAAAGGCGATGAAGTAGGCGTCCTTCTGGTGGATGTTCCAGCCGAGCAGGCGCGGCAGGATGACAGTGTGCCCGAGGCTGGAGATGGGAAACAGCTCCGAGACACCCTGCAGGAGCCCGAGCACGATCGCCCGCGAGTACGAGATGAGCGACGCGAGCGGCACCGATCTATCTTAGGTTGCCGAGCCCTTTGAGGCGTTCGCCGGCCGCTTTGCGGTCTTCTCCCTCGTGTCGCTTTCGGTCGCCGCCGCCTCGACGCGAATCCCGCGTGCGATGTCCAACTCGAAAGCGAGATCGAGATGTTCGACTCGGACGACGGTGACCGGCGACTGTTGCACGACCTTGACCCAGCGGCCCGGCGCGACGCCGTAGGCTTGCATTTGATGACACCGACCGGTCGAGAGGCCGTCCAGCGCTTCGATGCGCGCCCGGCGTCCGGGCGGGACGTCGGCTAGCGTCAGCGCGCCCGTTCCAGAGCGAGTGGTTCGCTTAGAGAGTCGCAGGCGAGCTGCGATCCACGATCCGAGAGCGACGAGCCGGGAGCGCCTCGGGTCAACCGAGCTATAGCCGCAGGCAGGACAGCACACTAGCGCGCAGCCTCTGTGCATCGGGCAAGAACCGCAGGCGGCGTTCTGCGCGGGATCGAAGCGGTATCCACACCTCTCGCAAGTCAGTAGCTCGGGTTGGCTCTTCTGAGCGTCGGAACTCACCGGCTATCCGCCCCAACCGATCCCAAGGAGTGCCCAATGCAGAACGCCGCCGACAAGAAAGGCCAGCGGGAAGATCAGCGCCGTCATCGCTGCGGCAGTGCGCACGCCTCGCTCCCGCGCGATCATGAACACGCTCGCCACGCAGGGGATGAAGAGCGTGATCGTCACCATCGCCACGACAACCTGCTCGGGCGTGAGTTGCCCGTGCGACTGCATCACGAATAGACCCGTCGCTCCGAAATCACGGCGCAGAAAACCAACCAGGAAGGCGGTGCTCGCCGCCGCCGGCAGCCCGAGCCACCCGGACACGATCGGCTTCATCGCATCGATCAGCGCGGGCAGCGCACGTGTCTTATCGAGCGCGAAGAGAAGTGCCGTGCCGGCGAGGAAAAGCGGAATGACCTCTTTCAGGTACCACTCGAGTCGGGCGGCGGTCTTAGTGACTACGTTCGAGATGACGGGTAGGCGCAGTGGCGGCAGCTCGAGCACCAGCGCCGTCCGTTCCCCCGGTACGAGCCGCGCTGCCAGAGCGCCGACCGAGAAGAGCACCGCCAGCACGACGCCGCCCCAGATCAGGACAGCGACGAGCGAGATTCTGCCGAGCATGCCGAGAACGATCCCGAGCTGCGCCGAGCAGGGGACGGCGAGTGACAGCATCAGGATCGCGAGCAGTCGCTCGCGCTTGCTCTCCAGGATCCGGGTCGTGAGCGTGGCCATCGTCACGCAGCCGAGACCGAGCACCATCGGCAGAGCCGCTTTGCCGTTCAGCCCGAGCGCCGAAAAGAGGCGGTTCGTCACCACCGAAAGCCTCGGTAGGTAGCCCGAGTCCTCGAGCAGGCTGAAGACGAGAAAGAAGGTCGTGACAATGGGGAGAATCAGCGCCAGGGCGTAGGTCATGCCCATCGTCCAGAGGCCGTACTTACCAACGAGGAAATCGGACAGAAAGCCGATCGGGACGAGGCGGTGCACCCACTCTGTCACCCAGGGGTTGACGATCTTGCCAAAGAGGCTTCCCTCGATCCAACCGACCAGGTGACCCGCTCCGAAGACGCCGACGAACCAGTACGTGCCGTAGAGGATCAGCGCCAGTATCGGCCAGGCCCAGACGGGGTGCGTGGCGAGCCGCCCCAGCTTGGCGGCGAAACCTGCCGACCTGTCGCCCGTCTCTCGAACGACATCTGCGACCAACGCGTCCACGTAAGCGAGATGAACGCGCTGAATGACGGCGGAGATGGGCTCGGAAAACTCCGCTGCGGCCCGGTCGCGGCCAGAAGCGAGATCGCGCAGCGTCTCCTCGTCCACGCGCTCCACGACCCAGGCTTCGGTCGTCTCATCCCCGCTCAACCACAGGAGGGCCAGGGCGCGGGGATCGAGGGCGCTCTCGGGAAGGAAAGAGGCGAGCTCGGCGAGGCCTTCCTCGATCGCCTCCGGGTAGACGAGCCGGAAGCGGGGAGCCCGGGCGGACTCCACCTCGGAGGCGAGCCTCTTGACGCCCGTTCCTCGCGTGGCGATCGTCGGTACGACCGGAAGATCGAGCCGCTCGCCGAGAAGGCGGTCGTCTATGGAGACCCCGCGCGCATCGGCCTCGTCCATCATGTTGAGCGCCAGCACCATCGGCAAGCCCATCTCGGCGAGCTGAACGGAAAGCAGGAGGCTGCGGCGCAGATTCTTCCCGTCGCCCACCTGCACGATCGCTCGCACCGGCTCGTCCAGGAGCATCTGTAAGGCGACCTGCTCGTCTTCGCTCCGCGGCGGGAGGGCGACGATTCCAGGCGTGTCCACCACATCGGTGTCCGCCATGAACCGCGCCGCACCGCGTGAGAGCTCGACGGTTGTCCCCGGGTAGTTGGAGACCATCACGTAGCGCCCGGTCAAGCGCTGGAACAGAACCGACTTCCCGACGTTCGGGTGACCGAAGAGGGCGATGCTGCCCTGACGACTCTCGAGCTCGAGGCCGGTGATGGAGTGAGAACTGCTCACTGCGCCTGGCCTATTGCTCCTCGGCGACAACCACGCGCATTGCGCTCGCCGTGTTCTTGTCGAGAACGTGCTCGCGCGTACCAACGCTCACGAGGACCGATCCAAGCGCCTGCTTCTCGATCAGTTTGATCCGGTCGCCGATCCGGATTCCGCGCTTGTCGAGCAGACCGAGAACCTCGGGCTCGGCGTGAGGGATCTCGGCGAAGGTGCCCGCCTGTCCCGGGTCGAGATCCGCGAGGCTCGATCCGCCGACCTCCTTGATCGTTCCCTCTCGGCTTGGGATCGGTTCGCCATAGGGGTTACGGCTCGGATCGCCCAGCCTGGCCGAAATCTGCTCCTCCAGCTCCTCCGAGATCGCGTGCTCGAGTTGCTCCGCCTCGTCGTGCACGCGGTCCCAAGGGACGCCCAGGCTCTCCGCGAGGAAGAGCTCGAGTAGGCGGTGGTGGCGGATCACCCCGAGCGCCACGCGCTCGCCCTCGGGGGTGAGCGTGACACCGCGGTAGGGCTCATGCGCCACGAGACCGCGGTCCACGAGCGTTCGGATCATCCCCGACACCGACGGCGCGCTCACCCCGAGCCGTTCTGCCAGCATCGAGGTGCGCACGTGACCATCGCGCGCCCTGAGCGCGTAGATCTCCTTCGTGTAGTCCTGTATCGACGCGCTCAGATCGTGATGGTCCATCCGCCAGTCCTTTAGGCGCACCTAAGTTAGCCGAAACTAAATCTCTCTGCCGGAGGACCGTTCATCCCGACCCGGCGAACGGAGCCTCAGCGACTCTCCGAAACGTCTTTCAACATGCTTGACGGCTAGGAAGCTGTCGCATGAGGTGCTCACCTGGGAGAATCGAACATGAAGATGAGACGAATCGAGAAGCAGTTCGTGAACAGCGCTCGGCACAGCGCGCGCGTCGCCGAGCACGCCGAGCAGCTCGTCCGGATCGCGGACCCCCAGCCCGGCCAGCGATTACTCGACGTCGGCTGCGGCAACGGCACCGCACCGATCCACCTCGCGACCACCTTCGGGCTGGAAGTCACCGGCGTCGATATCGACCCCGAACAGATCCAAACCGCCGTCGCCGAGAGCACCAATCTCGCCGCCACGCGCTTCCTCGTCGCCGACGCTATAGATCTGCCCTTCGCAGACGGCGAATTCGATCTCGTCTACACGAACAAGACCACGCACCACATCCGCGAGTGGCAGCAGGCGCTCACCGAAATGACGCGAGTGCTCAAACCGGGCGGCCACCTCCTCTATACCGACTTCGTCGCCCCGTTCGGGCGGCGCCTCCCGACACGGCGCGCGCTCAACCGCCTCGCCAGCGAGCACCGGCTACAGGTCGTGCGACGCTCGGCCTCGCCCCTCAACTTCACGGGCGTATTCCGCAAGCTCACAGCGAGCTGACAGGACGGGTACTGCGTCCCCTTGATCCGGGTGATGGCCACGTTGGACGCGCTCGAAGCGCGGTTTGGAGCCCTTTCTGTACGCCGCCAGGGAGGGTTCGAGCGTGCTTCGGACGTTCAGTCGACAGGCCTCGGAGGTCCGCGAGATCAAACCGGTGCTCAGACACCCCGTCTCGCTTGGTCTCGGCGGAGTAGTGCTCGGCCTGGAGCGGCTCAGCCTCTGATCCGCTCCAGGCCGACTTCGTTGCCCGACTTCTCGCTACGCTCGAAGGCGCTGACGTTGGCGAGCGTCACCTCGGCGATAGTGCGCAGCGCATCCGAGGTGAAGTAGGCCTGGTGGGCGGTGATGATCACATTCGGAAAGGTGAGGAGACGCATTAAAACGTCGTCTTGAACGATCTCGTCGGAGAGATCCTCCGAGAAGAGCCCAGCTTCCTCTTCGTAAACGTCTAGGCCGAGGTAGCCGACGCGGCCGTCCTTGAGCGCGTCGATCACCGCCTGGGTGTCGATCAGCGCACCGCGGCTCGTGTTGATCAGCATCACTCCGGGCTTCACCCGCTCGAGTACCTCGGCGTCGATCAGATGGTAGGTCTCCGGCGTGAGCGGACAATGGAGGCTGATGATGTCGGAAGCGGCGAACAGCTCGTTCAGCTCCATGTACTTCACGCCGAGCTCGATGCAGTCGGGATTCTCGTGTACGTCGTACGCGAGCAAGGTGCAACCGAAGCCGGCGAGGACGCGGGCCAGAGCCGAGCCGATAGCACCTGTGCCGACGATGCCGACCGTTCTGCCGTGCAGGTCGAAGCCGAGCAGCCCTCCCAGCGCGAAGTTCCGATCGCGCACGCGCGCGAAGGCGCGATGGATGCCGCGGTTCAGCGCCAGGATCAGACCGACAGTGTGCTCGGCGATCGCATAGGGCGAGTAAGCGGGGACGCGGGTGACCGTAACCCCAAGCTCCGCCGCAGCAGCGAGATCTACGTTGTTGAAGCCGGCCGAGCGGAGTGCAACGAGATGCGTGCCGCCGCCGGCGAGGCGCTCAAGCACGGCTCGATCGAGCCGGTCGTTCACGAAGACGCAGACGGCGGGAAATCCGGCAGCCAGCGGAACGGTGGCGCAATCCAGAGAGGGCTCGAAGTAGACGAGCTCGTGACCGAACTCGACGTTGGCCGGGTCGAGGAACTCTCGAACGTAGGACTTGGCACTGAAGACGGCGATTCGCAAGCTGCTACCCCTTCTCTGTTCTCGCGGACGGATTCCTAGTTCCGTTCTCTCCTCCCCGGCTCGTTTCCACTCGCCCCGCCGTCGCCGGCAACGCCGGTCAGGCGGGAGGAATCGGACGTGCGGCCGGTAGCTTCAGCCTGAGCAACACTCCCCCACCGCCGACGGATCCGCTTCCCTATCGGGAGGTGCGGTGATTGATACCGGCGTACCCAGGAGACAGCCGTAGCGAGCCACGCCTGTCACGCCGGTCGCGGCGGCGGCGCTGAAATGCAAGACCAGGCGCCGCCGTCTTCGACTGGTCATGCGATCCCGTAGCGGTCCTTCAGGTCGTGCAGCATGGCGTGATACGCCTCGTGCTTTCCCTCGCCGACGCGCTCGCGCTCGATCTCTTCGAACTTCTCGGCGAGCGTCGCGGCGACGTCATCGGGAACCAAGCGGTCTGCCATGGGAAAGAGGACTTCGCTCTCCTTGCGGATGTGCTCCAGCAGAATCTCGTGTAAAGCAAGGGCCCGTTCGCTGATCACGGCCGCGGCCTCGTCATCGCCGCGCCGTAACCGCTGGAGGCCGTCCGCGATCGCCCGGACGTGCTCTCGGCCGACCTCGTGCTCGGCGAGCAGGACGCCGATGGGACCGCCTTCGCGCTTCACACCCCGCCGCTCCAGCTCGGGGAACAGCACGTCTTCCTCTTTGCCGTGGTGGCAATCGTCCACGAACCCTTTGAAGAAGTCGAGCAGCTGCTCGAGGTGCTCGGGAGCCTGTTCGCTCTTCTCCGTAATCGCCGCCGTGACCTTGTCGAGGATCTTCAGCCCGGCAAGCACCGCACCGTGTTCGCTAGTGAGTTCCTGTGTTGCTTTCACGTCCAACCCCCTTCGTGGCTCAGGGTAGGGATCTAGGCTCGTGATTGATCCAGGTGATCCGCCCGACGAAGACGAGGATAGTCGCGGGTGATCGGCAAGGCGAAGGGGCGCAGATTCAGTCCTTCGCAGGGGAGCTACGAATCAGACTGCCAGCCGA